>NZ_CACRUY010000014.1 GCF_902652685.1 Mycobacterium sp. Marseille-P9652
CCCACACCCCCACCTTGAGCACAATGTCTCCTATTATTAGGAAGTATTGCCTTGATATTTGGACGAGCGTAAGGAGCGGGCCGTGGCCCCGTCAACCGCCAAGTCACCGCCGACCGCCCGCGTGATGGACGTCCTTGCCGCGCTGGCCGCTTCACCGCGGGGACGGACCTCGGCCGAATTGGCCAAGGCCTGCGGGATCAGCACCTCGACGTGCGCGCTCATCCTGGCCGAACTGGACGGCAGGGCGTGGGTGGCGCGGCGCGACGATCGCCGCTACGTGCTCGGCAGCGGCCTGTTCGGCCTGGTACACGGGCTGCGGGAGCAGTTCCCGCTGCTCGACCGCGGACGCGCCGCGCTGCGCCACCTGCACGACGCGCTGGGCGCCGGGTGCTCGATGTCGCGGATCGGCGTTCGGCACCTCACCACCGTCGACGCGGTCGGCCACGGCACCGACGGCGAACACGCCGTCGGGCAGCGCTTCCCCATCGACCCGCCCTTCGGCCTGGTGGCCATGGCCTGGCGCGACGACGATTCCGTGCAGGCGTGGCTGCACGGGGTGATGCCGCGGCTGACGCGCGTCGAGGTCGCCGAGCATCGGCGGGTGCTGGCCGACATCCGCGCCCGCGGGTACGGCGCGTGGCGCTTCGATGACACCCACCGTTCGCTGCACCACCGGCTCTCCGAGGTGCTGGCATCGCTGGAACCGACGGCGCAGGTGACCCGCCGGCTCACCGCCCTGATGACGATGGTGACCCTGCGCTCGGTCACCGACGTGCTCGAAACCGAGCTCGAGTCAACGGAATTCGTCGTCCTGCCGATCTTCGGTCACGACGGGCAACCGGAATACCAGATCGAGATCCACCTGGGCCGACCCACTGGATTGACCCTGGCCACCCTGGACGCCACCCTCAGCCACGCCCGGGCACTGCTCGCTGACCTACGCTGATCCCCATGGCTGTCGAGATCAGGCGCGCGGCCGACCGGGCCGTGACCACGACGCCCTGGCTGCAATCCCGGCACTCCTTCTCGTTCGGCGACCACTACGAACCGGACAACACCCACTTCGGGGTGCTGATGGTCAACAACGACGACATTGTCCAGCCCGCCGCGGGATTCGGGACGCACCCCCACCGCGACATGGAGATCGTGACCTGGGTGCTGAGCGGCGCGCTCACCCATCGGGACTCGGCCGGCAACTCCGGCGTGGTCTATCCCGGCCTGGCGCAGCGTATGTCGGCGGGCAGCGGGATCCTGCACTCGGAGCAGAACGACTCGGCGACCGAGGCGGTGCATTTCGTGCAGATGTGGGTCCTACCCGACGCCGCCGGCATCGCGCCGAGCTATCAACAGCACGACATCGACGAGCGCGAGTTGGACGGCAAGCTCGCGACCGTCGCCTCCGGCATTCCCCGGCACGACGCGGCCATCACGCTGCACAACGGCGGGGCGGCGCTGCACGCGGCGCGGCTGCGGCCCGGCGACGCGGTGACCCTGCCCGACGCGCCGTACCTGCACCTGTTCGCGGCCCGGGGCGGGGCCACCCTGGAGGGGGGCGGTGAGCTGCGCGACGGCGACGCCGTTCGGTTCACCGACGCCGGCGGTGCGCGCGTCACGGCGACCGGGCCCGCCGAACTGCTGGTCTGGGAGATGCACGCCAGGCTCGGCGACTAGCGCGCCCAGACACCGTCCAGCGTGACATCCTGGCGGCCCTCCTCGGCGTGTCGCCGCCAAGGTTTCACTTTCGACGACGCGCGACGCGGCGGGGCGCCACGCGGAAGCCATTGCATAGAGTGGGCACGACAGACAGGAGCCCGCATGTCTCGATCGCAGCCGCGGCACGCGGCGCCGAACCCGGACCGGAATGTCAAGGCAATACGCACCGTACGGTTCTGGGCGGCCCCGCTGGCCATCACGCTGGCCCTCATGTCGGCGCTGTGTGCGCTGTACCTCGGCGGCATCCTCAACCCGATGACCAACCTGCGGCACTTCCCCATCGCCGTGGTCAACGAGGACGCCGGGCCGACCGGCGGCCAGATCGTCGACGGCCTCGTTGCGGGGTTGGACAAGAACAAGTTTGACGTCCGCGTCGTCTCGCATGACGAGGCGCAGCTGCTGATGGACCGTGCCCAGGTCTACGGCGAGGCGGTGATCCCGCCGACCTTCTCGTCGCGGCTGCGGGAGTTCGGCGAGAGCGCCGTCGCGCCCACGCACGCCGACCGTCCCCCCATCACGATCGCCACCAACCCGCGCGCCGGCACGCTCGGCGCCAGCATCGCCGGCCAGACCCTCACCCAGGCCATGACGGTCGCCAACAGCCGAGTGGGGCAACGACTTACGGCGGAGGTGTCCGCGCAGACCGGCGGTGCGCCGCTGACCGGCGCCTCCCAGCTGGGGATCGCCAACCCCATCGACGTGAAGTCCACCGTCTACAAGCCGCTGCCGAACGGCACGGGCAACGGGCTCTCGGCCTTCTATTACGCGCTGCTGCTGTTGCTCGCGGGCTTCACGGGCAGCGTGGTCGTCAGCACGCTGGTGGACGCCTTGCTCGGCTACGTGCCCGCCGAATTCGGCCCGGTCTACCGCCTCGCCGAGCAGGTCAGGATTTCGCGTTTCCAGACGTTGCTGGTCAAGTGGGCGATGATGGTGCTGCTGGCGCTGCTGACGTCGGCGACCTATCTCGCAATCGCGCACGGGCTGGGGATGCCGATCCCGCTGGGCTGGCAGCTATGGGCCTACGGTGTCTTCGCGATCGCGGCCGTCGGCGTCACGTCCAGCTCCATCCTGTCGGTGCTGGGGTCGTTGGGCCTGCTGGTCAGCATGCTCATCTTCGTGATCCTCGGGCTGCCGTCGGCCGGGGCGACCGTCCCCATCGAGGCGACGCCGTCGCTATTCCGCTGGTTGGCCGAATTCGAGCCGATGCATCAGGTGTTCCTCGGCGTCCGGTCGCTGGTCTATCTCGACGGCGGTGCGGGCACCGGCTTGGCGCAGGCGCTGACGCTGACGGCTATCGGCCTGGTGATCGGCCTGCTGTTCGGCGGCATCGTCACGCACCTCTACGACCGCAAGGGCTTCCACCGGATACCCGGGGCCGTCGCCATGGCGATCGCGAAAGAACACCAGGCGCAGTACCAGGCCAGCCGGAGCGATCGCGAGCTCGAAAGCTCAAGCGAACAAACGTAATTCGGCCGCAGCCGAAACGTCACCCCGTCGTTACGCTACTTGACAGCTGTGACGAATGTGACTGATGCTTCTTATGTTGCATCCATATCAGGGCCGAAAGGGCTACCGTGCTGACCCCACGCGCGAGCTGGCGCCGGCTGGCCGCCCGCTGCGCGACGGTGGCCGCCGCCGTCGCCTGCGCGGCGCTGCCGATCACCACCGGGCAGCCCGTCGCACACGCCGCCGACGGGCGTGACCTGCTCGCCAGCGCCATCAACGGCACCAAGGGTTCCTACCTCGTCTACAACTTCGGGCCCGGGCACCCCGCGCCGATGCTCAACGCCGCCGGCAGTTGGTACGAGATGGACAACGGCGGTCACCTCATGATCATCAAGAACGCGGCCGGACGGCTCGCACCGCACCTACTCGTCGACACCCACCAGGGCGATCAGGCCCGCTGCGAGAACAATCCCGGCGCCCGCACCGGCGAGGGACTGTGGCAGGCGTCCGAGGTCTACGCACCGCTGCAGGCGTGGCAGCGCATGGGCGAACCGACGATCGCGATCAACGCGAATTTCTTCGACGTGCGCGGGCAGAAGGGCGGCTCCTGGCGCCAAACCGGCTGCAGCTCACCGCTCGGGGCGTTCGTCGACAACACCCACGGGCAGGGCCGGGCCAACCAGGCGGTCACCGGCACCGTCGCCTACCCCGGCAAGCAGGGACTCTCCGGCGGCGGCGAGAGCTGGAGTGTCCTGTCGACGATGATCCTGCCGGCGGGCGGTGCCCCATACATGGTGTGGCCCAGGACAAAACAGGACTATGACGCCGCCACTCCCGTCGTCCAGGACCTGCTCAACAAGAACGAGAGGTTCGTCGCGGTGTCGGGGATCGGCCTGCTCGCGCCTGGCAACACCGGGCAACTGCGCGACAGCGGCCCCAGCGCGGCGCGCACCGCGCTGGCCTACGCGCGGCAGAAGGACGAGATGTACATCTTCGAGGGCGGGAGCTACACACCCGACAACATGCAGGACCTCTTCCGCGGCCTGGGCAGCGACACCGCCGTGCTCCTCGACGGCGGCGGCTCGTCGGCCATCGTGCTGCGCCGCGACACCGGCGGCATGTGGGCCGGCGCCGGCTCCCCGCGGGGATCGTGCGACACCCGGCAGGTCCTCTGCGACTCCCACGAGCGGGCGCTGCCAAGCTGGTTGGCGTTCAACTAGTTCGGCGGTCCGAAGCGAAAGATCAGCAGGCTGACCGCGATCACCGCGGCCGTCACCGCGAACACCGGCGCGACGAAGAATCGCGACATCGTCGCACCCAGGAACGCGCCGGCGCACATCGTCACCACCACCGTGACGCGCAGCCTCTGGCGGTTGCCGGTGCCACCGGCCAGGCGGCTGTCCAGACCGAGGCTGACGATCGTCGACGTGAGGACCGTCGTGGACAATTCCTGGATGCCGAACTGGCGGGCGCTCGAATGCTGCAGGCCGAACGTCACGGCCAGAACGCCGATGGTGATCAACTTGGTGTTGTCGTGATAGTGCAGGACGCCCGCGCCGGCTAACCCCGAAAGCGCAAGCAGTAGAACGACTTCCGTCGTCAGGACGGTACAGATCCACGATCGCGTGCGTTGGTCGAAATGGCGCGCCAACCGGCCGCTGACGATGGTCGTGCAGACAAAGGTCGGCAGGGCCACCACCACCGCGGTCAGGTCGATGCTGGTTCTCGGCGCGAGCCAGAAGCCGAGGAAGATCACGTTGCCGGTCATGTTGGCGACGAACACGTGGCCCAGCACCAGGATGCTGATCGAGTCGGCGAGCCCGGTGGCGAACGTCAGCAGCAACAACGCCGCGACGGTCGATCGCTCGGAGACCGGCGACGATACGGCCATGCGCGGCAACGCCTTTCGGCTAGACGTGCGGCGTCAGGTCCAGCGAGGTGATGGTCGTCATCCTGGTCACCAGCCAGCGGCCGTGATTGCGCTTCATGAACAACCGGTAGGACAAGTACTTGAGCGACGGGATGTTCTTGGTCAGCGGGCTGGTCGACGAGGTGTTGGTGTAGACGATGACCACCGCGTTCGGGTCGTCGAGCGATTCGACCGCCGCGCCGGTGACTTCGGTGCTGTTGCTCACCTTGGCCTGCTTGTTGGGGGCGACGATCTGGTCGACGAATTTGCGGTACTGGGCCTCGAAGTCGCCGCTGAGATAGGCCGACGCCCGGTCGGCCAGTCCGTCCATGTTTTCCGGCGTGTAGGTCCACAGCGTCGTGATCGCGTTCGCCGCGGTCCGGGCCACGAGCATCTTCGTTGCGGCGGTGGCGCGGTCGGCCAGGTACGGCTGCATGGTCGCGCCGGCGAACGCGGCCGACCCGACGAAGAGCACGGCGGCCAGCACCACGGCGACGCCGAGCCACTTACCGGCCAGGGGCCGCCGGCGGCGCGTGACGGCCTTGTCGCTCACGTCGGCTTGCTGACCGGAGTCCGCCTCGTCCGGCTCACCGGCCTCGCCTTCGGCCGCTTCGGCCGCTTCGTCGCGGGCCGCTTCGGGCGTTTCGTCGGTGGCCGCTTCGTCGGTGGCCGTCTCGGCCGCTTCGTCGGTGGCCGCGTCGGCGGTCAGATCACCTGCTGCAGGTTGCTGATCTTCCACTGCTTCCCTTCCTGCGTGGCGGTTGCCGTCCAACGATTGGTGTTCTCCACAACCTGCTTCTCATCCGGCGACTTGGAGGTGACGGCCGTCGCCACGATGACGTTGACGCTGCCGTCGTCGTTCCATCGTTCCACCCCCGCGCCCAGCACGGCTCCGGTCGCCGGTTCGGCACGGGCGATCTGAAGCAGGATCTCGTTCTCCTTCTCGCGGTACTGCTTGGCGAAGTCGCCGGTCGCCTGCGCCAACACCCGCTCCACGTATTCGTTGGCGTGGAACGGGTCGATGGACGTGAACTGGACCATGAACCCGCTGACATAAGTGACCGCGGCGAGTTCCTTGGACTCCGCGCGCTCGCGCGACTTATGGGAGACGAGGACGAGGGCGCACACCGTGATGGCCGCCGCCATCAGCACCGCGGCGACCGTGGCGGCGGCCGGCAGCACCGGCGATAGCCGCGGCGGGACTTCCCGCTCGACGAGCAGCGGCTCCTCGCCGGGCTGAATCTTGCGGCGGGGGCTCATTTCCCGTTCCCGGGGGGCTTCGGCTTGGTCAATACGGCCAGGTCGTCGACGCGCCAGTGGTGGTCCCCGCCCTGGAGGAAGGCGACGCGGACGGTGGCGGTGATGTAGCGCTCGTCGGGAGCGGACCCTCGCCGGCCCTGCAGGAACACCAGCATCGTCGCCCGGTCCGGCCCGGCCGTTAGGATCGAGCTGTTGATCGGCCAGTACTCGTTGATGACCGGGTTGCCCTTCTGCACCACGTCCTGCTGGGTCGCCAGTTGGCTGCGGTACTTGTCGGTGGCCAGCGAGCGTGCGCGCGCGAAGTCGTCGGCCAGCGACTTCGGGTCGTAGGTCAGCATCTGGGCGACGATCTTGGGTCCCTGGACCGCGATCTCGGCCTTGGTGTGCTGGGTGTCCCGGTCGTAGGAGTACACCACCAGGAAACTGACGGCGGCCCCACCGAGGCACAACGCCGTGGCGCTCGCGACCGCCACCAGGGTCCACCGCCGGGCGTCGGGGCGCTCGGCGTCCGGCCCGACGCGCCGCGCCTCGGTGCCCAACAGCATGTCGGCGAACGTGCGGCGCTGCGAATCCCACAGCGGCCAAAGCCATCCCACGACCGACAAGGTGTCGAGCAGGTGGGCCAGGTCCCGGAGCAACAGCCACCACGGGGCCGGGACCGAGCCGTCGTGCCGCACCACCGAGACGCCGAAAAGCGCTCGGCCCAGGCTCCAGCCCGTGACCGTCGGCAGCAGCAGCCGATTCACCAGCATCAGCAGGATGGTCAGTCCGCCGATCGACACGCTCACCCACCACCACACCGGGTGCTGGGGCAGGCTCAACGCCACCAACGCCGACGTGGCGACCACCGCGACACCGGGCAGCACGTCCACCGCCAAGGCGCCCGCACGAACGTGCCACGGCGCCAATGCATTCGGTGCTGACTCGGGGACGGCGGTGGTCTGAGTCTCCTCGACCACCACGGTCACTTCGTCACCTGGTCGAGCTTCGATATCCGATACTGCCCTTCTGCGAGAGCCATCTTCACCCGCAGTCGATAGCCGGTTTCGTTCTGCTGCTGCGCGCTGTCCACCTTGACCCGAAGCGCGACAAGCACATCGACGGATCCGTCACTATTGTTGCGCTCCACCGCCGCCCGCACGTCGGCAACCTGGACGTGGACGTTCGCGGCCTGATAGGCCTGCACGATCATGCCGGTGTAGAGCAGGGCCTGCGAGCGGAAAGCGTCCGTGCCGCAATCGATGATCTTTCGCTCGCTGGCCGCCATGGCGTTGGTGTCCGGGGCCTGGGTCGCCGAGACGCAGTCCACCGCCGCCTTGAGCGCCTCCGCGTCATTGCGCGCGATCGCTTGCGCGTCCTTATGGGAGACCAGGGCGCGGTAGCCGCCGAAGCCGATCCCGCCGGCGCACAACACGAGCGCCACGGCGATGGCCACCTTCCAGCCGCGACCCAATCGCGACGGCCGGCGCTCGATGCCCGCGGCGGCCGACGACTCCTCCGGCTCCTCGGCGACGGCACCGTCCTCGGCCTCGCCGGCAGGCTCGGCAGGCTCCTCGGATTCTTGTGAATCCTCGGACGCCACCTCGGGCGTCGTCGGCTCGGCTGGCTTCTCGGCCTCCGGCGATTCTGCCGAATCCTCGGTCGTCACCGCTGGGGCAGTCGGCTCGGTTCCTCCCTCGGATTCTGGCGAATCCTCGGTCGTCACCTCGGAACCGGCGGGGGTAGCGGTCTCGTCCGCGACCGCCTCCGACTCGTTATTGCCCGCCTTGAATGTTCGGTTGCGCCTGCGCAGACGACGATTCGTCGGCATTGGTGGGGGGTTCAGCCGGCTGTTGGTGCCAGCATCTCCTTCCATCCGTCGTCTCCTGTTTTGGTCGAGTTTTCGACGGAGTACTTGACCCCATCGGGCCCTACCAGTTCACCGCTCTGAGGACTGTACATCGCCGCTGGAGGCCCGCTCGGAGTGTAGACACACGGATTGGGCTGCTGACCGTTGCACTGGACCGTACCCGATCCCGGCCGCGACAACGGGTCGCTGACCGGCGGGGGCGTCCCCGACACGCGGTCCGACGGCGCGGGGTTCAGCCCGTTGTCGACCGACGGCGCCGGGATCACGAGGCCGGGCTTCACCGGCTGGTCGCAGCGCGCCGCGGGCGCGGGGCAGGTCAGGATCTGGTTCGGGTCGCCGTACCAGGGGTTGGTCCCGGCCGGAACGTACGGGTTGGGATCGCGGCATTCCCTGGGCGTGGCCGCTCGCTTGCCCGGGATATCGGTGCACGGAATGTTGCGCGACCCGCGCACGCTGTTCGCCGGCGTGTCCATCGGGATCTTGCAGTACGTCCCGGACGGCAGCGGTTGCATGCTGGTGTCCGCGGGCGACCGCCATTCCGACGCCGGGATGAAGCCGGTCAGGCACGGCGGCGGGTGGTTGATCGACAACGCCAGGTCCAGCGCGGCCATGTTCGGGAAGGGCGCGGCGACGGTCTGCGCGATCGACGCACCCTGCGGCAGGAACACCAGGACCTGCTCGAAACCGGTGTGGTAGCGCTTGAGCAGGTCGAACACCACCTCGAGGTTGGCCAGCGTCTGCGGCAGGGAGTCGCGGACGTCGTTGAACACCTCGTTGACCTGGTCGGCCGTCGGGGCGGCCTGCGACAGGATGCTCCGCACGTGCTGGTCGTTCTGGGCCGTCTGGGCCGCCAACACGTTCAGGTTCCGCGCCCAGCGCTCGATCGCGCTGCCCGAATTCACCTGGCTGTCCAGGATCGGCCCGGAGTGCTGGATGAGGTCGTTGACGTCGTTGATGTTGGTCTTGAAGTTGCCGACGATCTGCTGCGTCCCGTCGACCAGCCGTTGCAGCGCCGGGCCCAGACCCCCGACGGCCTGAGCCGTCTCGTCGAGCAGTTGCCCGATCTTTTCCTTCGGGAGCGCGGAGAGGCCCCGGTTCGCCGTGTCCAGGGCCGGCCCGATCTCACTCGGGACGGTGCCCTTGGTGATGGTCTGCCCCGGCGAGAGGACCTTGCCGGGGTTCCCGGTCGACTCCAGGTCGAGGTACTGCTCACCGACCGCCGACACTGAGTGGACGTTCGCCGTCGCGTCGACGGGAATCTTGTAGCGGCTGTCGATGCTCATCGTCGCCTCGGCGCCACCCTCGGTGGGCTCGACGTCGGTGACCTTGCCGATGGTGATGCCCCGATAGGTCACGTTGGCCGTCGGGTACAGCCCGCCCGACGCCGGCAGCTTCGCCTTCAGCTCGTAGCGGCCGATCCCGATCAGGCTCGGGATCTGCAGGTAGTAGACGCCGAGCACCAGGATCGAGACCACCGTCATGATCCCGAAGATGATCAACTGGCGTCGGACAAAGGGAGTCAGCAATTCCTGTCCCCCCTTTCCACGAGCGGTCCGCCGGGCGCGTCATTCGGGTTCGGCGTGTAGCGGACGTCGGGGATCATCGTCTCCGGGTCACGCCCGTAGGACTGCTCGAGGGCGCGCAGGGCCCCCGACATTCCCGTGCCGGTGAGGAACGCGTTGTCGATGGCGCTCCACGTCACGTCGAGCGTGAGCGAGATGTTGATGTAGTCACCCCTGAAGATCTTCGGCACGGTGTCGATGTCGAACGGCTGCGTCAGGATCAGCTTCAGCGCGCCGATCAGGTCCGGCGAGGCGCGGCCGAGTTCCTTCAGCGGGCACTGCAGCGCCTGCAGGTCGGTGTGCAGGGGCCCGCGGGCCTCCGACAGGTACTGGTCGGCGGCCTGGCTGAGCCGGCCCACCGAGTCCACGGCGTTGATCAACAGAGGCTTGGTGTCGGCGAAATGCTTGATCAGCGGCGGGAGGTCGGTGAGCGCCCGGTCCAGCACGTCGGCGCGGTTGCCCACGTAGGCCAGCAGCCGGTTGGTCGAGTCGATCGCGTGGGTGATGTCGTCGCGCTGCTGGTTGAGCTGGTCGGTGAAGGTGTCCAGCTTGTTCAGGAAGGCGCGGATCTTCTCGCCCCGCCCGTTGAAGATGTTGAAGACCTCGTTCTGCAGCACCTCGAGGTTCGGGATGCCGCCGCCCCGCAAGACCAACGACAGGCTGGCCAGCGTCTGCTCGGTGGTGGGGAACGCCTTCGAGTTCTTCAGCGGGATCGTGTCGCCGTTCTTCAGCAACTCCTGAGAGGGGTTCGGCGGCGACGCGAGCTCGACGTGCTGCGAACCCAGCAGCGAGGTCTGACCAATGCTGGCCAACGCATTCTTGGGCAGCTTGAGGTCCTTCTGCACGCCCAGCGTCAGGGTGGCGATCCAGTTCTTCAGCTCGATCTTCTTGATCGACCCGACGAAGACGTCGGCGACCATCACCTTGCTGTTGCCGTTGATCGCGAGCGTGTCCGGCATTTGCACGTAGATGGTCATGGCGCCCGAACCGCTCCCAGGACCGCCCGGGATGGGCACGTTCGAGATGCCCTTCCACCCACAGGAACTCAGCACCAGGGCGGCCATCGCCAGCACCGACCCCTGCCACACGCGGCGGCGAACGATAGGCATCAACCGGATCACTGGCCCTCGGTTCGGGTTGCTCCTCGCGCGTCCCGCGCTCGTCGCGCCCCTCACTGGCCCGCCCCCGCGTTGTTAGCCGGCCCGCCGGCATTCGGCGCCGGCGCCGCCACCGGCGCGGGCGTCGGTGCGACCGGTCCCGGCGCCACCTCGGGGCCGGGCGGCGGCGGCTGGATCGGCACCGGAGCGTTCAGGCCGATCGGCGGAACGATCGGGTTCTCGTCATAGGCGTTCGGCGGCCCCGGCGGGGTCTGCAACGTCGACTGGACGGGTGCGATGTTGGGGCCTCCCATGAGTTCTGCCAGCGAGTCCGGCGTCATGAGCCCCTGCGTGATCGGCCCGACCTGCTGGCCCTGCATGCCGGGGGCGACGATCCACCCCTTCTGCGTGTTGCGGTGCGACGTCGGCGTGTCCGGCGACCAGATGCCCGGGACGGTCGTGTCCTTGTATCCGTTCGGCGGCTGCAGCCGCGGCTCGGAGTAGGCGACTTCCTTGGGCAGGGTCTCGGAGGTGCTCGCGATGTTCAACCCGAACGGCAGGTAGTTGAACTTGATCGCGTCGAGGATCGGCCCGAGGTACTGCGCGCACAGCTCGGCGGACTCCTGGTATCCGGCGCGGCTGCCCGCCTGGATCGCGCTGCAGATGAACTGCATCGGGTTCGCGAAGTTCGTGATCGCCGGAATGGCGACCACCGAGCCGTGCGACGGGTGATAGATCTGGTTGATGTTCGACGCGGCCGTTGGCAGCACGTGCAAAGCCGTCTCGAGCCCGTTCAGCGGATCCGGCTGCAACAGCGCGTTCGTCGCCGTCGCCAGGTTGTTGATGTCGTGCGTCAGCACCTCGCGGTTCTTGTCCAGGAACGGGCGAACCGTGGACAGCAGGCTGTCGAACTGCTGAACCGCGTTTGCCAGGTCCGTGTCGTTGTGCGCCAGCCGCGTGGTGACCGAAGCCAGGTTCTCGTTCAGCGACACGAACTGCTGATCGTCCTGGTGCAGCGCGTTCACGAACAGCGCCAGGCTCTTGAGCACCGCGAAGAAGTCGCCGCGGCCCTCGTTGAGCGCGGTCACCGCCTGCGACAGGTTGCTCAGCGTGGTGTTGATTTGCTTGCCCTTGCCCGCCAGTCCGTTGGCGAACGAGTCGAGGACCTCACCGAAGGGCCCCTCGCGCTGCAATGTCGTGCAGCCCGCCCCCGACTCCTGCGGGCAGGTGGGGCCGAGCTTGGAGATGATGTTGGTGATGCTGTTGCGCAGCTGGTCCCACTCGACCGGCACCTGAGTGCGTTCCTCGGGAATCACCGCGTTGTCGGCGAGCACCGGACCGCCTTTGTAGGTGGGCTCCAGCTGGATGGCGCGCGATGCCACCAGGGTCGGGTTGAGGATCACCGCCGACGCGTTGGCCGGCACCTTGTACTTGTTCTCGTAGTGGAAGGTGACCTTCATCTTGTCGCCGGACGGCTCGATCTTGTCGATCGCGCCCACCCGCAGCCCCATGATCTGGACCTTGTCGCCCGGATACAGGGCGTTGGCCGCCGGGAAGTACGCCACCACCGTGTTGTTGGTCAGCTTCTGATACAGCCGCCAGCCGACGAATCCCAGCACTAGCGCCAGGACCACCACCAGCGTCCCGATGATGATGGTCGCCCGGGATAGCCTGGGCAGCCGCAGGTTGCGGATGTCAAAGATGGTGCTCAATTCTGGCTACCCCCTCCCGCTGCACCGCTGCCCCCGGTTCCGCCCGGGTTGATGAACGGCGCCGGCAACTGGTTGCCGGGTCCGGGCGGGGCCGGCGGCCCCGGCGGCAGAGCGGGCGCGAACGTCGACGGCGGCGGCGTCGGGCCGGCCGGTTCGAGGTTCTCGGTGCGCGCACCCGGCGGCGCCTGGGTGGGCAGCGGCACCGGGGTGCCCGGCACGTCCGGCGGCGGGTCACCCGGGCGACCCGCGATCGGGATGCCCGGCGTGGGCGGCAGGCCGCCCGGCTGCGGCGGCGACGACAAGATGTCGGTCGGCGCGGGGAAGCCGGGGCCACCGAACGGGCCGATGTTCGTCCCGAGGCACGGCAGCGGGTTCCACGGCCGAGGCAGACCCTCGTCGCCCACGGTGACGTTCCCGCCCGGGTTGGCCGGGGTGTAGGAGCACGGCGACCCTGGCGGAACGGCCGGTCCTGGGTGGTCCGGCGTGCCCTCGAGCACCGGCGGTGCCGGGGGCGGGGCCCCGTTGGGGAACCGGGTGCCGTTGGGGTCGGGCCACCGGAACTCGGGAAGCCCGGCGCTGCGCCAGAAGTTCTCGGGGTCGATGCCGCGCTTCTTGAAGGCGGCGTCCACGAACGGCTGGATGATCTGATACGGCGCGATGTTGTGCAGCACGACCTTGAAGTACGGTCCCGACGCGATGGCCTCGTTCAGCGACGGCAGGAACTTGCCGACCTCGGTGAGCCCCGTGGCCACGTCTTCCTTGCGCTGCACCAGGATGTCGCTGACGGTGCGCAGCTGCTCGAGCACGTGGTTGAGGTTCGGGTTGTCGTTGATGAAGCCCTTCACCTGCTCGGAGAACGCGGCGACGTTGGCCAGCAGCGCGTCGATGGCACGCCCGCGTTCGTCGAACGCGGCCAGCAGCGTGTTCGCGTGGACGAGCAACCGGTCGACCTGGTTGCTCCGGTCACCGAGGACGCTCGCCACCTGGTTGGCCTGCGCCAGCAGGTGCTTGATCTGCTCGTCACGCTTGCCGATCGTGTCGGAGAACTTGGCCACCCCGTCCAGCGCGGAGCTCAGGTGCGGATAGGTCTGGTCGATCGTCTCCGACAGCACGTGCAGCGACTGCTTGACGGTGTCGATGTCCCACCCGGACGCGGCCTTGGTGGCGTCGAAGAACGCGTCGTAGATCTGGTACGGGGTGGTGCTCTGGCCGATCGGCAGGGTGCTGCCGGGCCGCAGGATCTGGTTGCCCCGCGCCTCCACATCGAGGATCTTCTTGCCCAGGATGGTGTCGGTCTTGATCGCCAGCCGGCTCTCGGTGCCGATCTTCTGGGTGCCGATGTTGAACTTGACCAGGATGTGGTCGCCGTCGATCTTCAGGCTTTCCACCTTGCCGACGTCGACGCCGGCGATGCGCACCTTGTCGCCGGTGCTGATGCCGCCGGTGTCGGTGAACTGGCCGTAGTACTCGGGCTTGGCGGTGAGCATCGGGACACTCGTGATGCTCTGCCCGACACCGATGACCAGCAGCGTGACCAGGATGCCCATCAGGCCGATGCGCATCCGGTTGGGGGGTTCCAGCGTCCTCATTGCGGCGTGCACCTACCCGTCGGCTGCGAGAAGAGCCGGACCGTGCGGACGGGGCCGCCGGGTTGCAGCCCGTTGATCTTGAGCGTGATGTCGCACGAGTAGAAGTTCACGAAGTCGCCGTAGGAGCCGATGGCCCGCCCGATCATGTTCAGCGCGCTCGGCACCTTCTTGAGGTAGTCCTGCAGCTGGTCCTGCTGGTCGATCAGCGGCTGCTGGATGGCGTCCAGGTAGTTGATGGTCTTGTGCAGCAGGCCGCGGTCCTCGGCCAGCAGGTCGGCGACCGTGCCGGCGGCGTTGCTGATGTGGGCGGTCCCACCGGCCAGCTGGTCGCGGTGGTCGTTGAGCCCGGTGATCAGCACCTCGAGGTTGTTGACGGTCTGATCGAACTGCTGCCGGTGCCGGACCGTGGTGTCCAGCACGGTGTTGAGGTTCTTGACCACCTCGCCGATCGCCTGGTCACGCTCGCCGAGTTGGTTGGTCAGCTGCGCGGTCTGGTCGAGGATGTCGTTGATGGTTCCGCCCTGACCCTGGAACACCGTGATCAGCGCCGTGGCGATGGTGTTCACCTTCTGCGGGTCCAGCGCCCGGAACAGCGGCTTGAAGCCGCCGATCAGCGCGTCGAGGTCGAGCGCCGGCGAGGTGCGCGAGACGGGGATGAAACCGCCGGGCGGCAGGACCTTGTCGGCCCCCTCGCCCTCACCGCGCTTCAGCTCCAGGTACCGGTTGCCGATCAGGTCCAGGTAGCGGATCTGCGCCGTCGTCGATTGGTACAGCGGCACCCCGCGGTCGACGGTGAACTCCACGCGGGCCCGTCGGCCGTTGTCGACGACGTCGACCGAACTGACCTTCCCGATCTCCACACCCGACGCGCGAACGAACTGGCCCGAGCGCAGGCCGCTGATGCTGGTGAACTCGGCGGCGTACTTATAGGTGCGCTGGAAACGCATCTGGCCGAACACCACGATGATCATCACAGTGAAGACCAGCAGCACCAGCGAGAAGATGCTGAGACGGATGATGGTACCGGTGATTTTCATGGGTTGATCGTGTTATCCCCTACCTGGCGACCCCAGACGTACTCGATCGCATACGGCGAACCGGTGTCCAGGTGGTTGTACGGCGCGATGCTGTTGGCGGTGTCCATCACCAACTCGGGCGCGGGCCACAGATCGTGGGTGATCGGCTGCCAGCATCCGGGCGCACCGCCCGGGCCGCCGCGCGCGTTCACCCGCGGCAGGTTCTCCGGATAGGTGTACGGGTTGGGTGCCCCACCGATCAGGGTGGCGATGTTGCCCAGGGACGAGAGCCCCTGGGTGGGCAGCGCGAAGATCCCGATGAGGCCGATGAGCGTGATCGCCGACACCGGGTTCAGCAGCAGCCCCAGCCCCGACAGCGCCTGGGTGTGGCTGTTCAGCGAGTAGCCATTGCCGCCGAGGAACGAGGCGGCCTTGGGCTCGATGTCGTGATAGTTGCGGATGGTGCAGTAGATGGCCGGGCTGTAGGTGTCGAGGAGTTGGGCCGACGGCACCAGGTCCTCCGAGCCGCGCGCCAGGTACGGGCCGCCGCGCTCGAAGATGTCGGCGCCCGTGTTGCCGAAGCCGGCCGCCGACAGCAGCGCCTGGTCGAGGTCCTTCTGCTGACGGTTGATGGTCCTGGCGGTGACGACCGCGTCGTTGAGGAATTCGATCAGGTCCGGGGCGGCGTTCGCGTAGGTGTCGCCCAGCGCGGCCAGGGCCTGAATGTCGTGGCGCGCCTGGGGCATCTGCGGGTTGACGTCGTCGAGGATGGCGTTGGCGTTTTCGATCGACTGCCCGGTCTTCTCACCGAGCCCGTTGAGCGCCTGCGCGGCACCGCTGAGCGTCAGGTTGAGCTTGACCGGGTCGACCTTCTCCGCGATCGAGGTGATGGTCTGGAACAGCGTATTGATCTCCGTCGTCACCGAGTTCGCGACGATGGTGGTCTGCGGGTTGAGCCGCCCCTTGGCGATGATGTTGCCCTGCGCGTCCCTCGGCGTCGTCAACGAGACGTACTTGCCGCCGAACACGGTGGTCGCCTTGATGTCGGCGTTGACGTTGGCCGGGATGAGGGAGAGGTAGCGCGGGTACACGTCGAGGCTGAACTTGGCGGCCGGCTTGCCGTCACGCACCGTCTCGGAGATGTCGGCCACCCGGCCGATCTCCACCCCGTTGTAGGTGACCTTCGAGCCCGGGTCCATGACGAGCCCGGCCCGCGACGCGACCATCGTGAGCTTGGTCTTGGGCGTGAAGTTTCCGCGGAACTGCTCGAAGACGAGGACCGCGGCGATGACCAGGACCACCAGCAGGGCGACGCCGGCCAGCTTGTACGGCGGATTGCGGGGGGCGTTGACCTTGATCGGGGATGACATGGCGTTACACCGTCAGCGCGAAGTTCGGGTTGACGCCGTAGAGCGCCAACGCGGCGGCCAGCACCACAACCTGGACGGAAACGAGGGAGAAACGCATGGACCGGCCGACGCCCTCGCCGACGCCGACGGGACCGCCTCCGGCGTTGTAGCCGTAGAAGCAGTGACTGATCATCACCACCGCCGTGATGATGATGGCCTCCAGGAAGGACCAGAACACGTCGTCGGGACGCAGGAACGTCCGGAAGTAGTGCTCGTACGTGCCGTTGGACTGGCCGTACAGCACGGTCGTGGTGATCTGCGGCGACAGGAACGACATGATCATGGCCAGCGCGTAGAGCGGGATGATCACCACCAGCCCGGCCATGATGCGCGTGCTCGCGAGGAACGAGATCGACTTGACGCCCATCACTTCCAGGGCGTCGATCTCCTCGCTGATTCGCATGGCTCCCAATTCGGCGGTGGCGCCCGCTCCGACGGTGGCGGCCATCGCGATGCCGGTGACCACCGGGGCGGCGATGCGCACGTTGATCAGTGCGGCGAAGAACCCGGTGAACGCTTCGACGCCGATGTTGCCCAGCGACGCGAACCCCTGGATCGCCACCAGCGAGCTGCCCGACAGGGTCACGAAGCCGACGATCGCGACCGTGCCGCCGATCACCGCCATCGCGCCGGTGCCCATGCCGATCTGGGCGATCAGCCGCAGCGTCTCCTTGCGGTAGTTGCGCAGGGCGTGCGGCATGTTGCCGACGGAGACGACGCCGAACCAGGCCATCTGCCCGATGTCGTCGACCGCGCGGACCACCGCACCGCCATAGTGGTTGACCCTTTCTACTGCCCGGGGGAATCGGGAGCGCAGGACGGCAGCGGTCGACATGTCAGCGTCCCGTCCCGAACCGCACGCCGATCGTGGTCAGCACCACGTTCACGGCGTACAGCGCGACCACACAGAGCACGACGGTCTCGTTCACCGCGGTTCCCAGCCCCTTCGAACCGCCGCGCACCGTGAGCCCGCGGAAGCAGCCGACCAGCCCGGCGATCAGCCCGAATATCGCCGCCTTGACGGTGGCGATGACGACCTCGGGGAGACCGGTGATGGTGGTCAGGGTGGCCAGATACGCGCCGCCGGAGACGTTTTGCAGGTACACCCCGAACAGGTAGCCGCCCACCAGGCCGACGGTGATGACCAGGCCGTTGAGCAGCGTGGCGACCAGGGTCGCGGCGATGACCCGGGGGACCACCAGGCGGTGGATCGGGTCGATGCCGAGCACCTCCATCGCGTCGATCTCCTCGCGGATGGTGCGGGCGCCCAGGTCCGCGCAGATCGCCGTGGATCCGGCGCCGGCGACCACCAGCACCGTGGTCAGCGGGCCGAGCTGGGTCACCGCGCCGATGGCCGCGCCCGCGCCCGACAGGTCGGCGGCGCCGAACTGGGCCAGCAGCACGTTGAGCGTGAAGATGAGCAGCACGGTCAGCGGGATCGAGACCATGATGGTCGGCAGGAACGCCACCCGCATGATGAACCAGCACTGCTGGATGAACTCCCGCCACTGGAACGGCCAGCGGAACAGGGCCCGCCCCGTCAGGACGCACATCCGGAAGAAACCGCCGATGAGGGTGAGCGGCGTCTCGAGTTGATCGCGCAGATAACCCACCAAATGGGGGCCCTGCCGACTCGTCGACGTTGAACTCACCATTCCCCCCTTGCACCGGCGCCGGCCGCCTTCAGGCGCCGGGACGGATCGTGTCGCACGCCACCTCTCCCCGGCCCTACGTGTGTGACCATCGGCTCCCTACTCGCAGGTAGTAACGGCGACCACAGGAATGTACCCGATGGCTTCTCACGTGTGAACTGCATCCGCACAATTAACCCTTCGTCAACAACCGGCAAACGTTACAGGTCCCGTCAACCCCCCTCGCTGGTCGTGGAACCCTCTGCACCGGAACGTGTTTCGAGCATTTGCGCGGCCCCGTAACGGATCCGCAGCTCAGTTTTGAGCACCTTCCCGGAGGGGTTTCGGGGCAGGGCGTCGACGATCTCGAGCGCTTTGGGGTGCTTGTAGCGGGCCAGTCGCTCGGCCAGGAAATCGGCCAGGTGCTCCAGCCGCAACTCGGCGTCGGTGACGGCCGCGACCGCGATCGGCACCTCCCCCCACTTCTCGTGGGCGCGGCCGATGACGGCCACCTCGACGATGCCGGGATGGCCGGCGAGCACGTTCTCGACCTCCGCGCAGTAGATGTTCTCGCCGCCGGAGATGATCATGTCCTTCTTGCGGTCGACCACCCAGACGTAGCCCTCGTCGTCCATGCGGACGAGGTCTCCCGAGTGGAACCAGCCACCGGCGAAGGCCTCCGCCGTCGCCTCCGGGTTGTTCCAGTAGCCGCTCATCAATGTGGGCGCGCGATAGACGATTTCGCCGACCTCGCCGACGGGAACGTCGTTCATGTTCTCGTCGACGACGCGCGCGGCGACGGTGGGGATCACCTTGCCCACCGACCCGCGCTTACGGATGGCGTCCTCCCCGAGGAGCATGCAGGTCACCGGCGACATCTCGGTCTGCCCGAACGCCGCCAGGATCTGCGTCCCCGGGAACGTCGCCGACATCTCGCGCAGCAGCGCGTCGGGCGCCGGCGCCGCCCCCCAGGACATCACCCGCAACCGCAGGTCGCGGGGGCGGGCGCGCTGTTCGGCGCAGACCGCCTGCCACTGGGCGGGGACCAGGAAGATGCCGGTGACCTTCTCGGCCGCGAGGACGTCGAGCAGCTGGCCGGGGTCGAACGCGCCCAGCGGGTAGATCACCGTGGGGGTGCCGAGCGTCAGGCCGGTCAGCATGTTGCCGATCCCGGCGATGTGGAAGAACGGGACGCCGATGAAGCCGACGTCGCTGTTGACGTCGGCGCCGTTGGTGTAGAGCCCGGTCATGGTCTGCCCGGTCAGGTTGGCGTGGGTCAGCACCGCGCCTTTCGGGCGGCCGGTGGTGCCGGACGTGTACATGATGAGCGCCGGCGAGTCGTTGGGGATGTCGACCGGCTCGTGCGAGTCACCGGGCTCGTCGACCAGGTCCTCGTAGCCCAGCACGCGGTCGTCGGTCGAGCCCCCGGCGACGGCGATCGTGCCCAGGATGGGCTGGATCTCGCGGACCCCGAGCGCCACCGGCGCCAGCACCGATTCGGTGATCATCGTGCGGGCCTCGCAGTCCTCGGCCAGGAACGCGATCTCGGACGCGGTGAGCCGGAAGTTCAGCGGGACCGCGATCGCCCCGAGCATGTTGACGGCCAGGACGGACTCGATGAACTCGGGCCGGTTGAGCATCAGGATCATGACCCGGTCGCCGAAGCCGACCCCGCGGCGGCTCAGCGCGTCGGCCAGCGCGGCGACCCGGCGCTGCATACCGGCCCACGTCAGGGTGTTGCCCAGGAACCGCAGCGCGGTCGCGTCCGGTTGCATGACCGCGTGGCGCTCGAGCTGGTTGACCCAGTTCTGCCGGCGGGCGCGGTACAGCTGCTGGCTCGCACGCGAGCCCTGCGCCAGGTGGCCGGCCAGTTGCGCGGTCAACGCCAACCCCTCCCCTTCACTCACGCACCGCTTGCGCCAGGTTGATATTTGATAAAACTTGGTGTTGTCTGGGTCACACTATGGCTTAAAAGGCCACCTGACAAGACCCGGCCCAAGCCACCGCCTCGCCCCGGAAAGCCCAGGCAGCCGACGTGAACGCACCGATATCGACGCAGCCGAGGAGGCGTCGACCACTGCGCCGGGCGCAGTTGTCCGACGAGGTGGCGGGACGTCTTCGGGCGGCGATCATGTCCGGGACGCTGCGCCCGGGGACGTTCGTCCGGCTCGATGAGACCGCGGCCGAGCTCGGGGTCAGCATCACGCCGGTGCGCGAGGCGCTGCTGAAGCTGCGCGGCGAGGGCATGGTCCAGCTGGAGCCGCACCGCGGTCACGTCGTGTTGCCTCTGACGGCGCAGGACATCCAGGACATCTTCTGGCTGCAGGCCACCATCGCGCGGGAACTGGCCGCCGCGGCCACGGAGAACATCACCGACGCCCAGGTCAACGAGCTCGAGCGCATCAACGACGCGCTGGCGGCGGCGGTCGGTTCCGGCGACGCCGAGACGATCGCCGGCATCGAGTTCGCGTTTCACCGGGTCTTCAATCAGGCCAGCGGCCGGATAAAGCTGGCCTGGTTCCTGCTCAACGCGGCGCGCTACATGCCGGTGCTGGTGTACGCCGCCGACCAGCAGTGGGGTGACGCCGCGGTGAACAACCACCGGCAGGTGATCGCCGCGTTGCGCCGGCGCGACGCCGCCGCGGTGATCGACCACACCGTCTGGCAGTTCACCGACGCGGCCAACCGGCTGACCGAGATGCGCGGGCGGATGGGGATCTAGCGGCGAACGTCGACTTGTTGCGCACGAACGCGCCTCAAGCCGACAACGCCTCCACGTTCGAGGCCAAGCCGGCTAGTTGCCGGAGAGCTGCTCGGCGCGCTGCTTGAGGTTCTCCGCGAGGTGGTCGAGGACGTTGCCGGCGAGCTGCTTCACCATCGGGGCCGGGATCGGCATGGAGGTCTCGACGTCCATGTCCACCGTCAGCAGGCTCGACGCGCCGGTCTCCACGACGCTGAACAGCTGCTCCTGCTTGGTGAAGAGATCACCTTGCTGCAGCACGGTCTGTATCTGGTTCTCCCCCGGGTAGTACACGGCCTGGATGAAGGTGGCCTTCATCCCCTGGTAGTCCGCATCCAGGCGCAGCTGGCTGGGCCGCCCGTCGTCGTAGCGGGCCAGCACCCACAGTCCCTGGACCTCCTGGTTCCACTGCGGGTAGGCCTCGAAGTCGGCGACGATTGCCATGATCGATGCGGCGTCGGCACCGACCTCGACGGTCTTGCTCAGAACTGGCATTCGCCAACCTTAAGTTATTGCCCCGCAGGAACTTATTGCCCCACAACGGCCGTCGACAGCAGCGCGCGGATGGGGTCCGGGATGGGGACGGACTTGCGGCTGGTCCGGTCGACGTAGACGTGCACCCAATGGCCCAGCGCGGTGACCGGTTGCGGCTTCGAACCCGCCCGCAGGACGCCCAGGCGATAGGTGACGCTGCTGCGGCCCAGCCGGGTGACCGCCAGCCCAATCACGAGTGCCTCCGGGAAGTGCAGTTCGGAGAAGTAGCGACAGCCGGACTCGGCGTCGATGCCCAGCGCCGGCGCGGTGATCGGGTCGAGCCCGGTGCTGGTGTTGATCCAGGCGTTGATCGCGGTGTCGAACAGCTGGTAGTAGACGGCGTTGTTGAGGTGGCCGAACATGTCGTTGTCGGCCCACCGGGTTCCCACCGGCCACAGCACCGGGAAGTCGTCGCTCGTCAGCCCGTCGGGCGCGGGCGGAACCACAGAGGTCATGCGTCTACCAGTACCGCATGGCGTGCCGGAACAGGTCCGCCAGAACGGGTTTGCTCATCTCGCGCGGCGCGTTCTGCAGCAGGCGCTGCTGAGGGTGGGCGCCCTCCGTCAGGGCCGTCACGTCGTCGTCGCCGTACCCGACCCCGCTGAGGCCGTTCGGCATGCCGACCGCCCGCATGATGCGGATCAGTTCGGCGGCCAGCACCTCGCCCGCGTCCTCGGGCCCGGCGCCGCGCGCGTCGGCTCCCAGCAGCAGGGCGCCCTCGAGGTGCCGTTCGGGGCTGGCCTCGGCGGTGAACCGGAACGACGAGGGCGCGTTGAGGATGACCGCCATGCCGTGGGGCACCAGCGGCTCGTCGTCCGGGTAACCCGCGGGGCGGAAGTCACGAACCAGTCCGGCCACCGCGTAGGCCATGCCGTGCGGCGCGTGCACCCCCGCGTTGCCGAACGCGATGCCGGCAAGCGTTGCGGCCCACATCATCTGCTCGCGGGCCTCGCCGTCGGCGGCGTCTCCCACCGCCCGTTCCAGGTTTTGCCCCAGCACGCGCAACGCCTCGCGGCAGCCCAGGTCGCTCCACGGATTGGCGCCCTGGCTCATCGGGCGCAGGGTCGGCCGTTCGGGCGCGGGCCGGCGGACGTAGGGCCGCGCGGTGAAGGACTCCAGGGCGTGGGACAGCACATCGAGGCCGGCCGCGGCGACGACGCCTGGCGGCAGACTCGCCGTGCAGTCGGGGTCGACGAGCGCCTCGGTGGGCCGCAACGAGCGAGAGGCGATGCCCGTCTTCGCCGACAGCGACAGCAGGTCGAAGATCGCGATGCCGGTCACCTCGCTGCCGGTGCCGGCCGTGGTGGGGCATGCGATGTGCGGCTTGAGCGGGCCGGGGACCGGTTTGCCGTCGCCGACGGGCGCATTGACGTACGTCAAGAAGTCCGCCGGATGCGTCGCGTACAGATTGGCGGCCTTGCACGTGTCGATCACCGATCCCCCGCCCAGCGACACGTAGCCGTCGGGACCGAGCTCACGGGCGAAACCGGCCGCGTCCCGGAAGGACGCGTCGGTGGGCTCGACGTGCACGTCGGTGTAGGCGACGACGTCCATCCCGGCGGCGACGAGCGCGTCACGCGTCTTCGCGAAGATCGGCAGCGCGGCCACGCCGCGATCGGAGAACAACGCCACCCGGCGCATCCCGTGGCCGCGCGCCCTGTCACCCACCTCCGCCAGGCAGTTGCGTCCGAACGTCACCCGCGAGGCGTCGACGGTGAAGGCGCCTTCGCAGCCCTCCGAGGGAATCGGGTAATCGCAGCACGCCATGCGCCCATTATCTCGGGTGCAGCGGCGCCACCGGCTCGACGGCGGTCTCGGGCAGCCGGTGCTCGTCGATGTAGTCCCAGCGGATCTGGTAGCCGAGGCCGGGCGCCGACGGTATGTCCACGAACCCGTCTGCGCCGAGCGGGTCGCAGGGCGCGTCGAGGTAGGCCGGCGCGCCGTCGTAGCGGACTCCCGGCCCGAGCAGCCCCCGCTCGTAGTATTCGCAGACGTCCTCGCTGGTCGCGCCCAGGACTTGCAGGTTGCCGAAGCCGCTCATGTGCAGCTCGCAGCGCATGCCGACCGCCTCGCACATCCCGGCCAGCTTCATCACGCCGGTGATGCCTCCCCGCAGCACGTCGATGCGGCTGATGTCGGACGCGTCGCGCAGGATCCAGTCCGCGCGGGTGTAGATGCCGCCCTCGGCGATCTCGGGCGAGCAGATCGGGATGTCGAGCTCCCGGGCGAGGCGCACATAGGACTGCGTTTGGTGTTCCGGCATGGGGTGCTCGTACCAATAGAAGCCCAGCCGTTCGAGTTCGCGGCCGACCCGCAGCGCGTCGGCGTAGGTGTGGTAGGTGCCCCACGGGTCGAACATCAGCACCATGTCGTCGCCCACCGCGGCGCGAACCTCGCGGCAGACTCCGATGTCCCAGTCGACGTACGACGGCCGCGGCAGCGCGGGCTCGCCTGTCGCCGGATTCCAGTAGTGGTACGGGTGGATCTTGTAGGCGCCGTAGCCCTGGCGCTTGCACTCGACGGCGTGGGCGGCATACTCGCCGGGGGATCCGAGGTTGTTGAAGCTGCTGGCGTAGGCCTTGACCCGGTCGCGGGCGCCGCCGAGGAGTTTGCGCACCGGCAGTCCGGCGACCCGGCCCGCCAGGTCCCACAAGGCGAGATCGATGACGCTGCAGACGTTTTCGGGAAGCTTTGCCGCCCACAGCTGCCGCCAGATCTCGGCCCGGTCCAACGGGTCCTGGCCGGCGAGCAGCGGGCTCAGGAACTGCGTGATGAGCGCCCGGTCGCCGGGCAGCAGCCCGTCCTGGTCGCCGTGGAAGTGGCCGCCGAAGTAATAGCCCTCGATGCCCTCGTCGGTGAGCACCTTGGTGACGGTCTGCACCACGCGGTAGTCGGTGTTCAATTGGCCGAACGAGATTCGGTCGACGAACGTCTCGAACGGCACCACCTCGAGCCCCGTGATCTTCATGCCTGCCGATTGTTCCGGCGGGCCGAACGCTCAAGTAGAGGCGAAGGTCCTTGCCAAGGCGTCCCCTTGCAGCGCGAACAGTCGCTCGGACGGCGGCCAGTCGGGCAGCAGGGTGTCGAACCCGTGACACGTGCGGGGAAAGACGTGCAACTCGGCGGACACTCCGGCGCGCAAAAGCCGCATCGCGTACTCGATCGCCTCGTCACGGAAGGGATCGACCTCGGCGCACGTGATGAATGCCGTTGGGAGATAGCCGTTATGGACTCGCCGGGCGGGGACCGCGGCGGGAGAAACGTCCGTGGCGCCCAGGTAGTACCGCCACATCGACTCCGCGGCCTCGCCGTCGAAGGCCGGGCTGGCGCGGAATTCCTCCTTGGACGCGGTCGGCCGATCGTCGAGCACTGGTTGGTGCAGTAGCTGGAACACCACCCGCGGGAGCGACCCGTCCGCGGTCTCGTGGGCGAGGCAGGCCGCCAGCGTGGCGCCGGCGCTGCTCCCCGCAACGGCGAGCCGCGCGGCATCAACACCCAGGTCGGCCGCCGATTCGGCCACCCACGTCAGGACGGCCCTCGCGTCCTCGAGGGCGGCCGGATAGGGATGCTCCGGGGCCAACCGGTAGTCGACGGACACCACGGCGCATCGGCCGCGACGCGCGAGTTCGACGCATTGCCGGTGATCGGTGTCCAGGTTTCCCAGTGCGAAACCGCCCGCGTGACAGTAGATTACGGTCGGGGATGGCGACGGTCCACCGCGATATATGCGGACCGCCACATCGCCCGATTCGGTCGCCACGTTATCTTCGACGATCCGCACGCCCCGCGCGTCGGTGCGCTCGGCGGTCTCCCGGCGACGCTGGTTGAAGGGTTCCCGCATGAGCCGAATCGACTCCGCGGCAAAGTCGGTCCGCGTCGTCGCGACGGCGCGCAAGGCGGGATCAAGCCGTTCGAAGCCATCCAGGCCACCCAGCTCCGTCATCGGTTGCTCTGCTCCGCTGCCGGCACCGCCGCACCAACTTCGGACCCGCCCGGTGCGCGGAAAGTGAAGTCGACGGGCTTGAAGCGGCGCGTCATGGCCCAGAAGGAACGGGCGCTGCGCGGCCACTGGGTCACCACCCGCCCATTGGGGGCGCGGAAATAGTTGCTGCAGCGCGTGGTCCACACGGTGCCGACGATCCAGCGGTCGACCTTGGCGACAAAGTCCGCCAGCGCGGCGGGCCGCACTGCGACATAGGTCTTGCCTCTGCGCCGCATGTATTTCAGCGCGCGCACGATGTAGCGGGCTTGGGCTTCGAGCATGAAGATCACGCTGTTGGAACCGACATTGGTGTTCGGCCCGTACAGCATGAAGAAGTTAGGGAACCCCGGAACGGCCATCCCGAAATACGCGTGCGCCCCGTCGCGCCATACCTCTCGCAGCGTGGCCCCGCCCTCGCCGGTCACGTCCAACTCGCCCAGGTAGTCGGCCGCGGCGTAACCCGTCGCACACACCACGACGTCGACCTCGCGCTCTCTGCCGTCATCGGTCACCAGAGTGCGCTCGCGCAGGCATCGCGCCGGGCTGTCCAGTACCTCGACGTTGGGCCGGGTCAATGCGGCCAGGTAGTCCGAGGAGAACACCAGCCGCTTGCAGCCCATGGGGTGGTCAGGGGTCAGCTTGCGACGCAATTCGTCATCGGCAACGGTCTTTTCGAGCATGCCCAGCGCGATCGCCGTGAATTCCTCGGTCTTCGGGCTGCCGTGCTCGATCACCGAGATGTTGGATTCGCTGCGCAGCCACAATCGGGTCCGGTACAGCTTCTTGGCGAACGGTAGGTGGGCGAATAGCCAGCGTTCCCGACGGGTGTACGGGCGGTCGGGCTTGGGCAGGATCCAGGTCGGCGATCGCTGCACCGAGTACACCGTGTCGGCGACCTCAGCCAACTCGGGCACCAGCTGTGATGCGGTGGAACCGGTGCCCAGCACGGCGACCCGCGCACCCTCGAGCCGCACCGAGTGGTCCCACCGCGAGGAGTGCATCAGCGTGCCGGTGAACGGCTCCTCTTCGACGAGCGCCGGAAAGAGCGGGCGGGTGAACAGCCCGACGGCGGACACGACGATGTTGAACCGGTGCTGGTCACCATCCGCACTCGTCAGGCACCACCGTTGGGTATCTTCCTCCCAATTGGCGGAGACGATCTCGGTGCGCAGCCGCAGGTGCGGGCGCAGACCGTACCTGTCGGCGCAGCGCTGGAAGTATTTCAGGATCTCGGGCTGCGCGGGCCAGAGCCTCGACCAGTCCGAGTTCAGGTCGAACGAGTAGGAATACAGGTGCGACTTGACGTCGCACGCCAGCCCCGGATAGGTGTTGATCAGCCAGGTGCCCCCGACGTCGTCTTCTCGGTCGAATATCGTAAAGTCACGGAATCCCGCTTCGGCCAACAGGATGCCCATCGCCATGCCGCCCGGCCCGGCCCCGATGATGCCGACGGACAACCCGGCGCTCACCGAATCTCCAGGCATTGCCCACCGTCGACGACCAGTTCGCAACCCGTGATGAACGACGCCTCCCTGGAGAGCAAGAAAGCAACGGCCGCGCCGATTTCGGTCGGCTGGCCAATCCGCCCGAAGGCCGACGACGCGGCCAGCCTCAGTTGCGTCGCATCGTCGAGCATGGGAGTTGCGATGGGTCCGGGAAACACCGCGTTGACTCGGATCCCCAACGGGGCCAGTTCGGCGGCGGCCTGTTGGGTCAGGCCCCGCAGCGCCCACTTGGAGGAACCGTAGGCGCTGTGCCGCGGGAATGGACGGATGGCCCCGGTGCTGCAGATGTTGACGATGGCCGCGTCCGTGGCGGCTCTCAGCTGCGGAAGCGCCGAGTGGATTCCCAGGAATGCGCCGAAACAGTTAACGCGCCAAGATCTTTCAAAATCATCGGCCGTTTCGTCGGCTAGCGACGCGCGGTGCAGCACCCCAGCGTTGTTCACCAGTGCGGTCAACGAGCCGAAACGGCCGACAACCGCGGCGACGGCATTCTCCCACTGCGACTGCGAGGTGACGTCGAGCTCGACCCCGATCACCGCGTCATCGCCCAGTGCGTCGACTGCCGCGGTCAGCTCGTCGGCGCGGCGGTCGCAGGCGGCCACCGCGTAGCCCGCCGCGCGCACCCGCTGGGCGATGGCCCAGCCCTGTCCACCGGCGGCGCCGGTCACCAGTGCGACCCGTTCGTTCATGACGACGTCACCTCGGGACTGCCGGAAAGGCCGGCGCTGGTGATGAATTGGCAACGGCGCCTGGCGAAGCGCCACCGCCCGTCGGCGCGGACCAGCTCGTCGTCGTACAGGGCGGGTCGTAGGCACAGGTCACCTGCCCGGACGAACAACACCTGCGAACGGGCGGTCGCGGTGTCACCGCGGACGTCGATCTGCGAGGCTCCGGTCAGGTGCAGCCCGTGCGGCGCATTCCGAAACATCGCACCGATGCCGGCGAAACCCACGAAAGACCGCCCGTACACCACGAATTCGGCGTCGGGGAGAAACAGAGCCAGGCAGCCGTCGAGGTCACCGGCATCGAGGGCGAGCGCGTAGCCGGCGATCAGCGCGTGGATGGCGGCTCGATCGTCCGTCACGGCCCGGCCGCCTCGCGGAGATGCTCCGCGGCCCCGCGCCGCAGGGCCTGCGATTCGGCCGCCAGGGTGATCAACCGAAATCCCCGCTCCGCCATGGCGCGACCGGTCATGCCGTCCCCCGCGTGGATGCCGGTGATCAGGCCCGCGTCGCCGGCGGCTTGGGTTATTCGGTGTACCGCGTCCAGCACCACCGGGTGTTTCGTTGCGCCGACGACACCCACTCCCATCGAGAGGGCCAGATCGGCGGGCCCGACATATAAGCCGGCCAGTCCATCGACGGCGCAGATCTCCCCGAGGTCCGACAGCGCGGCCGCCGTCTCGATCATCGCGAACACGCTCACGCGCGACTGCAGCGCGGCGGTGTCGTGGCCGAGGCTGGCACGCAGCGGGCCGAAGCTGCGAACACCGGCCGGCGGGTAGCGAGTGGCGGCCACCGCCGCGGCGGCCTGGTCCGCCGACTCGATCATCGCGATGACGACAGCGTCGGCACCGGCGTCGGCCACCCGACCGATCGGCGCCGCGTCGGCGCTGGGCAGGCGCACCACCGTGGCGATCGGCACGTGTTCGATGCGGCGGAGCATACGGGCGATGTCGGCGTCGTCGAGGTAGCCATGCTGGGCATCGAAACCCACGTAGTCGTAACCGGCCCGGGCGAATTCCTCCGGCCCGAGCAGCGTGGGCCCGGTGATCCAGCCGCCCCAAAGGGGACCGCTGCGCTCACCGTCGAAGAGGCTCATTGGGCGATCGCGATCTTGATACGCTCGGGCACCGGGCGGCAGGCCAGGTCGAACGCGCCCTGCACGTCGCGGACGTCGAAGGTGTGCGTGAGATAGGTGCCGAGCAACCGGGGATGCTCGTCGGCGAACTTCGCTGCAGCATCCAGGACCCGCCTCCGATCCAGCGTCACACCGGATTTAAGCGTGAGGTTGTTACGCAGCATCAGGCGCATGCTGATCGGATAGGCGTCGTCGTCGGCCACGCCGAAATAGAAGACCGTGCCACCGGGGGCGGCGGCCTCGATCGCGTGGCCCAGGGTGGCAACCTGGTGTCCCACGGCCTCGATGACGATGTCGGCCCGGTCGCCGGGCGCCAGGTGGCTCACCCATCGGTCGCTGGTGGCGCGCATCGGGTCGTCGACACCGAATGCCGTTGCGTGAGTTGAGCGGTCGACCGGGTCGACGCCGGTGACGCGCCGGGCGCCGGCCGCCATTGCCACGTAGGAGAACAGCAGGCCGATCGAGCCCTGGCCGATGATGGCGACGTGCCGGCCGGCCAGATCGGGGAGTTGCTCGCAGGCATACAAGACACAGGCCAAGGGTTGCAGGCCGATCGCCTCCGCCGGGCGCAGCGCCGGATCATACGGCGCCAACATGCCGCCATCGCTGATCACCCGTTCCATCAGCCCGTCGAACCCCGATGCCCAACCCACGACGCGATCGCCGGTTCGGTGGTCGGGGTGGCGGCTGGCGATGACCTCACCGGCCACCTCGTGAATCGGAAACCCGTCCTTTTCCGCGGCGCTGGTCCCGTCATCGCCCGGCAACCGGCCCTTGGCGCCCCGGAAGGCCGGCAGGTCGCTGCCGCAGATGCCGGCGGCCGAGAACCGCAGCAGCACTTCGCCCTCGGCCAGGTGATCGGGGGTCTTCTCGGGTATCGACGTCCGCTCGAACTGATACGGGGCGACGATGCGGTAGGACCACACCTCAGACCTCCACCGGGATCTTGTTCCATCCCCACTGGAAGCTGGACGGCAGTCGGGTCGCGGCCTGTTCCTGGATCGAATAATCGGGCACCCTGCGCAGCCATTCCTGCAGCAGGACGGCGACTTCCAACCGTGCCAGGTGGTAACCGATGCAGAAGTGCTGGCCGCGGCCGAAGGCCAGCGAGCGACGGATCGGGCGGTTCCACACGAATTCGTCGGGCTCGTCGTACTCTCGTTCGTCGCGGTTGGCCGAGGCCAGCAGCGTGATGACACGCTGGCCGGGCCGGATGGTCCGGTCGTGAAGTGTGAAGGGTTTCCGCGCCGTTCGGGCGAACCACTGCGCCGGCGCGCAGAACCGGATCATCTCCTCGCGTGCAATCGCCACGTTGTCGGGGAGGTCGGCGCGCACCGCCGCCAGCTGGTCGGGCCGCCGGCCGAGTTCCCACAGCCCGTGGGCGACGATCTTGGGCACCGTTTCGGTCCCGCCGATGAAGATGCAGAGCATCTGCGTGGCGGCTTCGACGTCGTCGAGCGCGGTGCCGTCGGGCAGGCGGTAGCCGAGCAGGCCGTCGACCACGGGCAGCGTGGCCCCGGACGGGTCGGCGCGGCGCCGCTGGACCGACGGGATCAGGAACTCGAGGTAGTTCGGCCTGGCCTGCGCGACCTCGACGCCGACGCCCGGTTCGGCAAGGCTGCCGGCATTGACCGACGCGAGCACCTCAGACGCGAGATCGGTTGGTATGCCAAGCAAGTCGCACACGATGGACGCCGCCACGATACCGCCGTAGTCCTGAGTGAGGTCGAACCTGCCTTGTGGCAGCAGCACATCGAGGCGCTCGTTGGCCAGGGCGCGAATCCTGTCCTCCAGGCCGGCCACCGCCCTCGGTCGCAGCGGCAGGCTGTGCGCGCGCCGGATCTCGCCGTACAGGTCGGCGTCGAATACCGCGTGGAACGGCAGCGGGTGCAATGGCGGGTCGTCGACGGGACCGGCGTTGTGCCGGGCCAACACCGAGGCCGCGGGCAGCGTTCCCTCGGATGCGACGAAGGTGCCGTCGTTGACTTCCAAAACGCGCCAGATGTCGTCGAAGCGGGAGAGCACGTAGGTGTCCCACTGCGGCATGTAGTACACCGGGTGCTCGTCGCGCAGAATCCGGTAGTACGGCAACGGGTTTGCCATCACATCCGCGCCGAACGGATCGTACGAAAAGGTCACTGCAGGGGCGAGGGGGGTAGGGCTTGGAGAATCGAGTCCTCCCAGCCGTCGCGCAGGGCGGGCGCCACGCTCATCCACGTCACGAGCTCGGCGGGGGGACTCTCTTTGAATGACGGGTAGTGATTGGCGAAGCACTCCCAGCCGCCGTCCAGCGCCCAGTAGTGGATGACCTCGTTGTAGCGGAATGTGGTGGTGAAGGAACCCAGCCAACGCTTGCCGGTGCGCTCCGACCACGGGACATACAGCCGCTCCAGTTCGCGGATGTAGTCGTCTTGGCGCCCCGGTTTGGTCTGCATGATCTCCTGAATGACCAGCGGCGCGAGGAAATTGGTTCCGCGCAGCTGAACCAGGGTTTTGTTGGAGGGGCCGGGGTACATGATGCGCCCCTCCCCCGCGGCGCCGATACCTGCCAAGAACTCCGACCATCGGCCGGCCGCGACACGGTGGCTGCCGCCGCGCGACTGGGCGGCCCCGATTCTGGCGTAGTCGGCGAAGCCATCGATCTCCCAGATGATCGTCACCTGCGGCCAGTGGCCGTTATAGGGGGTGGTCTCCCAGATGGCGAACAGCCGGGCACCGAGCTCGGCCATCATCGGCTGGTAAATGCGGGTGAACGTTTCGGTGAAGGCGTCACTTCTCCCCGTTCCCAGCGAGATCGTCTCGTGCAGGTAGAGCAGTGTGTGGCTGTAGTACTTCTTCATTGGCTAACGGCGCCAGGCCGACTCCGCGTCGACCGGCGAACAGCTGGCCATGTCGCACAGCAGCGTCTCGGTGAGATACACCGAATCGCAGGGCAATCCGGCCGCTGCCAGGGCGAAGCCCTTGAATCGGCGGGCCGCGCTGCTGAGCACATGTTGCGTCCGGGTCGTCGCGCGGTTGACGCCCAGGGGCAGCCCGTCACCCCACAGCGCCACCTCGGTCAACCGGTCGCCCAGCGCCTGGATCACCCTGTCGCGCACGCTCGCGTGGGCGCTGAACGCCTCGGCGCTGACCGCCAGGGTCTGGCACCTCAACGCCGACAGGGATGGCCGCAGCTCGCCGTCAATCGACTGAACGCCGAGAATTCGCAGCGGGCGGCTGTCGCTGCCCGGCGGCAGGAGCGCCGTCACCTCCCACCCGGCCATCACCCGGTCGTACAGCCACCCCCCGGCCGATTGCACGACGTCGGCGACGCTGGCCGCGACGACGTCCAGTCGATATCGCAGATCCTCACCCTCCGTGCGGGGGGCCCGCGCGGCGCCGGTCCCGCGATCGTGGCTGATGTCGAACGTTGATGTGACCATCAAATCGGTTCCTCGAAGGATGTGTGTGTCGTCACCCGACAGCGTGACACTTCAAGGGAAAATTGTAAAGGCGACCGGCCTCGGTCAGGGGCGGTTACAGCCCTCGCCGGGCCTCGAGTTCGGCCAGGACCTCGTCGGTGTGCTGCCCGAGTTTTGGTGCCGCCGAACGGGGCGCCCAGGGCGTGCCGTGGAAATCGGCGGGGCTGGCCACCATCGGCACGCCGGCTTCCCCGTCCGGGACATCGACCACGCCACCGGCGGCGTGGAACTGCGCGTCGGCCACGACGTCCTCGAGGGTGTTGACCGGTGACCAGAAGAAGTCGGGTTCGCCGGCGAAGACCACCGCCCACTCGTCGAGCGGCCGGGTGGCGAAGATGCGGTCGAGTTCGGCGATCAGCTCGGTGGCGTTGGCGGCCCGCGCCCGGGCGTTGTCGAAGCGCGGGTCGCTCAGCCAATCGGTGCGGCCCACCGCGCGACACAACGCGGGCCAGTGCCGATCGGCCTCCAGCCCGACGATCCAGAACCGACGCCCGTCGCCGGCGGCGTAGTTGTTCATGCACGGGTTGCCCATGGTCTCGCGCTGCCCGACCGCGATCGGCTGCCCGGTCATCAGATACGTGTTGAGGTCGAAGCTCACGGTGTAGGCGCCCTGCCGGTACAGCGAGGTGGTCACCAGCTGGCCTGCGCCTGTGCGGTGCCGGGCGATCAGCGCGGCGCAGATGGCGGCGGCGAGCGTCATGCCGGCCGAATGGTCGCCCATGCCGCCGCGCTGGAACGGCGGGGTGTCACCCGGCCGGGTGAGCAGGTGGGCCAGACCGGCGCGCGACCAGAACGCCGCGACGTCGTAGGCCGCCCGGTCTGCGTCGGGTCCGCTCTCGCCGTACCCGGTGATCAGCCCGTAGACCAGGCGCGGGTGGCGGGCCGCCAGGGCGTCGTAGTCCAACCCGAGCCGCCGCAGCGCGCCCGGGCGGACGTTGGTCACGAAAGCGTCTGCGCCGGCGAGCAATTCGTAAGCGGCATCCCGGCCGGCGCCGGAGGACAGATCGAGCACGACGCTGCGCTTGGAGCGGTTGTCCATTTCGAAGGGCGGGTTCACGCCCAGGTCGCAGCCGAGCATGCGGCCGAACAGGCGCCCCGGGTCGCCGGACGGCGGCTCGATCTTCACCACGTCGGCGCCCCAGTCGGCCAGGATCGCGGCGGCGGCCGGCCCGGCCACCCACACCCCGAGCTCCACGACCCTCATGCCTTCCAGCGGTCCAGCCATGGCTGGCACCTTAACCAGCCGCGCATCGACCGGGTGTACGGCCTGGCCTCCATCGGCCGCCCGAAGCGTTGACTGTGCGATGGCCCATCACCGCACGGTCGACGCGGCCCCGCGCAACTGGAAGGGTTAGCCCCATGACACTGGTGGCCGGGCGCGGCCCGCTCAGCGACGACCCGGCGGGCCGGTTCTCTTCCCCGATACCCGACGGCGTGAGCTACATCGAGCCGCACCCGCGCCGCGTCGAGGCCATCAAGGACGGCCGCATCGTGATCGACACCGAGCGGGCGCTGATGGTGCACCGGCGCGGCCACCCGCTGAGCTATGTCTTCCCCGTCGACGAGGTGGGCGACCTAACGACGGAACCCGGACCCGACGCGCCCGGCTTCGTGCGCGTGCCCTGGGATGCGGTCGACACCTGGCTGGAAGAGGGACGCGAGCTCGTCCACTACCCGCCCAACCCCTACCACCGCGTCGACTGCCGCCCAACACGACGCCGCCTGCGCGTCACCGTCGACGGCACGGTCCTCGTCGACACGGGCGACACCGTGATCCTGTTCGAAACCGCTCTCGAACCAAGGCTCTACGTCGATCCCGCGCACGTGCGCACCGACCTCCTTCGGCGCTCGGATACGACGACCTACTGCAACTACAAGGGCTATGCCACCTACTGGTCCGTCGCCGCGAACGGCCACTTGATCGAGGATGTCGCCTGGAGCTACGAGGACCCGCCGCCGGAAAGCCTTCCCGTCAGAGGCTTCCTGAGCTTCGATCAAGACCGGGTCGACGTCGACGCCGACCTGCCGCTCAGCCGCCGTAGCTAGGCCGCCCGAGCCCGAGCACATGCTGGGCGATCATGTTGCGGAACACCTCCAGGGTGCCGCCGTAGATCCCGAGCGGCAACGCGAGCCGGTAGAGGTGTTCGGCCGCGCCGTCGCTCGCCGAGCCCGGCGCGTCGGCGGGCAGGGCGGACGCCGGTCCCATGATGTCCATCAGGTCCGGCGAGATGTCGCGCATCGTCTGCGCGATCGCGACGCGCCCGAACATGCCCGGCGTGCTCAGCGCCGCCTCCATCCGGGCGACCGCCCGCCCGAGCCGGTACCGGACCGATTCGTCGTCGACGGCCGCGACCATCGCCGCGACGGTGTCGACCACTTCGGCCATGATGTCGCCGTGCGCCGCCATCGCCGCAAGGTATTGCAGGCCATGGTCTTCCGGGTCGACCATGCCGTGCTCGGCGTCCAGGGCCGCCCGCATCACCGTCCAGCCGCCATTCGCCTCGCCGATGCGGTACAGGTCGTCGACGCGGACGTCGCTGTAGTAGACGATGTTGGTGCGGTCGCCGTCGAGGGTCCGGATGGGCTGGATCTCGATGCCCGGTGAATCCAGCGGCACCAGAAACATGGTGAGGTTCCGGTGTTTCCGGCCCTGCGGGTCGGTGTTGGTGAGCAGGAAGACGTATTGGGCGTTCTGCGCGTTCGACGTGAACATCTTGGAGCCGTTGATCACCCAGCCGGACCCGTCCCGCACCGCGCGCGTCTTGCAGGTCGCGACGTCCGAGCCGCCCTCGGGCTCGGTGTACCCGAGGCAGAGCCGGATGTCTCCGGACAACACCCCGGGCAGGACCCGTTCGGTGAGTTCGGGCGCGGCGAACTGCTGCACCAGCCGCGCGACGACGGAGGTGGTGCCCCAGTGATACCAGGGTGTGTGCGCTCGCGCGATCTCGAGCTGGAAGATGCGGCGGCGGACCGCGCTGTAACCGCCCTCGGTTTCCAGCTTCCAGTCCGAGGCCAGATAGCCGGCCTCGCCCAGCGCCAGATGAACCTGCTCGTCGAAGTTCTCACCGAACTCCCGCTGCCGCCGCAGCACGTCCTCGGTGACGTGCTTGGCGATGAACGCCCGTGTCTCGTCGAGGAAGGCCTGGTCCTCGGCGCTGAGCTCGACGTGGGAGAGGTCCATCAGGCCGCTTCCACGACGAGGCTGCCGAAACGGTCAAGGGTCTCCAGCGCATGCGCCACACTGTCGCCGGGCAGCCCGACGCTCACCCAGGTGACGCCAAGCGCGGCAAGCTTTTCCAGTCCGCCCAGATAGGCGTCCGCGTTGAACTGGTCGTCGGTGGGACTGCCGCCCTCGAAGTTGGTGAAGGCGATGTCGATCGCGGACCAGTCCCGGCCCGCCGCATCGCAGCGGCGCCTCAGGTCGTCGATGCCCTCGGTGAGCCGCTGCACCGAGTCGATGACGGCGGTGCCGGCGGTCTGCGCCAGCTGCGGCGGTGCGGGGAACGGGCACCAGCCGTCCCCGTACTGCGCCACCCGCTGGCGGGACGCCGCCGTGTTGCCGCCGATCCAGATCGGCGGGTGCGGCGACGTGACCGGGCGGGGGTGGGCGGTGATCCCGCGGGCGGTGAAGTGCCTTCCCTCGAAGGAGATGTCGTCGCCGGTCCACACCGCCCGGATCACCTGCAGCGCCTCCTCGAAGAGCTCGAGGCGCTCGTCGTAGTCGATCCCGAGTGCCGCGAACTCCCGCTTGAGATATCCGACGCCGACGGCGAGGGTGAACCGGCCGCCGGACAGGAGGTCGAGCGTCGCCCCGGACTTGGCCACGACGAACGGGTTTCGGTAGGGCAGCACGACGATGTTGGGGATGAGCCGCAGCCTGCTCGTGCGGGCAGCCGCAAAACCCAGTGCCACAAAGGGATCCAGGGCGTCGTGCCCGCCGGCGTCGAGCCAGCGTTGCGACGGCGCCGGATGGTCCGTGAACCCGAAGCCGTGCACCCCGGCCGCCTCGGCCGCCGCCGCCACCGTCGCGATGCCCTCCCCGGACACCAGTTCGGGGTTATAGGGATGCGTGTGCATCGGGTGGGTGATGGAGAAGCGCATCGCGATCAGAAGCGGGAGCGGGCGTCGATGGTCGTGTCGCTGGTGCGCAGCGGACGGATCAGGGCCTCCTGGGCGAAGGACGCCAGCAGCTCACCCTGCTCGGTGTGGACGGTGCCGCGCACGTAGGACATTCCCGCACCCACCTGGGTGCTGTCGTGGGTGTAGAGCAGCCAGCCGTCCCAGCGGACCGGTTCGTGGAACGCGATCGAGATGCTCATCGGGGCGGTCGACACGGTCAGGTGCGCCTGGCTCGTGCCGATGCCGGGATGCGCGCGCATGGTGGTCGAGATGCCCAAGTGCCCGGTGAAGTATGCGACGAGCGCCTTGGCCAGGTCGTCCCTGGAGGGAATCGGCTCGTAGCGGACCCACGCGTGCAGCTCCGGCGGCCCCACTTCGTCGGGACTGTTGACGTCGACGACGTCGACCACCCGCACCTCCCGTCCGATCATCGGCATCTCACACGGGTTGGCCTCGGCGGGCGAGGCCACCTCCGGCCGCGGTTGGTGGTGACGGATGACGTCGCCACTCGGCACGTCGGCCAGCACCGTCACGCTCATGCAGCGACGGCCGTTCTGCATCACGGCGACGATCGCGGTCGCCGTCGAGCGGCCCTCGTGCACCACGTCGAGGGCGAGCTCGGCGGGTGGCCCGACCGCGACAGCCCGCGAGAACACCGCGTGCGCCGAGCGCACGGATTTGCCCGGGAATCGTTTGGCCACAGCGACTATCGCCTGCGCGACCACCTGGGTGCCCTCGACCACCTGGCGGCCGTCGTCGCCCGCGATCCCGGTGTCGGCGGCGAACCGGTCGGTCCCGTCTGCCCGCACATCAAAAAGGTCGAGCAGGCTGTCCACCGACCACTGCGTCTGATCAGAATCTGTGGTCAATTCCACCTCGCCTCTCCCACGTCGCGGTCCTCGCTCAGCGTGACACTCGGCGCACAATTTGTAAAGCCGACGAGGCGTGGTCCACGGCGCGAGCGGAAGGCGCTGCGCGCCAAGGCAATCGCGGTCACATTGACACCGACACCTTCGGTACGTGACACTTTTTCGATGTTTTGTAAAGCGGAAAGCCTGATCCCGGAGCCGTTGGCCCGCGGATTCTGCTTCGGGGAGGGCCCCCGCTGGTTCGAGGGCCTGCTCTGGTTCTCCGACATGCTGGGCGAGGCCGTGCACACCTCCGACCTGCGCGGCTCCGTCACCACGCTGCCGCTGCCGGGCCACCGGCCGTCGGGCCTCGGATTCCGGCCCGACGGGTCGCTGCTGATCGCCTCGACCGAGCACCGCCAGGTCCTGCGCTACGACGGGGAAACCGTCGTCACCATCGCCGATCTCTCCGCGCTGGCGCCGGCCAACCTGGGCGACATGGTCGTCGACGACGCCGGCCGTGCCTACATCGGCAGCCAGGCCTTCTCCGGCGGTGTCATCGTCCGCCTCGACGCCGACGGCGCCGACGTGGTGGCCGAAGACCTCGACTTTCCCAACGGAATGGTCATCACACCGGACGGCACGCTGATCGTCGCCGAGTCGACCGGCCGTCGGCTCACCGCCTTCGACATCGACGACGCGGGCGCGCTGCGCAACCGCCGGGTGTTCGCCGAGGGCCTCGACGGCCCACCCGACGGCATCGCCCTGGACGCCGAGGGCGGGGTGTGGACGTCGATGACGCTGGCCCACCAGTTCGAGCGCATCGTCGAGGGCGGCGCCGTGACCGACCGCATCGACATGGGCGACCGGGTCGCCATCGCGTGCGCGCTGGGCGGCCCCCAGCGACGCACGCTGTTCCTGCTGTCGAGCACGGACGCGTACCCTCAACGGCTCGTCGGCACGCGGCTGTCCCGGGTGGACGCGGTCACGGTAACCGTCCCCGGCGCCGGCCGGCCCTGAACTCCGAGAGGCGGACGAGTGACCGACTCCTACTACGAGCTGATCGACGCCGACGACCGGCTGGGCGAAAGGTTCAGGGCCACCGACCTGGCGCGCGGCACCTGGTCGGCGGCGATCCAGCACGGCGGCCCGGTGTCCGCGCTACTGGTCCGGGCGCTGGAACAATGCTCACCGCGAGAGGACACCCGTCTGTCCCGGGTCGTCATCGACCTGCTCGGCGGGGTGCCGGCCGAGGGCGACCTCTGGATCGGCTCTGCGGTGCAGCGCGCCGGCAAACAGATCGAACTGGTCGGCGCCGAGATGCTCGCCCCCGGTCCCGACGGCGAACCGCGGCCCGTGGCGCGTGCCACCGGATGGCGGTTACAGCGGCAGGACACGCGAGGGATTGCCCACGCCGCTCCCGAGCCGCCGCGGCCGCGGATCCAGGCCCGCGACCGCAACCTCAAGGCGAGGGACTGGGACCGCAACTACGTGCACAGCCTGGACTGGCTCTGGCTGACCGAGCCGCTGAGTGAAGGTCCCGGCGAATCCTGGATCAAGCCGAGCGTCGACCTCGTCAGCGGCGAGAACATGACGCAGCTGGAACGCCTGTTCGCGGTGGCCGACTGCGCCAACGGCATCGGCAGCAAGCTCGACATCACCAAGTGGACGTTTCTCAACACCGACCTGGCGGTGCACGTGTTCCGGATACCCGACGGCGAGTGGATCGGCATCCGCGCGGAGACCAGCTACGGCCCGGACGGCATCGGGACGACGGTCGGCACGCTGTTCGACGAAGGGGGCGCCGTGGGAGCCATCCAGCAGTCCGTGCTGGTGCGGGCCCGCCCGGGGCGGGGGCACGGTACGTGACAACGCGGCTCAACTTCGTAAGGTTTGAGACATGAGCCAGCCGGCCCAGACGTCCGACACCGACACCTCGACGCGTCAGCGGATCCTCGAGGCCACCGCCGAGGTGCTCGGCCGCAACGGCAAGACCAAGCTCAGCCTGTCCGAGGTCGCCGCGCAGGCGGGCGTCTCGCGTCCCACGCTCTACCGGTGGTTCGCCTCGAAAGAGGAGTTGCTGGCGGCGTTTTCGCAGTACGAGCGCCAGGTGTTCGAGAGCGGTCTGATCAAGGCGACGCAGGGGCTCAAGGGTGTGGACAAGCTCGACGCCGTGCTGCGCTTCATCGTCGACTACCAGCACTCCTATTCCGGGGTGCGCATGGTCGACGTGGAGCCCGAGTACACCATCGCCCAGTTCGGCGGGGTCATTCCCCAGATGCGCGACGGGCTGCAACGGCACCTGTCGGGACCCAACGCCGCGGTGAAGGCGGCGACGGTGATCCGAATCGCCATCTCGCACTACATCGTTCGCAGCGACGACGCCGACCAGTTCCTCGCGCAGCTGCGGCACGCGGTCGGCATGAAGACGGCTGACTAACTCCCGCGAGCGTGCGCGTTTGCACGCGACACGCCGCTCCGCCGCGCGCAACTACGCACGCTCGCGGCCGCGGAAGATCAGTCGAAGAGAACCGCGGCGTTGAGGTAGCCGGTCGGGTCCAAGGCCGACTTCACACTGCGCATCGCGGCGACGTCGGCGGGCTCGCGCGACATGCCGAGGTAGAGACGCTTGCGGCTGCCGACGCCGTGCTCGGAGCTCACGTTGCCCCCGCACCCCGCGATGAGCTCCAGCATCGGCCCGTACACCGCCCGCTCCCCCTCGGCCGGGCAGCGCAGCACGTTGAGGTGCAGGTTGCCCTCGCCGACATGCCCGAACAGCACCGGAAGTGCGTCCGGCACGCGCTCCTCGAGCAAACGCGTTGCCGCATCGACGAATTCGTGGATGGACGACAGCGGCAGCGAGACGTCGAACTTGAGCGGGGGACCGTACACGCCGAGGACCTCGGCGATCGACTCGCGCAGCTGCCACAGCCGTTGCTGCGCGACGGCGTCGACGCCCACGGCGGGCTCCCCACACAACTGCACCCCGTCGAGCAGGTCGGCGAGCCGGCTCGTCTGGTCGTGGTCGGCGGCCAGCTCCACCAGCAGCAGCCAGTCGCCCTCGACCGGGGCGCTCACCCCCAAGTGCTCGCGGGTCAGCGCGGCGGCCCGGCCGTCGATGAGCTCCAGCGCGGCGATCCCGTCGGCGTCCCGGAAGCTCCGGCCCGCCTCCACCAGCGCGTCCAGCGTGGCGAACCCGCAGACCGCCGTCACCCGGTGTGACGGGGTCGGGTGCAGGCGCAATTCCAGCGACGTGATGACCCCGAGGGTTCCTTCGGCGCCGACGAACAGGGCCGGCAGGTCGTAGCCGGTGTTGTCCTGGCGAACACGGCTGTGGCGCCGGAACAGTGACCCGTCCGGCAGCGCCACCTCCAACCCAAGGACCTGCTCGCCCATGTTGCCGTAACGTACCGTGCGCAGGCCGCCGGCGTTCGTCGACGCCATGCCGCCGACGGTGGCCGTGTCGCGGGCGGCGAGGTCCACACCGAAGACCAGCCCCGCCCCCTGCGCCGCCCGTTGCACCGCGGCGAGCGTGGCGCCGGCACCGGCCTCGACGCGGCGCTCGACGCTGTCGACATCACCCAGATCACGCAGCCGCTCGGTGGACAACAGCACGTCGTCATGCTCGGGGACAGTGCCCGCCACCAGCGACGTGCGACCCCCCTGCACCGTCACGTGCGTCCCGGCGTCGCGGCACACCCGCAGCACCTGCGCCACCTGCTCGGCCGAGCCGGGGCGCACCAGGGCGCTGGCCCGTCCGCGATACCGCCCCGTCCAGTCCGCCCCGCGGCCGGCCAGCACGTCGGGGTCGGTGACCACATGGTTCGGCCCCACGATGTTCTTCAGTTCGGAGAGGCTGCCCGGCATGCTCGCGGTTATAGCACGTGACGGGAAAACGCCCGTCCGACGGCGAAATTCAGCCCGCGTCGCGGCTTCTATGCTTGCCGAGGAAGTTCGACCATGACACCACCTCGGGGTGTTGCCGGAGCAGGGCGCGCCGCTGGCGCTCGGTCATGCCACCCCAGACCCCGTACTCCACCCTGTTGTCCAACGCCTCGGCCGCGCACTCCTGCGTGACCGGGCAGCGACGGCACATGGCCGCGGCCTTGCGCTGGGAGGCACCGGTGACGAACAGCTCGTCGGGATCGTTTTCGCGGCACAGGGCTTTCGACACCCAACCGGCCGAGTCCTCGTCGTCCGCGCTGCGGACCACGCCCCACACGCCCGCGCCGTATCGTCGGCCGGGAAGATCTGACACTGACACGAGGCGTTCCCTTCTTCAGGCCGAAGCCCCCCACAGCAGAATCTGGTGATTCCCCCCACCAGGCCCGCCTAAACACAAGTCAAACAACGTGGACGACTATGTCCCGATCACGATATCCCGGTCAGAACTCCTTGTGCGGCACATCGGTGACCAACCCGCCGTCCATGATGAACTCGCTGCCCGTGGAGTACGACGACTCGTCGCTCGCCAGGAACAGGACGAACATCGACACCTCCCGCGCCTCCCCGGGTCGGCCCAAGGGGACCGTGACCATGTCTTCGGGGAGCTTAGCGGTCATCGGGGTGCGGATGAAGCCGGGATGGATGGAATTCACGCGAATGTTCAACGGCGCCAACTCCAGTGCCGCCGACTTGGCCAGGCCGCGCACCCCCCACTTCGATGCGACGTACGGGTGCACCGCCGGCGCCCCGCGCAGCCCCTCGATCGACGACACGTTGATGATCGAGCCGCCCCCCGCCGCGGTCATCGGTTCGACGACGGCCCGCATGCCCAGGAAGGTCCCGGTCAGGTTGACGTCGATCACCCTCTGCCACTTGGCCAGGTCGAAGTTCTTCAGCTGCCCCAGCGCGACGATGCCGGCGTTGTTGACCAGGACGTCGAGCCTGCCGAAATCGCCGGTCGCCGCGGCGACCGCCGCGTCCCAGTGGTCGGGCTGGGTGACATCGAGGTGGACGTAGCGGGCGGCGTCACCCAGTTCGGTGGCCAGCGCCTTGCCCTCGTCGTCGAGGATGTCGCCGATCACCACCTTGGCGCCTTCCTCCACGAGCACGCGCGCGTGCTCGGCACCCATGCCGCGGGCGCCACCGCTGATCAGCGCGACTTTGCCGTCTACTCGTCCCATAGGGGCGGGGTTCCTTTCTCCGGTTAGGTGGCCACGAGATCTGGTGCGTAGAGGCCTTTGCCGGTGACCAGCGGCAGGTCCAGGGTGGTGCGGATGCCGGGCGGCGCGGCGATCACCGCGGGGATCGCGTTGACGATGCGGCCGGCCGCGCCCGCGATCGCGGCGTAGTTGTGGTCACCCTTGCGACTGCTCGGAACGATGTCCACGGCGTAGGACGGTTCACCGGTGATCTCGACGCGGTACGAGCCACCTCCGGCGGCGGGTTGCGGCCAGTCCGGTCGCAGGTCGGGGCGCAGCCGGGTGATGTGCTCGATGACGATCGCCGGCCGGCCGCCCGCCATTCCGCGGATCTCGAACTGCAGCGCGGCCAGCGTGCCCTTGGCGACCCGGCCGACCGCGATGTCGAAGTCCTCCGGCGCGGGTTCGCGCTGGTGCGACTCGGTGATCTGGTCGATCTCGATGCCCAGGCCGGCCGCCAGCTGCCGGATGGCCGTCCCCCACGCGATGCTGAGGACACCGGGCTGCAGCAACATCGGAGTGTCTTCCAGGGGACGGCCGAAACCCATGTAGTGCATGACCTCCGCGCCGTCATAGGTGGCGTAGTCGGCGATCTCCATGCAGCGCACCTGCTCGATGCTCTGGCAGGTTCCCGCCAAGGCGAACGGGATCAGGTCGTTGATGAACCCCGGATCCACACCGCTGATGAATAGGGTCGAATTGCCTTGTTGCGCAGCGTCTTCGATGCGGGCGATGTACTTGTCGGGCATCACGCCCCACGGATACTGCAGCAGGCCCGGAGCGGACCCGACCACGTTGCTGCCCGCCGCCAGGATGCGCCGGACGTCGTTCATCGCCTCGGGTAGGCGGGTGTCGCCCATCGCGCAGTAGACGACGCATTCGGGGCCGGTGGCCAGGACGGCGTCGAGGTCGCCGACCGCCGCGACGCCCGTGTCGACCCCGGCACCGCACAGCGCTCCCGCGTCCTTGCCCACCTTCTCCGGCGACGACACGCACACCCCGGTCAGGTCGAACGCCGGGTTGGCGACGAGTTCGGAGAGGGCCAGGCGTCCGACGTTTCCGGTGCCGACGTGCGCCACGCGAATCGCCATGAGTTCCTCCGTCCCGGAAGCCGCTCGAAACTTTCTAGACAGTAGTCCACTACTTGTCCGCCGCCTATCCGGGCAGAATGGAATTCACCCATGACCCAGCGAGACGACGTCGAATTCACCTCCGGTGCCGACCGCATCAGCGCGTGGCTCTATCGCCCGGCGGGCGACGGTCGCGCGCCGCTGCTGGTGATGGCGCACGGCCTCGGGGCGGTCCGGACCATGAGGCTCGATGCCTACGCCGAACGCTTCAGCGCGGCCGGTTACGCGTGCCTGGTCTTCGACTATCGCAACTTCGGGGACAGCGGCGGCCAACCCCGCCAGCTGCTCGACGTCGGGATGCAGCTGGCGGACTGGGCCGCGGCGGTCTCGTACGCGCGCACCCTCGACGCCGTCGACCCCGACCGGATCGGCTTGTGGGGCACATCCTTCGGCGGTGGGCACGTGATCGCCACGGCGGCCCGGGTGCCGGGTATCGCGGCGGCCGTGGCCCAATGTCCGTTCACCGACGGCGTCGCGTCGCTGCGGGCGATCCCGCCGCTGACCGCCGCCCGCATCACCGAGCGGGCCGTCCGCGACATCGTCGGCGCCGCCACCGGGCGAACCCCGGTGATGATCCCGACCGCCGGAAGGCCCGGCGAGGTTGCGCTGATGACCGCTCCCGACGCCTACGACGGCTACCTCAGGCTCGTGCCGCCGGGTGTGCAGGTCCCCAACGAGGTCGCCGCCCGCATCGGCCTGAAAGTCCTCACCTACCGTCCGGGCCGGCTGACCGCGAAGGTCCCCTGCCCGATCCTGTTCTGCGTGTGCGAGACGGACTCGGTGGCGCCGGCGACGCCGACGCTGCGGTATGCGGCGAAGGCGCCGCACGGCGAGGTCAGGATGTATCCCGAGGGCCATTTCGCGATCTACGTCGGCGACGCTTTCGAGCGTGTGGTGGCCGACCAGCTCACATTCCTCGACAGGCACCTGAAGGGTGCGCGCGCCGAGCGTTAGCAAACTTCGGAGAGTTTGCGTCAAATCGCCGCCTGCACGACGGGACGGTTCTACTCTCGGATTACCCAGGACCCCGGGTTGCGGGTAGCTGATCGGGGCAGGGTCGCCGATGAGGGGAAGGACCGGCGGGATGTCGTACTTGGTCAGCGCGCCCGACATATTGACGTCAGCTGCCGCCGATGTCGAGCACATCGGTTCGGCGATCACGACGGCCGGCGCGAATGCGGCGGCCCCGACGACCGGATTGTTGGCCGCCGCCCAGGACGAGGTCTCCACGGCCATTGCACGGCTCTTCGCCGGCTACGGCCAGGAATATCAGGCGCTCGTGTCGCAGGCCGCGCTGTTCCACAGCCAGTTCACCCAGGCCCTCAACGCGGCGGGCGGCGCCTACGCCCAGGCGGAGGCCACCGGCGCGGCGTTGTTGTCGGGCGGCCCGAGCGGCAACGGCCCCAGCCTGCTCGCGGCGGCGGTGCAGTCGCCCGCCGGCGACCCGCTGTACGCCGTGATCATGGGCGGCACGAGCAACCCGCTACCCGACGCGAAATACCTGAACAACGTCTTCAACAACTACATCAAGCCCCTCTACCCGGCGGTGCAGCCGCCGCCGATCGGCCTGTTCACGCCCGAGCAGTTCTGGCCGGTGACGCCACAGCTGGGCAACCTCACCTTCGGACAGTCGGTGGCCAAGGGCGTGAGCCTGCTCAACACCGAAATCACCGGCCTCCTCAGCAATCCCAACAACAGCGCGGTCGTATTCGGCTACTCACAGAGCGCCACCATCGCGACCAACGAGATCAATGCCCTCATCGCGGCGGGCGCACCCTATTCAACTATTGATCCCCTGCACACCAACATGTTGCAGTTCGTGCTCGTCGGCAATCCCAACAATCCCGTCGGCGGGATCCTCTCGCGCTTCCCCGGGTTCTACCTCCCGTTCCTCGACGTGGCGTTCAACGGTGCGACGCCGTCGGGCCCGTACCACACGACGACGTACACGATCCAATACGACGGCATCGCCGACACCCCGCAGTACCCGCTCAATCTCGTGTCGGATCTCAATGCCTTCATGGGCTACTTCTACGTGCACAACATGTACCCGAACCTGACGCCGACCCAGATCGCCAACGCGGTTCTCTTGCCCTCGAGTGACCCCACCAGCCAGTACTACATGGTCATGACGCAGAACCTGCCGCTGCTACAGCCGATCCGCGACATCCCCTACGCGGGGCCGCCGATCGCCGACATCTTCCAGCCCGACCTGCGGGTGCTCGTCGACCTGGGCTATGCGGACTACGGGCCCGGCGCCAACTACGCCAATGTGCCCACGCCTGCCGGCCTTTTCGACCTCCCCAACCCCTTCACCGTGATCCCGGATCTCGCGCTGGGTGCGGTGCAGGGGCCGTACGGCGCCGCCGTCGAGATCGGCGTCGAAGCGGGATTGGTGTCGCCGTCGTACTTCCCGAACACCTACCCGTGGGTTCCGTCCATCAATCCCGGCCTGAACTTCTCCTTCGGCCAGCAGAGCACGACGCTGCTGTCCCTGTTGAGCGGGGCAACGGGCAACCTGCTGCACATCATCCCGCCGCCGAACTTCGGCTGATCGGCCCCACCGGGTAGGACTTCTTCCTCTTTTTCCGCGACCTCCGAGCCGGCCACCATGGCCGGAAGCCGGAAGGAGGCGCCATGCCGCACGTGGCCGTCGCCCAGGGCACGCTGGCCGCCGCGGCCACGGATCTGGAAGCGATCGGATCCGCGATCGCCGACGCCCGCACCGCGGCGGCCGGACCAACCACCGCGCTGGCCGCGGCCGCGGGCGACGAGGTGTCGGCGGCCATCGCGGATGCGTTCGAGGGCTACGGCCGGGCCTACCAGTCCGTCATCATCCGGGCCGAGGCATTCCAAACGGGGTTCGCCGGCACGCTGGCCACCGCGGGAAACCTCTACGGGCAGGCCGAGTCGGCCGGCGCGAGCTGGCTTGCGACCTTCGTCAGCGGCCCGACCGCATCGACACCCGCCCCCGTCGGCGCGCTCACATCGTTGCTGCAATCGACCTCCGCGGACCCGCTCACGGCCCTCATCATGGGCGGCACCGACAACCCGCAACCCGACCCCTCCTACGTCACGGCCATCAACGACGCCTACATCCAGCCCCTCTTTCCGGGAGCCCTCAAGCAGGGCGTGTACACGCCCGAGGCGTTCTGGCCGGTCACCGGGAACCTGACGTTCGGGCAGTCGGTCGCGCAGGGCGTCACGTTGCTCGACAACGCGATCAAAGCGACCATCAATCCGACCAACAGCGCCGTGGTCTTCGGCTACTCGCAGAGCGCGACGATCGCCACCAACGAGATCAGGGCTTTGATGGCGATCGGCTCACCGCACACCGACCAGCTGTCCTTCGTTCTGGCCAGCAACCCCAACAATCCCGACGGCGGCTTGCTCGAACGCTTCCCCGGGTTCTACATCCCGTTCCTCGACGTGCCTTTCAACGGCGCCACGCCGCCGGGCAGCCCCTATCCGACGACCATCTATTCGATCCAGTACGAGGGCGTCGCCTCCACACCGCAGTACCCGCTGCACGTCCTGTCGGACGTGAATGCCGTCATGGGATACATCTACCTGCACTCGGCCTACGAGAACGCCACGGCCACCCAGGTCGCCGGCGCCGTCCCCCTGCCGACCTCCCCTGGATACACGGGCAACACCCACTACTACATGCTGCTGACGCAGAATCTCCCTCTCGTGCAGCCGATTCGCGACATCCCGTATGTGGGCCCGCCGATGGCCGACCTGATCCAGCCGGACCTGCGGGTGCTCGTCGACCTCGGGTACGGCAACATCGGCACCGGCGCCGACTACGCGGACATCCCCACCCCGGCGCGGCTGTTCCAAATCATCGACCCCGTCACCGTCGGCTACGACTTGCTCACGGGCGCCGTGCAGGGACCGCAGGGCGCGCTGGTCGACGTCGGGTTGCTCCCGCCGTCGTGCCTGCCCGACACCTATCCCTACGTCCCGTCGCTGAATCCGGGTCTCTCGTTGAACGTCGGGCAGCCGAGCGTGACGGGGCTATCCGTGCTGAGCGGCGCCCTCGGGTCGATATTGCATCTCATTCCGCCGGTGAATTGCTGACCACCGGATCCTCGGAGCCGAGCGGTGAATGCTGGCGAATCGCCTCGTCGCGGATCAGTCCCCGCAGCAGGGCGGTGCTGAACTCCGCGGCGATCTCCTTGGCCGAGCGCCGTCCGCTCGGCCGTAGCCAGCGGTAGCTGCCCAGCGTCATCCCGATGTAGCCGAGGGCCACCACGTGCGAATCGCATTCGAAGAACTCTCCGCTCGCGATCCCGCGGTCGATCAGCCCGTGCACGTGCTCGTAGACCTGAGCCTCTTTCTCGCGGACCTCGGCCACCTGTTCGGCGGTGAACCACTCGGTGATGTAGGGCTGCTCCTGGAAGTAGACGGCCGCCCGCTCCGGGTTGGCCGCGATCCCGGTCAGCAACCGGACGGTGTACTGGTAGAGGGCCTCGCGGGCCGTCCAGGACGGGTCGTCGTGGACGGCGGCCAGCGTGCCCTCGGCGGCCTGGCGGTAGATGTCGAACAGGATCAGCGACTTGCTGGCGTAATAGTGGTACACGGTCGCCTTGTTCAGGCCGATCACGTCGGCGACATCGTCCATCCGGGTGCCGTGATAACCGCGGGCGGCGAACAGCTTGGTGGCGACCGCCAGCAACTCCTCGCGGCGCGTCAGCCCGTTCTCGGGTGGCATCTCAACTCTCTATCGTCGCTGCCGGCGGGATGGCCGGATCCCGGGTAAGGCTAGTTATCAACTAACTGGTTGGCCAGTTTAGGCAGGGTCATGGGTGTCGGACCGACGCGGATCGGACTAGACTCGCCCGAGAACCAGGTCGCGAATCGAAGGGGTGGACGCATGGACCCGAGTCCTGACTACGACATGAGCGACGAGATCGAGTTCTTCCTCAAGTACGTGCCGTGGGGCCTGCGCGGTGTGGTCGACGGCAACGGTTACCCGCCGCCGGCCTACCCGCCCGTCTAGATCTATTGGTGGCGACCCGCCTCGCCCCCCGGTTCCGCCGCGCTCGCAATCGCTAGAGCGCTTTGAGTTCCTCGGCGACAGCCGTCACCGACTTCTTCGCGTCGCCGAAGAGCATCGTCGTGCCGTCGGCGTAGAACAACGGATTGTCGATGCCGGCGAAGCCCGAGTTCATCGACCGCTTGAGCACGATCACCGATTTCGCCTTGTCCACGTTGAGGATCGGCATGCCGTAGATGGGGCTGGACGCGTCGTTGCGGGCCGCGGGATTGGTGACGTCGTTGGCGCCGATGACGATCGCGACGTCGGTGCGGCCGAACTCGTCGTTGATGTCGTCCATGTCCTTCATGGCGTCATAGTCGACCTCGGCCTCGGCCAGCAGCACGTTCATGTGACCCGGCATGCGGCCGGCGACCGGATGGATCGCGTACTTCACCGGCACGCCGCGCGCCTCGAGCAGGTTAGCCATGTCCTTGACGGCGTGCTGGGCCTGGGCGACGGCCAGGCCGTAGCCCGGGACGACGATCACCTGGTTGGCGTAGGCCATCTGGATCGCGGCGTCGGCGGCCGAGGTGGCCTTGGCGGTCTTGTTCGCGCCTCCGTCGGCGCTGGGGGCCACCCCGCCGCCGCCGCCGCCGCCCGCGACGATCGCCGGAATCGAGCGGTTCATCGCCTTGGCCATGAGGTTGGTCAGGATCGAGCCGGAGGCGCCGACGATCATGCCCGCCACGATCATCGCGGTGTTGTTCAGCGCCAGTCCGGCCGCGGCCGCCGACAGCCCGGTCATCGCGTTGAGCAGCGAGATGACCACCGGCATGTCGGCACCGCCGATCGGAAGCACCACCATCAGGCCCAGCACTCCGGCCGCGACCAGCAGGCCGATCATCCACCACAGCGACGCACCGCCGGTGCCGGGATGCGCGTGCACGCCGATGACCACCGCGGCGGCCACCGCCGCCACCAGCAGCAGCAGGTTGATCGGCTGCTGCGCCTTGCCGAACCCGATCGGCGAGCCGGAGATGATCTCCTGCAGCTTGCCGAACGCGATGATCGATCCCCAGAACGAGATCGACCCGATGATCGCGGCGAACAGCGACGCGACCACGATGTGCACCGTCGGCGACTCGCCGTGCCGGAAGGCCGAAAACCCGTCCGTTTCAAGGAATTCCGCCAACGCAATCAGGGCCACGGTGCCACCGCCGACGCCGTTGAAGAAGGCGACCAACTGCGGCATCGCCGTCATCTTGGTCAGCCGCGCGGGCGGGACGCCGAGCACCACACCCACGACCAGACCGGCGATGATCAGCGGCCACTGGGTGGTGTGGCGGATCGCGATCAGCGTGGCCGTCACCGCGATCGCCATACCGACCGCGGCGATCAGGTTGCCCCGCACCGCGGTCTTGGGGCCGGTCAGGCCCATCAGCCCATAGATGAAGAGCGAGAACGAGATGATGTAGAGGACGATGACCAGGTAGTTCATTTCACGGCCAGATCGTCGGTCTTCACGGGGACGGCCTTCTTCTTGCCCTTGAACATGCCGAGCATGCGGTCGGTGACGATGAACCCGCCGATGACGTTCAGCGTGCCGAACACCACCGCGACGAACAGGATGATCTGGATCGCCAGCGACGGGTGTTCCACCGACCCGAACACCACCAGTGCGCCGAGCACGACGATGCCGTGAATGGCATTGGTGCCCGACATCAGCGGGGTGTGCAGCGTGTTCGGCACTTTTGAGATCACGGCGAACCCGACGAACCCGGACAGCACCAGGATCGCCAGGTTGGCCAACAGGTCGTTGTACATCTAGATGTCCTTCCCGCGAGTGACGCACGATCCCGCGATCACTTCGTCGTCGAAGTCGGGCGCCAGCTTGCCGTCCTGGATCAACAGTTCCAGTAGCGCCGTGATGTTCTTGCTGTAGAGCTCGCTCGCGTGCTCGGGCATGGTGGCCGGCAGGTTCAGCGGCGAGGCGATGGTCACGCCGTGCTTGACGACGACCTTCCCGGGCTCGGTGAGCTCGCAGTTGCCCCCGGTTTCGCCGGCCAGGTCCACGACCACGCTGCCGGGCTTCATCGCTTCCACCGCCGCGGCCGTCACCAGGCGCCGCGCCGGGCGGCCCGGAACCAGCGCCGTGGTGATCACGACGTCGAATCCGCCGATCGCCTTCTCGAGGGCCTTCTGCTGCTGCGCGCGCTCCTCCTCGGTGAGCTCGCGGGCGTAGCCGCCCTCGCCGGCAGCGTCGATCCCGACGTCGAGCCACTGCGCCCCCACCGATCGCACCTGGTCGGCCACTTCGGGGCGCACGTCGTACCCGGTGGTGCGCGCGCCCAGCCGCTTGGCCGTCGCGAGCGCCTGCAGCCCCGCCACGCCGACACCGAGCACCAGCACGGTCGCCGGCTTCACCGTGCCGGCCGCGGTTGTCAACATGGGGAAGAACCGGGTCAACTCGGTGGCCGCCAGCAGCACCGCCTTATATCCGGCGACGTTGCCCTGCGACGACAGGGCGTCCATCGCCTGGGCACGCGAGATGCGGGGGATCGCCTCGAGCGCGAACGCCTGGACGCCGGCGTCGGTGAGGGCACCGATCGAGTTCTCGGCGTTGCGCGGGGCCAGGAAGCCGATCAGCGTCTGACCGCGCTTGAGCCTGCCGACCTCATCGGGTGTCGGCGGCGCGACCTTGACGACGATGTCGGCGGCCCAGGCGTCGCCGATGGTCGCTCCGGCCTGGGTGTAGAGCTCGTCTGGCAGCAGCGCCTTATCGCCGGCGCCGGCCTCCACCACCACCGCAACGCCGGTGCCGACCAGCGACGCGACCGCCTTCGGCACCAGGGCGACGCGCCGCTCATCGGCCCCGGACTCGGCGACCACTCCCACCGTCGTGTGCGGATCTGTCATGGCGCGTACATCTACTTTCCTTACTTCACTGACTTGCCGGCCGGTGATCTCCGGCGCCCAGCTACCCTAACCGGCGCTACCAGAGCGGAATGTCCTGCCCGTGTTCCGCTGCCGGGCGCGGACCGAAGTAGCGGCGCTCGGATTCGTCGATCGGCACGTCGTTGATGCTGGCCTCACGGCGCGCCATCAGCCCCGATGCGCTGAACTCCCAGAGCTCGTTGCCGTAGCTACGAAACCACTGGCCGCTGTGGTCGCGGCATTCGTACTGGAACCGCACCGCGATGCGATTGTCGTGAAAGTCCCACAGGTTCTTGCGCAGCGCGTAGTCGAGCTCGCGTTGCCACTTGCGGGTCAGGAAGGCGACGATCTCGTCGCGGCCGACGAGATGTTCGTCGCGGTTGCGCCAGCGCGAGTCGGGCGTGTAGGCGAGGCTGACGCGCTGGGGGTCGCGGGTGTTCCAGGCGTCCTCGGCGGCCTGGACCTTCTGCAGCGCGGTTTCATACGTGAACGGCGGGAACGGCGGGCGCGACTCGGTCATGGCGTCCATCGTGCTCGACTTGCGCCCGGATCGTTCCCCAGGCCGTGCACGACGCACATGTGTCGTGCACGCGATGCAATGTCGCGGACGGAGCCACAAGACGAGTGGCCCTGACACGCCGTCAACCTGGGTGTCCTATCGTGGCGGACATGGATTTCTCGATGTCGGCGAAGGCCATCGACTATCACCAACGGCTGTCCGACTTCATGACCGAGTACGTCTTCCCGGCCGAGGCCGAATACGACAAATACCGCGAGGAAGCCGGCCCGCACGACTTCACCGTTCCGCCGATCATCGAGGACCTGAAGGTCAAGGCCAGGGAACGCGGGCTGTGGAACCTGTTCCTGCCGGCGGAGTCCGGTCTGACCAATCTCGAGTACGCGCCGCTCGCCGAACTGACCGGCTGGAGCCTGGAGATCGGCCCCGAGGTGACCAACTGCGCCGCACCCGATACCGGCAACATGGAGACCCTGCACCTGTTCGCCACCGAGGAGCAACGCAAGCAGTGGCTGGAGCCGTTGCTCAACGGGGAGATCCGCAGCGCCTTCTCGATGACGGAGCCGGCCGTCGCCAGCAGCGACGCCCGCAACATCGAGACGTCGATCGTGCGCGACGGCGGCGACTACGTCATCAACGGGCGCAAGTGGTGGACCTCCGGCGCCGCGGATCCGCGCTGCAAGATCCTGATCGTCATGGGCCGCACCAATCCCGAAGCGGCGGCACACCAGCAGCAGTCGATGGTGCTGGTGCCCATGGACACCCCCGGCGTGACGGTCGTCCGGTCGACGCCCGTCTTCGGCTGGCAGGACCAGCACGGCCACTGTGAGGTCATCTACGACAATGTCCGGGTGCCGGTCACCAACCTGCTCGGCGAGGAGGGCAGCGGCTTCGCGATCGCCCAGGCCCGGCTGGGGCCGGGGCGCATCCACCACTGCATGCGCGCACTCGGCGGAGCCGAGCGGGCGCTGGCGCTGATGGTCGACCGGGCCCGCAACCGGGTCGCGTTCGGCCGACCCCTGGCCGAGCAGGGTGTGGTCCGGGAGTCAATCGCCAAGTCCCGCAACGAGATCGACCAGGCCCGGCTGCTGTGCGAGAAGGCCGCCTGGACCATAGACCAACACGGCAATAAGGCCGCCCACCTGCTGGTGTCGCAGATCAAGGCGGTGGCGCCACGGGTGGCCTGCGACGTGATCGACCGCGCGATCCAGGTGCACGGCGCGGCCGGGGTCAGTGACGACACCGTGCTGGCGCGGCTCTACGGCTGGCATCGGGCGATGCGGATCTTCGACGGCCCCGACGAGGTGCACATGCGGACCATCGCCCGCTACGAGGTGGGCCGGGAGAAGTCGGCCTTCGCGGCGGCGGTCACCTAACAATGGCCGCGGCTCTCCGAGAATTGCCGGGGGCGTGGAACTTTCGCGACGTGGCGGACGGCGCCGGCGCGCTGCGCCCGGGGCGACTGTTCCGGTCGAGCGAGCTGAGCCGACTCGACGACGACGGCCGGGCGACGCTACTCAACCTCGGCATCACCGACGTCGCGGATTTGCGCGCCTCCCGCGAGGTGGCGCGCCGGGGGCCGGGCCGGGTGCCCGACGGCGTCGACGTCCACCTGCTGCCGTTCCCTGACCTGTCCGACCAACAGGGTGACGACGCCGACGACGGAGCGGCGCCGCACGAGCACGCGTTCCAGCAGTTGATGAACAACAGCGCGCCGGACGCGTCCATCAACGAGACCACGGCCCGCTACATGGTCGACGAATACCGGCAGTTTCCCACCCGCAACGGGGCGCAGCGCGCGGTGCGCCACGTCATCACGCTCCTGGCCGCGGGACGCCCGGTGTTGACGCACTGCTTCGCGGGCAAGGACCGCACCGGCTTCGTGGTGGCGACGGTGCTGGAGGCGGTCGGCATCGACCGGGACACGATCGTCGCCGACTACCTGCGCAGCAACGACGCCGTACCCGACCTGCGGGCCCGGATCTCGGAGATGATCGCGCAGCGCTCCGACACCGAACTGACGCCGGAGGTCATCACCTTCACCGAGGCGCGATTGTCGGATGGGGTGCTCGGCGTCCGCGAGGAGTACCTGGCCGCGGCCCGCCAGACCATCGACGACGAGTTCGGGTCACTGGACCGCTACCTGCTCGACGCCGGTGTCACCGCCGCCGAACTCGACGGGTTGCGCGGCGCGCTCCTCAGCTGAGGACACCCATCCGTCCGGTGGCTCTGCGCATTTGGGCCAATTCCCGTACGCGCGTGCGAAAAGTCTTTACTGTGTCTGCCAGGGGGTTCTTGGATGACGACGCCGGAAGGGCCCGATGACTTACCTAGCAACCGAACCGCAGCTCTTGGCCGCTGCGGCCGCCGATGTCGACGGAATCGGCTCGGCCCTCAGCGCGGCGAATGCGGCTGCGGCAGGACCGACTTCCGGGTTGCTGGCCCCCGCGGCCGACGAGATATCGGCGACCGTCGCCGAACTGTTCGGGACGTACGGCCAGGAGTACCGCGCGCTCGTAGAGCAGGCGACGGTGTTCAACAACGAATTCAGCCGGCTCCTGGCTACCGCCGGTGGCGCCTACGCGGCAGTGGAGACGGCGGCGTCCAACGCGCTCGGCACGCTCGGGGCGGACGCGCAGTCGCTGGTCGGCGGAGCGCCCGCGGCCCCGGGTGGCACACCGTTCGTGGATCCACCGAATCCCCTGACGCCGCCCACCGTTGCGCTGGTCATGGGCGGCAGCGGCAACCCGATACCCAACACGACGTTCGTCAACGGCGTCCTCAAGTGGGCAACGCTGACCGGTTATTCGTGGAACACCGCCCAGGCCATCTTCACGCCCGAGAACCTGTATCCCCTCACCGGCTCCAAGAGCCTGCCGCTCAACATATCGGTGAACGAGGGCGTCCAGATCCTGGACGCCTCCATCAAACAGAGTCTCGCAGGCGGGAACAGCGTTCTCGTGCAAGGGTATTCGCAGAGTTCCATCATCTCCTCGCTCGAGATGCGGAACCTGATGAACCCGGCCCTCAACCCCAACCCGCCGAGTTCTACCCAGCTCGCGTTCAACCTGCTGGGCGACCCGATGAACCCCAACGGCGGCCTGCTGGCGCGGTTCCCCGGCCTCTCCCTGCCAAGCATCGGCCTCGAGTTCTACGGCGCCACACCGCCGGATGCGCCCTGGCACACTGCCATCTATTCGCTCGAGTATGACGGGTTCGCCGACTTCCCGCGCTATCCGATCGACGTGCTGTCGGACCTCAACGCCGTCGCGGGAATCCTGTATGTGCATCCCAACTACCCGCACCTGGATCCGGCCACGCTGCCGCCCGGCGACATCGTGACGCTGCCCGTCGAATCGACGTACACCGGCAACACCACCTATTACATGGTGCACACCCAGAACCTCCCGTTGTTGGAGCCCTTCCGCTCCATCCCGGTCATCGGCAACCCGCTCGCAGACCTGCTCCAACCGGACATGCGGGCGCTGGTCAACGTCGGCTACGGCGACCCCAACTACGGCTACTCGACCTCACCCGCCAACGTGCCGACGCCGTTCGGGCTGATCCCACCGGTAAGTCCCGGAGTTCTCGGGGCCGACCTGGTGACGGGCGCCCAACAGGGAATCACCGCTGCCACAGGGGACCTCGTGGCCGAGGGGCTCTCGTTCCCGCCGTCCGTTTCGTTGTCCGGCATGACCAATCCGCTGACGTCGCTCACCCTGTCCTCGCCGGGCGCGCTGCTGTCGCCGCCGTCGATCGGGGGCTACGCCCAGACGCTGCAGCACGCGATCACCAACATTCCCAACGCGGTGAGCAGCGCCGTGTCCGATGCGTTCTCGATCGTCCAGCCCACGGTCGACATCGCGAACGCCGCCATCATCTCCATCCCGGCCTACGACGCCAGCCTCTTCGCGCAGGGGATCGGGCAGGCGTTGGGCGGCGATCCGGTCGGGCTCATTCGTGCGGTCGGCGACCCGCTCGCGGCGAGTGCCGGACTGTTCAGTGTCGCGGGCGGTGTCGAAGGGCTGGTGGTCATTCTGACCACCGTGAACGTCCTCAAGGACATCGCCAGCATCTGACGCCCGACTCCGGCCCGGAACCCGGCGGGAAAACAACGTAAACGCCAGACGAACCGACGTGATCGCTTTAGGCTTGCTGCTGTCGGCTCCGCGATGACAGGGGGGCATCGGGGCCGTCGGCACCGCTGCAACAACCTTTTTCGCTGAGAAGGGAAAGCCGATGACCAGCCTGATCACTCAGCCCCAACTCCTGGCGTCGGCGGCGGCCGAGGTGTCATCGATCAACTCGACGCTCAACGAAGCCACGGCGGCCGCCGCCGGCCCCACCACCAGCGTGATGGCGGCGGCCCAGGACGAGATCTCGGCGATCACCGCGCAGCTTTTCGGTGCGTACGGTCAGGAATACCAGGCGCTGCTCGCCCAAGCCTCCGCGTTCCACGGCCAGTTCGTGGCTGCGCTGGCCTCGGCCGGAAACGCCTACGCGCAAACCGAAGCCGACATCGCGGCCGCGCTGGGTCTCGGCGGCGCTCCGGCCCCGGTGTTCGGCGCGGCACCCCCGGATCCCAACGTTCCGGTTCTGGCCAACCTGATCATGACCGGCAGTGGCACCGCCACACCGTCACCCACCTACCTCAACAACGTCGCGAGCCGCTACCTTTCCGGTCTCTACGGAGGCAACAACTACATCGGCGCCCTGCAGGCCGTGTCGACGGCCGAGGGCTTGTACCCCTACACCGGCGTCAAAGATCTGACGCTCGACATATCCCTGGCCCGCGGCGTCACCGAGCTGAACAACGCGATCACCGCGGTCCTCGGCCCGGCGCCCACCGGCAATGTCGTTTCCGTTCTGGGCTACTCGCAGAGCTCGATCATCGCGTCACTGGAGATGCCCAAGCTCATCGCCGAGGGCTACAACTCATCGAATGTCTACTTCACCCTGCTCGGTGACCCGGCGAACCCCAACGGCGGCCTGATCGCGCGATTCCCCGGCCTGACGCTGCCGAGCCTCGGCCTCACCTTCGGCACGTCGACCCCGAGCAACCTCTTCCACACCGACATCTACACCCTGGAATACGACGGTTTCGCCGACTTCCCGCGCTACCCGATCAACTTCCTCTCCGACCTCAACGCGCTGGCGGGCATCGTCTTCATCCATGGCTCGTACCCCACGCTGACGAGCGCACAGCTCGGGGCGTCTTACCTGCTGCCGGGATCGGAATCGCTGGGGACTCCCGGCAGCATGACCGACTACCACCTCATCCCCACCCAGAACCTGCCGCTGCTGACGCCGCTGCGGGCCCTCCCGATCATCGGCGACCCGCTGGCGGACCTGATCCAGCCGGACCTCAGGGCGATCGTGAACTGGGGCTACGGCGACCCGAACTACGGCTACTCGACCAGTCCGTCCAATGTTCAGACCCCGTTCGGGTTCCTGCCGCCGCTGAGCGCGACCACGGCTCTGGGTCCGCTACTGGTCACCGGCACCCAGCAGGGCGTCAGCGCCTTCACAAAGGACCTGGCGAACATCCTCCCGTCCGCGCAGGCGACCGGCAACGCCGCGCTCAGCGCGCTGACCGCGCCGTCCGCGTCCATACCGGCGAACCTGCCCGACCTCATCGCCGCCATCCAGAACGCGAACAACAACATCGTCGGCACGTTCACGAGCGACGTCTCGACCGCCTATGCGACGCTGCTGCCCACCGCGGACATCGCTACGGCCGTGGCGATTTCGGTTCCGTCCTACGACGTGAACCTGTTCCTGGACGGTATCTCCGAGGCGATCACCGTCGACCCGGTGCAGGGGCTCCTCGATGCGTTCGGCCGTCCGATCGCCGCCGACGTCGGACTGGTGACGCTGGCGGGAGGCTTCGAAGCCCTCAACTTCGTCAATGCCGGCAGGACGATCTTGACCGGAGTGCCGGCCCCCGGCCCCAACTGATTCGCCAGGCGCCGCGAATGACGCTGTGCTAGTTGCCTGTCGGCGATCGAAGCACCCTCGAACGCCCGCGCGCTAAATGCGCGCAACTGCCGGACAAACCGGCGCGATCCCTCTACGCTGACGAAGTGCCGAGGTGGCCAATCGCCAGGCGAGAGGATCTGCGCCGATGAGTTACGTTCTCGCTCAACCATCCACGATGACGGCGGCCGCCGCGGACATGGCGGCGATCGGCTCGACGATCAGCGAGGCCAACGCCACCGCCGCGGGCGCTACCACGGGGGTCGTGGCCGCGGCCGCCGACGAGGTGTCGGCCGCCACGGCAGCGCTGTTCGATGCCTACGCTCGGGATTACCAGGCGCTCATCACGCAGGCCGGCGCCTTCCACGACCAGTTCGCCGCCGCCCTGGCGGCCGCGTCGGGAGCCTACGTGGAAGCCGAAGCGGCGGCGTCCAATTCGCTGCGGTCACTCGCCGCACCCGCCGCCGGCGTGCCCGCGCTCAACGCCGCCGCGACAAACGTCGACGCGGGGCTGATCCTGGGCGCCAGCGGCGTGCCGATACCCAACGCGCAGTACATCGCCGCGGCCTACGCCAAGTACATTTCGCCCTATTTCACCACCAACAACCTGCAATCGGTGTTCACCCCCGAGGGGCTGTATCCGATCACCGGCATCAAGGACCTGACCCTCAACATCTCGGTCGACCGCGGCCTCACGATCCTGCAGAACGAGATCCTCGGCCAAGCCGCCATCGGAAAGCCGTTCACCGTGTTCGGCTACTCGCAGGGCGCCATCCTGGCCGCCCTGGAACTGCCGAAGCTCGCCGGCCTGGGGCTGCACCCGGGCGACGTGAGCTTCGTGCTCGTCGGCAACGAGATGACCCCGAACGGGGGCATGCTCGCCCGCTTCCCGGGACTGAACATTCCGAGCCTCGGCCTGCCGTTCTACGGCGGGATGGATGCGAACACGGGGTTCACGGTCATCAACAACACGCTGGAGTACGACGGCTTCGCCGACTTCCCGCAATACCCCATCGACTTTCTCTCCGACCTCAATGCGGTCATGGGCATCGTGTACGTGCACGGCACGTACCTGAGCATCCCGCAGTCGCAACTCGCTCTGGCCTTCGACCTGCCGACGTCCCCCGGTTACAACGGCGGCACCACCTACCGCATGATCCCCAGCCCGCACTTGCCCCTCGTCGAGCCGCTGCGCTCCATTCCCTACATTGGGAACCCGCTCGCCGAGCTGCTCCAACCCGATCTCCGATACCTCGTCAACTGGGGCTACGGAGACCCGGCTTACGGCTGGTCCACCGGCCCTGCGGACGTGACGACCCCGTTCGGCGTGTTCCCGCCGCTCAGCGCGACGACGTCGCTGCCCGGCTACCTGGTCAGCGGAACCCAGGAGGGTGTCGCCAACGCGCTCAACGCTTTACAGGCCGAGGGCCCGCCGCAGTTCTCGCTGCCCGACCTCGGCGGCGGTGGGCAGTCCCCGTTGCCGTCGCCGGGCACGCTGCTGTCCCCGGCGTCGCTCAACGGGTTCATCAAGGGCCTCGAGTCGGCCAACACGAACGTCGTCGGCGCCTTCACGGCGGACGTGTCGACGGCCTACGCGACGCTGCTGCCGACCGCCGACATCGCGACCGCGCTGGCCGTCACCCTGCCGTCCTACGACGTCAACCTCTTCCTGAGCGGAATCTCGCAGGCCCTCAACGGTGACCCCGTCGGGGGCATCGTCAACGCGATCGGAGGGCCGATCGTCGCCGACATCGGCTTAGGGACCGTCTCGGGCGGTGTCGAATTCCTCATCGGAGTGAGCGCGCTGCAGACCATCCTCCTCGGCACACCGCACCCGGCGCCCTAGGGTTCGAGCACGACCTTGCCCAGCACGCCGCCGTCGGCCAGGCTCTGCAGCGCGGCCTGCGCCTCGGACAGCGGATACCGTTGCGGCGGAGGGGGTTTGAGGCCCAGCGAAACTAACTGGCTGAGTCCCCACGAGAACAGGGCCGCCGAGCCGGGGACCTTGTTGAGGTATTCGCCCCACGCCACCCCGACCACGCTGACGTTGCGCAGCAACAGCCGATTGACCTTGACGGTCGGGATGCTGCCCGCCGCGAAGCCGATCACCAGGAGCTTGCCGTCGATGGCCAGCACCCGGATCGCGTCGTCGAACGCGGGGCCGCCGATGGGGTCGACGACGATGTCCACGCCCCGCCCGCGGGTGTATTCGCGCACCTGCGCGGCCCAGTCCTCGGAGAGCGGCACCACGAGGTCGGCCCCGACGGACGACACGAAGTCGGCCGCCGCCTCGCGGTGCACCACGCCGATCACCTTGCGGGCGCCCATCGCCTTGGCGACCTGAATCGCCGCGGTCCCGACCCCGCCGGCGGACCCGAGCACCAGCACGGTGTCGCCCGGACGCATGGCGGCGCGGCGGGCCAGGGCGAAGTACATGGTGTTGTAGTTGACCAACAGCGACACCGCTTCGGCGTCGTCGAGTTCGGCCGGACTGCGGATCACGTTCGGCACCGGGACCGCGACTCGCTCGGCATAAGCGCCGAGGATTCCGAACGCCGAAACGCGTTCTCCTTCACGGAATCCCGAGCCGGGCGGCGCGGAAACCACCACACCGGCGGCCTCCATTCCGGGGACGAACGGGGGCGGCAGCTTCAGCTGGTACTCGCCCTTGGCCAGGAGCAGGTCCGGAAAGCAGACGCCCGCCGCGTAAACCTCGATGACGACGCTGTCACCATCGCCGGTGACCTCGTCGATGTCGGTGTACACGACGCCGGAAGGGCCGGACAACTGTTGAACCACACAGGCTTTCATCAGCTTTACAGCTTGAAGGCGGCCCTCTGGGCGTTGGACAGGTCGCTGATCACGCCCCAGTGCGAGGCGATTTCCTCGACCGTCGGCGGCTTGTCGAAGGTCTCGCCCTCATTCTGGAACAGCGCGGCGCGCTGCACCTTGCCGCCGCCGACGATGTAGATCGAGGCGCTGTCGGGGCATTCCTCGGTGCACAGGTAGGCCACCACGGGGGCGACGAACTCGGGCGTGAGCTTCTCGAGCACCTCCTTGGGCAGGATGTCCTCGGTCATCCGCGTCGCGGCGATTGGGGCCAGCGCGTTGGTGTGAATGTTGTACTTCGCCCCCTCCTGCGCCAGCGTGTTGATCAGGCCGACGAGGCCGAGCTTGGCCGCGCTGTAGTTGGCCTGGCCGAAGTTGCCGAACAGGCCACTGGTCGAGGTGGCGACGACCACGCGGCCGTAGCTCTGCTCCCGGAAGTGCGGCCACGCGGCGCGGATCACGTTGTAACCGCCGTACAGGTGCACCTTGAGCACCGCGTCCCAGTTCTCGAACGACATCTTGTGGAAGGTGCCGTCGCGCAGGATGCCGGCGTTGCTCACCACACCGTGCACCGCGCCGAACTCGTCGAGCGCCGTCTTGATGATGTTCTCGGCGCCCTGCTGGTCGGCGACGCTGTCGTAGTTCGCGACCGCGCGGCCCCCGGCGTCCTTGATCTCGTTGACGACGTGGTCGGCCATGTTGTGGCCCGCTCCGGTGCCGTCGCGGGCGCCGCCGAGGTCGTTGACGACGACGCTGGCGCCCTCGCGGGCAAGGGTCAGGGCGTATTCACGCCCGAGCCCTCCCCCGGCTCCGGTGACGACGATGACGCGATCCTGCACTCCGGGCATCAGGTTCCTCTCTGAAGTTGTGTGATTGCAGTCGAATGGGTTTCGGCGCTGACCGGCGGGTGCCGGGTCGATCAGAACATCTTGCGCGCCATCTTGAACGCCATCTTGCTGTAGGGCGGGTAGATGAAGCTCGACATGTCCGGCCGGGTGGGCTTGGTGAGCACCGACTTGCGGTGGCTGAACTCCTCGAATCCGTACTTGCCGTGGTAGGCGCCCATGCCGGACGGCCCGACCCCGCCGAACGGCAGCTTGGCCGTCGACACCTGGAATGCGATGTGGTTGATCAGCATGCCGCCGGCCGGCACCTCCCTGATCACCCGCTCGCGGGTCTCCCGCGCCTTCGTGAACAGGTACGCGGCCAACGGCTTTGCGCGCGAGTTGACGAATCGTATTGCCTCGTCGAGGGATTTGACCGTGATGACCGGGAGGATCGGCCCGAAGATCTCGTTCTGCATCAGCGGGCCGTCCGGGTCGGGATCGACGACCACCGCCGGCTGGATGCGCAGGCTCGACGGGTCGCAACGGCCGCCGACGGTGACCTTGCCGTCGCCGCCGGCGAGGTATCCGCTGATGCGGTCGAACTGGCGCCGGTTGACGATGCGCACGCCGTCGGGCTTGTCCGACGTGAACTTGGTGACGGCCGCGTTGATCTTGTCCACCAGCTCGTCGCGGATCTTCGCGTCCGCGACCACGTAGTCGGGCGCCACGCAGGTCTGCCCGTTGTTGAGCAGCTTCATCCAGGCGATGCGCTTGGCGGCGACGTCGACGTCGGCGTCCGCGGCGACGATCACCGGGCTCTTGCCGCCGAGTTCGAGCGTGCAGGGCGTCAGGTGGGGCGCCGCCCCCTCGTAGACCTTGCGGCCGATCTCGGTGCCGCCGGTGAACATCACCCGGTCCAGGCCCTGGGCGATGAGCTCCTGGCTCACCGAGCCGTCACCCTCCACCACCGCGATCGCGTCGCTGTCGAGGTAGCGCGGCACCAGCTCGGCCATCAGGTGCGACGACGCCGCCGCGATCTCGGACGGCTTGAGGATGACCGCGTTGCCGGCGGCGATCGCCCCGACCGCCGGGCCCAGCGTCAGGTAGAACGGATAGTTCCAGGCGCCGATGATCAGCACGGTGCCGTACGGCTCGTACTCCACCCAGCCGCGGCCCGGGAGCTGCGGAACCTCCAGCAACTTGTACCGGCGGCGGGTCCACCGGCGCACGTGCTTGGCCGCGTACTTCGCCTCGCCCGCGGTGGTGGCGACGTCGGCGATGTAGGCCTCGAACGGGTTGCGGTCCAGGTCCTCGACGAGCGCGGCGGCGATCTTGTCCTCGTTCTCCTCCATCAGCTTCTGCAGCTGCAGCAGCTGCCGCTTTCGCCAGTCGAGGTCGCGGGTGCGCCCCGTCGCGAAGGTCTTGCGGAGGCGCGCCACCACACCGGGGATGTCGACCTGCTGGGCGGTCGGCACCCCATTGGTGGGGGATTCGGATGTCTTGGGCGCAACCGATTCGGTGGTCATCATTGTCCTTCCCTGAACGGGCCGTCGCGAAGGCGCCCGCTGCTCGTCGCGCTGAACGCTCATTGGGTGATACCCGCGATCCTAACCATCCGGTTGGGAGAGCAGTAGGAAAGATCCGCCGGGAGGACGAGGCCGGCCGCGCGGGCGGGGAGAATCGGGCCTTTCTGTCAGCCCTTGGTCGCGGTCACGAAGCTGTTGGCGAACGGCCGGTCGTCCGAGCGGGGCGGACGACCGAGGCGCAGGGCCTCGTCGCGCGCGTTGACGGCGCGGGTGGTCCAGCCGTGCGCGGCGAACCACTCGGCGCTGTCGGGGCGGCCCTCGTCGTCGAACCAGAGGTCGAACGGGTTGAACGAGGTGTCCTCGCCGCGCGCCTCGCGCTTCGCGCGCAGTTCGGCCCACTTCTCCTCGGCCTCGCGGCGCCTTTCGGGGTCGATCCCGAAAATCTCGACGGCCACCCGGCTGCCGGGCGCGCTCAGCGCGTCGATCGAGGTGAACATCGCCTCCTGCGCCGTCGCGGGGAGGAACGGCAGCAGCCCCTCGGCCAGCCAGGCGGTGGGGCGGGCGTCGTCGAAGCCGGCGTCGCGCAGCGCCCGCGGCCAGTCGTGGCGCAGATCGACGGGCACCGGCCGCCGGTCGGCGACGGGCGACGCGCCCTGGGCGGCAAGGGTGGCCGACTTGTACTCGAGCACCTTGGGCAGGTCGATCTCGTAGACGACGGTGTCGTCGGGCCAGGCCAGCCGGTAGGCGCGTGAGTCCAGGCCCGCGGCGAGGAGCACAACCTGACGAATGCCGGCGTCCGTCGCGTCCGCGAAGTACCCGTCAAAGAAGTGGGTGCGGACGGCCTGGTAGTCGATCATGTTCTGCGCGTTCACCGCGAAGTCCGGATCGTCGTCCTCGTCCGGGGCCGCCCACCACGCCGCCACCTGCTCGCGGACGCCGGCCAGCTCGGGCGTGGACACCAGCGGCTCGGCGAACTCGTCGCGGATCAGCGGGTCGGCACCCGCGGTCTCGCGCGCGCGGGCCAGCGCGACCATGACCGCGGTCGCCCCGACGCTGGTCGCGATGTCCCAGGAATCGTCCAGGCTCCGCGCCATCTACAGCCGCTCCCCGATCACGAAGTCAGAGAACGCGTCCTTGTCGTCGGCCAGCGGCACGCCCTCGACCCAGCGGCCGAGGCGCCGCATCTCGTCCGTCGACTTCTGCGCCCGGGCGCGCCAGCCGTGGTCGTTGAGCCACGCCGCGACGTCCGCCCGGTTGTCGTCGCGGTACATCAGCTCGCCGACGTCGACGGTCTCCTCCAGGCCGATCTCGTCGGCGACCCTCTTGAACCGCTCGCGCATCTGCTGGCGCCGCTCGTCGGCGTGAGCGGGCGCGGTCTCGGCCGAGACGCGGCTTCCGGCCGGGCTCAGCTCGCCGATCTGGGTGAACAACCGGTCCTGCGCCTCGGCCGGCAGGTACATCAGGAGTCCCTCGGCCAGCCACGCCGTCCGCGCGGACGGGTCGAAGCCCGCGTCACGCAGCGCGGCCGGCCAGTCCTGCCGCAGGTCGATGGGCACCTCGCGGCGGTCGGCGGTCGGCGTCACGCCGTTGTCCGCCAGGGTCTGCGACTTGTAGTCCAGCACCTGCGGCTGGTCGATCTCGTAGACGACGGTGCCGGCCGGCCAGTCCAGCCGGTAGGCACGCGAGTCCAGGCCCGAGGCCAGGATCACCACCTGGCGAATCCCGTCGGCGACGGCGTCGTTGAAGTAGGAGTCGAAGAAGTGTGTCCGGACGGCCTGGTAGCCGCGCATGTGCTCGAGGTGGGCGGCGGACTCGGAGTCGAGGGCCTCCACCTTGGCGGCGATCTCGGGGTCGAGCATGGCCTCCCACAACACGCCGGCACCCGCGTTGGTCACCAGAAGCTTGGCGTAGGGGTCGCGGATCAGCGGCTCCGGGCGCTCGCTCTCGACGGCCCGCGCGGCGGCCACCATCACGGCGGTGGCGCCGACGCTGGTCTTGATGTCCCAGGTGTCGTCGTGGGTGCGCAACGAGCTCATACGCTTCTAGCTCCTCGGGTCAGGCGGACGAATCGTCGAGCCGCGCCCGCAGCAGGGTGCTGCGGACCGCCTCGTCGGAAAGGTCGTCGGGCACCGGGCGGCCCAGCCGGGCCATCTCGTCCCGGTTGTTGACGGCGCTCACCTGCCATCCGTGGTCCGCCAGCCACTCGGCGGCGTCCGAACGGTCGGGCTCGTGGAAGGTGAGCGCGTGGACGTTGACGTCGAGGCCCAGACGCTCCCGCATGCGCCGCCAGCGCTGCGAGTTGCTCCGGGTGTTCAGGCCGAACGCCTCAACGGCGATGCTGCTGCCCGGCGCGCTGAGCGCGGTGACCAGCTCGAACAGCCGGTCCTGCGCGTCGCTCGGCAGGTACGGCAGGAGGCCCTCGGCCAGCCACGCCGTCGGCTGGGTGCGGTCGAATCCGGCGGCACGCAGCGCGGCCGGCCAGTCGTCGCGCAGGTCCACCGGCACCGGGCGCCGGCTGGCGGTCGGCACCGCGCCGTGCTCTTCGAGCGTGCGGGTCTTGTACTCCAGCACCTTGGGCTGGTCGATCTCGTAGACGGCGGTTCCCGCCGGCCAGTTCAGCCGGAAGGCGCGCGAGTCCAGCCCGGCGGCCAGGATGACCACCTGCCGGATCCCGGCGGCGGCCGCATCGGCGAAGTACTCGTCGAAGAAGTGGGTGCGGACCGCCTGGTAGTCGATGCCCAGCCGATACGCGCGCTTGCCCTGCTCATCGCCGTCCAGCCAGGCCAGTTCGGGGTCCGCGAGACGCGCCCACGAGATGCCGGCAGAGGACACCAGGATCCGGGCGAACTCGTCGGAGATCAACGGGGCGGGACCGGCCGTTTCCGCCGCCCGCGCCGCGGCGACGCCGAGCGCGGTGGCGCCGACCAGTTCGGTGATGGCCCAGGAGTCACCCTCGGTTCGCAGGGAGGACGGTGCCGGGGAGCAGTCATCGAGATCAGTCATGACCGCATCATGCTACCGGAGTAAGTTAGGCAAACTATGCGCTTTGTGCGCCAGGTCACTGCGGTCCGGCGTCAGGCCGCCACAGCGCGCCCTCCAGGAGCCGGCGCAGCACGTCGCTCACCGCCAGGATCTCCTCGTAGCTGCGGATGTAGCCGGAGTAAAACCCCACGCCGCACATCAGGACGAGCAGCGTTTCGACCAGGGCGGCCGGGTCGATGTCGCCAGCAACCTCCCCGTGCTCGATCGCGTCGTTGACCGCCCGCGTCAGGAATTCCCGGGTAATGGTGACCGAGTCGTTGTCCGTTTGGCTCAATTCCGGATGCCGCTGCGATTCCAGCACGCCGGTGATGAGAAACGCCGACACGGCCGGATTGTCGGAATTGGCCCGCACCGCGGCCGAGATGAATGCGGTCAGCCGACCGGTCAGGGTGGTCTCGCGCTGCGCCTCCCGGATGCCAGCGGTGATGACCACGTCATTGGTTTGCTGCAGAACCTCCCGGTAGAGCAGTCGCTTGCTGGAGAAGTAGTGATTGATGGCCGGCCTGGTCAAATCGGCGCGCGCCGCGATGGCCTGGAAAGTCGCACCGTCGTACCCGCGTTCGCTGAACACCAGGCGTGCGGCCTGCACGATGCGCTCACGCGTCTCGTCCGCTTTCGCGGCGGGGGGGCGTCCGGGCCTGCGGCTCGCCGTCGGCGACATTACTCGAGTGTGCCACCGCCGCGGTGAGGCATTAAAGCGTTGGGCGGAATTGTGCCGAACTTGCCGGCCTGATAGTCCTGCAGCGCCTCGATCAATTCCGAGCGCGAGTTCATGACGAATGGCCCGTAGTGGAATACCGGTTCGCGGATCGGTTGGCCGCCCAGCAGCAACACCTCGTACCCCGTCGGGGATGACGAGTCCTGGACGCCGTGGGCGCCGACGGTGATCCGGTCACCGGGCCCGAGGACGGCCAGCTGACCGGCATGCAACGGGTGGCCGGACGGCCCGACGTGTCCGCTGCCGGACAGCACGTAGAGCAGCGCGTTGAAGTCGCGCCGCCACGGCAGGCTGAGCCGGGCCCCCGGCGCAATGGTGGCGTGCGCGAGGGTGATCGGGGTGTGGGTGACACCGGGCCCGCGGTGGCCGTCGATCTCCCCGGCGATGATGCGGACCAAGGCTCCGCCGTCGTCGGAGGCCAGCAGGCCGACGTCCCCGCCCTCGATGGCCTGGTAGCGGGGCGGCGCGAACTTGTCCTTCTTGGGCAGATTGACCCACAGCTGGATGCCGTGGAACAGGCCGCCGCTTTCCACCAGCTCGGCGGGCGGGGTCTCGATGTGCAGGATGCCCGACCCGGCCGTCATCCACTGGGTGGCGCCGTCGGTGATCAGGCCGCCGCCGCCGTGCGAGTCCTGGTGCGCGAACTTGCCGTCGAGCATGTAGGTGACCGTCTCGAAGCCGCGGTGCGGGTGCCAGTCGGTGCCGCGCGGCTCCCCCGGCTCGTAGTCGACCTCGCCCATCTGGTCCATGTGCACGAAGGGGTCCAGGGCGGCGGCGCTCACCCCGGCGAAGGCGCGAACGACCGGAAATCCCTCACCCTCGTAGCCGCGCGGGCCGGTGGTGATCGACCGGACGGGGCGCTCCCTGTCGGCGGGACCGGCGGGGGTGACCCGCGGCAAAGTCAGGGTGTCTGCGGTGACGGCTGGCATGTGACCTCCGATAAGGGACTGCGAAGAACTGCCCCCTATAACCGGACTATGGTCCGGATATTCCCGAGCGGCGTTCAACCTGCCCCCGCCCGCTTAAGATGACGTCGTGCTTGGGGGACCAGTCCGACGGTCGCGGGCCGGACGCGCTGCGTGAGCGAGCCGGAAGAAGACGAACCCCAGCCCCACGTGGCGACGGTCCGCGGCGCCGGCGGCCGGTTCGGCGCGTCGATCCGAAAATCGGGCTACCTGCAGAAGTGGTTGGTGCTCGGCGTCACGATCGGCGTCATCTCCGGCCTGGGCGCCGTGGTCTTCTATCTGGCGCTGAAGTACACGGGCGAGTTCCTGCTGGGCTACCTGGCGGACTACCACATCCCGCGGCCCGTCGGCGAGGGCGGCGGGCGCGGATCCACCGGCTTCCAGCGCGCGTGGGCGATTCCGTTGGTGACGACGGGCGGGGCGCTGCTGTCGGCCCTGCTGGTCACCAAGTTCGCCCCGGAGGCCACCGGGCACGGCACCGACGCCGCGATCGAGGCGGTGCACACCGACCCTCGCGCCATCAGGTTCCGGGCGGTGCTGGTCAAGATGGTCGCGAGCGCGCTGACGATCGGCTCGGGAGGCTCGGCCGGCCGGGAGGGGCCGACTGCGCAGATGTCGGCCGGCTTCGGTTCGCTGCTCACCCGCCGGCTGCATCTGTCGGACGAGGACGGCCGGATCGCGGTGGCGCTGGGCATCGGCGCCGGCATCGGGGCGATCTTCGCGGCGCCGCTGGGCGGCGCCGTCCTCGCGGCGTCCATCACCTACCGCGACGATTTCGACTACGAGTGCCTGCTGCCGGGGTTCATCACGTCCGGCACGGCGTACGCGGTGCTCGGCTCGTTCCTCGGCTTCGACCCGCTGTTCGGCTACATCGACGCCGAGTACCGCTTCGAGCGGGCCTGGCCGCTGCTGTGGTTCGTGGTCATCGGCGTGGTCGCGGCGGCGGTCGGCTACCTGTTCGCCCGGTGTTTCCACGCCTCGGTGCGCATCGCCCACCGGCTGCCCGGGGGCCCGATCGTCAAGCCGGCGATCGGCGGGCTGCTGGTCGGCCTGCTGGGGTTGGTCATCCCGCAGATCCTGAGCAGCGGCTACGGCTGGGCTCAGCTGGCCGCCGACCGGGGATCGCTGATGGACATTCCGATGTGGATCGTGCTTGTCCTGCCCGTCGCCAAGATCGTCGCCACGTCGCTCTCGATCGGCAGCGGCGGATCGGGCGGACTGTTCGGCCCGGGGATCGTGATCGGCGCGTTCGTCGGCGCCGCCGTCTGGCGGCTGGGTGAGGCGTTCGCCCTGCCCGGGGTGCCCCACGAGCCGGGTGTGTTCGTCGTCGTGGGCATGATGACCTGCTTCGGCTGCGTCGCGCGGGCGCCGCTCGCGATCATGATCATGGTCGCGGAGATGACCGGCTCGTTCTCCGTCGTCCCGGGGGCGATCCTCTCGGTCGGGATCGCCGCGCTGCTGATGTCACGCACCAACGTCACGATCTACGAGGCGCAGCGCCTCAACCGCGAGACGGCGGCCGCCGAGCGCGCGGCCGCCGAGAGCGGGCAGGCCGACCAGGCCGCCTGACGCCGGTCGCCCTACTCCGACGTGGTGCGCGCGCTGCTGGCCGCGTCCTTCTCCGTCGACGCGCCCTCGTGGGTCAGCGCCCCGCCGGCGCTCTCCAGGTGCGCCCGCACGAACCACTGGAACTTCTCCAGGCTGCCGGCCTGGTCGATCAGCAGGTCCTGGGTGACCGGGTCGAGCTCCTCGGTCTCGGCGATGCTCGCCCGGATGTCCTCGATGACCCCGGTGTAGACCAGGTCGAGCGCCGCGAGGTGGGACTGGACGCAGTCGCGGCCCACGGAGTAGTCGTCCCAGGTGCGGTCCTTGATGATCGCTCCCGGCGTCCCCTGCGGCGAGGCGCCCAGGGCCGCGATGCGCTCGGCGACGTCGTCGGCGAAAGCGCGGACCGCGTCCACCTGCGGGTCGATCATCTCGTGCACCCCAATGAAGTTGGGCCCCACGACATTCCAATGAATGTGCTTGAGCGTCAGATGAAGATCGTTGTAAGTGCTCAGTTGCTTCTGTAGCAGTTCAGCAAGCCGGGCGCCCTGCTTGTCGGTCAGGCCCGGGATAGTGAACTGGGTCATCGATTGCCCCCTGCTATTGGATACGGTCACGTCTGCAACGGGATACCCGATGGCTCCGCCCGTAACCAACGCCTTTTCGGCGTCTACAGCCGGCTGATGTGCTGCACCGGAAGCCGCGCCCCGCGCCGGGGCTCGTACGCCAGCCCGCTGACTTCCAGCAATCGCACCGCCCGGTGGCGGTGGGGCCGCATCGGTTCGAGCAGTTCACACATGCCCGCGTCGTCCACCGGGTGGCCCAGCAGCGTCCAGCCGACCATCTTCGGGATGTGGTAGTCGCCGACCGAGAGGGCGTCGGCGTCCCCGAACGCCCGCTGCGCGGTTTCGGCGGCGGTCCAGATCCCGACCCCGGGCAGCGACGTCAGCGCCTCACGGGCCAAAGCCGGCGGCCGCGCGGCCAGCCGTTCCAGGGATGCCGCGCGGCGCGCGCACAGCACCACCGTCCGGGCGCGCCCGGGATCGACGTTGGCGCGGTGGAACTCCCACGACGGGATGGTGCGCCACGCCTCGGCCGACGGCGGGACGCGCATTCCGGCGGGCGCCGGTCCGGGTGCCGGCGTCCCGTACCGGGTCACCAGCAGGCGCCACGACCGGAAGGCGTCGGCGCCCGGCACCCGCTGCTCGATGACCGCCGGGATCAGCGCCTCCAGGACGAGCCCGGTGCGTCCGAGCCGGAAGTGCGGGACGCGGCGGTGCCCGGGGGCGACGACCGGGTCGACGGGTGCGAAGCCCGACGCGTCGTCCTCGAGGCCGAGCAGCGCGGGCAGCGCCTCGACGAATTCCTCGGCGCCGTCGCCCCACGCCTCGCAGTGGGCGGCGTCGGCCGCGGCGCGGCTGATCCGCGCGGTGACCGAACCGCTCGGGAGCAGGCTGGTGCGCCAGATCGTGCCGTCACCGGGCGCCTGAAAGCACGGGTCCCGCAGTCCCCGGCGAAGCGGCGCCAACGTGTGCCCGAAGCTGGCGGGGCCCGGGAACGTGACCGTGCGCGCGCTTTTCACCGCTGTCGAAACCGCCCTCATTGACCGCTGCTGATCTCCCAAGACAATATTGCGGTGTGGCGACGCCTTTCGATGACCCGCAGGGCGAACTCGCCTGGATGTTCCTCGAGAGCATCAGCGAGGGCGGCGATGTGGACGAGGGCTTCGCGCTCCTCAGCGACGACTTCACCTATTGGAGCCTCTACACGCGGTCGTCGTGCGACAAGGACACCCTGCGGCGGGCGATCGACGAACGCAAGCGGGTGCTCGAAGTGACCATCGACTTGGCCCGGTGCGTCAACGAGGGGGAAACGGTGGTCGTGGAGGCGCAGGCCAGCGGCACCACCACCGACGGTGTGAAGTACGAGAGCCCCTTCGTGTGCATCTTCGAGACCCGCGACGGGGTGATCGTCTCGATGCGTCTCTACAGCGACACCCGGGCGCAGGAAGCAGCGATGCCCGGGTGGATCCCCTACTGAGCCGCTATTCGGGTGCGACGCTGATCTCGGCCTTGTTGGGATAGAACGCGACGTGCCCCGCGATCGCCGCGACGGCCGGATAGGGCTGCTCGTAGGTCCAGATGACGTCGTCCACTGTGTCACCGGCCGCGGTGGTCACGCTGTAGTAGCTGGCGTCCCCCTTGAACGGGCAGTGGGTGCTGGTGGCGGTGCGGGTCAACCGGTCGGCGACCACGTCGTCCATCGGAATGTATTGCACCGCAGGCAAAGTCGCTTCACGCAGTTCCAGCGCCGACGTCGTGTCCGCGACGAGTTCGCCCTTGACGCGCACCTGCACGCGCCCCTTGGTCGGCTCGATCGTGATCGGGTGCCCGGCGCTGGGTTCCTTGATTTCCGGGTGGCTCATGGTGGGTTCCTCCTGAAGACGCGGATGACGATTGCAACGCCGGCGCGCGTTCGGGGCTTCCCGGCCGGACGTTATTCGGCGGCGGCGGCCCGGTTGTCCCTCTTGCCCGTGCGCATCGCCGCCCAGAACCGCGCGGCCTCGCGGATGGAGTCCTCGACCGGCCGGGGCTGCCAGCCCAGCTCGCGCACCGCCTTGCCGTGATCGACCGGCGCCTCGGCGCGCATCATGCGCACCGAAGCCAGGCTGAGTTCGGCGTCCTTCCCGGTGACCCGCGCCCGCAGGCTGCCCAGCGCGCCCAGCGCGTACAGCACCGGCACCGAGATCGAGCGTCGCGGCGGGGGCACGCCGGCCTCGTCGGCCGCGATGCGCACCACCTCCGTCAGCGGGATCATCTTCTCGCTGACGAGGTAGCGCTCGCCGGGTCGGCCGCGCTCGGCGGCCAGGATCATCGCCCGCGCGGCGTCGTCGACGCCGACGACCTCCAACTGGATGCCGTCCATCAGGAAGGGCAGCTTGCCGAAGACCGCCCCCGCGATGAATGCGCCGTGCGGGGTCCGGCCCCAGTCGCCGCTGCCGTAGGTCGTCGAGACGCACATCGCCACCGCGGGCAGGCCGAACTCGGCGACGTATCGCATGACGAGGTCCTCGGCCTGCACGCGGGAGCGGGTGTAGGCGGAGAGCCGGCGCACGTCGGCGACGTCCTCCTCGGTCGCCACGTGCCCGTGCCGCCGGCCCACCGTCGCGTAGGTGCTGGTGAAGACGAACCGGTGCAGGTTCGCGTGCACCGCTACGTCCAGGACGTTGCGCAGGCCCTCGACGTTGGTGCGGAACAGCGGCGCGGGGTCACGCAACCAGGCCCGGGTGTCGACGACGCAGTAGTAGACGTCGTCGACGCCGTCCATCGCCTCGCGCAGGGTGTCGGAGTCGAAGACGTCGCCGTGAAACCGGGTCAGCGCGAGGTCGTCGATGGCGCGGGTATTGGCGTTCGGCCGCACCATCGCCCGCACGTCGTAGCCGTCGGCGACGAGCATCCGGGTCACGTGCGAACCGAGGAATCCGTTGGCGCCTATGACCAGCTTGGGCTTCGCGCTCACTGCGCTCCTCCGTTCTGCTCCATCCAGCGCGCCGCGTCGTCGTCGAGCGTGCCCAGTTCCCGGGCCTTGCGGCACCACTTCAGTCCGGCGCGCAGGAAACGCAGCGGGTTGTAGATGTCCTCCTGGCGGCGCCACTGACCGTCGCCGGCGTAGGTGACGATCGAGATGTTCGTCGCGGTGATCACCGTGCCGTCACCCGGGTCCTTCATCGGGTTGTCCAGCTCGCAGATCACCCGCCCGGTCGGCTCGTCGATCACCGACCACAGCGACGGGAAGGCCACCATGTGGCTGCCCGGGAAGGTGGTCATCGTGCGCTGGATCCACGTGCGCACCTCGTCGCGGCCGTGCATGGTGCCCGCGGCGTGCTCGACGTACTCGACGTCCGGGGTGTACTGCTCGACCCACCCGTCCCAGTCGCGCGTCTCGGCGGCGCGGGACACCGTCGCCTCGAACTGCACGAAGGCGTCGGCCAGTTCGCTGCGGGAGAACTGTCGGGCGGTCACGCGCGCTCCTTTGCGCCGCTACACGTCATCGGCGGAGTGTAGCCTGGCGCGTGTCGTCGGTTACCGAGGAGGAGAACCAATGAGCACGCAAAAGGCGATCCTTGCGGGCGGCTGCTTCTGGGGCATGCAGGACCTGATCCGCAAACTACCCGGCGTGGTCTCGACCCGAGTCGGCTACAGCGGTGGCGACGTCCCGAACGCGACCTACCGCAATCACGGAACGCACGCCGAGGCCGTCGAGATCGTGTACGACCCGGCGGTCACCGACTACCGCACACTGTTGGAGTTCTTCTTCCAAATCCACGACCCCACAACGAAGAACCGCCAGGGCAACGACCGCGGGCTCAGCTACCGGTCGGCCATCTTCTACCTCGACAACGAGCAGAAGCGCGTCGCGCTCGACACGATCGCCGACGTCGAGGCCTCCGGCTTGTGGCCGGGCAAGGTGATGACCGAGGTCAGCCCGGCCGGCGACTTCTGGGAGGCCGAGCCGGAGCACCAGGATTACCTGCAGCGCTACCCGAACGGGTACACCTGCCACTTCGTGCGCCCCGGCTGGAAGCTGCCGCGTCGCGCGTCCGCACCGACGACCGGCTAGGAGCTGCCCTTCGGGCGCAGCATCGCGACGACGGCGTCCACCGCGTCCCGATCCCCCTGCGGCGCCGGGAGTTCGCGCTCCGGTTGCCGCCCCCACAGCAGCAGGGTGCGCACCGCGGGATGGCAACTCACGACCGGGCACCCGAGGTCCTGCGGGGCGGGCTCGATCGTCGTCACCGCACCGCCGGTGACCGCAACGTCGCGGGCCCCCGGCGAGCGCAGGACGACTGTGCCGCGATCCCCGGAGCGGGCCGGAAACACGTTGGGCCGCATGCCCGCAACCGTCGTCGCCGCGTGTGAGGCCAGCCGGGGGTCGCTGAGCGCGTCAACGCCCGTCCGGTCTGATCCGGCGATGTCCCAGCGATGGAGCACGAGTTCGCTTTCGATGTGCAGGATCAGCGTCGGTGCGTCCAACCGTGCGCCCGTGAACGCGACGCGACGACCATCGCCGGCGGCCGACAGCCGCTCCACCGCCACCGTCGCCCTCAGCGCCTCCCGAAAGAAACTCCGCCGCAGGCGCGTTGGCGACAGCGCTCGGTACGGCGCCTCACGTTCTTCGAAGTCCCGTGTCGCGCGCGTCGGCAACCCCGCGAGCTCGCCTTCGACCAGATCCGCGATCTCGGCCGACCCCGCGGCGAGGTGCGCGGTGAGCTCGTGAACCGTCCAGCCGGCACACCGTGTGGGCGCGTGCGGATCCGCCGACAACAGGCTCCGGGTGATGGCGACGAACGCCGCTTCCGCGGGTGGCCTCGTCAAGGGCAAAAGCCTTGCCGCTCCGGGTAGTTCGGCAATGGTCCGCGCGCATCCGGCGCGAAACGAGGGGCGGGCGAGCGCGTCGACGAGCAGTTTGTTCACGCCGACAACACAAGCACGGCCGGGGCGGCACCCGCTGGCGGGATTGCGACATCGCGGTGGCCCGACCGTGCAACGGGCGACTTATCGCCTGTGCACCACGATCCGCCCGCCGTCCTTGGGGGTGTAGGCGACGCCGCGGCCGTGCCACTTCTCCGCGGGCTCCGTCGTCGTCTCGATGGTGAAGTGTCGCAACACCGTTCGCAGCACCACGTCCATCTCCATGTTGGCGAACGCGGCACCCACGCACCGGCGGGTGCCGCCGCCGAACGGGATCCAGGCGAACGAGGAGGGCTTGTTGCCGATGAACCGATACGGGTCGAAGCGGTCCGGTTCGGGAAAGGCCTCGGGGTCGTCGTGGATCTGCGAGATGCTCACCAGCAGCGAGTCCCCGCGCGGGATGACCCACTCGCCGAGCCGGAACGCCGGCGGGTAGACGCGGCGGGCGGCGAAGTCGATCACCGTGCGGGCCCGCTGCACTTCCAGGATGGTCGCCTGGCGCAGCTCGCCGCCACCGGAGTCGGCCTCCTCGACGAGCGCCGCCAGCAGGTCCGGGTGACGCGTCAGCCGCTCGAAAGCCCACCCCAGCGTGGAGGCCGTCGTCTCGTGCCCGGCGGCGAGCAGGGTGAGCAATTCGTCGCCGATGTCCTTGCGCGACATGGCCGTACCGTCGTCGTAGGTGCTGCGCAGCATCAACGCCAGCACGTCGGTCCGCTCGGCGAAGTTCGGGTCGGCCCGCTCCGCCTCGATGAGTTTGTCGATGACGACGTCGTACCGGCGGCGCCATTCGTCCAGCCGCCCCCAGGGGCTGAACCGGCCATAGGTGCGCTGGGGCTTGGGCATGGTCGCCATGCGCGATCCCAGCGTGACCCACGGGGGGATGAGCCGGCGCAGCTCGTCGAGTTCGGCGCCCTCGGCCCCGAAGACGGCGCGCAGGATCGCGTTGAGCGTGATGTGCATCATCGACGGCAGCGTGGGGAACGACTGCCCCTCCGGCCACTTGGCGGTCTCGCGCAGCGTCTCCTCTTCGATGATCGCCTCGTAGTTCTTCATGCTCTTGCCGTGAAACGGCGGGGCGAGCAGGCGCCGCCGGCGCCGGTGGTCGTCACCGTCGAGCGCGAACACCGAGCCGGAGCCGAACATCCTGCTCAGGTTCGGCTGGATGTTGCCGAGCTCCTCGGGGCTGGTGGTGAAGATCTGCTTGGCCAGCTGCGTGTCGCCGACGATCACGACGCGGCCGTAGATCGGCAGCTCCAGCGTGAAGACATTGCCGTGGCGGCGGGCCAGCCACCGCATCATGGGCCGCCGCGTGAACGCAAAACCCAAGCCCGCCAGAACCTTTGGCAGGCGGGCCGTGGGGGGTAGCCTGACGTCGGCGGGTGCCGGCGCCTCGGTGACGACTTCGCTCATGACGGTGATGCTCCCATTTTCTCCCCCCGGGGCCCCGGGTGGTACGACGGTGTACCGCACACCTTTCCCCGTACGGTACTCTGTGGTACCAGGCATGACAAGGTGCTCACTCACGAAAGGCCCGCCGTGACGACAGCCCTGACAGCAGCGGAGGGTGACGCCGGGATCGGCGACCCGTTCCGGCTCCGCCTGCTCGACGGCCTCGCCGCCTCGATCGACGAGCGCGGCTATCGCGCCAGCACGGTCGCCGACGTCGTCCGCCACGCCCGCACCTCCAAGCGCACGTTCTACAGCCAGTTCGCCGGCAAGGAGGAATGCTTCCTCGAGCTGCTGCAGGCCGACGTCGAGAAGCTCGGCGAGCGCATCGCCGCGGCCGTCGACCCCGATGCCGACTGGCAGCACCAGATTCGCCAGGCGGTCGAGGCCTACGTCGGGCACATCGAGTCACGGCCGGCGTTGACGCTGAGCTGGATTCGTGAGCTGCCGTCACTGGGGGCGGCGGCCCGGCCGGCGCAGCGCCGCGGCCTGCAGCTCCTATCCGGACTGCTGGCCGGCCTCAGCGCGGGCCCGGGGTTCCGGCGGGCCGGGCTGCCACCGTTGACGCCGCCGCTTGCCGTCATCCTGCTGGGCGGCCTGCGCGAGCTGACCGCGCTGGCCGTCGAGGACGGGCGCCCGGTGCGCGAGATCGTCGAGCCAGCCGTCGACGCGTCGATCGCGCTCCTCGGCCCCCGCTAGGCTCGACAGCCGGAAGACCTCGACGAATTGGAGACTGCGATGCGCCTTTCGACCCGAAACCAGCTGAAGGGGACCATCACCGAGGTCAACCTCGGCAGCGTAATGGCGATCGTCAAGGTCAGGCTCGACGGCGGCGACCAGATCGTCACGTCGTCCGTCACCAAGGACGCCGCCCTGGACCTCGGCCTCAAGGAGGGTCAGCCGGCAACGGTGTTCATCAAGTCCACCGAAGTCACGATCGGCGTCGAGTAGCCTCACATGGCAGCCACTATGCGCGCCGAGCGCTTCTACGCCGACACCAAAAAGGTTGTGCTGGAGGATGTTCCGATTCCCGAGCCGGGGCCCGGGGAGGTTCTGGTCAAGGTCGCGTTCTGCGGCATCTGCCACTCCGACCTCAGCCTGATCAACGGCACCTTTCCGCCCCAGCAACCCGTGGTCACGCAGGGGCACGAGGCGTCGGGCACGATCGCCGCGCTCGGGCCGGGTGTGACCGGGTGGGCCGAGGGCGACCGGGTGGTGGTCGCCGCCGGCCGGCCCTGCCAGAGCTGCCCCAACTGCCGCCGCGGCGACGTGGTGAACTGCCTGCGAATCCAGTTGATGGCCTTCGCCTATGACGGCGCGTGGGCCGAGTACACGGTGGCGCAGGCGGCGGGCCTGACCCGCGTGCCGGAGAACGTGCCGCTGGAGCAGGCCGCGATCCTGGCCGACGCGGTGTCGACGCCGTACGGCGCCGTGGTGCGCACCGGCAAGGTGACGGTCGGGGAATCGGTCGGCGTGTGGGGCGTCGGCGGCGTGGGCACGCACATCGTGCAGCTCGCCCGGTTGGTCGGCGCGGTCCCGATCGTCGCCGTCGACATCGAACCCGTCGTCCTCGACCGGGCTCTCGAACTCGGCGCCGACTTCGCCTTCAGCTCACGCGACGACGCGCTGGGCGACAAGATCGCGGAGGTGACCGGCGGGCGCCGCCTCGACGTCGCCTTCGACGCCGTCGGGCTGAAGTCCACGTTCGAGCAGGCGCTGGACTGCCTGGGCGTCGGCGGCCGGCTGGTGGGTGTGGGGATGAGCGCCGAGGCGCCGACCGTCGGCCCCACCGCGCTGTTCGGGCTGACCCGCAAGCAGGCTCTCGGGCACCTCGGCTACCAGAACGTCGACATCGAGACGCTGGCGAAGCTGGTTTCGCTTGGGCGCCTTGACTTGTCGCGGTCGATCAGCGAGGTCGTCTCGCTCGAGGACCTGCCGCTGGGCATCGAGAAGCTGGAGCGCCGCGACGGCAACCCCATCCGAATCCTGGTCAAGCCCTGACGTTTTCCCGTCGAACGTCGACGTGTTGCGGCGAACGGCGTGATTGATCGACAACGACTCGACGCTCAGCGGTCACCCCTCGTAACGCAGGAAGGCACGCAGCCGGTCGAGCACCAGCTCGGGCGCCTGCTCGACGATCCAATGGCCGACACCGTCGACCAGTTCGACGTCGAAATCGCTGATCCGCTCGTCGTATCCGGCGAGCAGGTCGGGGACGAGCACCGGGTCCTTGGTGCCGGTCAGCCAGCGCACTGGGACGTCGACGCGAATGTCGTTGTACTCCCCGCGCAGCCAGCGCACCAGCTCCGTGGTCTGGAAGGTGCGGTACCACCGCGACCCGGCGACCGCGTGCCCGGGCTCGCGCATGCAGTCGATGTAGAAGCGCACGTCCTCCTCGGGCGCCAGGAAGCCGCCGCCGACCCACGCCGCCAGCGAGCGGTAGAACCGGGCGTTCGGGTCACTGATCAGCCGCGGCCCGACGACCGGCAGCAGGATCGGGATCTGGTACCAGAACCGCCAGAGGTTGCGCAGCAGCGACAGGTCCGGCTTCACCCACGGCGCCACGGTGTTCAGCCCGAAGAATCCGCTGACCTTCTCGGGATGGCGCAGCATCAGGATGAACGCGACCGGGCCACCCCAGTCGTGCGCGACCAGCCGCACCGGCCCCACGCCCAGGCGGTCCAGGACCCCGGCCAGGTCGTCGGCCATGTCGTTCTTGAGGTACCGGGACCGCGGGGCCGAACTCCAGCCCGCCCCGCGCAGGTCCGGGCACAGCACCCGGTAGCCGTCGGCGGCCAGCGGACCGATCAATTCGTGCCACTCCCACCAGTTTTGCGGGAACCCGTGCACCAGCATCACCGGGGCGCCACCGGGCGGCCCGGCCTCGGCCACGTGAATCGTGACGCCGTTCCCGACGTCGACATACCGGTGTTCCACGCCGTCCAGGGTGGGCATTGTGACCATGCCCCAAGAACCTAGTGCTAAGCCAGGAATCGTTCGACATAGGGCGCGAACCGGGCGCGCAGATCCGGCTCGCTCAGGCCGAACATTTCGCACGACGTCTCGACGTTGCCGAGCCGGCCGCGCCGGTGACCCTCGAGGTACGCGCCGACGGCCGCGCGCGCCTCGTCGGTGAAGGGTTCCCCCGCCAGCGCATAGACGCGCTCGGCGACGCCGACCTCGTCGGCCATGAAGTCGTCGAACCGGATGTCGACCGAGCGGTCCGGGCCGATGGTGTCGCGGTCGCGGACGAGCGCGGTCAGCATGTCGTCGAGGCGGTCGATCCACGACGCCGCGATCCGCTCAACCGGCACGGGCGATCGGTGCATGCGGGCGGAGTAGGTGATCATCGCGACCATCGACAGCGCCACCGGCACCGGGTCGCGGTGGGTGAACACGACGATGCTGCCTGGAAAAACCCGGTTCAGCACCGGCACCTGCTCGAGGTGCTGGGGCGATTTGAGCAGCCAGCGCCGCCCGCCGCGCAGGAACTGCATGGCACGCAACTGCGTCGCCAGGTATTCATAGTGCGGCGTCTGGTCGTGGGCCTGGTAGTAGGCCCGCCAGCGTGGCACCTCCCCGAGGGTTTCGAAGAGCATGGTCGAGATGTCGTTGGCCAGCAGCTGGATCTCTTCGTGCACGTGGTCGGTGGTCATCTCGTGCATGAGCGGGAAGTGCGGCATCACGGTGTTGATGACGCCGACGGCCATGTCCATCCGCGTGCGCCGCGGGTCCGGCTCGACCCCCGCCTCGCCCGGCAGCGGAAACGGCTCGACACTTTCCCAGTAGGGCATCGTGCGGAAGGTGGTCGGCGCGGCCAGCATGTTGTGCAGGTGGGTGGTGCCGGTGCGGGGCAGTCCGGCGATGACGACCGGCGGTTGCAGCTCGATGTCGTCGATCTCGGGGTGGCGCCTGCGCAGGTCGGTCAGCAGCAGCCGGTTCTTCAGCAGCTGCAGCAGCTGACCGTAGAAGTTGACCACGCCGGCCGGGTGCAGGCCCTCGATCTCGCGCAGCGCGGCGAGGTAGACGTCGAGCCGCTCGCGGTAGTCGTCCGGGCCGAAATCGTTCAGTCCCGTGTCGGCGCAGGCCTGCGCGTGCAGCGCGCCGGCGTCCAGCGTGCACTGCGGCGCCAGGGCGGCCATCATGTCCAGGATCTGCCGGGCCTCGGCGCCGAACTGCGGCACCTCGAGGTCGTCGAGGCGAACGGTGGTCACGGCGACTTATGTTACTGTCAGTTTCGTAATGGCAGTGGATTTCGGGCGACCCCGCGACCCCCGGATCGACGGTGCGGTGCTGCGCGCGACGGTCGAGTTGCTCGGCGAGAGCGGTTACCCCGGGCTGTCGGTCGCCGCGATCGCCGAACGGGCCGGCACCAGCAAGCCGGCGATCTACCGCCGCTGGCCGAGCAAGGCGCACCTGGTGCACGAGGCCGTGTTTCCCCTCGGGGCCACGACGGCGATCCCCGACAGCGGCTCACCGCCCGACGACCTGCGCGAGATGGTGCGCCGCACGATGGCCGTCCTGACCACACCGGCGGCCCGGGCGGCGCTGCCGGGGTTGGTCGGCGAGATGGCGGCGGACCCCACGCTGCATTCCGCGCTGTTGGAGCGGTTCGCCGACGTCATCGCCGGCGGCCTGGCCGAGTGGCTGCGGATCGCCGCGCGCGCCGGCCGGGTCCGCCCCGACGTGACCGCCGAGGAGTTGGCCGAGGCGATCGCCGGCATCACCCTGCTCGGGCTGCTGACGCGCGGGGACGCGCTCGACGGGACCTGGGTCGACCGCACCACCGAGTTACTGCTGAAAGGAATCGGCGTATGACGCACGAGTCGGCCGTCGCGTGGCGGGAACTGCTGGAAGTGCTTGGTGCCGCCGATGTTTCGTTCCTCCAGGGCGACCGCGCCGTGACCGACGACCGGCATGTCGCGGACGGCTACCGGATGCTGGCCAGCACGCTGGGGGTGGCGTTCGACGCCTACCTCTTCCCCGAACCCGGGCGCCCGCAGTTCGCCGCCGTCAACACGCCGTTCCGGCGCGACCGGCGCTGGGGCGGCGACAACACCGACGCCTACTACTTCCTGTGCCCGGTCGATCCGGCGCGGCGCTACCGCATCAGCGGCAACGCCGGGGACAGCGTCTACTTCTCGGTGACCGCCTACAACGAACCGACGCCCGGCGCGTGGTCGGACCGGGTCGTCGCGATCGTCCGCGACAGCGACCTGGACGTCGACGCCGACGGCAACTTCTCCTTCGAGTTCGGCCCGACGCCCGACGCCGCCGTGCTGATGACCCGCGACTACCAGGCCGACCCCCTGACCGGCCGGCCCGTCAGCTGGCGCATCGAGGCGCTCGAGGAGCCCGGGCCGATACGGCACGGCGACACCGAAACCGCGGCCCGGCTGCGCGCGGCCACGGCGTGGCTGCGCACGATGTTCGCCATCGTTCCGCTGACGGTGGGGACGCGCGCCGACGACGAGCACGCGCTGGGGCACGAAACCGTCCATGCCGCAAACGCATTCGCCGAGCCCTACCAGGTGCCCGACGCCAACTTCGGCTGGTCGGCGCGCGACGCCTGCTATTCCTACGGCAGTTTCGTGCTCGACGATGACGAGGCGCTGGTGATCACGCACCGGCCCCCGCCGTGCCGGTTCTGGAACCTGGTGGTGTGGAACCAGTTCATGGCGACCTACGGCGCCTCGGAGGGCCCGGACGCCCGCTGCTCGATCAACGGCCACAGCGCCGTGCCCAACGCCGACGGGTCGGTGACGGTCGTGTTGTCCCGCGAGCGGACCGGCCACCCGAATTCGCTGACGACGCTGGGCTATCCGCGGGGCAACCTGGCTTTCCGGTGGTTCCTCGCCGAGGACCTGCCGGCGCGACCGCAGGTGGAACTCGTCAAGGCGGCGGACGCCCCGGCCGCCGCGAGCTGACCCGGGATCACCCCACTTCCCGTACGAGCTCGATCGCCCGGCCTAGGGTGGCGATCTTCGCGTCCAGCGTGTCACCGGCTGGGTACAGGCGAACCGTGTTCACGCCGGCGTCCCGCCACACCGCGAGCCGGGCACGCACCATGTCCTCGGTCCCGATGAGCGTGGTGGCGAGCACCATCTCGTCGGTGACGAGCGCGGCCGCGCCGTCGCGGTCGCCGCGCTGCCAGCGCTCGCGCACCCGCGCGGCGACCTCGGCCCAGCCCTGCCGGCTGTAGGCCCGGTTGTAGAAGTTCGTGCTCGACGAGCCCATGCCGCCGAGGCTGAACGCGAGTTCGCGCTTGCGCGCGGCGACCATCCCGCGCAGCGCGTCCTCGTCCGCGGCGAAGGCCACCTCGGCGCCCTGGCAGATGTCGATGTCGGCGCGGGTGCGGCCTTCGGCGGCCAGCCCGTCGTCGAGGTGAGCGAAGTAGGCGTCGCCGGCGCCCTCCGGGACGAAGCTGGTGCCCAGCCACCCGTCGGCGATCCGGCCGGTCAGCCGCAGCATCGCCGGCGAGAGTGTGGCCAGGTAGATGGGGATGGGGTGCTCGGGCCGCGTCGACAACCGCATCGGCACGGCCTCGCCGCCGGGGCGGGGAATCTGAAACTCCTTGCCGGAGTGGGAGATCTTGCCGCCGGTGAACGCCTGACGCACGATCTCGACCGTCTCGGCCAAGCGGGTCAGCGGCCGGGCGAACGAGACACCGTGCAGGCCCTCGATCACCTGCGGACCGGAGGCGCCCAGGCCGAGCAGGAAGCGCCCGCCCGACAGGTTCGACAGGGTGATCGCGGTCTGGGCGACGGCGACGGGCGAACGGGTGCCGACCTGCAGCACGCCCGAGCCGAGCAGCATCCGGTCGGTCCGCGCCGCGAGGTACCCCAGCGCCGACGGCGCGTCGGTGCCCCACGCCTCGGCGACCCAGCACACGTCGAGCCCCAGCATCTCCGCCTCGACCGCGAGGGTGAGCACGTCGCGCGCGGCGCTGGAGAATTCGACCGTGGTCGCGGTGCGCATCAGCGCACCCCGTGCTCGGCCAGCCTCTTGATCGCCGCCAACGTCTTGCCCATGGCGCCCTCGAACTCGCGCAACCGGACGAAGACGATCTTCTCTTCCTTGTCGGACATCGCCTCGATCGCCAGCGACAAACCCGAGCGCCCGGGGCCCATCTGCATCCAGTAGCTCAGCACCGTGCCGCCGTCGCGCGGCGTCATCCGGAACCGCCAGGTGGCCGCCGGATCGCCGGGATCCCCGACGGCCCAGGCGAATTCGCGCGGTTCGTCACAGGCGACGATCTGCGCCGGGGCGCTCCACTGCCCGAACGCCGGGTGTTCGTTGTGCCCGACGAAGCGCGCGCCGAGACAGGGGCCCTCGGCGCCGTCGGCCCACTCGATCGACTGCAGCTCGTTGCTCAGGGTGGGCATCAGCTTGATGTCGGAGACCAAACTCCACACCCTGGCGGGCTCGGCGTCGATCCAGGTCGACGCCTCCACCGTCGGTTTGTCCGCGTACCGGGCGCCCGTCCATTCCACGCAGCCCATTGTGCTCCCGCGGAAGCCGCGAAGCGCGGCCCGATACCGGATCGAGACCGCGCCCGCGGTGCTGCGTCGCTCAGGCCGCGATGGGCACCCGAGCGGCCGGCTCGTCCGCGGCCTTGCGGACCAGCGAGTCCGGAAAGGCGAGCTTGACGATCTTGCGGACCACGGTGCCGAACTGCCGCAGCAGCGGCCCGCGGTTGTAGGGGATTCCGTAGCGTTCGCAGATCTCCTGGACCTCGGGCGCGATCTCGGCGTAGCGGCGGGCCGGCAGGTCCGGGAACAGGTGGTGCTCGATCTGGTGCGACAGGTTGCCCGACAGCAGGTGGAACAGCCGTCCGCCGGTCAGGTTCGCCGAACCCAGCACCTGGCGGAAATACCACATGCCGCGCGACTCGTCCCTGGTCTCCTCGACGGTGAATTCCTGCGTGCCTTCCGGGAAGTGCCCGCAGAAGATGATCATGTATGACCACACGTTGCGCACCAGGTTGGCCGTCAGGTTCCCGGTGAACACGAACGGCGCGAACGGCCCGGCCAGCAGCGGGAAGGCGACGTAGTCCTTGAGCGTCTGCCGGCGGGTCTTCTTCCAGATCTCCCGCAGGGTTTCGCGCTTGTCCCGCAGTGTGATCTCACCGGCGCGGATGCGCTCGGTCTCCAACTCGTGCAGCGCGACGCCGTACTGGAACAGCACCATCAGGAGGAAGGCGTAGACCGGGTTGCCCAGGAAATACGGGCTCCACCGCTGGTCCTCGCTCATCCGCAGGATGCCGTAGCCGATGTCGCGGTCCATGCCGACGATGTTGGTGTAGGTGTGGTGCATGTAGTTGTGGGAGTGCCGCCACTGGTCGGCGGGGCACGCCGTGTCCCATTCGAACGCGCGGCCGGAGATGGCGGGGTCGCGCATCCAGTCGTACTGGCCGTGCATCACGTTGTGGCCGATCTCCATGTTGTCGAGGATCTTCGACGCGGCCAGCATGGCCGTGCCGACCAGCCAGGCCGGCGGCAGGAAGAGCAGCGCCCGCCCGCCGACCTCCAGCGCGCGCTGCGCCTTGATGACGCGGCGGATGTAGTCGGCGTCCTCGCTGCCGAGGTCGGCGATGACGCGTTCCCTGATGGCGTCGAGCTCGCGGCCGAACGCGTCGGCCTGTTCGCGGGTGAGGGCGATCTTGTTGTGTGCCATGGTGTTTCCTCCAGTGCGGGAAGTGTCAGAGGGCTTGGGGTGTCACAGGGCTTGAGGTATTAGAGGGACAGTTCGACGTCGCCGACCGGCACGGACACGCAGATCTGCACGTCCTCGTCGGGTCCGGTCGAGACGGCGCCGGTGGTCAGGTTGCGCACCGTGCCGGTGAGCTTGCGGCGGGTGCAGGTGTGGCAGATGCCCATCCGGCATCCGTTCTCCGGCGTCAGGCCGGCGGACTCCGCCTGCTCGAGCAGTGGCCGCCCGTCGTCGGCGGCGTCGATGCCGCTGTCCGCGAACGTGATTCGCCCGCCGGATGGGCTCGCCGGCACCTCGAACGCCGGCGGCACGAAGCTCTCGCTGAAGACGTTGTCGCAGTGCTCGCGCACCGCCTCCACCAAAGCCGTTGGGCCGCAGACGAAGACGGCGTCGGGCGAGGGCATGGCGGCGGCCAGGTGGTCGGGGCCGAACCGGCCGGTCAATTCACCGCCGCCGGCGCGGGTGTATCCGTGCAGCACGCGCACGCCGCGCAGCGCGTCGAGCTCGTCGCGGTAGCACGCCTCGTCCGGCGTACGGGCGTAGTGGATGAACGCGACGTCGCCCCGGTGGCCCGAGGCGAGCAGCGTCCGCAGCATCGCCATGACGGGCGTGATGCCGCTTCCGCCGGACACCAACAGGATCCGCTGTGGCCGCACCGCCGGCAGCACGAAGTCGCCGCCGACGCCGGCCAGACCGACCACCATGCCGCGGCGCGCGTGCTCGTACAGGTAAGCCGAGACGAGCCCGCCGTCGTGGCGGCCGATGGTCAGCTCGAGCGTTTCACTGCCCTCGGCGTTGGCCGGCGAGTAGCAGCGGGTGTGCCGGCGACCGTCGATCTCGACGGTGAGGTTGACGTACTGGCCGGCCTTGACGGCGTGGGCGGTGGTGAAGCTGTCGTTGGGGGCGAGCGTGAGGGTGACGCTGCGCGGCGTGGTGCGGCGCACGTCGACGATCTTGGCGCGGGCCTCGCCCAGCGTCCAGGTGGGCGCCACCAGTTCGGTGTAGCGGTCGACGCCGTGCGGCCCGGTGAGGAGGTCGATGAGATCGGAACCCAAGACCCGTCTCCGCAAGGCACGAGTTGTTTGAGTGAACATATGTATACCGTGCGGTGTGACGACGCAGGTAGTCAAGGGTTTACACCCCGTTTGTGGTAGGCTTCACATAGTGAACAGCCGTACTCCTAGCTCACGATTGCGCGGATCGAGCCGCTCGCGCGAGACGCCGTCGCGTGAGGAGCGCAAGGAGGCGACGCGACGCGCCATCATCGCCGCGGCGCTCAAGCTCCTGCAGGACCGCAGCTTCTCCAGCCTGAGTCTGCGCGAGGTGACCCGCGAGGTCGGCATCGTGCCCGCGGCCTTCTACCGCCACTTCGAGTCGATGGAGGCGCTCGGGCTGGTCCTGATCGACGAGTCGTTCCGCTCCCTGCGCGACACACTGCGCGAGGCCCGCGCGGGCAAGCTCGACCCGAACAGGGTGATCGAGTCGTCGGTCGAGATCCTGATCGCCAGCGTGGCCGAGCGGCGCGAGCACTGGCGGTTCATCGGGCGCGAACGCAACAGCGGGCTGTCGGTGCTGCGCTACGCCATCCGCACCGAGATCCGGCTCATCACCGCCGAACTGGCGACCGACCTGGCGCGGTTCCCCCGGCTGCACGAGTGGAGCACCGAGGACCTCAACATCCTTGCGACCCTGTTCGTCAACTCGATGATCGTGATCGCCGAGGCCATCGAGGACGCGCAGAGCGCCGAGGCGCTGGAGGACATCCGGCGCATCGCCGTGAAGCAGTTGCGCATGATCGCCATCGGGATCGCGGGCTGGCGGAGCAGTCCCTGACCCTCCTCAGGCTCGCCGCGTCATCGCAGTGAACAGTCGAACACTGATCACTCCGTGGTCTGCGTGAGGTCGGGCTCGACGTTCTCGTCGACGACCTCGTACAGCGATTCGCCGTCCTCGGGTGCGCCGTCGATCTGCCCCCGGTGGGCGCGGGCGGGGGGGGCGGGCTCGACCGCGTCGCGGACGTCGATGTCGTCAGGGGAGACGTCGGGCTGCTCCTCGGCGAGACGGGCGTCGAGGGACTCACCCTCACGCTCCTCGCGCGCCGTCATCCCGAAGCGGTTGGCCCCGCTCCATCCCTCGGGCGGGTCCACGACGATGTCCCCGTCGTCGTTGTGCACCTCGTCGGAATCGGTGCCTTCGCTCGCGTTCAGCGTGTCGCCCGGACCGCCCTCCTCGGGGAAGTCCGAGGCGTCCATGTCGGCTTGGGGGTTCTCGGTCATGGCCTTTCGATTGCCCGCCGGGTCCGGGCCCTAAACGCCGCGCCCGGTCACCTCGGCGGCCGCCACATCGCCCACAGCGTCGGGCCGCCCTCCGGCAACCGGATCTCGCGGGTGACCTCGAAGCCGAACCGCTCGTAGTACGGCACGTTTTCGGGTTTGCTCGACTCGAGGTAGGCGGGGCAGTATTCCGCGTCACAGCGGTCGAGCCGGGATCGCATCAGGACCTGCCCGAAGCCCTTGCCCCGCACGTCCGGATCGCTGCCGATCGCGGCCAGATACCAGTGCGGCTCCTCGGGATGCACGCTCTTCATCAGCTCGAGCACGGCCAACGCCTTCCGGGTGCGCAGCCCGAACGCCCGGATCATGCTCGGCATCATCGCGAATTCCTCGCGGCCCGAATGCTGCCAGCGGTTCGGCGGATCCCACAGCGCCGCGGCGCCGATGCCCGGGCCGTCACAGGCCACCTCCGCGCCGCCGCCGGACAGGTGGTGGTGGCGGGTGATCGCGGCGAACAAGCGCCTGAGTTGCGCAGGGCGCGAAGGGGGATTCGGGAGGATCCACATCATCACCGGGTCGTCGTAGAACGCCCGGCTCATGGTGCGCGAGAGCTCGCGGATGTCGGACTCGCGCGCGGGGCGCGCCTGTGGGCTCATCAGGTCAGGCTAGGCGACGCCGCGGCGCGAGGTGTGACGAGCGACGCCGCGGGTACTTTGACCCGGTGACCGGGATGTCGCGTAGGTCGTTCGGGCGGATGGCCGCCGGCGCGGGCGTGCTGGGGCCCGCCGGAATCTCCGCCGCCTGCGGCGGTGACCGGGGCCGGCCCGCCGGTCCCCCGACCCCGCCGGGCAAAGGGGTAGGCGTCGTGCTGTCGCACGAGCAGTTCCGCACCGACCAACTCGTGGCGCAGGCCCAGGCGGCCGAACGGGCCGGCTTCCAATACGTCTGGGCCAGCGACCACATCCAGCCGTGGCAGGACAACGAGGGCCACTCGATGTTCCCCTGGTTGACCCTGGCGCTCGTGGGCCAGAGCACCAGCCGCCTCACGTTCGGCACCGGCGTCACCTGTCCCACCTACCGCTACCACCCGGCGACGGTGGCTCAGGCGTTCGCGTCGCTGGCGCTCCTCTACCCCGGCCGGGTCTTCCTCGGCGTCGGCACCGGCGAGCGCCTCAACGAACAGGCCACCACCAACAGCTTCGGCAAGTACGCCGAGCGCCACGACCGGCTGGTCGAGGCCGTCACGCTGATTCGCCAACTGTGGGGCGGCGGCCGGGTTTCGTTCAGCGGCAAGTACTTCCAGACCGACTCGCTGAGGCTGTACGACACCCCGCCGACGCCCCCGCAGATCTTCGTGGCGGCCAGCGGGCCCAAGAGCGCGACGCTGGCGGGCCAGTACGGCGACGGCTGGATCACCCAGGCGCGCGACCTCTCCGATCCCCGGCTGCTCGCCGCGCTCGCCGCCGGCGCTCGAGCGGCCGGTCGCGATCCGGCGACCCTCGGCAAGCGCGCCGAGGTGTTCGCCGTCGTCGGCGACGCCGCCGCGGCCGCCCGCGCGGCGACGTTGTGGCGCTTCACCGCCGGCGCGGTCGATCAGCCCAACCCCGTCGAGATCCAGCGCGCCGCCGACGCCAACCCCATCGACAAGGTGCTCGCCAACTGGGCGGTCGGCACCGACCCGGCAACCCACGTCAACGCCGTGCAAAAGGCGTTGGACGCCGGGGCCGTTCCGTTCCTGCACTTCCCTCAGGACGATCCGACCGCGGCCATCGACTTCTATCGCACGAACGTCCTGCCGAAGCTGCACTGATCCGTCAGTTCGGCGGTGCGCTCGGGATTTCGGGTTGGATGTAGACCGCCCGCACCGACGGCACCGCCTGACGGATGCGCGTCTCCGCGTCGCGAATCACGGCGGCGGCAACGGCGAATTCGGGCTCGGGGCCGCACACGACCCTGGCGGCGACCACGAGCTGGTCCGGGGCGAGGTACTGGGTGCGCAGGTCGGTCACCGCGTCGACGTGCTCCTCGCGTTGCAACACCGAGCGAATCACCTTGCACTGGTTCGCCGTTGCACCCTCGCCGATCAGGAGGCTGTGCGTCTCGACGATCAGCACCAGGGCGATCCCGCCGAGGAGGACGCCGATGGCCAGGGTGCCGATCGCGTCCCAGATCGGGTCACCGGTGACGGCCGTGAGGCCCACGCCGGCGAAGGCCAGGGCCAGGCCGATCAGTGCGGCGCTGTCCTCGAGCAGGACCACCGGCGGCTCGGGCACGCGCGAATTGCGGATGAACTGCCACCAACTGTCGGATCCCTTCAACCGCTTCGACTGTTTGCGCACCGTGTGCAGGCTGTAGCCCTCCAGCAGCGCGGCCACGCCCAGGATCGCGATCGCGATCTGCGGTGAGGTCAGCGGTTCGGGGTTTCGGAGCTTGCGACAGCCCTCATAGAGGGCGACCACCGAGCCGAGCGCGAACACCAGCAGGGCCACGACGAACGAGTAGAAGTACCGGCTGCGGCCATACCCGAACTGGTGCAACGCATCCGGGCGCCGGTGCGCCTGGCGCTTGCCGAACATCAGCAACAGCTCGTTCATGCTGTCGGCGACGGAGTGCAGCACCTCGGCGAGCATCGCCGCACTGCCGGTGACGAGGAAGCCCACGAGCTTGGCGACGGCGATCCCCGCGTCGGCACCGAACGCCACCAGTACGGACTTGGTCGTGCTGTCGGCGGCCACCACCCGGGCATACCCTTGGCCGCCAGCGCGAAACGACCGTCGGCTGCAAGCCGTTTCAACACCCGGGGCCCGGGTACCCGCAGGCCAATCCGCGATCAAGGCTCCGATGGAAGGCAAGTTATGGACGCGATCACTTTTCTCCGCCAGGACCACAAGAGCGTGCTCGGGTTGCTGGAAACCCTCGACGGCGCCCCGTCCGGGTCGGGCGCCGAGGCCAGCGGCCTGGAGACGGTGGTGAACAACCTGATCATCGCCGAGTCGCAACACGAGGCGATCGAAGAGCAGTTCTTCTGGCCCGCGGTGCGAAATGCCATCGGCGACGGGATCGTCGACAAGGCGCTCGAGCAGGAGCAGGCCGGAAAGAAGGTGCTGCAGCGGCTGGAGGACGGCAAGCCGGGCGAGGCCGACTATCACGACGCGCTGCAGGAATTCGTCAAGCTGGGCCGCGAGCACATCGCCTACGAGCAGGACGTGGTGTGGCCGCAGGTCGAGGCCGTGATCGGCCGCGACGACCTGGAGAAGATCGGCGGAAAGCTCGAAGCGGCAAAGAAAGTCGCGCCGACGCGGCCGCACCCGAACACCCCACCGAACCCCGCCGTGCTCAAGACGGTCGGCATGGGCGCGGCGGTCATGGACCACGTGCGCGACGCCGTCACCGGCCGCGCCGACGACAACCCGCCCGACCCGCAGGTCAAGTAGCAGAGAGGAAAAAGGCCGGGCGTTGATTTCAACGCCCGGCCTTTCTCACTGTCGAATCAGGTCGAATCAGATTGTGGGAATGCGTTGTTCGTGCGTGAAGGGCTTGTCGGCGTTGATCGCCGGCGAGCCGTTCGGGTTCTGCTCGGCGCCCGTGTTCTGACGGGTCGTGCCGCCCAGCCACTCTTCCTGCGGCTTCTCCACGTACTGCCATTCCATGCCCTCCGGCCACGGGCCCTGACCCTGGTTCCACGGCCCTCGAATGGACTCGCCGCCGCCGTTCGACATGTTGAACGCGACGTTCGCGAAGCGGGGGTCCGCCGGCAGTTGTCCCGGCGGGAAGTTGACCGGCAACTCGTTGAGGGCCGCGGTGAACTGCTGGTAGTGGGCCACCTCGCGTGTCATCAGGAAGTTGAGCGTGTCCTGGACGCCGGGGTCGTCGGTGAACTGCTTGAGGTATTCGTAGACGATCTTCGCCCGGGATTCGGCGGCCAGGTTGCTGCGCAGGTCCACCGTCGGGTCGCCATTGGCGTTGACGTAGGAGCCCATCCACGGCACGCCCTGGGAATTGCTCACGTCCGGGCCACCTCCGGTCAGCGCGAGGTACAGCGGGTTCACCGCAACCTGGTGGACGATCTGGTCGCGCCCGTCGCCGCTGGACACCGCGGGCATCCAGTCGCACTTCTCGTTGGCGATCTTCAGATCGTCATTGAGCCCGTCGAGCAGCATGGTGATCATCGAACCGACCATTTCGAGGTGACTGAGTTCCTCGGTGGCGATGTCCATGAACAGGTCGTACATTTTGGGGTTTTTGTCCCGGAGGACGAAGGCCTGGGTGAAGTACTGCATGGCGGCCTTGAGTTCCCCGTTGGCGCCCCCGAATTGCTCTTGCAGCAGCGTGGCGAACCGCGGATCCGGGGCGCTCACCCGGACCTCGAATTGCAGGGCTTTGTTATGGACGAACACGGGGCCTCCTAAGCCTTCGGGACTGGTGTAATTCGCGGCGGGTACCCGTGGTAGATGCCGACAAACGTTGTGGCAGCGGGCTTACTCGGCCCATACGCGGCGGGCGGGGGCGCCCGGCGAAAACCGATGGTGCACAATCCCGTCTTATGGACATCGCCGACACCAACGCTCGGCACGAACTGGCGCTGCGCATGGCCGAGCTGGTGCGCGAGATCGCCGCCCCCCGGCCACTCGAGCGGGTGCTGGCCGAGGTCACCACCGCAGCGAGGGAGCTCATACCGCGGGTCGACCTCGCGGGAGTCCTGCTGGTGAAAGGTGGCGGCGAATTCGAGTCGGTGGCCGACACCGACGGTCTCGTCGCGGAACTCGACAGGCTTCAGCACGATTTCAGCGAGGGTCCCTGCGCCGAGGCGGCGCTGCGGGAAACGTTGGTCCGCAGCGACGACATGCGTGACGAGACGCGGTGGCCCCGCTACGCGCCGGCGGCCGTCGAGCGCGGGGTGCTGGGCAGCCTGTCGTTGAAGCTGTACACGGCGGACCGCACCGCCGGCGCGCTCAACCTCTTCAGTTTCGAGGCGGGCGCATGGGATTCGGAGGCCGAGACCATCGGCATGGTGTTCGCCGCGCACGCCGCCGCCGCGATCCTGGCGGCGCGTCATGGTGAGCAGCTGCATTCCGCGATGTCGACCCGGGACCGGATCGGTCAGGCCAAGGGCATCATCATGGAACGCTTCGGCGTCGACGACGTCCGCGCCTTCGATCTGCTGCGCATGCTCTCGCAGGAGAGCCAGCTCAAGCTCGTCGACATCGCGCAGCGCGTCGTGGACACCCGCGGCACCGGCGGGGAACTGTGAGGAACGGCTCGGCGAGACGCCCGCTTACGATGGTGGGGCCCTAATCGACGAGTCCGGCGCGGCGTTGCGCCGGGGAACGGGTGGCCACCGTGTGGGATTTCGAGACGGACCCGGAATATCAGGCCAAGCTCGACTGGGTCGAGAAATTCATGGCCGAGGAACTCGAGCCGCTGGACCTGGTGGCCCTCGACCCCTACGACAAGAAGAACGCCGAGATGATGGCGATCCTGCGGCCCCTGCAGCAGCAGGTGAAGGACCAGGGGCTGTGGGCCGCGCACCTGCGGCCGGAGCTCGGCGGCCAGGGGTTCGGGCAGGTGAAGCTCGCCCTGCTCAACGAGATCCTCGGCCGGTCGCGCTGGGCGCCGTCGGTGTTCGGCTGCCAGGCGCCCGATTCGGGCAACGCCGAGATCCTCGCGCTGTTCGGCACCGACGAGCAGAAGGCCCGCTACCTGCAGCCGCTGCTCGACGGCGAGATCACCTCCTGCTACTCGATGACCGAGCCGCAGGGCGGATCCGACCCGGGGCAGTTCGTCACGGCCGCGACGCGTGACGGCGACGACTGGGTGATCAACGGCGAGAAGTGGTTCTCCACCAACGCCAAACACGCGTCGTTCTTCATCGTCATGGCCGTCACCAATCCCGAGTCCCGGACATACGACAAGATGTCGCTGTTCATCGTTCCCGCCGAGACACCGGGCATCGAGATCGTGCGCAACGTCGGCGTCGGCGCCGAATCGTCCAAGCGCGCCAGCCACGGCTACGTCCGCTACAACGACGTGCGGGTGCCGGCCGACCACGTGCTGGGCGGCGAGGGCCAGGCATTCATGATCGCCCAGACTCGGCTCGGCGGCGGCCGCATCCACCACGCGATGCGCACGATCGCGTTGGCGCGCAGCGCATTCGACATGATGTGCGAGCGCGCGGTGTCGCGCAAGACGCGGCACGGCCGGCTGGCCGACTTCCAGATGACGCAGGAGAAGATTGCCGACAGCTGGATCCAGATCGAGCAGTTCCGGCTGCTGGTGCTGCGCACGGCGTGGCTGATCGACAAGCACCACGACTACCAGCAGGTGCGCCGCGACATCGCGGCGGTGAAGGTCGCCATGCCACAGGTCCTGCACGACGTCGCGCACCGCGCCCTGCACCTGCACGGCGCCCTGGGCGTCTCCGACGAGATGCCGTTCGTCAAGATGCTGGTGGCCGCCGAGTCGCTGGGCATCGCCGACGGCGCGACCGAACTTCACAAGATGACGGTGGCCCGTCGCACGTTGCGCGAATACCAGCCCGTGACAACGCCTTTCCCGTCCGCGCACATCCCGACGCGGCGTGCCGAGGCGCAGGCCCGACTGGCGGAGCGCCTGGAACACGCCATCGCCGAGTTCTAGACCTCCCTCGGTCGAGCGTCGACTTATTGCCCAGAACCCAAGGTCCGTTTCGCGCCAACAACTCGACGTTCGGCGCGGGGGATCAGGTGATGTAGCGGACGATGCTTTCGGCGACACACGCCGGCTTGGGCGAGCCCTCGATCTCGACCGTCGTCGACATCGTCGCCTGCACGGCACCGTTCCCCAGGTCGTCGACACTCACCAACGACGTGTTGGCGCGCACCCGAGAACCGACCGGGACGGGTGCCGGGAAGCGAACCTTGTTCAGGCCGTAGTTGATTGCCAGCTTGATCCCGTTGACGGTGTAGATCTGGTGCTGCAGCCGCGGCAGCAGCGCCAGGGTCATGAACCCGTGCGCGATGGTCTTTCCGAACGGGCCCTTGGCCGCCCGTTCCGGGTCGACGTGAATCCACTGGTGGTCACCGGTCGCGTCGGCGAACAGATTGACGTCGTCCTGGGTGATGGTCACCCAGTCGCTCTGGCCGATCGTCTCGCCGGTGGCGGCCGTCAGGTCGGCCACCGAATCGAAGGTGCGCATTGGTCCTCCTGAGGGGTGGTAACGATGCCCGCCTGCACCCTATCCGAGCCCGCCGCTGGGGTCGTCGGGCGGTTTGCGGCGGGGCCGCACGGGTACAGGACAGCGATGACGGAGAACAAGGGCCACAAGACTGAGGACGACGTCGAGCCCGAGGCGCACGAGTCTCGCTCGCGCGCCGCGGCGGGGGAGCCCGACGGCTCGTACGTGGGCGCCGCGGGCTCCGACGACACGTTCGACGCCGGGGAGACGGGCGCCGAGGCCCGGGCCGAGCGAGGCTGACGGGCTGACGCGCCGGGGGGCGCAGAATGACGCCGTGCGACTGCTGCTGATCGCCGATACCCATGTGCCCAAGCGGGCGCGCGACCTGCCCGCGGAAGTCTGGGACGAGGTCGCGGCGGCCGACGTCGTGGTGCATGCGGGCGACTGGGTCGCACCACAACTGCTCGACGAGCTCGAGTCGAGGGCGGCCACCCTGGTCGCGTGCTGGGGCAACAACGACGGGCCGGAACTGCGGCGGCGGCTTCCCGAACGCGCGGACGCGACGCTGGACGGGGTGCGCTTCACCGTGGTGCACGAGACGGGTGCCGCGGCCGGCCGTGAGGGCCGGATGTCGCGGCTGTATGCGGACACCGACGTCCTGGTGTTCGGCCACAGCCACATCCCGTGGGACTCGACGGCCCCCACCGGCCTGCGCCTGCTCAACCCCGGCTCGCCGACCGACCGTCGCCGCCAACCGTTCTGCAGCTACATGACCGCCACCGTCGGGGACGGCCAATTGACCGCCGTCGACCTGCATTTCCTCAACAAGTAGCGGGTATCTAACCCATACACAGCTGACACACACATTTAGCTCGTAGACAGAGGTATATGGGGGCAGTTCAATCGGGCACCGATCTGGTCGCCGAGGTGTTCGGCGTCGTCGGCAGATTCCGCCGGCAACTTCGCCGATCGGCCGGTCGCGGGTTCGATTCGGCGCGGCTCAGCGAGGCGCAGGCGGAACTGCTGTGGCTCGTCGGCCGGCAACCGGGCATCTCGGTGAGCGCCGCCGCGGCGGAACTCGGCCTGGTGCCCAACACCGCCTCCACGTTGGTGTCCAAGCTGGTCGCCAACGGCCTGCTGATCCGGACCGTGGCTGAGACGGACCGCCGCGTCGGGCGGCTGCGGCTCGCCGAGCCCACCCAGCAGCTCGTCGACGCGTCTCGGGCCGCACGGCGCGCACTGCTATCGGACGTGCTCGACGAACTCGACGACGAACAGATCGAATCCCTGACAAGGGGATTGGAGGTCCTTGACATGATGACCCGACGACTCCAGGAGCGGCGCTCATGAGCGAACTACCGATGGCGATCGACTGCCGGAACCTGACCTACCGCTACGGCAACTTCACGGCGGTCGACGACGTCACGCTGCAGGTGCGGCCCGGTGAGACGATGGGCCTGCTGGGCCCCAACGGCGCCGGGAAGACGACGCTGGTCCGGATGCTCACCACGTTGACGCCGGTGCAGCAGGGCGAGTTGCGAATCTTCGGCATGGACACCCGCGCCGAGACCGTCGACATTCGCAGCAACATCGGCTATGTGCCGCAGCAGCTTTCCGTCGAGCCGGCATTGACCGGGCGGCAGAACGTGCAGTGGTTCGCGCGGCTGTACGGGGTGCCGCGGGCCGACCGGGCGCAACGGGTGGACGAGGCGCTCGCCGCCATGGAGCTCCTCGACGTGGCGGACCGCCGCGCCGGCACCTACTCGGGGGGCATGGTCCGCCGTCTCGAGGTGGCCCAGGCGCTGGTGAACCGCCCGTCGCTGCTGGTGCTCGACGAGCCGACCGTCGGCCTCGATCCCATTGCGCGGGACGGGGTTTGGGGTCAGGTGCAGAGGATGCAGGCCCAGTTCGGCATGACCGTGCTGCTCACCACCCACTACATGGAGGAGGCCGACGCGTTGTGCGATCGCGTCGCGCTGATGCACCGCGGCGTGCTGCGCGCCGTGGGGACCCCCGCGAAGCTGAAGTCCAAGGTGTCGCCCGGCGCGACGCTCGAGGACGTGTTCCGCCACTACGCGGCCTCCGACCTGGCGGGGCAACCGGAGACCTCCGGCTCGTTCCGCGAAATCCGTTCCAGCAGAAAGGTTGCCAGCCGTGCCAGCTGACCACGCAACCCAGGCGACCCTGGTCCGCGCGCCGCGGGGGGCCGAGCGCGTCCCCGCCACGCTGAGCCGCGTGGGCGCGTTCGCGATCGTGGAGCTGCAGAAGCTGCAGCACGACCGCACCGAATTCGTCACCCGCATGGTGCAACCCGCGCTGTGGCTGCTGATCTTCGGCACCACGTTCAGCCACCTGCACGTCATCAACACCGGCAAGGTGTCCTACCTCGCGTTCCTGGCGCCGGGCATCATCGCGCAGTCGGCCCTGTTCATCTCGATCTTCTATGGCATCCAGATCATCTGGGATCGAGACGCGGGCGTCCTCGCCAAGCTCATGGTGACGCCCGCGCCCGCGTCGGCGCTGATCACCGGCAAGGCGTTCGCGGCCGGGGTGCGGTCCGTCGCGCAGGTCGTCGGCGTGATGGCGCTGGCATACATCATGAACATCGGCCTGACCGTCAACCCGCTGCGGGTACTCGCGGCGATGGTGGTCGTGATGCTGGGCTCCGCGTTCTTCGCCTGCTTGTCGATGACGCTGGCCGGACTGGTGCTGAGCCGGGACCGCCTCATGGGCATCGGCCAGGCCATCACGATGCCGTTGTTCTTCGGGTCCAACGCCCTCTACCCGGTGGACGCGATGCCGGCGTGGCTGCACGCGCTGAGCAAGGTCAACCCGCTCAGTTACGAGGTCGACGCGCTGCGGGCGCTGCTGATCGGCACCCCGTTCAACCCGGTCGACGTCCTAGTGCTCGCGGTGGCCGCAGTCATCGGAATCGGCACGGCGTCAACGCTTTTGCGTCGGCTGGTCGCCTAGGGCAGGCGAATAGCCTCTCCGGCAACACCGTTCACTCGACAGCCTGTCGCGACCGAGTCCGCGCCGTCACGCGATCGTTAGCCAACCGCGATGTCGCGGCCCGGCCACGACAGGCGAATTGCACCCTCCCCCTGTGTTTCACTGCGCAGGCGAACAAATCGACCGCACCACGCGGCAGATGAAGGATGGGTAGGGGCTATGACGTTCGTTCAGAAGTTGCGCGGGGCGGTGACGACCATGCCGCGACGGCTCATGGTCGCGGCGACGGGAACGGCCCTGTTGGCGGGTCTGGTCGGCGCCGTCGGCGGCTCGGCCACCGCGGGGGCATTCTCCCGGCCGGGGCTTCCGGTCGAATACCTGTCGGTGCCGTCGCCGTCGATGGGCCGCGAAATCAAGGTGCAGTTCCAGGGGGGCGGGCCGCACTCGGTTTACCTGCTCGACGGCCTGCGGGCCCAGGACGACTACAACGGCTGGGACATCAACACCCCGGCGTTCGAGGAGTTCTACCAGTCGGGCCTGTCCGTGATCATGCCGGTGGGCGGGCAGTCGAGCTTCTACAGCAACTGGTACCAGCCGTCGTCGGGCAACGGCCAGAACTACACCTACAAGTGGGAGACGTTCCTGACCCAGGAGATGCCCGCGTGGCTGCAGGCCAACAAGCAGCTGTCACCGACCGGCAACGCCGCGGTGGGGCTGTCGATGTCGGGCGGCTCGGCGCTGATCATGGCGGCCTACTACCCGCAGCAATTCCCTTATGCCGCATCGCTGTCGGGCTTCCTCAACCCGTCCGAGGGATGGTGGCCGACGCTCATCGGCCTGGCGATGAACGACTCGGGCGGCTACAACGCCAACAGCATGTGGGGCCCGTCGAACGACCCGGCCTGGAAGCGCAACGACCCGATGGTTCAGATCCCGCGGCTGGTCGCCAACAACACCCGCATCTGGGTCTACTGCGGTAACGGCACGCCCAGCGACCTCGGCGGCGACAACATGCCGGCGAAGTTCCTGGAGGGTCTCACGCTGCGCACCAACCAGCAGTTCCAGAACACCTACGTCGCCTCGGGCGGACGCAACGGGACGTTCAACTTCCCGCCCAACGGGACGCACTCGTGGCCGTACTGGAACCAGCAGCTGGTCGCGATGAAGCCCGACATCCAGCAGGTGCTTCTCGGCAGCAACAACGCGGCCTAGGAACACCCCTCGCAACACCCGAGCCGGCATCGGCAGTGGCGCAACCGGTCAGCGCCGCTGCCGATGCCTATTTTTCTGCGTCGGCCCGGTCGGCCTCGGCCCGCTCCTTGAGCAGCGCCCGGCGATCCTGATGGAAGTACGTGTAGGCGGTCGTCAGCGCGCACACCGCGGTGGCCATCACCAGCATCCAGGTCCCGTTCGTCACGACGCTGATGAAGCCGCCCACCGCGGCGCCGAGCATGAAACTGGCCAAGAGCAGGAAGTAGCCGAGCCAGTCGTCCACCTTCCCCGCGCCGGCGATGTGGCGTTCGATGCCCTGCCCCATCTTCACGATCGTGCCGGTCACGTAGCTCAGCGGGACCGACACCTCGCCGTTCTTGACGAACGATGTGTTCAACGCCCCGTTGGCGAAGGCCAGCACCAGGATTGGGGCGAAGTCGAGGAAGTTCTCCTCCCAGCCCTCGTCGATGACGTCGAGGCCGGTGGCGATCAGCAGGCTGATCGTGGTGAGCACGGTGGGGCCGTGCGGATGATTGACCCAGAAGTGGCGCCGGCACACCGAGGCGACCACCACGCCCGTCACGAACGAAACCATCAGCAGCGCCGCGCTTGCGGCGAGCCATGGTTGGTGTGTGAAGTAGGACAGGACGGCGCGTTGCGCGTTGCCGGTCATGAAGACGACGAAATAGCCCTGGGAATGGGTGAAGGAGATCGCCCCCAGCACCCCGGCCACCACCGCCAGCACCCAGGAGAGCCGCGCCTCGCTGTTGAAGGTTTCACTCGCCACACGAACATGCTTTCAGAAGCCCGTGCCAATCGCAGGGCGCGCATAGCAAACTCCTATGCAGCAAACCCTCTCGGGCGGATTTCTATGTGACCAATCGCTGTGTGACGAACAGAGTGTGACGAAGCCGTCGCGCCTACGCGGCGGTGAGCCGGGCGATGGAGCGCAACGGGATCGGCAGCCAACCCGGCCGGTGCCGGGCCTCGTAGCCCGCCTCGTAGACGGCCTTGTCGAGTTCGTACGCGGCCAGCACGTGTGCCGAGTCCCGCGGGTCGATCCCCGCGACCGCCGCATACCCGTCGCAGAAGGCCTTGGAGTTGCGCTCGACCCACTCTCGGGCGCGGGCGGCCAATTGCTTGTCGGTGGGCTGCTCTACCAGCGGTCCGTAGGCGGCGTACTCGAACGAGCGCAGCACGCCGGCCACGTCGCGCAGCGGCGAGTCGGGAGCCCGCCGCTCGTCGAGCGGCTGGCCGGGCTCGCCTTCGAAGTCGATCAGCAGCCAGCTCTCCGGGGTGCGCAGCACCTGGCCCAGGTGCAGGTCGCCGTGCACCCGCTGGACGGTGATCGTCTCGTCGGCGAGCTTGCCGAACCGCTCCTCGATGATCGCCGCGTACTCCCGGAGCTCCGGCACCGCGGCCACGGTCGACGACAGCCGCGCGAGCATGTTGTCCACCGGGAACGGCGCCTGCGCCGTGCCGAGTTCCTGGGCCAGGGTGGCGTGCACGGACGCGACGGCCTCCCCCAGCCGGTTCGACTCGGCGGCGAAGTCCCCGCCGACCTCGTAGGCGTACAGGTCGCCCTCGGCGAACAGGTCGCGCACACTGGCGGTCGCCATCGCCCACCCCTCGGCGGCGTTCGACGCGAACTCGGTCACCATGCCCAGCGGCCACGCCTCGTCGCCGGGTGGCGTCATCTCGTAGGTGCCCAGCAGCCGGGCGACGTGCGGGTTGGCCGCCCGGCCGAGCACCCGGTTCAGCTCGATGTCGGGGTTGATGCCGGCGCTCACGCGGCGGAACACCTTGAAGATGGCGCGCCGGTCGAAGATCACGCTGGTGTTGCTCTGCTCGGCGTCGGACACGTGCGGCATGGCCTCCAGCGGGAGGGTGACACCGGGCTCCTTGGTGAAGGTGAGTTTCCCGGAATCGGGTGTGTCGCGTTCGCCGCCCGCGTCGATGAGCGACAGCAGGAATTGCGGCGCGGCCGCGTCGTAGAGCGCGTCGAAACCCGTCCGGTCGTCGGCGGCGCCGATCGTCGCGACCGTGCTGTACTCGGACACCGGCGCCGAGTCCCACCCGACGATCACCTGGTAGCGCTCCGCGGGCCCCGTCGTGTACTCGGCGTCCACCAGGACGAGGTCAAGGTCGTCGCGCAGTGGGACGACGACGGCGGCCTCGGCCGCCACCAGCTTCCGGTTGCGTCCGGCGTACCACCGCTGCTGAGGCAGCCACTCCGCCCAGGGCAGCTCGCCCGGGCTTCCAGTGCTTGTCATGCGTTCTCCTCACAGGCGGGGGACAACTGGAACCAATAGAAACCGTGTCCCGGCAGCGTCAAAAGGTAGGGCAGGTGGCCGATGCGCGGAAACTCGACGTGCCCGGTCAATTCCACCGGCGTGCAACCGCTCCAGTGCTGGAGGTTGAGCTCGATAGGCTGCGGGAACCGGGACAGGTTGTTGACGCACACCACGACGTCACCGGTCTGGCCGCTCCCCCTGACCTGCCGGATGAACGCCAGCACCGACGGGTTCGAGCCGCCCAGTTCCTCGAACGTCCCGGTGGCGAAGGCCCGGTGGCGGCGGCGCACCGCCAGCATCATGCGGGTGAAGTTAAGCAGCGACGTCGACGTGTCGCGCTGCGCCTCGACGTTGACCGCCTGGTAGCCGTAGACCGAGTCCTGGCTGGGGGGCAGGTACAACCGACCGGGGTTGGCCTTGGAGAAGCCCGCGTTGCGGTCCGGGGTCCACTGCATCGGGGTGCGCACCCCGTCGCGGTCACCGAGCCAGATGACGTCGCCCATGCCGATCTCGTCGCCGTAGTACAGCACCGGCGAGCCGGGCAGCGACAGCAGCAGCGCGGTGAACAGCTCGATCTGATTGCGGTCGTTGTCGAGCAGCGGCGCCAGGCGGCGCCGGATCCCGACGTTGGCCTTCATCCGCGGGTCCTTGGCGTACTCCGAGTACATGTAGTCGCGTTCTTCGTCGGTGACCATCTCCAGCGTCAACTCGTCGTGGTTGCGCAGGAAGATCCCCCACTGGGCCATGTCGGGGATCTCGGGCGTCTGCGCGAGGATCTCCGAGATCGGGAACCGGGACTCGCGGCGGACCGCCATGAAGATGCGCGGCATGAGCGGGAAGTGGAACGCCATGTGGCATTCGTCGCCGCCGGTCGTGGGGTCGCCGAAGTACTCCACGACGTCGGCGGGCCACTGGTTGGCCTCGGCCAGCAGCACCCGGCCCGGGAATTCGTCGTCGATGACCTTGCGCACCTTCTTGAGGAAGGCGTGCGTCTCGGGCAGGTTCTCGCAGTTGGTGCCCTCCCGCTCGAAAAGGTAGGGCACGGCGTCCAGCCGGAACCCGTCGATGCCCAGCCCCAGCCAGAACCGCAGCACGTCGATCATGGCTTCCTGCACCGCGGGGTTGTCGTAGTTCAGGTCCGGCTGATGCGAGAAGAACCGGTGCCAGTAGAACTGCTTGCGCACCGGGTCGAAGGTCCAGTTCGACTCCTCGGTGTCGATGAAGATGATCCGGGCGTCGTTGTAGCGCTCGCTGGTGTCGCTCCAGACGTAATAGTCGCCGTAGGGGCCGTCGGGGTCGTGCCGCGACTCCTGGAACCAGGGGTGTGAATCCGAGGTGTGGTTCATCACCAGGTCGGTGATGACGCGGATCCCCCGCTCGTGCGCGGCGTCGAGCAGGTCGACGAAGTCCTCCACGGTGCCGAACTCGGGCAGCACCTTGTAGAAGTCCCGGATGTCGTACCCGCCGTCGCGCAGCGGCGAGTCGTAGAAGGGCGGGAGCCAGATGCAGTCGATTCCCAGCCACTGCAGGTAGTCGAGCCGCCCGAGGAGACCGCGCAAATCGCCCGACCCGTCCGCGTTGTCGTCGAAGAACGCGCGGACCAGCACCTCGTAGAAAACCGCGTGCTTGAACCAGGTCGGGTCGGCGGGCAGTGCGGCGGCGTTGTCGAAGTCCTCGGCGTTGGGGTGTTCGACCAGCCCTCCCTCCACATGACTGCCCGATGCGGGATGGTGCTCGACAGCGTCTCTTGCGTCGTTCATCATTTCCACGATGCCACGTGTACCCGAGGCGCGACCGTGGGAATCACGCCCGCGGAGAACCGCCCAATTACGCCTGGCGGCAACGTAATTCGCCGCCAGGCCAACGTCTTTCGGACGAGGATCAGGCCGGCGGCCCGTCCGCCAGCGTCACCTGCTGGGTGCGGTTGTCGCCGCCCGCCGTGCGGAAGCTCACAGCGATCGTGTCACCGGGGTGGTGCGGGACGAGCACGTCGGTCATCCCGGTGGCCCCGTTGATCGCCACGCCGTCGACCGACGTGATGACGTCGCCGGGGGAGATCCCGGCCGCCGCGGCCGGGCCGCTGGTGACCACTCGCTGAACCTTCGCGCCGTTGCCGCCGTTGTCGACGACGCCCAGGCCGAGGAACGCCGTCGGGCCGATGTGCACGGTGCGCGATGCGGCGCCCGACCGGATCTGGCCGGCGACCCCCATTGCGGTGCCGATCGGGATGGCGAAGCCCTGCCCGCCCGACATCTTGTAGCTGTCGGTGGCGGCGGTGTTCATGCCGATCACCTGCCCGGCGTTGTTGACCATCGGCCCACCCGAGTCGCCCGGCTTGATCGGGGTGTCGGCCTGGATCAGGCCGCTCAGCGTCTCCTGGGCACCGGTCAGGGTGTCGTCGGCCGAGACCGTTTGGTTCAGCGCGAGGACCTTGCCGGCGACCGCGCTCGGCGTGCCGCCCTGGCCGCCGGCGTTGCCGAGGGCGACGACGGGCTCGCCGACCGACGCCGGTCCGCCGATCGCGGCGGTCGGGAGCCCGGCGGCGCCGCGCAGTTGCAGCACCGCGACGTCCTGGTTGCGGTCGTAGCCGACCACGTCGACGGCGTAGGTCTGCCCGTTGCCGACGTCGAACGCGCTGATGTCGGTGGCGCCCGAGATCACGTGGTTGTTGGTGAGCACAACTCCGTTGGGGTCGATGACGATGCCGGTTCCGGCGCCCACCGCATTGTTGTAGCCGAACCGCGTGTTGATGTTGACGACCTGCGGGCCGACCTGGCCGACCAGGGCCGACGGGTCGAGCGGCGCCTGCGGCCGGTCGCCGAATTTGTCGAGCGCCGGCGTCGACGGCACGGCGGGCGCCGCCGTGGCGGTGGCGGGGCTGAGCCCCAGCCCGAGGCCCAGCCCGACGGCGGCCAGCACCCCGACGAAGCCCGACCACCCGACGGGGCGGTGGTGCGATCTGCTCATTTCGTCGCCTTCCATGCGGTAAACATCGGGATGCCCAGGCCTGGAGGTCTGGCTGGCAATTCCCTGTGGGTATTAACCGTAATGCAGTTGGCTAACCACGGCAGAGGCGGATTCTTATTGGCTGCCTATCTTTCTTTGCTGACGGCGTGCGCGATGTCCCGGCTGGCGCCGAAGATCAGGTCCATCAGGGTGACGTCGCGGTAGGAGAAGCGCCACCAGCCGTCTACGCCTCGAAGCGGGCGAAGTGGTGTTCGGCCCGCATGCGGAGTAGCGACGCGGGTTCGCGAGACGTAATCGTCTGCGACGGGCGTCGGGGCATTGTCAATCGGTTAGTGCAACATCTGGTCAGGCGGCTTGGTCGAGGAGTTGGGCGAGTCGTTGGGCGGGGGTGTCGAGGTTG
>NZ_CACRUY010000015.1 GCF_902652685.1 Mycobacterium sp. Marseille-P9652
GTATCGGGGCCCGGCGCGCCGGGCCCCGATACTCCACCCGCGCCCACGGCGCCACACCCACCGGCGCCGCCCCCGAGCCCTACGGGCGGCGGGACCGCCGCTGAAGCCGCCTCGCACTCTGGGAGCCCGGCTCCCCCTGGGGAGCCGGTCCGACATCCCGCAGAAGCGAACCAACCCCATGGCGGGGGCCCACATCCGGGCGGTGATGGTGTTCCCCACGAGCCCGGAGATGCCCCGTCACACGGCGACGGCGACCCGAAGCCAGGGGAATCCCCAGATCAGGGCGACCTCGACGGTCAAACGCCCGAGGAAAGGCACAAGATAAGCGGACACGGCTCCTACGACCCCGACCACGGCGAATTCACCGTGCCAAAGGGAGCGAGTGTCACGATATTTGCGAAACACGGGTCGGCCATCACCGATGCGCTCGGCAACTTGATTGAGACCGGCGGCGACACATCTGGCGTTTATTCGGATACATTCAATGCCGGCGAATCGATGCCGAATTACACCATTCATCCACCGGACAATCTGAATATCATGGGCACTCCACAAACCGTAACGGAGCCGACGCTTTTGAGCGAACTCATACGAGAAAACATGGGACCTGTGGATCTGGCGACGTGCACACTCGACCCAACTCGTCCGACGTACATGCTCTATCATGTGACTGGAATATATGATAAATGGGAAGGCAAGTTCCAACCATACGAGAGGCATCGACCTTGATGTCGCCCAACAGCGAGATCGAAGAAATGATCCGGATTGCCGCAGAGCGGAAATCACCGGACGACGAGCGGCGCCTTTTCTCAGCCCTGGGACGCGTCGAGATGTATTTTGCGCGGGCGTTGGTCGAACACGAAGGAAGAACCGTCAACGCGTTCCCATTGTTGCGACTTCCGGACGGCAGCAACGCAATGCTGCTCTGCACGGATAAGGACCACCCCGATCTGCCGGACACTTTCGCCGGAGGTATTTTCGAAGACGCCTTGGGGGCCGCGCTCGAAATTCCGGGCCTCGATTGGGTGATCGTTTCAAATCGCGATTCGCAGTGGGTGTCAATCAGCAAGAAACGAATCCCCGAAATACTTGACGACCTCCGTTCGAGCACATCCGGTTCAAAATCCGAGGCCAAGTTGCTCGAGGATCTCATCACTCTCGCGGTGAGTACGCCCCCCGAAGAGTTGTCGCCACCGATCGGCACAGTGCTTATGGACCGCGAAGTCTTCCTGGAATTGTCGGCAAACAACAGCACAGATGGCCGACCGATAATGCGGACTCTTCGCATTGACAACTTACGCCTGATTCGCGCATACACCACGCGGAAACGGCCTGGAATAACCTATGGCGGCATCCGGTGGGAAGAGCTCAAGAAGATGATCGAAACCACGCCGGAACTGGACGGCGTACAGGTCGTGAACGACGCCGACGACTGGGTGGTCTTCGACCGTGAGTCGTTGGGGCTCACGCCAGCCGGCGGATAAGTGTTGGGCCCCGAGGGCACGCACCTCCCCCAAAGAGTCCGGATAGGGTTGTGGTGGCCGCGTGTGGATGCGGCACGGCGATCCAGGAGGTTGGGGCATGGCTTCATCGCCTTCCTCTGACCCGGGCAACGCGAACCGCACGGAGCGGGTCGACCTGGAATCGCTGGCCGCCGACGCCAGCGCCGCCCGCGCGCTCGAGGACCTCAAGCATGCAGATCCGGCGGACCGCCCCGCGCCGCCGGTCGACCTGACCGCCGCCGCCTTCTTCGACGTCGACAACACGCTGGTGCAGGGCTCCTCGGCGGTGCACTTCGGCCGCGGCTTGGCCGCTCGGAACTACTTCACCTACCGCGATGTCCTCGGATTCGTCTACGCACAGGCCAAGTTCCAGCTGCTGGGCAAGGAGAACAGCGACGACGTCGCCGCCGGCCGGCGCAAGGCGCTCGCGTTCATCGAGGGGCGATCGGTCGACGAGCTGGTGCGGCTCGGCGAGGAAATCTACGACGAAATCATCGCCGACAAGATCTGGGCCGGCACCCGCGCGCTCACCCAGATGCACCTCGACGCCGGCCAGCAGGTGTGGCTGATCACCGCGACCCCGTACGAGCTGGCGGCGACGATCGCGCGCCGTCTCGGCCTCACCGGGGCCCTGGGAAGCGTCGCGGAGTCGGTGGACGGGGTGTTCACCGGCCGGCTGGTCGGGGACATCCTGCACGGCCCCGGGAAGGCGCATGCCGTGCGGTCGCTGGCGATCCGGGAGGGCCTCAACCTCAAGCGCTGCACCGCCTACTCCGACAGCTACAACGACGTGCCGATGCTGTCGCTGGTGGGCACCGCGGTCGCCATCAATCCCGACGCGCGGCTGCGCGCCCTGGCCCGCGAACGCGGCTGGGAGATCCGCGACTTCCGCACCGCGCGCAAGGCCGCGCGGATCGGGGTGCCGTCCGCCCTGGCGCTGGGAGCGGCCGGAGGCGCGCTGGCGGCACTGGCGTCTCGGCGCCAATCCCGCTGATAAGCTGCGCCGCGCAGACACAGTCGAGCAGAGAGCACAGCGGCATGACAGTCCCAGAGGGCACAGAAGGACTCATCGGCAGCAACTATCGAGGGTCGGACTTTTTCGAGGTCGGGCGCGAAAAGATCCGCGAGTTCGCGGCCGCGGTCAAGGACGACCACCCGGCGCACTACAACGAGGCGGACGCCGCCGAAGCGGGATACCCCGAGCTGGTGGCGCCCCTGACCTTCGCGGCGATCGCCGGCCGGCGCGTGCAGCTCGAGATCTTCACCAAGTTCAAGATCCCGATCAACATCGCCCGGGTCTTTCACCGCGACCAGAAGCTCAAATTTCACCGACCGATCCTGGCGCACGATAGGCTTTTCTTCGACACCTACCTAGACTCGGTGATCGAGTCGCACGGTACTGTGCTCGCTGAGATCCGCAGCGAGATCACAGACGCCGAGGGGAAACCGGTTGTCACAGGCATCGTGACGATGCTGGGGGAAGCCGCACATCAAGAAGCGAGCACTGAAGAGACAGTGGCCGCGATTGCATCGATATCAGCTGGAAAGTAGGGTCAGATCAATGACGTCACAGGGTGAAACGGGCAGCACGCAGCTCAAGCCGCCGGTCGAAGCCGTCCGATCCCACTACGACAAATCCAACGAATTCTTCAAGCTCTGGCTGGACCCGTCGATGACGTACAGCTGCGCCTACTGGGAAGAAGGCGCCAAGACGTTGGAAGAGGCGCAGTACGCCAAGCGGAAGCTGGCGCTGGACAAGCTGAACCTGGAGCCGGGCATGACGCTGCTCGACATCGGCTGCGGCTGGGGTTCGACCATGCGGCACGCGGTGTCCGAGTACGACGTCAACGTCATCGGCCTGACGCTGAGCGAGAACCAGTACGCCCACGACGTCGAGAAGTTCAAGGAGATCGACAGCCCGCGCCGCAAAGAGGTGCGCATCCAGGGCTGGGAGGAATTCGACGAGCCGGTCGACCGGATCGTGTCGCTGGGCGCGTTCGAGCACTTCGCCGACGGCGCCGGTGACGCCGGCTTCGAGCGGTACGCGACCTTCTTCAAGAAGTTCTACGACCTGACGCCCGAAGACGGCCGGATGCTGCTGCACACGATCACCATTCCCGAGCCCGAAGAGGCCAAGGAGTGGGGCCTGACGTCGCCGATGAGCCTGCTGCGCTTCATCAAGTTCATCCTCACGGAGATCTTCCCGGGCGGCCGGCTGCCGCGCATCTCGCAGGTCGACCACTACTCGTCGCAGGCCGGCTGGAAGGTCGAGCGCTACCACAAGATCGGGCACAACTACGTGCCGACCCTCGACGCCTGGGCGGACGCGCTCGAGGCGAACAAGGAGAAGGCGATCGAGCTCAAGGGCCAGGAGACCTACGACATCTACATGCACTACCTGCGGGGATGCTCGGACCTGTTCCGCGACCGGTACACCGGCGTCTGCCAGTTCACGCTGGTCAAGTAGCTACCCAAGTACAGCGCCCCGGTGTCGTAAGGCACCGGGGCGCTGGCTTTTTGGCGCCGACCTCCGGCGCCGCGAACGTCGAGTTGTTGTCGTCGCGAGGCGTGATTTCGCACAACAGATCGACGTTGGGCACGAAAGCGGGCCCGGCGCCCGCAGAGACGGCTCAGCCGAAGAAGATGTTGCGGCGCCCGGCCAGCAACCGGTACAGCGTTTGCTGAATCGTCTCGCGCACCTGGTCGGTGAGCTCGAACGTGACCATCGGGTCGTCCGCGTCGGAGACGGCGTAGTCATTGGTGTAGATCGGCTCGCCGAACGCGATGCGCCACTTCGACGGCAACGGCACCAGGCCCGCCGGGCCGGCCAGCGGGAACAGCGGCGTGACCGGGAAGTACGGCAGCCCGAACAGCCGGGCCAGCAGCTTCACGTCGGTCAGCATCGGGTAGATCTCCTCGGACCCGATGATCGAGCACGGAATGATCGGCGCCTTCGTGCGCAGCGCGGCCGAGACGAAACCACCGCGCCCGAACCGCTGCAACCGGTAGCGGTCCTCGAAGCGCTTGCCCAGGCCCTTGTAGCCCTCGGGGAAGACGGCGGTGAGCTCACCGGAGGAGAGCAGCCGGTGCGCGTCCGCCGTGCAGGCCATCGTGTGGCCGGCCTTGCGCGCCGTTTCCCCGAGCACCGGCAGGTCGAACACCATGTCGGCCGCAAGCAGCCGCAGGTCCCGATGCGCGGGATGCTCGTCGTGCACCGCCACCGAGAGCATGAGCCCGTCGAACGGCAGGACGCCGGCGTGGTTGGCCACCACCAGCGCGGCCCCCTCCGCGGGCAGGTTCTCGACGCCGCTGACCTCGACCCGGAACCAATTCCTGAAGAAGAACCGCAGCAGGGGCCGCACGATCGCGCTGTTGAAGTGCGGGTCGAAACCGAACTCGTCGACGCTGTAGTCGCCCGCCAACCGCTGCCGCAGGAATCCGGCGACCGCGGCGACGCGCTGGGCGAGTTCGTTGAGCGGCGCATCGGCGGTACCAGCCGCCGGGGACGCCGTGCGCCGGTGCTCGTCGATCTCGCGGACGACGGCGGCGATCTCATCGGCGGAAGCGCGCTCGCGCGGGTCGGACAGCAGCGACGGGTGTTGCCGGGCCGACTCGGCGCGCTGATCCGCTTTGCGGCGCGCCGTTACCCGACCCCGATTCGTGTGCAGTGGTATGACGTTGGCTCTGGTTTCACCCGCCACGATATCTACCTGACCCCACGTAGAATTGGATTTCGGTTACCCCAGCGCTGAGCAAGAGCGATGGCCCGATCTTCCCAGGAGCGTACCCGATTGGGGTCGATTATGGGAGTGAGGCCGCGGCCGCGCACGTAGTCGTCGAACGCCTCCGCCGTGCTCCATTTCGGCTGGTAATTCAGCTCTTTGCGCATCCGGGTGGTGTCCATGACGCGGCCGTAGCTCAAATAATCGAATTGATCCCGACTGATCTCGTGGTAGTGGTTGGCCCGCCGCAGCGAGTCCAGCGCCCACACGCCGAACCCCGGCACGGGCAGCGGGATCCGGCCGGCCCGGCGGATCGCCTGCGACAGCATGATGATCCCGTCGGCGCCGATGTTGAACGTGCCCGCCTTGCCGGCCATCGCCGCCCGCTCCAGCGCGCCGAGCGCGTCCTGCTCGTGCAGGAGTTGCAGGCGCCCGTCGCGGCCGAACATCGTCGGCACCACGGGTCCGGCCAGGTACCGCGACAGCGAGGTGTCCATCGCCGGGCCGATCATGTTGGCCAGCCGCAGGATGGTGACCGCGATGTCGGGGCGGCGGCGACCCAGTCCGCGGGCGTAGCCCTCGATGTCGAGGCTGTCCTTGGCGAAACCGTCGCGGAAGGGCCGTCGGCTGCTGCTGTCCTCGGTGAACATGACCGGGTCGTGCGGGCTCGAGCCGTACACCTCCGACGTCGACTTGAGCACGACGCGGCGCACCGACGGCGCCTTCTGGCAGGCCGCGAAGAGCTGCATCGCGCCCATCACGTTGATTTCCTTCAGCGCCGCGACGCCGCCCGAGCGCGGGGCGTAGGACGCGGCGGCGGCGTGCACCACCGTGTCGACATCGCCGTTGCGAATTACCTTGCCGATGAAGGGGTTTCGGATGTCGGCGCGGACGAACTCGGCGCGGCCCATCCGGCGCAGCATGTCTTTGCTGGGGGCGACCGCGTCCACCGCGATGACCCCGTTGATCAACGGGTTCTGCGCGAGCCGGGCGGTCAGGTACCCGCCGAGAAACCGGCACGCACCGGTGACCAGCACCACCTTGGGGTAGTGCACGGTGTCACCCTGCCCGGTCGACGACTCCACCCGGCCAGCCTAGCGGCCGGATGGGTCGGCGGCATCGTCGCCGGACGGTCGAGGCGGAAGGGTTTTACTTGCCAAGTTTTCTGCGCTGCACCCGGGTGCGACGCAGCAGTTTGCGGTGCTTCTTCTTCGACATGCGCTTGCGCCGCTTCTTGATCACTGAACCCATTTAAAACCCACTGACTCCGCTATCTGACCGCCGGAAAAGACTGCAAAAGGACCCCGCCACTTTACCCAGCCGGGCACCGCGAACACCAAACGGCGCCGGTCGGCCGCACATGGCGGCCCGATCCAGGGGTTATGCAGGGGCGTCAGTCAGCCCGCGGGCTAACCGGCGTCGAAGTACGAGGTTTCCAGCATGTCGTGCACGGCCTTGGCGTGCACCCGGAACGACCGCCCGACACGGACCGCGGGCAGCTCGCCGTTGTGCACCAGGCGGTACACCGTCATCTTGGACACCCGCATCAACGCGGCCACCTCGGCGACGGTGAGGAACTGCGTCCTGGCCTGCTGGGCGTCGGCGGGCCCGGAATCCCGTCCTTTACCTGCAGAATCTCGCGCTGATGGCCCGTTCGTAGACGTCATCGCAACCCAATCGTGTCAGGCACGAGCAACGCCAGCGGCTTCCCCTCCGCTGGCACCCACGTGCATACAGAAAGGAGAATAGCGGGACTGATGGGGTTACTGGTACTGGTGGGGGACAATCCGTCCAAAAATCTTGAATTATTCTGATGTAATTCTTAGCTGCTCAGAGCGCATTTTTGCGGCTTGGACGGCCGCGTCGACGGCGGCGCGCAGCCCACCCCGTTCGAGTTCGCGCAGCGCAGCCGCCGTGGTGCCACCGGGCGAGGTGACCGTCGCCCGCAGCTGCGCCGGACTGGTGTCGGGCAGTGTCGCGAGCGGGTCCCCGCTCTGCTGCCCGGAGTCCAACCGTTCCAGCAGCATGGCCGCCGAACCGGCCATGGTCTGCGCGGCCAAGCTGGTGGCCACGCTGCGGCTCAGGCCGGCCGCCACCCCGGCGTCGACCAGCGCCTCCACCATGAGCAGGAAGTACGCCGGGCCGGAGCCCGACACAGCGGTGACCGCGTCCATCTGGGCCTCGGGCACCGTCAGCACGCCACCTACGGCGTCGAACAGGGCGGACACCTCTTCGAGCTGCGGGCCGGTGACGAAGCGGCCCCTGGCGAGCGCGGTGACCCCGGCGCCCACCAGCGCGGCCGCATTGGGCATCGCCCGCACCACCGGCGTTCCGGCCGGCAGGCGGGACTCGAAGTACGCGATCGGGATGCCGGCCGCCACCGTGACGAACACCTGCTCCGCGCTGTCGCTGTCGGCCGCGGCGGCCACCCGGGCGATCTCACCCAGCACCGGTTCGACGTCGGCCGGCTTCACGGCGACGACGACGAACGTCGCGTTGTCGACCGCCTCGGCGACCGGCGCGACGAGCACCGAGTAGGTGTCGGCGAGGTACTCGGCGCGCTCGGGCACCTTCTCGGCCACGACCAGGTCCTTGACCTGTCGGCCCGCGCGCAGCAGACCCGACAGCAGTGCCTCCCCGATGCCGCCGCCGCCGATGATCGCGATTCTTGCCATGCCGGACAGCATCCCAGACGGACGGTCAACGAGCGGCAGGGACCAGGGCCAGCTGACGCGCCTGGACCACCAGCCGGCCCAGGCTGTCGACCACGATGTGGTCCTCGTCGAACCAGTCGTGGCCGATCTCCATGCACGTCGCGATGATCCGCAGCCAGCCGTCGGCGGGCAGGGCCCGCAGGTAGGCGGTGAGCTGGACCGTCGGCGCCCAGCCCGTGCGGTCCACGGCGAAGGTGACCGGCGCCGACAGGTCGCCGCACATCAGCGCGAACAGCCCGTCGGGGGGGACGTCCCGCGGGCGCGCCCACATCTGGATCATCGGAGGGCGCCCGTCCTCGCTGCGCTGCATCGTGGACAGCAGGGGGCGCACGTCGCAGCCCTCGCCCAGGTGGACCAGGCCGGCCAGCGGGTGGCCCGGCCCGATCGGCTCGATGTCGCCCGGCGGTTCGGGCGCCATCAGCCCCAGCACGGGGTTGGCCGACAGCAGCGGCGCGAGGTCGCCACCCGGCGGGAAGTGCTCCGGCTCGCCCAGGTTGACCACGGCGTGGACCGCGGTGCGCTCCCCCTGCGTGAGCTCGACGTCGACGACGCTGATCCGGCGGCCCCGCTTGCGGATCGAGGTCTCCAGCCGCATGGGCCCCGGGTCGGGCGCCGACAGGAAGTTGGCGGACACCGCGACGGGCTCCAGCCCTGCCGCCAAGCCGTCACATGCGGTGCGGGCGGCGTTGGCGCACAGCGCGAGCATCGCGCCGCCGTGCACCTTCGGGCCGATCGTCCAGTGCTTGTCTAGTTCGCCCTCGTACACGCCGGGGCCGACCTCCCGCAACGCCATTGCGGTGGTGAATAACGCGTCCATGTTCTCCAAGTCGTGTCAGCGCAGCAGGTGCGTGCGGGCGAACTGCAGCGATTCGATGAGCATGCTCTCGCGCTCGCTGGCCGAACGCGCGCTCGACGTGGACACCTCGAGGATCACGTGCCCGGCGAATTGGCCGCCGGCCAGCATCTGGCACACCTCGGCGGTCGGCTGTGTGCCGCGCCCGGGGATCAGGTGCTCGTCGGCGGGCAGTCCGCTGCCGTCACACAGGTGCAGGTGGACCAGGCCCGCGCCCATGCGGCGGGCCATCTCCAGGGAGTCGCTGCCCGCCGTCGCCGTGTGCGACAGGTCCAGCGTGTAGTGAGCGTGGTCGCCGTCGAGCGGGTCGTAGGACGGCGAGAACGCCGAGATCGCCGGCCCGGGCCCGCCGCCCCGCCTGCGCATCCGTTCCAGCGACTGCCCAGGGAAGAAGCGATCGGCCCGGAACGGAAACATGTTCTCCACGGCCACCATGACCTCGCTCGACGCCTCGAGCGCCGCAACCTGCTCGCTGAACCCCTCGGCGTAGCGCCGCTGCCAGCGGAACGGCGGGTGAACCACGACGGTCTGCGCGCCGAGTTCTTCGGCGGCCCGCACGCTGCGTTCGAGTTTCGGGATCGGGTTGGCGCCCCACACCCGCTGCGAGATCAGCAGGCACGGGGCGTGCACCGAGAGCACCGGCACGCGATAGCGCCGCGACAGCTTGGCCACGGCGGCGATGTCCTGACTGACCGTCTCGCTCCACACCATCAGCTCGACGCCGTCGTAGCCCAGCCGGGCGGCGTACTCGAAAGCGGCCTCGGCCCGCAGGGGATACACCGAGGCCGTCGAAAGGCCGACTTTGATCGCTGGGCGCACAGTCTCGGGTGGTGTGCCTAGCCCGACTGCAACGACAGCGCCAGCGGGCCCAGGGTGATCAGCGCCCCGACGGCGACCGCGATCAGCGTGCTCGCGATGTCCTCGGTCTTGCGCACGACCCGGACCCCGACCACCAGGCCAAGGATCACCAGCACCGACAACACCAGCGCCACGATGCTGTTCCAGCGCCACAGCTGGTCGAACGCCACGAACAACCCGGCCCCGAAGGCGACGGCCAGCACCGACTGCAGCACGACGACCGTGCCGCGCCACACCGCCTCGAGCCGGCCGCGCAGCCCGTGGCTCTCGGCGGCGCGGTCGGCCGTCACGTGCGGTTCGTCCGCTTCCGGCTCCGCGGTGCCGCCGCGCCGGGCGATCTCGTCGGCCAGCGTCTGGCCGCCGAACAGCGTCGAGTCGGAGCTGCCCAGGTAGGAGCGCACGTACGCGGAATCGTCGGTGTCGGGCTCGGCCTCGTGAACCTCGGAGTCCATCACGTCCACCGGGAGGTTCGCGTAGGGGTCCATCGGGTCCGGGCTCATGTCCTCGGCGCCCGACTGCCCGTCACCCTCGCCCGCCTCGGCACGGCGGGGCGGACGCGGGTAAGCGCTGCGCTCGGGGCCCGCCGCGCGGTGCGGCTGCGTCGGCGACGTGGGGGGCCACCGCGGCTCCGGCTCGGACCAGTACGCGGTCCTCGCCTCTTCAGTCTCGGAACGTTCTTCGGTGATTGCGGTGGCCTGCTCAGGGGCCGGTGGCGTCTCGCGATCACCGGGGTGGTGCTCGTCGTCGCGGATGACCGGGATCTCACCGGTGAGCTCGGCGACCGTGACGGCGTCGCTGTCGCCGCGGCGACGGCGGCGCCGCCGGGTCACGGCCGGGGCGCCGATGGTTCCGTTCTTGGCCAGCAATTCGGCCACCGAGATCGGGCGCGTGCCCGGGCTCTCGGTGTCGGAGTGGGGTCCCGTCATGATTTGTCGCCTCTCGATCGGTTCGCGGTCCGATCACCCGCCTTGTCTCCAGCATCGCGCACCGAACCGTCCATGAGGTCGGTTCCGTCGGCTTCGCTGTCGAGTTTGCGCAGGATCAGACCCTCCCGTAACGCCCACGGGCAGATGTCCACCGCGTCGATCGATAGCGCTCGCATGCTCGCCTCCGCCACCAGGGCTCCCGCCACTATCTGCGGTGCCCGCTCGGCGCTTACCCCTTCCAACTCCGCGCGGTCAGCGGTCGTCATCCTAGAGATGAAAGATATGAGTTGCCTGAGGCCGTTTGCTGTGAGCGTCCTCTTCACCCGCGGCCCGGCGGCCGAGGGGGCCGCGCCGGTCAGCCGCGCCAGCGAGCGGAACGTCTTCGAGGTCGCCACCGCGAGGTCGGGAGGACCGGCGTCGAGCACCCGCTCGCTGGCCTCCGCGAGCTCGGCGTCCAGCCAGTCCCGCAGCATCCCCACCCGGCGCCTGCCCGGCGGGTCGTCCGGAAGCCATTCGCGGGTCAGCCGCCCGGCGCCCAGGGGCAGCGAGAGCGCCACCTCGGGTTCCTCGTCCACGCCGCTGGACATCTCCAGCGAACCGCCGCCGATGTCGAGGTTGATGATGCGCCCCGCGCTCCACCCGTACCAGCGCCGCACCGCCAGGAAGGTCAGCCGCGACTCGTCGACGCCGCTGAGCGCCTCGAGCTCGACCCCGGTCTCCTTGCGCACCCGCGCGAGCACGTCCTCGGAGTTCTCGGCGTCACGAAGGGCCGAGGTGGCGAACGCCATGAGCTCCTTGCACCCGGAGCTGTCGGCGATCTTGGCGAACTCGTCGATCGTCGAGATGAGCTTCTCGGCGCCGCGCTTGGTGAGCTTGCCCGAGCTGTCGATCGACTCCGCGAGGCGCAGCGTGGCCTTCGTCGAACTCATGGGCGTGGGATGCCCCCCGCGGTGGGCGTCAACCACCAGCAGGTGAACCGTGTTGCTGCCCACGTCGAGCACGCCCAATCGCACAGAAAAACCCTAGCCGCATGGGGTGCACCGGCGCGCCATGACCCGGGTGTCGCCTGGCCGGGCGGCGCGATCCGTGGTCTAACGTTGACCCCGTGGGGAATTCGCAGCCCGGGCCGGGCCAGGAGGTCGAGCTGGACTTCGCCCGCGAATGGGTCGAGTTCTACGACCCGGACAATCCCGAGCACCTGATCGCGGCCGACTTCACCTGGTTGCTGTCGCGCTGGACGTGCGTGTTCGGCACGCCGGCCTGCCACGGCACCGTGGAGGGCCGCCCCGACGACGGGTGCTGCTCGCACGGCGCGTTCCTGTCCGACGACGACGATCGCGCCCGGCTCGACGACGCGGTCAAGCAATTGACCGACGACGATTGGCAGTTCCGGGAAAAGGGGCTCGGCCGCAAGGGATATCTCGAACTCGACGAGCACGACGGCCAACCCCAGCACCGGACGCGCAAGCACAAGGACGCCTGCATTTTCCTGAATCGGCCCGGGTTCCCCGCCGGCGCCGGCTGCGCCCTGCACATCAAGGCCCTCAAGCTCGGTGTGGCGCCGCTGACCATGAAGCCCGACGTGTGCTGGCAGTTGCCGATCCGGCGCAGCCAGGAGTGGGTGACCCGGCCCGACGGCACCGAGATCCTCAAGACCTGGGTCACCGAGTACGACCGGCGCGGCTGGGGCTCGGGTGGAGCCGACCTGCACTGGTACTGCACCGGCGACCCCGGCGCCCACGTCGGGGCCAAGCAGGTGTGGGAGAGCATGGCCGACGAGCTCACCGAGCTGCTCGGCGCCAAGGCCTATGCGGAGCTGGCGGCGATGTGCAAGCGCCGCGCCCAGCTGGGGCTCGTCGCGGTGCACCCGGCGACGCGCATCGCCGAGTAGCCCTAGGGCTCCTGCCCCCTGGCGTAGGCCACGACCATGCGCTGCGCGCTCGCGTGCAGGTAGGCCTCGACGGCCGCGGCGGCCGCCTGCGGGTCGCCGTCCAGCACCGCCTCGGTGATCGCGGTCAAACCGGCTATCACCGGCTCCGCGTCGTCGTAGGCGGGCGTGAGCTCGTGCTCGCGGCCGCCGAACGCCTGCTCGACCCAGCGGTACAGCAACCCCAGGGCACGGTTGCGGCTGGCGTGGATGAGTACCCGGAAGTACTCGAGGTCGGCGGCCTGGCGCGCCTCGGCGCCGTCGGCGTCGCGCACCGCGGCCAGTGCGGCCCGCAGGGCGTCGGCGTCCTCGGGCCGGCCGCGCTGGGCGGCCAGGCGGCCGATTAACGGCCCCAGCGCCGCCCTGATCTCGAAAAGCTCGACCAGAAACTCGGGGCCGAGCTTGCGGACCAGCGCCTCGACCACCGCGGGGTGGGTGAGGCCCTGCGGGTCGCGCACCACATTGCCGCTGCCGTGCCGGGCCTCGATCAGGCCCATCTGCTGCAGCCGGGCCAGCCCCTGCCGCAGCGAGGTGCGGTTGACCTGCAGTTGTTCAGCCAGGTCCCGCTCGGGCGGCAGGAGCGAGCCGGGCGGAAAGACGCCGTCGAGAACGGCGTCGGCGATTGACTCGGCGATCTGCTCGTCGACGCGCTGCCGGTCCGGCGGCTGCAGCGGATTTGACTGGTTCATTGGCTCAACCAATATACTGGATGAACCATCCGGAGGTGAGCAATGGACGACGAGCTGCGATCGGCCGCGGCGCCGCGCTGGCGCGGCAAGGCTGGGCGCCTGGAGGTCTGGTACGCCACCCTGTCCGATCCGGCGAGCCGGGCCGGGCTGTGGGTGCACTGCGAGACCGTCGCGCCCCTGCGGGGCGACCCCTACGCGCACGGCTGGGTGACCTGGTTCCCCGACGACGGGCCGCCGCGCATCGAGCGGTTCGGCCCCGAGCCGACCGCCCCCGCGGCCGGGGCGGCGTGGTTCGAGGCCGCAGGAGTGCGGGTCGCGCCGGAGCTGCTCAGCGGACGCGCCGGCTCGCTTGGCTGGGACTTGTCCTGGAAGGACGCCGGGACGCCGCTGTGGACCTTCCCCCGCGCCGCCTGGGAGCGTGAGCTGCTGCCGGGCGCCCAGGTGGTGCTCGCCCCCACCGCCGACTTCACCGGCTCGGTGACCGTCGGCGACGCCGACCGGCGCGTCGACGGCTGGCGCGGCGGCGTCGCGCACATCTACGGGCACGGCAACGCCAAGCGCTGGGGCTGGGTGCACGCCGACCTCGGCGGCGGCGACGTGGTCGAGGCCGTCAGCGCCGTGTCGCACAAGCCGGGCCTGCGCCGCCTGGCGCCGCTGGCCTTCGTGCGCTTCCGCATCGACGGAAAGGACTGGCCGACAACGGGTTTGCCGTCGCTGCGAATGCGTACCACGCTGGGGCTGCGGCACTGGCAACTGGAGGGACGCATGGCCGGTCGCCGGGTGCTGATCCGCGTCGACCAGCCGCCGGAGCGGTGCGTGAGCCTCGAATACACCGACCCCGACGGCGGGCGCGCGGTGTGCACGAACACCGAGCAGGCCGACGTGCACGTCGACATCGACGACCGGCACTGGTCGGTGCTGGGCACCGGGCACGCCGAGGTCGGCCTGCGCGGCGCGCAGGCGCCCGAGCCCAACGAAAGGATCCCCGCATGAGCTTTCTCTTCGACCCGCCGCTGCTGGTCGCGGCCGGCGTGCTGATCGAGCGGCGCCTGCCCTCCGACCGTCGCGACATCGCCGAGGCCGCCACGCTCGGGGTGTTCTTCGGCGGCTCGTTCGGGCTCTACAACAACGTGCCGGGACTCGGCCCGCTGTGGCGCCCCTTCCGCGCCCGCAACGGACGCGACTTCATGTGGAACAGCGGCGTTTTCGGCATGCAGACCGACGAGCTCGAGTGGCCGAAACACGCCGCCGCGGGCGCGATCTTCGCCACCTACCCCTTCTTCCTCAAGCTGGGCCGCCGGCTCGGGCGCCTGGCATGAGCCGCCGGGGGTCGCTCGCGTCGTTCGGCAGCGCGCTGCTGCCCGAGGAGCACGGCGGCCCCGCTTCGGCCCGGCTCGTCGAGCGGGTCGACCGCTACCTCACGCGCCTGCCGCCGACCTCCCGGCTGGCCGTGCGGGCCGGACTCGTATCCCTCTCTGCCGCAAGCTATCTCACGACGGGCCGGTCGCTGTCCCGGCTCACACCCGCCGAGCGGGACCGCGTGCTGCGGCGCGTGGCGTCCCTCAGCCCGGACGCGGGAGCCGCGGTGGAGGCCATGAAGGCGATCGTCCTGCTCGCCAACGGCGCCGACACCTACGCGCCCGAACTGCTCGCCCGCGGCCGGCAGGACGCGGTCGCACGGCCCGACGCCCCGCTGACCCTCACGCCGTCCGAGGAGAGCCCGTCGGTGGTGCGCGCCGACGCGGTGATCGTCGGGTCGGGCGCCGGCGGCGCGATGGCCGCCCGCACCCTGGCGCGCGCCGGCCTCGACACCGTCGTCCTCGAGGAAGGGCGGCGCTGGACGGTCGACGACTTCCGCACCACCCACCCGATCGACCGCTACGCCGGCCTGTACCGCGGCGCCGGGGCCACCGTGGCGGTGGGCCGCCCGTCAATCGTGCTGCCGATCGGGCGGGCGGTGGGCGGCACCACGGTCGTCAACTCCGGGACCTGCTTCCGGCCCCCCGCGGCCGTCCAGCGCCGCTGGCGCGACGAGTTCGGGCTGGGCCTGGCCGATCCCGGCCTGTTCGGCGAACGGCTCGACGACGTCGAACGCACGCTGCGCGTGGCGCCGGTGCCGCTGGAGATAATGGGCCGCAACGGTCGTCTGCTGCTCGACGCGGCCGCGACGCTCGGCTGGAGCGCGGCGCCGATCCCCCGTAACGCGCCGGGCTGCGGGGGCTGCTGCCAGTGCGCGATCGGCTGCCCGCGCAACGCCAAGTTCGGCGTGCACCTCAACGCGCTCCCCCAGGCGTGCGCGGCGGGTGCGCGGATCATCTCCCATGCCCGCGTCGAGCGGGTGCTGCACCGGGACGGGCGCGCGCGAGGGGTGCGCGCCCGCCGGCCCGACGGCACCGCGCTCGACGTCCTCGCCGACACGGTGATCGTCGCCGCCGGGGCAACCGAGACGCCGGGGCTGTTGCGCCGCAGCGGGATCGGCACGCACCCGCGCCTGGGCCGCAACCTCGCGCTACACCCGGCGACGGTGCTGGCGGGGCGGTTCGACGACGACGTCGTGGCGTGGGACGGCGTGCTGCAAAGCGCCGCCGTCCACGGGCTGCACGAGTCACACGGCGTGCTGATCGAGGCGACGGCCACGCCGCCGGGCATGGGGTCGATGGTTTATCCGGGGTACGGCGCCGAGCTGCTGGGCTGGTTGGACCGCGCCCCGAAGGTGGCGACGTTCGGCGCCATGGTGGCCGACCGGGGCGTCGGCTCGGTGTCGTCGGTGCGCGGCGAGACGCTGATGCGCTACAGCATCGACCGCGCCGACCTGGCCAAGCTGGTGGTAGCAATCGAGGCCATGGGCCGTCTGCTCTTTGCGGCCGGCGCGCGCGAGGTGCTCCTCGGGCTGCCCGGCGCGCCGACCGTGACATCGCTTGCCGACCTGCACGCCGCTCTGGGGCGCAGCAATCCCCGCGCCCTGCACCTGGCCGCCTTCCACCCGACGGGCACCGCCGCCGCGGGTGCCGACGCGCAGCGGTGTCCGGTCGACGAACTCGGCCGGTTGCGGGGCGTGGACGGCGTCTGGGTGGCCGACGCGTCGGTGCTGCCCAGCTGCCCGGAGGTCAACCCGCAGGTGTCGATCATGGCGATGGCGCTGGCCGTCGCCGACGAGGCGGTGGCTGCCGGCGGGCGTTGAGTGTGCGCTGAGGCCGCACAATCAATGTCGGGTCGTGACCGGCGTCTACCCCTCCAGCTTGTAGCCCAGCCCGCGCACCGTGACCAGGTGCACCGGGTTGGCCGGGTCGGCCTCGATCTTGGAGCGCAGACGCTTGACGTGGACGTCGAGAGTCTTGGTGTCGCCGACGTAGTCGGCACCCCACACCCGGTCGATCAGCTGCCCGCGGGTCAGCACCCGGCCGCTGTTGCGCATCAGGTATTCGAGCAGGTCGAATTCCTTGAGCGGCAACGTGATCGGATCGCCGTTGACCGACACGACATGACGCTCGACGTCCATCCGCACCGGCCCCGACTCCAGCACGCCGTCGCTGATCTCGGAGTCGTCGTCGCCGCCACGGCGCAGCACCGCCCGGATGCGGGCGATCAATTCCCGCGCGGAGTACGGCTTGGTGACGTAGTCGTCGGCGCCGAGTTCGAGGCCGACCACCTTGTCGATCTCGCTGTCACGGGCGGTCACCATGATCACCGGAACGCTGGAACGGGCGCGCAGCTGCTTGCACACGTCGGTGCCGGACATGCCCGGCAGCATCAGGTCGAGCAGCACGATGTCGGCGCCGCCCCGGTCGAATTCGGCGAGCGCGGCGGGCCCGTCGGTCACCACCGTGGCCTCGAAGCCCTCCTTGCGCAGGAGAAAGGCCAGCGGATCGGCAAGCGACTCCTCGTCCTCCACGATCAAGACACTGGTCATCGGCGCCACTCCTCCTCATCGCTACGCTCTGCATCGTCGTAAGCGCGGGTCATCGACTTAGCTCTTCCTCTCTTTGTGACCTGCTCGACCGCACCTCGCGGCCGAGCGGTTGCTCGGGTTCATCACCGTCTTGGTAGGCCGGGATGGACAGCGTGAAGGTCGAGCCGGTCCCCGGCTTGCTCCACACACCGATGCTGCCGTTGTGGTTGGCCGCGACGTGCTTGACGATCGCCAGCCCCAGCCCGCTCCCGCCGGTGGCGCGCGAGCGCGCCTTGTCACCGCGGAAGAAGCGTTCGAACACCCGCTCCTGGTCCTCCAGGGCGATCCCGATGCCCCGGTCGGTGACGGCTATCTCGACGTTGTCACCCCGGCGGCGGCGGCTGATCGACACCAACGAACCCCGGGGCGAATACGCGATCGCGTTGGAAACCAGGTTCGCCAGGGCGGTCACCAGCAGCCCCTCGTCGCCGAGCACCCGCAGGCCGCTCGGCGCGTCGGTGCGCACGTCGATGTCGGCGTTGTCCGCCGCCACCTTGTGGCGTGAAATCGCCTCGGAGACAACAGTATCCACGTCAACCTCGGTCACGTTGGGCAGCCGCTCGGCGCCCTGCAACCGGGACAGCTCGATCAGCTCGGCGACCATGTCGCCCAGCCGGTTGGCCTCGACCAGCACCTTCTCGGCGAAGCGGCGCACGGTCTCGGAGTCGTCCGCCGACGCCAGCAGGGCCTCGGCGAGCAGGGCCATCGCGCCCACCGGGGTCTTGAGCTCGTGGCTGACGTTGGCCACGAAATCGCGCCGGGTGGCCTCCATGCGGGCGTAGTCGGACTGGTCGTGGGCGAAGACGACGGCGAACCGACGGTCCTCCTCGCTCAGCAGCCGGGCCTGGCCGTGCACCGCGAGACCCGACCGGCCCGCCGCGCGCTTGGCAGGCCGTAGGTCGAACTCGGCGTCGACCCCGCTCAGTGCCCGCTGCGCGGCCTGCCACGCCTGGTCGTCGAGCTGCCGGTCGCGCACCAGCCCCAGCTCCTTGGCCCGATCGTTGAGATAGACGACGTCGCGGTGCGAATCCACCACCGCGACACCCAGCGGCATGAGGGCGCCGATGCGCTGCAGCATCTGGGCGACCGTGAGGCCGGTCCACTGGTTCGGCGCTTCGGACGCATGGCGGCCGCTGTGACCCGACCGTGTCGACAGCCGTCTCCCGGCCGCGACACCCACGGCCAGTGCGAGTCCGGACAAGACCCCGGCCAGCAACAGCGCCGAGAACACAGTCACATGGAAAATCCTACAAATCTTCCTGAACAGTGCCCTAGCGGAGCGAGGCCAAAATCGGACAAGTCACATCCTGCGCCACAGGTGTTCCGCTCCCGTTCACGCGATGTTTGGCGAAAAGGCCTTTTCGTCACCCGTTCGGCGGCGACGCCGGTTCACCGGCCTCCCTGCCCGGCAACCGCCGCGGCGCCCGCTGCGGCGGCCTCCGGGTCCAGGTAGGTGCCCCCCGGCACCAGCGGCCGCAGCCGCTCGTCGAGGTCGTAGCGCAGCGGGATGCCGGTCGGGATGTTCAGCCCGACGACGTCGTCGTCGGTCATCTGATCGAGGTGCTTGACCAGGGCGCGCAGCGAATTGCCGTGCGCGACGATCAGGACGGTCTTGCCGAACCGGAGGTCGGGGACGATGACGTCGGTGTAGTACGGCAGGAAGCGGGCCACCACGTCGGCCAGGCACTCGGTCAGCGGGCCGCCGCCGATGTCGGCGTAGCGGGGGTCGGTGTCCTGGCTGAACTCGCTGCCCGGCTCGATCGGGGGTGGCGGCGTGTCGTAGCTGCGCCGCCAGGCCATGAACTGCTCCTCGCCGTAGCGCTCCTTGGTCTCGGCCTTGTTGAGGCCTTGCAGGGCGCCGTAGTGGCGTTCGTTCAGCCGCCAGCTTCGCCTCACCGGGAGCCACAGCCGGTCGGCGGCGTCCAGCGCCAGGTGCGCGGTGGTGATGGCACGCCGCAGGAGCGAGGTGTACAGGATGTCGGGCATGAGGCCGTGCTCGGCCAGCAGCTCGCCGCTGCGCACCGCCTCGGCCCGGCCCTTCTCGGTCAGCCCGACGTCCACCCAGCCGGTGAACAGGTTGAGGGCATTCCAGTCGCTCTCGCCATGGCGTAGGAGCACCAGCGTGGCCGTGTCACCCATGCCGGAGAGTCTCTCACGCGTCGTCGTCATCGTCGTCGATCAGGTGCGCGAACGCCTGCAGGTTCTTCAGCGATTCGCCACGCGAGACCCGCCACTCCCACTCTTTCTGGATCGACGAGCGAAATCCCAGCTCCAGCAACGTGTTGAAGTCGGCGTCCACGGCCTCGAGGACCTGGCCCAGCACCCGGTCGAGCTCCTCTGCGTCCACCGAGGCCAGCGATATCCGGCCTATCAGGTAGATGTCGCCGATCTTGTCCAGCGTGTAGGCCACGCCGTAGAGCCGCCGGTTGCGCTTGAGGAGGAACCGGTACACGCTCTCGTGGTTCTCGTCGGGCTTGCGGCACACGAACGCCTCGACGCGCACCGAGTGCTCGCCGATGCTGAGGATCGTGTTGGTCTTGAGCTTGCGCTCGCCGGGCAGCTCGACGACCAGCCCGGGCAATCCGCCGTGCGCGCCGGGAAACTCGGAGTAGGCGAGCTGGTTGGCCTGCAGCGTCCGCTCGATGACGCCGCGCACCGACTCGGGCGTCGGGGTCATGCGCCGACCCCGCGCCGCGACGACCAGCGGCGTGGCCGGCGCATCGATGCCCGGTCGGGGGCGCGGCGGTGCCGCTCCCCGGGGAAGTCGCCGATGGCGCGGCGGTAGCTGGCCAGGAGCGCGTCGGTGGTGTTCTCCCAAGAGAACGTGGCCGCGTGTGCGGCGGCCGCCCGGCTCATCGCCTCGGCGTGCGGGGTGTCCTGTCGCAGCAGACGGTCGAGCGCATCCGCCCACTGGTCGACGTCGTGGCCGGACACCAGGGTGCCTGTGACGCCGTCGCGCACCGCCACCGGCAACCCACCCACGGCGGCGGCCACCACCGGCGTGCCGCAGGCCTGCGCCTCCACGGCCACCAGCCCGAATGACTCCGAATAGCTCGGCACCGCAACGAGGTTCGCCGCTTGGAACAACGTCGCCAGGTCGGGCCGGGACTGTGGCGGCAGGAAGGTCACCCTCGCCGTGATGCCAAGTTCGTCGGCGAGGCGCGCCAGCCCGTCGGGAGAGCTCAGGCCGCTGCCGGACGGACCTCCGGCGACGACGATGCGCACGCCCGGCAGTTTCGCCGCCGCGCGCAGCACGATGTCGGGCGCCTTCAGCGGCTGGATGCGCCCGACGAACGCCACGACGTCCTCGTCGGCCGGCAGCCCGAGGGCCGCCCGGGCCGAGCGGCGGTCGCCGGGGCGGAACACCTCCAGGTCCACCCCCGGGTGGACGACGTCGATGCGTGCCGGGTCGGCGTGGTGGATCGAAACCAGTTGCCGCGCTTCGTCTTCGGTGTTGACGATCAGCCGGTCGGCCTCGTCGACCACCTGCTGCTCGCCGACGGTGCGCAGGGGCGGTTCGGGCGAGTCGCCCGCGGCCAGCGCCGCGTTCTTGACCGCGGCGAGGGTATGCGCGGTGTGCACCAGCGGCACCGCCCAGCGGTCGCGGGCCAGCCAGCCGACCTGCCCCGACAGCCAGTAATGCGAGTGCACGATGTCGTAGAACCCGGGTTCGTGGGACGCCTCGGCGCGCAGCACGCCGGCCGCGAAGGCGCACAGCTGGGTGGGCAGGTCGTACTTGTCGAGGCCCTCGAACGGGCCGGCGACCACGTTGCGCACCAGCACGCCGGGCGCCACCCGCTGAACCGGAGGGTCGGCCGACGCGGTGGCCCGGGTGAAGATCTCGACCTCGATCCCTCGCCGGGCGAGGTGCAGCGCGGTCTGCAGCACGTAGACGTTCATGCCTCCCGCGTCGCCGGTGCCCGGCTGGGCCAGCGGCGAGGTGTGCACGGCCAACACCGCCACCCGACGCGGGCCGTCGCGCCGGGGAACCTCGTCGTGCCGCACCCTTCCCTTTTACAGGACGGCCCCACGACGAGCCGAAGCGCTACGCGGACGACTCGTCCGCGGCGACCTCCCGCAACCGGGCGCCGAGCACCCCGGCGCGCCGCATGGCGCCCAGCGGGTCGGCGTACAGCCCGCCGAGTGACACCGTCCCGGCGCCGGCCTCCTGGACGCGGTTGCCGAACGCGGTGACGCGGATGTCGCGCGGCGGCAGCACGGAGCGGTCGGCGAAGGCCGCCTCGACCCGTTCCATCGCCTCCGGGTACTCGGTGAAGGCCTGCCCACCGACCACCAACTCGTCGGGGTTGAGCATGTCTCGCAGCAGCGCTACCGCTTCGCCCAGCACCCTGCCCCGCTCGGCCAGCAAATCCTTGGCCTGCCGATTGCCGGCCCGGGCCACCCGGATCAGGTCGGTGACCGCGGCGGCGCCCCCGTTGGCCCGGCCGATCGGCGCGGCCGGCAGGATGCGCAGCCGGCGCGCCGCGGCCAGCACCGCTTCGTCGCTCACGGTCGTCTCCAATTGACCCGTGCCGCCGAGCAGTTCGGAGTCGGCGGGCAGTGCGGCGATGGTGCCGGGGCCGCTGGAGGGGCAGTGCACGCGACCCCCGATCACCAGCGCGTAGCCGACGGTCTCGCGCGCGTAGACGTACAGGCTGGTCGGCGAGCTGGGCGCGAAACGGCGCAGGCCCAGCAACAACTCGGCGCCGGCCATGGCGTCGACGTGGGAGGCGACCGACACCGGCAGGCCCAGGGCGTCGGCCAGCACCTGCCCGACCGGCGCCTGCCGCCAGCCGAGCCGCGGGTGGTCGACGTGGCCGGAGGCGCTGTCGACAGTGCCGCCGATCGCGACCCCGACCCACAGCGGCCGGCGCCGGTGCCAGCGCCGCAGGTAGCGCGACGCGCTGTCGGCCAGCGCCGCCAGCGCCGGTCCCGCCGGGTTGCGCGGCGTCGGGGTCTCGACGGTATCGAGGGTGCGGCCGAAGAGGTCGGTGGCCACGATGCTGGTGGTGCGGGCGCCGATGTGGATTCCGAGCGTGACGAACGGCTCGTGGTTGATCTCCACCGGCACCCGCGGGCGGCCGATGGCGCCGGAAACGGCCAGGTCGGCGCGCTCGCGCAGGAGGCCGGCGTCGAGCAACGCGATCACCTGGCGGTTGACCGTCGCGATGCTCAGCGACGTCACCCCGGCGATCACGTCGCGGCCGACGGGGCCGCGCAGGCGGACCGCGCGGAACACCGACGCCGCCGCGGAGTCGGGGATGTGCAGTGCCGGCGGCAGGATCAGGCGGTGCGACCGGCCGTTACGGCTGAGGGAATGGTGACTGTGGGTAAGAGTTGTCGAGCGCACGAGCGTCCTTTGTCCGAGTTCCAATGGCCGGCTTGGCCACGCCTGAAAACCTCAGGAGCGGCAAAGTGCGCGGCAACAACACGCACCTGCCGCGCAAAGACACGCGGCGGTGTTGTTGAACTGGGCGCTGTGGTGCACACGGTGAATTTAGCACGTTTATTAGAGTTGGACCGATGACTGCAACCGGCGAAATCCAACGGACAGCGGTGGTCACGGGGGCCAGCTCCGGAATCGGCGAGGCGACCGCGAAAACCCTTGCTGCGCAGGGCTTTCACGTGGTGGCGGTGGCCCGGCGAGCGGACCGCATCAGCGCCCTGGCCGACGAGATCGGCGGCACCGCGATTGTGGCCGACGTCACAGACGACGCCGCCGTCGAGGCGCTGGCGCAGAAGCTGCCGCGGGTCGACGTGCTGGTCAACAACGCCGGGGGTGCCCGCGGCTTGGCACCCGTCGCCGAGGCCGACCTCGAGCACTGGCGCTGGATGTGGGAGACCAACGTGATGGGCACCCTGCGCGTCACCCGGGCGCTGCTGCCCAAGCTGGTCGACTCCGGCGACGGCCTGATCGTCACCGTCACTTCGATTGCGGCGCTTGAGATTTACGACGGCGGCGCCGGATATACGGCGGCCAAGCACGCGCAGGGTGCGCTACACCGCACGCTGCGCGGTGAGCTGCTGGGAAAGCCGGTGCGGCTCACCGAGATTGCGCCGGGCGCGGTCGAAACGGAGTTCTCGCTGGTCCGCTTCGACGGCGACGAGCAGCGTGCGGGCGCCGTCTATACCGGCATCACTCCCCTAACCGCGGCCGACGTCGCCGAGGTGATCGGGTTCGTGGCCTCCCGGCCCTCGCACGTGAACCTCGACCTGGTCGTCATCCGTCCGCGCGACCAGGCCAGCGCCACCCGGTTTAACCGCCGGGACCCGAGCTAGGCGACGTGGTGGTGGTCGTCGTCGGACTCGAAGTCGGTGTGCCCGACAGGCTGGGCGCGTTCGACGGCGTCACGGGCGCGGTGACGGGGATCTGGGTCGACGGCGGATGCGCCGTGGGCGGCGGCAGCGCCGACATCGCGACCCAGGTGTCCCAGTCCACCGCCCAGTCCCAGATGTCGCCGTCGGCGTAGGACAGCTGGATCGAGCTTCCGGTGACCTCGACGGGGTCGCCGTAGATCGCCGTCTGGTAGTACTCCGCGGCGTCGGAGGTCGAGAGGTTGATGCACCCGTTGGTGACGTTGCTGTTGCCCTGCGCGCCCGCGCTGGACGGGTTGGCGTGGATGAACTCGCCGTTGTTGGAAATCCGCACCGCCCAACGCTCGTGGGCGTTGGTGTAGCCGGCGGCCGGGTTGGACATGTAGAAGTCCGAGTACTTCTCGGTCACGACGTGAATTCCGTTGCGGGTCACGTTGCGCGCCTTGTCGGCCTCGCCGTAACTGCAGGGGAAGTCCATGATGACGCCCGCGTCCGTGACGACCTGGATGCGGTGCGACGAGACCTCGGCCTTGACCACCTGCCGCCGGCCGATGTTGATGTTCAGCGAGATGTCGTCGGCCCCGTAGGCGCCGTCGCCGAACGGCACGCCGTAGAGCTTGGCGTCGACGTTCACGGTGGTGCCGGCGGGGTAGTACTCGCGGGTGCGGTAGTGCACGCGCGCGCCCTGCCGCTCGTCGGGCAGCCAGGCCCAACTGCCCTCGACGGGCGGGTTGGTGGTGACGGTCAGCGCCTTCTCGACGGCGGCCTTGTCACTGATCGGGGCGTCGAACTGGATGATGATCGGCGCCGCGATGCCCACGGTCTGCCCGTCGGCCAGTTGGAACGCCCCGCCGATCTTCTTGGTGGGCGACACGGTGGTGAACTTGCCCGCGACGGGCACCGCCTTGCCGTTGTGGCCGACCGCCGAACCGCTCCAGGTGTAGGTGGAGTCGTAGCCCAGGGGCTCGGTGGTCGTGAAGACGGTGCGGTCGGAGTTGAACGCACCCGCCACGGGCTTGCCCGACGAATTGGTCAGCGCGACGTGCTGGAACCAGCCGTCGTGGACTTCAACGCTGACCGGGGCGATCGGCACCACGTTCTCGGTCGCGTCGGCCGGCTGGAACTTCAGGGCCGCCGCCGGCGGCTCCTTCTTTTCCGCCTGCTTCGCGGTGGTGCCCGCGCAGGCTGCCAGGACGTTCGGGGCGAGCACGCCGAGCCCGAGGGCCGCCAAGGCTACACGCCGGTTGATCGGCGGGGGCGCGCTGGAGGGGCTCACGAGAATCAAAGATACCGGGAGAAATTGCTTACGCCGCCACGACAATTCGGCGCCGGGGCCGCCGATCCGCGGTTTTTCGGGCTACAGCCTGCACCCGAACAGGACGGGTTCGGGTCTCAATGTGACAGCAAACACATCACGAACCCCGTCCCGGACGGTCCGGGCCAGCTCGATCACGTCGGCGGCGGTGGCGCCACCACGGTTGGTCAGCGCGAGCGCGTGTTTGGTCGACAGCCGGCACGGCGCTTCGGGGGCGCCCGGGCGCGGCTGCGGATAGCCCTTGCCGAAGCCCGCCCGCTCCACCAGCCAGCCGGCGGCCAGCTTGACTCCGTCGGGCGCGGGGTAGTGCGGCACCGGTCCTTCCACCGTGGCGGCCAGCCGCTCGTAGGCATCCTCGGTCACCACCGGATTGGTGAAGAACGAGCCCACGCTCCAGGTGTCGTGGTCGGCCTCGTCGAGCACCATCCCCTTGCGCGCGCGCAGGCTTAGGACGGCCTCCCGGACCGCGCGCGGGTCCGCCCGCTCCCCGGGGGCGGCGCGCAGGGCCGCCGTCAGCTCGCCGTAGCGCAGCGGCGCGCTGCGCCCCGACGCGTCCAGCGCGAATTCCACCTCCAGCACGACCCACGGGATGGGGTCCCCGGCCTCGCCTGTCCGCTTGAATACGCTGGTGCGATAGCCGAATCCCAGTTCGCCGCCCGGCACCCAGCGCACCGCGCCGGTCGCACGATCGAGCACCCGCACCCGGGTGAGGGTGTCGGACACCTCGGCCCCGTACGCCCCCACGTTCTGCACCGGGGTGGCCCCCGCCGAACCGGGGATGCCGGACAGGCACTCCAGCCCGCCGAGGCCGTGCTCGACCGCCGCCACCACGACGTCGTCCCACACCGCGCCCGCCTCGGCGCGGACCAGGTTCCCCTCGACGGTGATGCGGTCGTTGGCCAGCCGCACCGCGGTGAGATCGGGCATGGCGTCGTCGATCACCACGTTGGACCCGCCGGCGAACACCAGCACCGGGCCACCGCCGGCGCGGGCCTCGGCGTCCACCGCCCGCATCGCCGCGACCACCTGATCGGTGCTCCTGCAGGTGATCAGGCGGCGCGCGACCGGCCCGATTCGCAGGGTTGTCAACGGGGCCAACGGCGCCGCCTCGGCGACCTGCGCACCGGCCAGCAGCGAACCGGCACCCGTCGGTTTCATGGGCCGTAACGGTAGCGTGGCCAGCTATGCCGCGTTCATTCGCGTTGTCGGCCGACTACGAGGCGAGCGTCGAACAGGTCCACCGAGTCTTCTACGACGAGGAGTACTGGCACGCGAGGCTGGCCGACATCCCGGTCGACGAGGCGCAAGTGGAGCTCATGCGCATCGGGGGCGAGTCCGGCGACGACGGCACCGTCGAGGTGGTGACGCTGCAGACCGTGCGCAGCCACAACCTGCACGCGGTCGTCAAGCAACTGCACGGCGGCGACCTGTCCATCCGGCGCTCGGAGACCTGGGGTCCGCTCGTCGGGGGTGCCGCCACGGCGAAGATCACGGGCACCATCCTGGGCACGCCGGTCGCGGTCTCGGGCGACGCGGAACTGGCGCCGCTGGCCGACTCCGGCGGGGCCCGGCTCGGCATCCATGTCAGCGTCCAGGTGCGGGTTCCGATCATCGGGGGCAAGGTGGAACGGTTGATCGGCGACCAATTGCGCGAGCTCGTGAGCTGGGAACAGAAGTTCACCACCGAGTGGATGGCCAACAACACGTAGCCACTCCGCGCCTAAGCTGGCCCCCATGCGGATCGCCTTGGCGCAAATCCTCAGCGGCACCGACCCGGCGGCGAACTTGCGGCTGGTGGGCGAGTACGCGGGCCGGGCCGCCGACGCCGGCGCACGGCTGGTGGTGTTCCCGGAGGCCACGATGTGCCGGTTCGGTGTGCCGTTGCTCCCCATCGCCGAGCCGGCCGACGGGCCATGGGCCGACGGCGTGCGCCGGATCGCGACCGACGCGGGCATCACGGTGGTCGCCGGCATGTTCACCCCCGCCGGCGACGGCCGCGTCACCAACACCCTGATCGCCGCCGGCCCCGACCAGCCCGCCGCGCACTACGACAAGATCCACCTGTACGACGCGTTCGGGTTCACCGAGTCGCGCACCGTCGCCCCCGGACGCGAACCGGTCGTCATCACGGTCGACGGGGTGGGCGTCGGGCTGTCGCTGTGCTACGACATCCGCTTCCCCGCCCTCTACACCGAGCTGGCGCGGCGCGGGGCGCGGGTGATCGCCGTCTGCGCGTCCTGGGGTTCGGGACCGGGCAAGCTCGACCAGTGGACTCTGCTGGCCCGCGCCCGGGCGCTGGACTCGATGAGCTATGTCGCGGCCGCCGGCCAGGCCGACCCGGGCGAAGCCCTTAGCGGCTCGGGCTCCCCCACCGGTGTGGGCGGCAGCCTGGTCGCCTCGCCGTTCGGCGAGGTGCTCGCGTCGGCCGGCCCGCACCCGCAGCTGGTGGTCGCCGACCTCGACCTCGACCGGGTCGCCGAGGCCCGCGAGGCCATCGGGGTGCTGCGCAACCACTCAGAGTTCGCTCAGGTCGATAGTGCAGAATCAGTCGGGTGACGAATCCCCAGGGCCCCCAGGGACCATCTAACGAAGGCCCGTCGACGTGGGCCCGTCCAGGGAACCAAGGCCCCTTCGGCCAGCCGCCCACCGAGCGCCCCACGGAACGCATCAACACCGCAGGCCCGGGCCAGGCGCCGCAGACCGCACCCGGTCAGCTGCCCGGACAGACCGAACGCATCGCCGCGCCGCAGACCAACACGCAGCAGCCCGGCTACGCGCCCCCTCCGCCCACTCCTCCGGCGGGCCCCACGGAGCGCATCCCCGCCCAGGGCGAGGAGCCGGAACCCGGTAAGCGCAAGCGGGGCTTCCTCCGCGACCCGCTGTCCATCCTGCTGATCTGCATCATCATTTTCGCCCTCGTGATCGCCGGCCTGATCGGCGCCGAGCTCTACGTCCGGCACGTCGCCGACACCAAGGTCGCCCAGGCCGTCGCCTGCGAGGTCAAGGACCAGGCCACCGCGTCGTTCGGCGTCACGCCGCTGATGCTGTGGCAGCAGGCGACCAAGCACTACACCAACATCTCGGTGTCGACGGCCGGCAACAACATCCGCGACGCCAAGGGCATGAAGCTCAACCTCAACATCAAGGACGTCAGGCTGAACAAGACCGCCGACTCCAAGGGCACGATCGGCTCGCTGGACGCCAGCATCTCCTGGACCAACGACGGCATCAAGGAGTCGGTGCAGAACGCGGTCCCGGTCCTGGGCCCGTTCGTCACGAACTCCGTGACCTCTCATCCCAGTGACGGCACCATCGAGCTGAAGGGCATGCTGGAGAACATCACCGCCAAGCCCGTGGTGTCCGGCGGGGGCCTGCAGCTGCAGATCGTCACCTTCAATGCGCTGGGCTTCACGCTGCCCAAGGAGTCCGTGCAGTCGACGCTGGACGACTTCACGGCGAACTTCACCAAGAACTACCCGCTGGGCATCCACGCGGACAGCGTGCAGGTGACCGATTCCGGTGTGACGGCGCACTTTTCGACGCAGAACGCGACCATCCCCACCGGCAACAACAACGACCCCTGCTTCGCCAACCTCTGACGGCGGGCTCCTAGTCGAGCCCGTCGAGCACCGCACGGGTGCCCGAGAGGCCCAGCCGGGTGGCGCCCGCGTCGATCATGGCGACCGCGTCGTCGGCCGTGCGGATGCCCCCGCTGGCCTTGACCCCCAGCCGCCCGCCGACGGCGTCAGCCATCACGGCAACGGCGCGCACGGACGCGCCGCCCGCGGGATGGAAACCGGTGGACGTCTTCACGAAGTCGGCGCCGGCCTCTTGCGCGGCGCGGCATACGGCCGCCAACGTGTGGCCGTCGTCGAGCGGTAGCAGGACCGCCGACTCGACGATCACCTTGAGCAGCGCGTCCGGGACGCCGGCACGCACCGCCTCGACGTCGGAGCGCACCGCGTCGACGTCGCCGGCCAGCGCGGCGCCCACGTCGATCACCATGTCGACCTCGGCGGCGCCGGCCGCCACGGCCAGCGCGGCCTCGTGCGCCTTCACCTCCGGCACGTGCTTGCCCGACGGAAATCCCGCCACGGTGGCAACGCGGACCCCGCCGACGCCTGAGGCGCACCGCACGGCGATGGGCACCATAGACGGTGACACGCACACCGCCCACACGCCCAGTTCGGCCGCCTCGGCGACCAGTGCCGCGACGTCTGCCGGGGTGGCCTCGGGCTTGAGCAGGGTGTGGTCGACGAGCGCCGCCACCTGGGCCCGCGTGGGCCGGGCCGTCACCGGAACGCTTCTTCGGGCGCGCCGGGGTTGCAGCCGGACGCGACCATCTCGGCGTCGTCGACCACCGGCCGCCACGGCTCGAGGTTCCAGCTGACCTTGCCCGGCTGCACCAGTTCGGCGAACTGCCAGTGACACAGGAACTGCGCGCGCATGCCGGGCGAGTCGGCGTCGGGCGACAGCGCGAGCACCTCGCCCCACGCCTCGTCCGCGGATGGCCCGGTTGGGTCCTGGCGGGCGGCCAGCCGCCCGGACGGGGTCGGGAACACCCGCAGGCTGGGTAGCCCGGCCCACTGGCCCCATTGCGTGTGATCGACGAACGGCGGCAAAGGGGTCGAGGGGCTGGCCGCAAAACCCGGGGCGGCCCGGCCGGATGCCGTGACCGGCGGCGCGACGAACAGGACGGCGAGGGCCGCCGCCGTCAGCACGAGCCTCATCCCGCTAGCGCGACTTCCCCTGGATCTCGAGAAGTTTCGGCCGCACGTCGACCAGGTAGACGCCGGCGGCACAGGCGGCGATCGCCATGCCGAGGACGCCGAAAACGAAGCTCAGGATCGAGGTCAGGGCGACCGCGCCACCGAGGATCACCAGCCACACCGGCTTGGTCAGCTTCTCGGCGGCGGTATAGGCGTCGGGCCGTTGCAGCGCCGCGTGCACGAACGCGTACACCGCCGTCACGAGGACGGCGATCTGCAGGACCAGCATGACGGTACCGACGAGGTGGTTCACGCCTTAAGGGTATGCGGGCGCTATCGAAAACGTCGACTCGGAGTCGCCGTGTTGGTGCGGCGACTCCGAGCCGGGTGTCCGGTCGTTGCCGAGTCGAACTCGGCGTCCGACTACTTCTGGGTGACCTTCTTGGCCGACGCCTTCTTGGCGGGAGCCTTCTTGGCGGGCGCCTTCTTGGCCGGGGCCTTCTTGGCCACATCCTTAGCGGCCTTGCCCGACTCCTCGGCCTTCTTGGGCAGCTCGATGCCGACCAGCTTGGCGGCGCGCTCACCCACGGCGCGGGTCTGCGACGCGACGGTGCCGAGGGCCTCCTGCGTCAGCTCCACCGCCTGGTCGACGTAGCCTTCGGCGCGCGCGGACGCGTCCTCGAGGGCCGGCTGGCTGCGCAGCCGCTCCAGGGCGGCCTCGCCGCGCTTGACCAGCTCGTTGTACCGGCTGGTCGCGGCCTCGAGGTAGCCCTCGGCCGCCTTGCGCAGCTCCTCGGGGGTGAACCGCTCGCGCAGCTCGGTGAACTGCTCGGGCAGGTCCTCCTGCAGCTTGGTCAGGCGGGCGCGGCGATCCTCGACCCGGCTGCGGGTCTCGGTGCGGGTCTCCTCGGCCCGCTCGCGCAGGTTGGCGATCAGGTCGTTGACGGTAGCAAGCGCCAGGTCGGCCGCGCCCAGCGCCGCCAGCAACGCCGCGCGCACGTCGTCGATGTTGGAGTTCTCAGCCATGGTTTTTTCCTTTCATAATTTCTTCGTTATCAGCGTTACTCGTAGATGTTCTTCGGAGCTAGGGGAGTTTGGTCCCTTCCTCCGGTGCCGCCGAAGGCGCCGCTATCTGGTCGTCCTCGCCCTCCGCCGCTTCGTTCTGTTGGGTGAAGGAGGAGTAGATGTCGAGCAGCACCTGCTTCTGGCGCTCGGTGAGCGCCAGGTCGGTGACGATGGCGTCGCGCACCTGGCTCTTCTCGGAAGGCTCCAGGATCCCGGCGCGGACATAGAGGACCTCGGCCGAGATCCGCAGCGCCTTGGCGATCTGGTTCAGGACGTCCGCGGACGGCTTGCGCAGTCCGCGCTCGACCTGACTCAGGTACGGGTTGCTGACGCCCGACCGCTCGGCGAGCTGACGTACGGACACCTGCGCGTTCTCCCGCAGGTCCCGGATGAAGCTGCCGATATCGGAGGCGGCCGTGGACACCTTCGCGGAGAGCTTCTCCTCGGGGGCCATGACGTTCTCCTGCTGATCGACGGTGATGCCGGCACCAGGATACGGCCAAGTGCTTGCTATTGCAAGCAGTTGTTAGCACTCCTAGAAGAGCAGCTGCGCCACCGCGTAGATGACCAGGCCCGCGAGCGAGCCCACGACCGTCCCGTTGATCCGGATGAACTGCAGGTCACGCCCCACGTGCAGCTCGATCCGCCGGCTGGCTTCGCCGGCGTCCCAGCGCTCGATCGTGTCGGTGATGATGGCCGTGATCTCCACCCCGTACTGCGAGACGAGGTGCTGCGCGGCGCGCACCAGCCAGTTGTCGACCTTGTCGCGCAGGTCGGCGTCGTCGCGCAACGACTCGCCGATGCGGACCACCGTGTCGCAGATGCGGCTGCGCAAGGCGCTCGACGGGTCGTCGACGCCCTCCAGCACGAGCCGCTTGAGCGTCTTCCACGCCGTCGCGGCCGCGTTGGCGATCTCGTCGCGCGCCATCAGCTGCTCTTTGATCTCCTCGGCGCGCGTGATGGTCGCCGCGTCATTCTGCAGGTCGTCGGCGAACTCGAACAGGAACCGCGTCGCCGACCGGCGCAGCTCGTGGTCGGGATTGCGGCGGACCTTGTCGGTGAAGTCCATCAGCTCGCGGTGGATCCGGTCGCCGACCAGGTGGTCGACGAACCGGGGCGACCAACTCGGCGAGTCGCGCTCGACCACCCGCTGGATCACCTCCCCGGCGTTCAGCGACCAGTGGAACGCCCGGTCGGCCAGCAACTGGATCAGCGCCTCCTGGCGGTTCTCGGCGAGCAGGGTGCCCAGGACCCGGCCGACCGGCGGGCCCCACTGCGGCTCGGCGATGCGGCGCACGATCATCCGGTCGATCACGTGCTGGACGTCGTCGTCCCGCAACAGCTCCACCAGCACGCGCAGCACCGTCGCCGTCTCGCTCGCCACCCGCTGGGCGTGGGCGGTGTCCGAGAGCCACTTGCCGAGCCGGCCGGCCACCTCGGCGTCGCGCAGCTTGGTTTCCACCACGGGCGGCGACAGGAAGTTCTCCCGGACGAAGGTGCCGAGGCCCTCCCCCAGCTGATCCTTCTTGCGCTTGATGATCGCGGTGTGCGGGATCGGGATGCCCAGCGGGTGCTTGAACAGCGCGGTGACGGCGAACCAGTCGGCCAGGGCGCCCACCATGCCGGCTTCCGCCGCGGCCCCGACGTAGCCGATCCAGGCGGCCGTGTAGCCGTGCGCCTGCGCCCACCGGCAGGCGAGGAACGCGATGGTGGCGCCGATCAGGAAGCTCAGCGCCACGATCTTCATCCGGCGCAGCGCCACCCGTCGCTCGGCGTCGGCCTCCGGGTCGGCGCCGGCGAACGATTCCGCCAACGACGTGTGCGCCCGCTGGGCCTCGGCTCTGTGTGCCACCAGTCCATCATGTCTCGCCGCGCCGAATATGTGTGACGACCCCGTGCGGCAAGCACCTCGCCAGCGCGCCGGCGTGCACCAAGCAGAGCCCCGGAAGCCGTAATATCAGGGGCGTCTAGTGAATGGAATTCGGCGACTGTGGCAGAGAGACTCCCGGCTGTGACCGTCAAGATGGACGGGCGTAAGCGACGCTGGCACCAGCACAAGGTGGAGCGACGCAACGAGCTGGTCGACGGCACGATCGTTGCCATCCGCCGACTCGGCCGCTTCCTGAGCATGGACGAGATCGCCGCCGAGATCGGCGTCTCCAAGACGGTGCTCTACCGCTACTTCGTCGACAAGAACGACCTGACGACCGCCGTGCTGATGCGCTTCGCGCAGACGACCCTGATCCCCAACATGGCCGGGGCGCTCTCCTCCGAGCTGGACGGCTTCGACCTGACCCGCGAGATCATCCGGGTGTACGTCGAGACCGTCGCCGACGAGCCCGAGCCGTACCGGTTCGTGATGGCCAACAGTTCGCCCACCAAGAGCAAGGTGATCGCCGACTCGGAGCGGATCATCGCCCGCATGCTCGCGATGATGCTCCGCCGGCGCATGCAGGAGGCCGGCATGGACACCGGCGGCGTCGAGCCGTGGGCCTACATGATCGTCGGCGGCGTGCAGCTGGCCACCCACTCCTGGGTCTCCGACCCGCGGATGAGCGCCGAAGAGCTGATCGACTACCTGACGATGCTGAGCTGGAGCGCGATCTGCGGCATCGTCGAGGCCGGCGGGTCGCTGGAGAAGTTCCGGGAGCAGCCGCACCCCTCCCCGATCGTGCCGCCGCGAGAAGACGGCAACGGCTCCCCGCGGTAGCTCCGGCCTGCGTTTTTTGCCTATTTCGACACCCTTGTGTGACCAGAATCCGCGGTCTGGAGGCGGACTTGGCGCTCGCGAACCGCTAGCATGCAGGGGATGCATCGGGGGGAGCCGGGTTCGCGCCGCACAGGCCGCCCGTCGTCGCTTCGCGTATAGAAAGGCCCGTTTAGTTATGTCTGTGGAGCTCACGCCGCATTTCGGAAACGTCCAAGCCCATTACGACCTGTCGGACGACTTCTTCCGGCTGTTCCTCGACCCGACGCAGACCTACAGCTGCGCGTACTTCGAGCGCGACGACATGACCCTGGAAGAGGCACAGCTCGCCAAGATCGACCTCGCGCTGGGCAAGCTGAATCTGAAGCCGGGCATGACGCTGCTGGACATCGGCTGCGGCTGGGGGGCGACCATGCGGCGCGCCATCGAGCGCTACGACGTCAACGTCGTCGGCCTCACGCTGTCGGAGAACCAGGCCGCCCACGTGGACAAGATGTTCTCGGAGATGGACACCCCGCGCAGCCGGCAGGTGCTGTTGGAGGGTTGGGAGAAGTTCGACGAGCCCGTCGACCGCATCGTCTCGATCGGCGCGTTCGAGCACTTCGGCCGTCAGCGTTGGGGCCACTTCTTCGAGATGGCCTACAAGGTCCTGCCGGCCGACGGCATCATGCTGCTGCACACGATTTCGCGCCCCACCTTCAAGGAAGCGCGGGCGAAGGGCGTGACGCTGACCCACGAGATCGTGCACTTCACGCAGTTCATCCTGGCCGAGATCTTCCCGGGCGGCTGGCTCCCGACGGCCGCGCTGGTCGAGGAGCACGCCGAGGGAGCCGGGTTCAGGGTGACGCGCGTGCAGTCGCTGCAGCTGCACTACGCCCGCACGCTGGAGATCTGGGCGGCCGCGCTGGAGGCCAACAAGGACCAGGCGATCGCCATCCAGTCGGAGGAGGTCTACGACCGCTACATGAAGTACCTGACCGGCTGCGCGAAGCTGTTCCGCGACGGCGCCACCGACGTCTGCCAGTTCACCTGCGAGAAGTAGGCCGCTAGTACGTGTAGAAGCCCCGGCCGGACTTCTTGCCCAGCCGGCCGGCTTCGACCATGCGCAGCAGCAGCGGCGGCGGCCCGTAGAGCGGCTCCTTGAACTCCTCGTAGAGCTTGTCCGCGATCAGCTTGAGGGTGTCCAAGCCGACGAGGTCGGACAGCCGCAGCGGGCCCATCGGGTGCGACAGCCCGGCCACCACGGCCTTGTCGACGTCCTCGATCGTGGCGAACCCGGCCTCCACCATCCGGATCGCCGAGAGCAGGTAGGGCACCAGCAGGGCGTTCACCACAAAGCCCGACCGGTCGGAACACCGCACCACCTGCTTGCCGAGGACGGCGCCGGCGAACTTCTCGGTGCGCGCCGCCGCGGCCTCGTCGGTGACCAGCGTGCTGACCAGCTCGACGAGCGGCAGCACCGGCACCGGGTTGAAGAAGTGCAGGCCGAGCACGCGCTGCGGGTTCTTGGTGGCCGCGGCGATCTTCATGATCGGGATGCTCGAGGTGTTCGACGCCAGGACGGCGTCGGGGTCGCTGACCACTCGGTCGAGGTCGGCGAAGACCTGCGCCTTGACGGCCTCGTCCTCGACGATCGCCTCGATCACCAGCTGGCGGTCGGCCAGGTCGTTGATGTCGGTGGTGAAGGTGAGCTTGCCCAGGGCGCGGTCGCGCTCCCGCTCGGTCACCTTGCCGGCGCTGACGCCGCGGTCCAGCGACTTCACGATGCGGTTGCGGCCCGCCGTGATGAGCGCCTCGGTTGGCTCGAACACCGTCACGCCGACGCCGGCACGCACCGAGACCTCGGCGATGCCGGATCCCATCTGCCCGGCCCCGACGACCCCTACCCGCTCGATCGCTGCGTCACTCACTGGTCTGTGTCTCCCGAGTCGTGTTGTCGTGCATCGCAATAGACCCCACCCGGGGTAGCCGGGCGGGGCCTATGCTACTTCAGCTTCTAACCCTTACGCCGAGCGTGCATTCAGCGCGAAAAATCGGTCGAATATTCGCAACAGGTGCACGTTCGGCGAAGGATCAGTGGCTCACCAGATCAGTGGAACTGACCCTCTTCGGTCGAGCCGGTCAGCGCGGTGGTCGACGAGTTGGGGTCGACCGTGGTGGCGATCCGGTCGAAGTACCCGGCGCCGACCTCGCGCTGGTGCTTGGTCGCGGTGTAGCCGCGCTCCTCGGCCGCGAACTCGCGCTCCTGCAGCTCGACGTAGGCGCTCATCTGGTTGCGGGCGTAGCCGTAGGCCAGATCGAACATCGAGTAGTTCAGCGCGTGGAAGCCGGCCAGCGTGATGAACTGGAACTTGAATCCCATTGCGGCAAGCTCCTTCTGGAACTTCGCGATGGTGCTGTCGTCCAGGTGCTTGCGCCAGTTGAACGACGGCGAGCAGTTGTAGGCCAGCATCTGGTCGGGGTACTCGGCCTTGACCGCCTCGGAGAACTTGCGCGCCAGCTCGAGGTCCGGGGTGCCGGTCTCCATCCAGATCAGGTCGGCGTACGGGGCGTAGGCCTTGGCCCGCGCGATGCAGGGCTCGACGCCGTTGCGGGTGCGGAAGAAGCCCTCGCGGGTGCGCTCGCCGGTGATGAACGGCTGGTCGGCCTCGTCGACGTCGGAGGTGATCAGCGTGGCGGCCTCGGCGTCGGTGCGGGCGATCACCAGGGTCGGGACGTCGCACACGTCCGCGGCGAGCCGCGCCGAGGTCAGGGTGCGGATGTGCTGCTGGGTGGGGATCAGCACCTTGCCACCGAGGTGGCCGCACTTCTTCTCCGACGCCAGCTGGTCCTCCCAGTGGGTGCCCGCGACACCCGCGGCGATCATGGCCTTCTGCAGCTCGAAGACGTTCAGCGCGCCACCGAAACCGGCCTCGCCGTCGGCGACGATCGGGGCCAGCCAGTTCTCCACCGAGGTGTCGCCCTCGAGCGTGGCGATCTGGTCGGCGCGCAGCAGCGCGTTGTTGATGCGGCGGACCACCTGGGGCACCGAGTTGGCCGGGTACAGGCTCTGGTCGGGGTAGGTGTGGCCGGAGAGGTTGGCGTCACCGGCGACCTGCCAGCCCGACAGGTAGATGGCCTTGAGGCCGGCGCGCACCTGCTGGACGGCCTGGTTGCCGGTCAGCGCGCCGAGGGCGTTGACCCACTCCAGGTCGTGCAGCTCGTCCCACAGCACCTCGGCGCCGCGGCGGGCGAGGGTGTACTCCTCGACGACGCTGCCCTGGAGCGCGACGACGTCCTCGGCGGTGTAGGTGCGGGTGATGTCCTTCCAGCGCGGGTTGGTGTCCCAGTCCTGCTGGATCTGCTCGGCGCTCTTCGGTCGGCCAACGACAGACATGTGGCATTGCTCCTTAACGAATCTTCACTGCTGACTAGCAATAAGCGGCACCGGCGGGTAGCTAGAGGCTCAACTTCGCTGGTGTGCTAACTCGACAATGGCACAGCTGTTGATGCAGGTCCACCCGTTTCAGTTGCCAATTTCAGCAACGGGCAGGCCGGTTTTTGCAAATCTTGTAAATCCCGGCAATCACTTAACCGTTTCAGAAGCTACCGGCCGGTAACACGAATTCGCAGGTCATCGAAGGTAATTGACGCGCGGGTCGGACGTCAGAGCGCGAAGAGGGCGGCGACGGCCTTCGTCTCGTCGCCGACCGCATATGTGAGCGTTGTAACAGTGCGGTCAGCCAGGCCCGGGCCGAACTGATCGGTGCTGCCGGCGGGGTGGACGTGGGAGATGATCTCCAGCTTGTCGCCCAGCGCGACGGGCGCCTCGTGCTCGATCGTCGTGCGCAGCGGTCCGCTCAGCAGGTCCGGGTGCGACGCCAGGTAGTCCTCGACGACGCTCCAGTACACCGAGTTGTTCATGTGGTCGAACAGGTCGATGTCGGTGACCCGGACCGGGAACTCGTGGATCTCGGCGGCGTCGTCGCGGCTGCCCGGCTTGAGGTAGCCCTTCCACCGCAGCCGGTCCACCGACGTGGTCTTGGCCAGGCCCGCGAGGAAGTCGTCGGCGATGCGCGACGGCATCTGCGTGTCGCGGTTGATGTTGATCCAGAACGCCTCGGATTCGATCAGGCCGCCCTTGCGCCCGTCGATGCGCACCCGCATCTCGCACCACCGGTTCGAGGTGCCCGAACACCAGCGTCGGCACCGCAGCAGGTCCTGGAACTCGATCGGCCGGATCAGGTCCACCATGGTGCGGCGGACGATCCACAGCGGGTGCGTCTCCTCGAACCCCATCTCCCGCAGCTGGTCCTGGCCGATGTCCTGGATGTGGCGGGCGGCGGCATCCAGCCGCAGCCGGCCGGTGCGGTCGATGTCGGCCACGCGCAGCGGCCACTCGCGGTCGAACACGTCGGGGTGACCGTCGGGCACCGGCATCAGCGTCTTGTCCAGGCTCACGGCTTCTGCTCCCCGTCCACTGTCTTTCGTTCGTACCCCAGTGTTGTACCGCGGGGCCCCGGTGCGAATCATGCCAATCGCATCTTTCAAACACCAATCGTGACCGGATCGTGCCGACGTGCGAACTCTGCGAAGCGGTCCTTCGCAATGCGCGGTACCCTGGGCCGGATGCCCAAGACGTTCGTCGGCGCCCGCGTGCGCCAGTTGCGCAGCGAGCGCGGATTCAGCCAGGCCGCGCTGGCGCAGCTGCTCGACATCTCGCCGAGCTACCTCAACCAGATCGAGCACGACGTGCGCCCGCTGACGGTCGCCGTGCTGCTGCGCATCACCGAGGTGTTCGGGGTCGACGCCACCTTCTTCGCCTCCCAGGACGACACCCGGCTGGTCGCCGAGCTGCGCGAGGTCACGATGGACCGCGACCTCGACATCGAAGTCGACCCCACCGAGGTCGCCGAGATGGTCAACGCCCATCCCACCCTCGCCCGGGCCGTGGTCAACCTGCACCGGCGCTACCGCATCACCACCGCCCAGCTGGCCGCCGCAACCGAGGAGCGGTTCTCCGACGGCAGCGGCACCGGGTCCATCACCATGCCGCACGAGGAGGTGCGCGACTACTTCTACCAGCGGCAGAACTACCTGCACGAGCTGGACACCGCCGCCGAGGAGCTGACCAACAAGATGCGGCTGCACCACGGCGACCTCGCGCGGGAGCTCACCCGCCGCCTCACCGAGGTGCACGGCGTGCACATCACCCGACGGATCGACCTCGGCGACTCCGTGCTTCACCGCTACGACCCGCGGACCAAGACGCTGGAGATGGGCAACCACCTGGCGCCAGGCCAGCAGGTGTTCAAGATGGCCGCCGAGCTCGCCTACCTCGAGTACGGGGACCTGATCGACGACCTGGTCGAGGAGGGGAAGTTCACCAGCGACGAGTCGCACACGCTTGCCCGGCTGGGCCTGGCGAACTACTTCGCAGCCGCGGCCGTGCTGCCCTACCACCAGTTCCACGACATGGCCGAGAACTTCCGCTACGACGTCGAGCGGTTGTCGTCGTTCTACGCGGTGAGCTACGAGACCATCGCGCACCGGCTGTCCACCCTGCAGCGCCCGTCCATGCGGGGCGTGCCGTTCTCCTTCATCCGGGTGGACCGGGCGGGCAACATGTCGAAACGCCAGTCCGCCACGGGCTTTCACTTCTCCTCGAGCGGCGGCACCTGCCCGCTGTGGAACGTGTACGAGACGTTCGCCAACCCGGGCAAGATCCTGGTGCAGATCGCCCAGATGCCGGACGGCCGCAACTACATGTGGGTGGCGCGCACCGTGGAGCGCCGCGCCGCCCGGTATGGTCAGCCCGGTAAAACCTTCGCGATCGGGCTGGGTTGCGAACTCCGCCACGCCCATCGGCTCGTCTACTCGGAAGGACTGGACTTGTCGGGGGATCCCAACATGGCGGTGACACCGATCGGCGCGGGCTGCCGGGTCTGCGAACGCGACAACTGTCCGCAGCGGGCGTTCCCCGCGCTGGGCCGCGCGCTGGACCTCGACGAGCACCGCAGCACCGTCTCCCCTTACCTGGTGAAGCAGCCGTGAGCGACACCGGCCGCATCCCGTCCGGGCGGTTCCGCGAACTCGGGCCGATCAACTGGGTGATCGCCAAATTCGGCGCGCGCGCCGTCCACGCCCCCGAGATGCATCTGATGACCACCCTCGGCCAGCACCGGCTGCTGTTCCTGGCGTGGAGCGTCTACAGCGGCCGGCTGCTGCGGGGCAGGCTGCCGGCGATCGACAGCGAGCTGGTGATCCTGCGGGTCGCGCACCTGCGGGCGTGCGAATACGAGTTGCAGCACCACCGTCGGATGGCCCGCAGGCAAGGGCTGGACGACGCGAAGCAGGCCGCCATCTTCGGCTGGCCCGACGGCCCGGCCGACCAGTTGAGCGCGCGGCAGCGCGCGCTGCTGTCCGCCACCGACGAGCTCGTCAAGGACCGCACGGTCACCGACGCCACCTGGCGAGAGCTCGCGAGCCACCTCGACCGCCGGGGGCTCATCGAATTCTGTTTGCTGGCAACGCAATACGACGGGCTGGCGGCGACGATGTCGGCGCTTGACATCCCGCTGGACAATCCGCGCTAGTACAAATACACGTCGGCCAGGACGGCCAGCGTCAGCGCCAGCGGCAGGACCGGCAGGCCGAAGCCGAACCCTGACCACAGATACCTGCGGCGTCGCCGCAGCACCAATCCCCACAGCACCGCGCCGACCGCCAGCACCGCCGAGCCCAGCAGCACCGCCGGCGCCCAACTGCCCACCGCCGCGTTGTCGTCGGCGATCGAGAAGGCCACCAGCCACAGGACGTAACCCGCGGCGACGCCGGCGATGGCACCTATGACGGTCTCGGTGCGATTCATGGGAGGAACTCAGAAGTTGATCATGTGGCCGGTCAGGCCGTGGAAGCACTCCTGCAACGCCTCGGACAGCGTCGGGTGGGTGTGTACGTTGCGGGCCAGCTCGGTGGCGGTCAGGTCCCACTTCTGCGCCAGCGTCAGCTCGGGCAGCAGCTCGGACACGTCCGGGCCGATCAGGTGGCCGCCCAGCAGTTCGAGGTGCTTGGCGTCGGCGACCAGCTTGACGAAGCCGGTGGGGTCGCCCAGGCCGTGCGCCTTGCCGTTGGCGGTGAACGGGAACTTCGCGATCACCACGTCGTGGCCCTCGTCGCGCGCCTGCTGCTCGGTGAGCCCGAAGCTGGCGACCTGCGGCAGGCAGAACGTGGCGCGCGGCATCATGCGGTAGTCGCCCAGGGCGAGGGTCTCGGCGCCGGCGATGGTCTCGGCCGCCACCACACCCTGCGCCTCCGCGACGTGCGCCAGCTGCAGCAGACCCGTGACGTCGCCGATCGCGTAGATGTGCGGCACGGACGTCTGCATGTACTCGCTGATGCCGATGGCCTTGCGGTCGGTCAGCGCGACGCCCGCCTTCTCCAGCCCGTAACCGGAGACGTTGGGCGAAAAGCCGATGGCCTGCATGACCTTGTCGGCCTTGAGCTCCTGGGAGTTGCCGTCCTTGCTGACGACCACGGTGACGTCCGATCCGTTGTCGGTGATCGACTCGACCTTGGTTGCGGTCATGATCTTGACGCCCAGCTTCTTGAACTGCTTCTCGATCTCCTTGGAGACGTCGGCGTCCTCGTTGGGCAGCGCGCGCGGCAGGAACTCGACGATGGTGACGTCCACGCCGTAGTTGCGCATCACGTAACCGAACTCCATGCCGATGGCGCCCGCACCGGCGATGATGATCGACCCGGGCAGCTCCCGGGTCATGATCTGCTCCTCGTAGGTGACCACGTTGTCCGACAGCGAGGTGCCCGGCACCAACCGGGTGCTGGCGCCGGTGGCGATGATGGCGTTGTCGAAGGTGAGGGTTTCGGTGCCGCCGTCGTTGAGGTCGACGGAGATCGTGTGGGCGTCGGTGAACTTGCCGTAGCCGTGGACCTCGGTGATCTTGTTTTTCTTCATCAGGAAGTGCACGCCGGCCACGCGGCCCTCGGCCACCTTGCGGCTGCGGTCGAAGGCGGCGCCGTAGTCGAAGGTCGCCTCGCCGCTCATGCCGAACGTCTTGGCCTCTTTGGTGAAGATGTGGACCAGCTCGGCGTTGCGCAGCAGCGCCTTGGACGGGATGCAGCCGACGTTGAGGCAGACCCCGCCCCAGTACTTCGGCTCGACGATGGCGGTGTTCAGCCCGAGCTGCGCCGCGCGGATGGCCGCGACATATCCGCCCGGACCGGCCCCGAGGACGACGACGTCATAGTGAGAAGTCACGAGCCCCACCCTAGTGGCCGGGGTTGTCGGGCGTTAATACGGAAGCACGCCCAATAGGCAGTGTCCGACCCGCGCGCAGTGGTAGTAGCCGTAGAGCGGGGCGGCGGCGACGACGGACGCGAACGGCCCCGACATCAGCGCGATCGACAACGCCGAGACGAGCGGCCTGCCCTCGGCCATGGCCAGCAGCACCGCGCCGACCGCGCAGGCCACGATGTAGACCAGCACCACGAACAGCGCGGGCGTCTTGTCGGTCGAGTGGTACCACCAGTACAGGAGGCCGAGCCCGACCTCGGCCGCCAGGAACCACACGCCGACGATCACCAGCAGCAACTTCCACCACTTCACCGAGAAGTAGCGCCCGGGCACCGTGACCGGTTGCACGGGCGCGCCGGCGGATTCGTCGGGCTGACCTTCGGGCTCCGCGGGCGACGGCGCCGGCTCCTGCTCGGACTCCTCGACCGCCGGCCGCGGGCCGGTGTCGTCGTCGAAGTCGGGGGTCCAGGACTGGGTGCCCGTGTCCTCGGTGTCGGAGAAGTCCGGGACGAACGGCGCGGTCCCGGGGTTCGATTCGGGGTCGCGCTCGTCAGCCACCGGACACCCGCAGGGCGACGAGCACACCGAGCCAGCCGGGGCCCAGCGCCAGGACGAACGCGCCGAGCGTCGTGAGCCAGCGCCGCCCCGAGAACAGGATCGTCAGCAGGCCGAGCACACCGGGTATCCCGACGACGAGCCCGACGGCGATCTCCGGGCGGATCGCCGCGTGCATCGCACTGCATGCCACGCCCGCCAGCAAACCGACCGCGGCGCCCACCAGCAGCGCGCCGGCCAGCAGCCAGGGGCGCGGAAGCGGGATCACGGTGACGACCTTACTGCGGCTCCCGGACCGGACGGCACGTTTCCGGACCGGCGTCGGGCACCACCCGACCGCGCACCGGCGGGCGCAGCCCGCGCTCGTAGTCCGTGCCGGTGACGACGGGCGTCTGCAGCAGCTGCGCCTGCTCGTCGTCGGTGAATACCCTTGCGCGGCTGAGGAATCGGAATCCCTCGGGGGCCTCGAGGCTGAATCCGCCGCCGCGCCCCGGCACCACGTCGATGACGAGCTGGGTGTGTTTCCACGTCTCGTACTGCGGGCCCGAGATCCACACCGGCACCGCCTCCGAGCGCGGGACCTCGAGTTCGGCGAGCAGGACGTCCCGGTCGCCGACCAGGAAGTCGCCGAGCGGGTAACACATCGGCGAGGACCCGTCGCAGCAGCCGCCGGACTGGTGGAACATCACCGGGCCATGCAGTTCCTGCAGCCGCGCCAACAACTCCGCGGCGGGGGCAGTGATGACCGCCCGTGGTATCGGACCGGCCGCCATCTAGAACAGACCGAGCGCCTTGTCGGAGTAGGACACGAGCATGTTCTTGGTCTGCTGGTAGTGCTCGAGCGCCATCTTGTGGCACTCGCGGCCGAAGCCCGACAGCTTGTAGCCGCCGAACGCCGCGTGCGGCGGATACACGTGATAGCAGTTGACCCACACCCGTCCGGCCTGGATCTCGCGGCCGGCCCGGTAGGCGGTGTTGCCGTCGCGGCTCCAGACCCCCGCACCCAGCCCGTAAAGGGTGTCGTTGGCGATGCCCATCGCGTCGTCGTAGTCGCGGAACGGCGTCACCGCCACCACCGGGCCGAAGATCTCCTCCTGGAAGATGCGCATCTTGTTGTTGCCGCTGAAGATCGTCGGCTGCATGTAGTAGCCGCCGGACAGGTCGCCGCCCAGCTCGGCGCGCTCGCCACCGGTGATCAGCTTGGCGCCCTCCTCCTTGCCGATCTCGACGTAGGACAGGATCTTCTCCAACTGGTCGTTGGAGGCCTGCGAGCCCAGCATCGTCTCGCTGTCCAGCGGGTCGCCCTGCCGGACGGCCTTGGTGCGGATCGCGGCGAGTTCCAGGAACTCGTCGTGGATGTCGGCCTGGATCAGGCTGCGCGACGGGCACGTGCACACCTCGCCCTGGTTGAGCGCGAACATCGTGAAGCCCTCGAGCGCCTTGTCCTGAAAGTCGTCGCCCTCCGCCATCACGTCGGAGAAGAAGATGTTGGGGCTCTTGCCGCCGAGTTCCAAAGTGACCGGGATCAGGTTCTGGGAGGCGTACTGCATGATCAGCCGCCCGGTGGTGGTCTCGCCCGTGAACGCCACCTTGGCGATCCGGTTGCTGGACGCCAGCGGCTTGCCGGCCTCCGCCCCGAACCCGTTGACGACGTTGACGACCCCCGGCGGCAGCAGGTCGCCGATCAGTGACATCAGGTACAGGATCGACGCCGGTGTCTGCTCGGCGGGCTTGAGGACGACGGCGTTGCCGGCCGCCAGCGCGGGCGCCAGCTTCCAGGCGCCCATCAGGATCGGGAAGTTCCACGGGATGATCTGGCCGACCACCCCGAGCGGCTCGTGGAAGTGGTAGGCGACGGTGTCGTCGTCGACCTGCGACAGCGACCCCTCCTGGGCGCGGATCGCCGCGGCGAAGTACCGGAAGTGGTCGGCGGCCAACGGGATGTCGGCGGCGATCGCCTCGCGGACCGGCTTGCCGTTGTCCCACGTCTCGGCGACGGCCAGGGCGGCCTTGTTCTCCTCGATGCGGTCGGCGATCTTGTTCAGGATGGCCGCCCGCGCGGCGGGCGCGGTCTTGCCCCACGCGGGCGCCGCGGCGTGGGCGGCGTCGAGCGCCTTCTCGATGTCGGCCTCGTCCGACCGCGGGATCTCGCAGAAGGGCTGGCCGGTGACCGGCGTCAGGTTCTCGAAGTAGCGGCCCGCGGCGGGCGCGACCCACTCGCCCCCGATGAAGTTCCCGTATCGCGACTCGTATGACATCAACGCGCCCTCGGCGCCCGGACGTGCGAAGACAGTCATTTGTTCGGCTCCTCGTTCGGCTCTGTAATACAGCTCACACTACCGCCGCGGGCCACAATGGCTCCATGACACCGCAATCCCACGCCGACTCCTGTGACGACCCCTTCCTGTGGCTCGAGGACGTCACCGGTGACGAGGCGCTGGACTGGGTGCGGGCGCGCAACGAGCCGACGCTGGCGGAGTTTCGGGACGGGGAGTTCGAGAAGATGCGCGTCGAGGCGCTGGAGGTGCTCGACACCGACGCCCGCATTCCCTACGTGGTCCGCCGCGGCGAGTACCTCTACAACTTCTGGCGCGACGCCGCCAACCCCCGCGGCCTGTGGCGGCGCACCACCCTGGACAGTTATCGCACCGACTCCCCCGACTGGGACGTGCTCATCGACGTCGACGAGCTCGGCCGCGCCGACGACGAGAAGTGGGTGTGGGCGGGGGCGGGGGTCATCGAGCCCGACCACACCCGCGCGCTGGTGCGGCTCTCCCCCGGCGGCTCCGACGCGTCCATCGTGCGCGAGTTCGAGATGCGGACAAGGACTTTCGTCGCCGGCGGCTTCGAGCTGCGCGAGGCGAAGTCGCAGATCGCCTGGGCCGACCCGGACACCACCCTGGTGGGCACCGACTTCGGCGCCGGCTCGCTCACCGACTCCGGCTACCCGCGGGTGATCAAGCGGTGGCGCCGGGGCACCCCGCTGAGCGACGCGGAAACCGTGTTCGAGGGCGCCCGAACCGACGTCCTCGTCAGCGTGTCGGTGGACCGGACCCCGGGATACGAACGCACGCTGCTGGTCCGGGCCGTCGACTTTTGGAACGAGGAGGTCTACGAGCTACGCGGGTCCCCGGAAAGGCCGGAACTCGTCCGCATCGACACGCCCACCGACTCCAGCGTCTCGGTACACCGCGACTGGTTGCTGATCGAGCTGCGCACCGACTGGTATCGCGGCACCGAGACATACCGGGCCGGCTCGCTGCTCGCGGCCGACTACGAGGAATTCCTGAGCGGCACAGCGCAATTGCGGGTCGTGTTCGAGCCCGACGAGCACACCGCCCTGCACCACTACGCGTGGACGAAAGACCGGCTGCTGATCGTCACCCTCGCCGACGTGGCCAGCCGGGTGGAGATCGTCAGGCCGGGCGACTGGGAGCGCCGGCCGGTGCCGGGCATCCCGGCCGCGACCAACACCGTCGTCGTCGCCGCCGACGACACCGGCGACGAGTTCTTCCTGGATTCCAGCGCGTTCGTGACACCGTCGCGGCTGATGCGCGGCACGGGTGACGGGCCGCTCGAGCAGGTCAAGGCGGCGCCCGCCTTCTTCGACGGCGAAAACTTTGCCGTGACACAGCATTTCGTCGCTTCCCAGGACGGGACGCAGGTCCCGTACTTCGTGGTGCGGCCCACCGGCGCGGACGGCCCCGGACCCACGCTGCTGTACGGCTACGGCGGTTTCGAGTCCTCCAACACACCCGCGTACAGCGGGGTGCTGGGCCGCCTGTGGCTGGCCCGCGGAGGCACCTACGTGCTGGCCAACATCCGGGGCGGGGGCGAGTACGGTCCAGGCTGGCACACCCAGGCGATGCGCGAGGGCCGGCACAAGGTGGCCGAGGATTTCGCCGCGGTCGCAACGGATTTGGTGGACCGGGGCATCACGAACGTGCCGCAGCTGGGCGCCCAGGGCGGCAGCAACGGCGGCCTGCTGATGGGCATCATGCTGACCCAGTACCCGGAGAGGTTCGGCGCGCTGGTGTGCAGCGTGCCGCTGCTGGACATGAAGCGTTACCACCTGCTGCTGGCCGGCGCCTCGTGGATGGCCGAGTACGGCGACCCGGACAATCCCGACGACTGGGCGTTCATCTCCGAATACTCTCCCTACCAGAACATCTCGTCCGACCGCCGTTACCCGCCGGTGCTGTTCACCACGTCCACGCGCGACGACCGGGTGCATCCGGGACACGCGCGCAAGATGGCGGCGGCGCTCGAGGCCGCGGGCCACCGGGTCTGGTACTACGAGAACATCGAGGGTGGCCACGCCGGCGCCGCCGACAACGAACAGGTCGCCTTCAAGTCCGCGCTCACCTACTCGTTCCTGTGGCGGATGCTCGGCGGCCGGCGATGACGCGGCGCGCGGCCGCGGTCGCGCTCGCCGCCGCGCTCCTGCTCGGGTGCACCCACCCCAACGCACAACCGCCCCTGCCGTCCGCCGCCGAACCGCGAAACGCGCCGCCGCCCAACGCAACCCCGCCGGGGCGGATCGTCGGAGTGGGGGCGGGAGCCGAGGGCGTCGCCGTGGACGGCCGGACGCGTGTCGTCGCGGTGGCCGTGCGCGACCCCGACCAACTGGTGCTGCTCGACGCCGACTCGCTCGCCGTCACCGCGCGCACGCCGCTGCCCGGCTCGGCGCGCCACCTCCAGCTGGCCGCGGCCGGTGGCCCCGTGCTGGTGCCGGTCGAGACGGCGAACGCGTTGGTGGAGGTGCAATTACCGGGCGACGCCGCGTCGCCGCCGATCGCGACGGGCACCTTCCCCCACGATGCGACCGCCGCCGCGGGCGGCACCGTCTTCGTCGGCAACGAGCACGGCGGCTCGGTGAGCGTCGTGCGCGACGGCACCGTGGTCAAGGTCTTCACCGGCCTCACCCAGCCCGCCGGACTGGCCGCGTCCGGCGCCGCGGTCGGGGTACTCGACGCCCGCCAGAACACGCTGACGGTCTACGACGCCGAACGGCTGTCGGTCGTCGGGGCGGCCCCGGCCGGGGACGGGCCCACCCACCTCGTCGCGGACCGGCACGGCCACCTGATCGCCGTGGACACCCGCGGCGACGCGATCCGGGTGTTCGATGCCCTGCCGGCGCCGCGGGAGGTCGCGCGCGTCGCGCAGCCGGGCGGCCCCTACGGCGTTGCCTACGACCCAGCGCGCGACCAACTCTGGGTGGCGTCCTCGGGCGGCAACGAGGTCGTCGGCTACGACATGACCCAGCCGGCGCCGCGCGAGATCCGCCGGATCCCCACCGTGCAGAACCCCTACACCGTCGGCGTGGACCCGGCGACCGGGCGACTGTTCGTGGCCGGCGTCACCGCGGGCGTCCTGCAGGTGATCGACCCCGGCTGACCGGCCGTAAGATCGTCGGCGTGTCCGCGACCGACCGCATCGAGTTGACCATGCTGGCGACGGGGTTGATCCTCATCGCGGCCGGGGCGACCCAGGCGCGGTTCCGCTACATCACCCACCGCCGCGCGGGGCGCCGCTACTACTGGACGACCTCGGCCATCGGCATCGCCTGCTTCGCGGTGGGGGTGGGCAAGCTCTGGCCGAACGCGGTGCTGTCGACGCTGATGTTCATCGCCGTCGTGGTCGGCTCGGCCTACCTCATCACCCCGTACATCAAGATCCGCGGGCGCATCTACGCGGCGTCACCCGAGAACCGCCAGCCCGATCCTTAAGCGCCCGAAACGGTTAAGCTCGGTAACGAACTGGCGGACGGTGTCGAGGAGGGCATGGATCATGGGCGCACTCAGGTTCATCGGCGTGGCGACGTTGACGGCGATCGCACCCATCGCCATCGCCCTCGGAACCGGCCCGGCGCACGCCGATTCCGACCTCGGGAAACCGTGCTCGCCGGAGGGGGCGAAGGTCTGGGGAGTCCCGGGCCCCGTCTACTGCGAGCGCCAGGCCGACGGCGGGCTGCAGTGGGTGTCCATTCCCGTGTCGGCGATGTGCGTGGCGTTCTGCGTCAACCACCCGTGACGGGTCGCCACTAGTCGTCGACGAACACGTCCGGGTTGCGATTCCGGCGCCCGAGCAGCCAGGCGGCGAGGCAGGCCACCAACCCCAGCCCGCCGTATCCCAGCGCCGAACGCCACCAGGTTTCGGAATGCTGAACCGGCGGCTTGAGCGCTGCGAGCGCGATGAGGAGGCTGCCGTTGTCGGTCGGCCCGGCGCCCGGTAGCGACTGGGTCTTGGTCACTTTGATCTGCCCGTTGCCGTCGGATTCGCTCACCTGACCCCACGCCAGGGTGGAGTCGTCGAGCAGGAACGTGTCCTGGCCGCCCGCGGGTTGGCTGTCGTCGTGGCCGAGCACCTGCACCTGGCCGACCACGACGGTCTGGTTGGCCGCCGCGACATAGGCGGGGACGTCCTGGTACAGCTCGGGTGGGGGCGGCGCGGCGTAGGTCCGGGGCGGCGGGACGTCCGAGCCCGCCGGCGGTATCCAGGCGCCGCCGTGGAAGCTGCCGGACGCCACGTGGCTGAATCCGACCGCGGTGAACGGGTATTCGCCGGCGGCGGCCACGTCGAGGACGATCCGCCCGCCCGCCGGCACGAAGGCCTCCCGATAGGCGCCGTTGTAGCGGTAGCGGAAGGTCATCGCCTCACTCAGCGGGTTGTACAGGGCCGGCCGGTGATCCTCGTCGTAGTCGACGTAGTCCCAGTGCCGGGGCCGCACCAGCTCCTGGTTGCCGGCGTGCACCACGTCGACGTTGCCGTTGTGGGCGTCGACCACGTTCTGCACCTGGTGGTCGAAGTCGTACACCTGCATCGGCGGCAATGGCGGGTTGGCGGGGTCGATTCGCGTCGCCGGCGCGCCCCTGGCATCCGCGACGGCCTGCGGTGGCGCGTCCAGCCCTTTGGGGGGCGTCACCACCGACGCGTTCTTCGGCACCCCGGCGCCCCCGAGATTGAGCCGCGGGCTCTGCACCGGAACCGTGCTCGGGGGCGAAGGACTCGGCGGAATGGCCTTGGGCGTCTGCACCGGCGGAACGGGCTCCAGCGGCAGCGGCTCCGGCGGGGCCTCCGGGGTCGGCAGCGGCAGCCTGGTCTGGGGTGACTGAACGGGGCGCGGCGGAGCGGGGTGGTCGCACACGTTCGAGGTGTGATACGCCTCGACGAACATCAGGCAGTTCTGGCAGGAGACGGGGTTGGCCCCGTCGCCCGCACACGGGGCCGCCTGCGCGGGGACGGGAAGGGTGGTGACCACCGAAAACGCGGTGAACACCATCGCGGCCGCGGCCGAGACGACCGTGCCCATTCGACCTTGGCCGATCACTCGCCCGCTGCAGACCTTCCGACACACCCCCGCCGAATCACCATGCTAGCGATCGGTCGCGCGGGCCCGCGCCTAACCGACGAAAATTGGCCGGGCCGGCCCGAGAGTCGCGCTGGACACGAACCGCGCCACCGACTTCGCTTGACCGATGGCGAACTTCGAGACCCTGCTGTACGCGACGGCCGGCCCCGTCGCGACCATCACGCTGAACCGCCCGGAACACCTGAACACCATCGTCCCGCCCATGCCCGACGAGATCGAGGCGGCCGTCGGCCTGGCCGAACGCGATCCGGAGGTCAAGGTCATCGTGCTGCGCGGCGCCGGCCGCGCCTTCTCGGGCGGCTACGACTTCGGCGGCGGCTTCCAGCACTGGGGCGAAGCCATGATGACCGACGGCCGATGGGACCCGGGCAAGGACTTCGCGATGGTCACCGCCCGCGAGACGGGGCCGACGCAGAAGTTCATGGCGATCTGGCGGGCGTCCAAGCCGGTGATCGCGCAGGTCCACGGCTGGTGCCTCGGCGGGGCCAGCGACTACGCGCTGTGCGCCGACCTCGTGATCGCCAGCGAGGACGCCGTGATCGGCACCCCGTACAGCAGGATGTGGGGCGCCTACCTGACCGGGATGTGGCTCTACCGGTTGAGCCTGGCCAAGGTGAAGTGGCACTCGCTGACCGGTCGGCCGCTCACCGGGGTGCAGGCCGCCGAGGTCGAACTGATCAACGAGGCGGTGCCCTTCGAGCGGCTCGAGGCCCGCGTCGCGGAGATCGCCGCGGAGCTGGCGCGAATCCCGTTGTCGCAGTTGCGCGCCCAGAAGCTGATCGTGAACCAGGCCTACGAGAACATGGGCCTGGCGAGCACGCAGATGCTGGGCGGGATCCTCGACGGCCTGATGCGCAACACCCCCGACGCGCTCGATTTCATCACGATCGCGCAGACCGAGGGCGTGCGCGCGGCGGTCGAGCGGCGCGACGGCCCGTTCGGGGACTACAGCCAGGCGCCACCGGAGCTACGGCCCGACCCGAGCCATGTCATCGTCCCAGATCACGACTGATAGTGAGACGGGCTACGAAATGTCGCGACGGCTCCCACCGCAGGCCTGGAAAGTGTTACGGTAACAGCTATGTCTCGGCTGAGTTCTGGCCTGCGTGCAGGCGCCGTTTTGCTGTCCCTGGGCATCGCCGCCACCGCCTTTCCGAAGGCCGCGGTGGCCGACTCCACGGAAGATTTCCCGGTACCCCGCCGGATGATCGCGACCACCTGCGACGCCGAGCAGTACATGGCGGCCGTGCGCGACACGAGTCCCGTGTACTACCAGCGGTACATGATCGACTTCAACAACCACGCCAACCTGCAGCAGGCGACCATCGACAAGGCCCACTGGTTCTTCTCGTTGTCACCGCAGGAGCGCAGGGACTACTCCGAGAACTTCTACAACGGCGACCCGCTGACGTTCGCGTGGGTCAACCACATGAAGATCTTCTTCAACAACAAGGGCGTGGTCGCCAAGGCGACCGACGTGTGCAACCAGTACCCGCCTGGCGACATGTCGGTGTGGAACTGGGCCTAGCGCCAAAGCGGGTTACCGGCGGAACGGTGTCGTTACACTGCGTTTCGCGAGGATAAGGCGGCGACCGCTCCGGCCTTCGGCAGCTGATCGCCCGTGGTTTACTTAGGCTAGCCTTGGTTGTTCGCCTTCCCGATCACCCAGCCGGGGCAATCGGGAACCGGACATGGGCGAGCGGGCGGATCGTCCGCCGGCGTGCCAACCGGTAAAGGGGACAGCCGATCTTCAGGTTTCTGTCGCGGTTCTGGATCCCGTTGGTGATCCTGGCGGTAGTCGCCGTCGGGGGCTTCATCGTGGACCGGGTCCACGGCTACTTCGGCTCGCAGAAGCGCGAATCGTATGCCGACAGCAACCTGCAAAACCCCAAGCCGTTCAACCCGAAGCGCATCGTCTACGAGGTGTTCGGGCCGCCCGGGACGACCGCCGACATCAGCTACTTCGACGTCAACGGCGATCCCCACCGCGTCGACGGGGCGCCGTTGCCGTGGACGCTGCGCGTCACCACCGACAAGGCCGCCATGATGGGCAACCTCATGGCCCGCGCCAGCGGCGACAGCGTCGGCTGCCGGATCACCGTGGACGACGTCGTCAAGGCCGAGCGAATCTCCAACGAGGTCCGCGCCTACACGTTCTGCGTGGTGAAGTCCGCGTGACCACCCACTTCGCCGGCGCCGGGCCCACCCACACCGAACGGCCGCTCCTCGCCCGCCTCCTCCACACCTTCGCGGTGCCGATCATCCTGTTCTGGATCGCGGCCGCCGCCGCCTTCAGCCTGTTCGTCCCGTCGCTCGAGGTCGTCGGGCAGGAACGCTCGGTGTCGCTGAGCCCGCGGGACGCGCCGTCGTTCGAGGCGATGAAGCGCATCGGCCACGCCTTCCGGGAGGGCGAGACCGACAGTTCGGCGATGATCGTCCTGGAAAGCAACCAGACCCTCGGCGACGACGCCCACCGGTACTACGACGCGATCGTCCGCAAGCTGCGCGAGGACAAGACGCACGTGCTGAGCGTCCAGGACTTCTGGGGCGATCCGCTCACCGCGGCCGGCGCCCAGAGCAACGACGGCAAGGCGACGACCGTCCAGGTGAACCTCGCCGGCAACCAGGGCGAGCCGCTGGCCAACGAATCGGTCGAGGCCGTCCGCAAAATCGTGGCCGGGGTGCCCGCCCCGCCCGGCGTCAAGGCCTACGTCACCGGGGTCGCCGCGATGGCCGCGGATCTGCACCACAGCGGCGACAAGTCCACGGCCAGAATCACGGTCACGACGGTCGCGGTCATCCTGATCATGCTGCTGTTCGTGTACCGCTCGATCGTCACCGTGATCCTGCTGTTGGTCACGGTCGGTTTCGAGTTGACCGCGGCGCGTGGGGCCGTCGCGCTGATGGGCCACACCGGGCTGCTCAACCTGTCCACCTTCGCGGTCAGCCTGCTCACCTCGCTGGCGATCGCGGCCGGCACCGACTACGGGATCTTCATCATCGGCCGTTACCAGGAGGCGCGGCAGGCCGGCGAGGACCGGGATTCGGCGTTCTACACCATGTATCGCGGGACCGCTCACGTGATCCTGGGCTCCGGCCTGACGATCGCCGGCGCGACGTTCTGCCTCAGCTTCACGCGGATGCCGTACTTCCAGACCCTCGGCGTGCCCTGCGCGGTCGGGATGCTGGTCGCCGTGCTGGTCGCGCTCACCCTGGGGCCCGCCGTGCTGACCGCCGGGAGCCGGTTCGGCCTGTTCGACCCCAAGCGCAGGATCGGTGTCCGCGGCTGGCGCCGCGTCGGCACCGCGGTGGTCCGCTGGCCGTTGCCGATCCTGGCCGTCACGCTCGCGATCGCCCTCATCGGCCTGCTCGCCCTGCCCGGCTACAAGGCGAACTACAACGACCGCGAATACCTGCCCAGCTCCATCCCCGCCAACGAGGGCCTGACGGCCGCGGACCGCCACTTCTCCCAGGCGCGAATGAAGCCGGAAATCCTGATGATCGAGTCGAATCACGACATGCGCAACCCGACCGACTTCCTGGTGTTGGACCGGCTCGCCAAGGGGATCTTCCGGGTCCCGGGGATCTCGCGCGTCCAGGCAATCACCCGGCCGGACGGGACGACGATGGACCACACGTCGATCCCGTTCCAGATGAGCATGCAGAACGCGGCGCAGGCACAGAGCATGAAATACCAGCGCGACCAGATGGACAACATGCTCAAGCAGGCCGACGAGATGACCAGGACCATCGCGACCATGCGGCACATGTACGACCTGATGACGCGACTGGTCGGCGTCACCCACAAGATGGTCGGCGACACCGAGGAGATGCAGCAGATCACCAATCAGCTGCGCGACGAGATCGCCAACTTCGACGACTTCTGGCGGCCGATCCGCAGCTACTTCTATTGGGAGCGGCACTGTTTCGACATCCCGATCTGCTGGTCGTTCCGCTCCATCTTCGACGCTCTCGACGGCGTCGATCAGATCGACGACAAGCTGACCGTGCTCGTCGGCGACATCCAGGAGCTCGACCGGCTGATGCCGGAGATGGTCGCCCAGTTCCCGCCCATGATCGAGACGATGGTGAACATGCGCACCATGATGCTCGACATGCACAGCACCATGTCGGGCATCTTCGCGCAGATGGACGAGATGAGTGACAACGCGACGGCCATGGGCCACGCCTTCGACGCGTCCAAGAACGACGACTCGTTCTATCTTCCGCCAGAGGTGTTCAAGAACAAGGACTTTCGGCGCGCGATGAACAACTTCCTCTCGCCCGACGGGCATTCCGCGCGGTTCATCATCCTGCACCGCGGAGACCCGGCGTCGGCCGAGGGCATCGCCAGCATCGACAAGATCCGCACCGCGGCCGAAGAGTCGCTCAAGGGAACGCCGTTGGAGGACGCGAAGATCTATCTGGCGGGGACCGGCGCCGTGTTCAAGGACATCTCCGACGGCGCCCGGTGGGACCTGGTGATCGCCGGAATCTCTTCGCTCTGCCTCATTTTCATCATCATGCTGATCCTCACCCGCGCGCTCGTCGCCGCCGCGGTGATCGTGGGCACGGTGGCGCTTTCCTTGGGGGCGTCGTTCGGGCTCTCGGTGCTTGTCTGGCAGGACATCCTCGGGATCCAGTTGCACTGGCTCGTGCTGGCGATGTCGGTGATCGTCCTGTTGGCCGTCGGATCGGACTACAACCTGCTGCTGGTCTCGCGCTTCAAGCAGGAGATCCACGCGGGGCTGAAGACCGGCATCATCCGCTCGATGGGCGGCACCGGGAAGGTGGTGACCAACGCCGGCTTGGTCTTTGCGTTCACGATGGCGTCCATGGTCGTCAGCGACGTGCGGATCATCGGACAGGTGGGAACCACGATCGGCCTGGGCCTGCTCTTCGACACGCTCATCGTGCGTGCTTTCATGACGCCGTCCGTCGCCGCGCTGCTGGGACGGTGGTTCTGGTGGCCGATCCGGGTCCGCTCCCGCCCGCCGCGGGTTCCGTCGCGGCCCGCCGACCGGGACAGCGCCCTGGCGTACACCGACTAGCCATGCCCACGGTCGCACTGATCGGCTTCCTCGGGGGCCTGATCACCGGAATCTCGCCGTGCATCCTGCCGGTGCTGCCGGTGGTGTTCTTCTCCGGAGCCGTCGGTGGTCAAACCCGTTCGGCCCGGCCATATCTGGTGATCGCCGGGCTGGTCTGTAGCTTCGGCCTGGTGACGCTGGCCGGTTCGACGCTGCTGTCGGCGCTGCACCTGCCGCAGGATGCGATCCGCTGGGGCGCCCTGGTGGCGCTGACGGTCATCGGGCTGGGCCTGATCTTCCCGCCGCTGCGGGAATTGATCGAGCGGCCGTTCGCGCGCATTCCGCTGCGCGAAACCCCGCTCGGCAGAAGCGGATTCGGGCTCGGACTCACGCTGGGCGCCCTGTACGTGCCCTGCGCCGGCCCCGTGCTGGCCGCGATCGTGGTGGCCGGCGGCACCGCGTCGTTGGGCCTCCCGGTCCTGCTGCTGACCGCGACGTTCGCGGTCGGCACCGCGGTTCCCCTGCTCGTCTTCGCGCTCGCCGGGCGCGGCGTGACACAGCGGGTCGCGGCCTTCCGCCGCCGGCAACGTGCGATCCAGGCCGCGGGCGGCGTGGCGATGATCGTGCTGGCCGTGGCGCTCGTGTTCAACCTGCCGGCGATGCTGCAGCGCGCCGTCCCCGACTACACCGCCGCCATGCAGAAAGACCTCGGCGCCAACCACATTCAGCAGCAACTCGGCGCCGCGCCCAAGGGCCAGCTCGCCGACTGCACCGAGGGCGCCGACCAGCTCCAGCAGTGCGGGCCGGCCCCCGGGGTCACCGGCATCGCCCAGTGGCTCAACACCCCGGGCGGCGCCGCGGTCGACCTCGCCTCGCTGCGCGGCAAGGTGGTGCTCGTCGACTTCTGGGCGTACTCGTGCATCAACTGCCAGCGGGCCATCGGCCACGTCGTCGACTGGTACGGCCGCTACCGCGACAGCGGATTGGTCGTCCTGGGCGTGCACACCCCCGAGTACGCGTTCGAACACGTTCCCGCCAACGTCGCCAGCGGTGCGGCCGCGCTGCACATCACCTATCCCGTCGCGCTGGACAACGACTACGCGACGTGGAACAACTACCAGAACCTGTACTGGCCGGCCGAATACCTGATCGACGCGAACGGGACGATCCGCCACACCAAGTTCGGCGAGGGCGACTACGACGGCACCGAGAGGCTGATCCGGCAGCTGCTCGCCGACGCGAACCCCGGCGCCAGGCTCCCCGCGCCGGCCCACGGGCCGGACACGACTCCCACCGGACGGCTCACCCCCGAGACGTATCTGGGCGCCGGCAAGGCCACCTACTACGGCGGCGCCGGTCCGTATCGGGCGGGCACCGCCACCTACGACTACCCGCCCACGCTCCCGGCCGACAGGTTCGCCCTGCGTGGGCGCTGGACGCTCGACGACCAGGGCGCCACCGCCGACGGCCCCGACGCCGCCATCCGCCTCGACTACACGGCCAAGGACGTCTTCGTGGTGGTCGGCGGCACCGGAACCCTCACCGCGAGCCGGGGCGGACGGACGACCACGATGCAGATCGCCGGGCCACCGACGCTGCACCGGATCGTGGCCGACCCGACCGCCGCGAGCGACGGGCTGGACCTGGGCGTCAGCCCCGGTCTGCAAGTCTTCTCGTTCACGTTCGGCTAGTGGCGGCCCCCTGCTTCCGCCGCAGGCCGCCCACGACCGCGACGACGACGCCGACCGCCACCAGCGCGGCGCCGGCAACCAGGGTCACGTCCAGCCAGTGGTGCAGGCTGGCCTCGGCGTGGGTCACCATGACGTCGCCGATGTCGCGGAGATCGGTGGTGGTGGCGCCGTCGAGCCCGTCGTTGACGTAGGGACGGCCGATCTCGGTGCCGGCCCAACCCAGCGCGCCGACGATCAGCGCCGAGACGCCCAGGCTGCTGATGGCCTGTCCGCGGCTGCGGGCCGCGGCCAGCGTGAGCAGGGCGCAGCAACCGCTGAGCACCGCCGCGCCGACGCTCACCCAGGGCCCCCACGTGGCGAACGGCCTGAGCCGTCCCTGCCGCCACGAACCGGGCAACGACGCGGTCACCGGAACCCTCAGCGCGGCCGGCACCGCCACGCCCTGACGGCTCAACTGCGCCTGGATCGCGCCGTCTTTGAGCATCGGGGCGACGTCGATCGTCCACGGATCACCGGAGCCGCGGTCGGTGAACAACCAGCCGTGCACCGCGCGGTTGGCCTGCTCGAACATCGGCGGAAACGCGGGCCCGGCCGTGAAGGCGCTGGCGGCCCAGCGCAGCCGCGAGCCGTCGACCGGGTACCGACCGCCGGCGCGGGCGGCGATGAGGGTGACGGCCCGGGTGGTGAGCTCGGAGGCCATGGCGGACTGCAGTGCCGGGTCGCCGGCCGCCTCGCGCGCCAGCGCGGCGTAGCCGTCGGCGTCGATGATGTGCGCCTGGGCCCACGAGGCGGGTACCGCCACCGCCAGCGCCACGGTGGCGGCCAACCACGCCAGCACCGCCGCCGCGAATCGCACGCGTGCGAACCTACTGAATTCCCCGCAGGTACGCCGCCTGCCCCAGGTGCTGGGCGCAGTCGTCGATGATGCTGACCAGCCGCGCGCTGGCCGTCACCGGCGGGTCCCAATTGGTGTCCACGACCCGGGACAGCTCGTCGGCGGTCACGCCGGCGACGTATTCGAGGGTGAGCCTGTGCACGGCGTGGTAGTAGCCGCTCAGCAGCTCGGCGGACGCGTGGACCTTCCCGACCTCGTCCGGCCCGTGCCCGTAGCCGGTGTCGTGGCGGGGGAGGTCCAGCGCGAACCGGTCCACCCACCCGTCCCGGGTCCACACCTCCTCGACCCCGGCGACGTGCGCGAGCTGGATGTCCTGCACCCGGGCGCTGTGCCAGATCAACCAGGCGATGCTGTTCGCCTCCGGGGTCGGGCGGTAGTCGGAGACCTCGTCGGTCAATCCGTCGGTGAGCTCGTCGACGTGTTCGATCAACCGGGTGAACGCGTCGCGGAGGAGTTCTTTCGCTGCTTCGTCGGGGCTGGCCATAGGGCCGACACTACCGACGGCGGGCAGCCGAGCCTGGCATGAGCGCGGGACGCGGTCGTAGATTATTTAGATGACCTACGACCTCATCATCCGCAACGGCACCATCGTCGACGGGCTGGGAGGGGAACCGTACGTGGGGGACGTGGCGGTCCGCGACGGCATCATCACGGCCGTCGGCCACGTGAACGGCGAGGCGGCCGCACGCGAGATCGACGCGACCGGCCTGCTGGTCACGCCCGGCTTCGTCGACCTGCACACCCACTACGACGGCCAGGCGATCTGGTCGGAGCGGCTCACACCGTCGTCTGCGAACGGCGTGACCACGGTGGTGATGGGCAACTGCGGTGTCGGCTTCGCGCCGTGCCGCCAGGACGACCACGACGTGCTGGTCGACGTAATGGCCGGCGTCGAGGACATCCCCGGGGTGGTCATGACCGACGGCCTGCCGTGGACCTGGGAAACCTTCCCCGAATACCTTGACGCGCTCGACGCGGGCAAGCGCGACATCGACGTCGCCGCCTTCCTGCCGCATTCGCCCTTGCGCGTCTACGTGATGGGCCGGCGCGGCGCCGACCGCGAGCCGGCCACGGAGGACGACCTGGCCAGGATGCGGGCGCTGGCCACCGAGGCGATCGAGGCCGGCGCTCTGGGCTTCGCGACGTCGCGGTTCACGATCCACAAGACCGAGAGCGGTTCGCCGATCCCCAGCTACGACGCCGCCCGGGAGGAGATCGAGGAGATCGCCAAGGGCGTGGTCGACGGCGGCGGCGGGCTCCTGCAGTTCGTGCCCGACATCCCGGCCGGCGGCTACCAGCCGGTGCTGCAGACGGTGTTCGACGTGGCCGAGGACGTCGGCCTGCCCGTCACGTTCACGCTGATCGTCGCCAACTCCGGCGATCCGACGTGGGAGGACGCGATCACCATGATCGAGAAGGCGAACGCGGCCGGCGGAGACATCACGGCGCAGCTGCTGCCGCGCCCGATCGGGCTGATCATCGGGTTGCAGCTGTCCGCCAACCCGTTCATCCTCTACCCCAGCTACCGCGAGATCGCGCACCTGCCGCTGGCCGAGCGGGTGGTCCAGATGCGCAAGCCGGAGGTCCGCGCCCGCATCCTGGCCGACAAGCCCGGCACCGGGCACCCGATCCTCTACGTGGCGCAGATGTGGGACTGGATTTTCCCGCTGGGCGACACCCCCGACTACGAGCCCGACCCGTCGACCAGCATCGGCGCCCGAGCCCGCGCCCGCGGGGTGGACCCGATGGAGGAGGCCTACGACCGCCTCCTCGACGACGAGGGCCGCGCCATGCTGCTGGTGGCCACCAGCAACCTCGCCTACAACTCGCTGGACACCGTCGGAAAGCTGCTGCACCGCGACGACGTGGTGCTCGGCCTCGGCGACGGCGGCGCCCACTACGGGATGATCTGCGACGCCAGCTATTCGACGTTTTTCCTGGCGCACTGGGCCCGCGACCGGAAATCGGGACGCTTCACGGTGCCCGAGGCCGTCCGCGAGCTGACGTCGGTGCCGGCCCGCGTGGCCGGACTGGGCGACCGGGGCCGCATCGCCGTCGGCTACAAGGCCGACCTGAACGTCATCGATCACGCCGCCCTGCGGCTGCACAAGCCGGTGATCCGTCACGACCTGCCGGCGGGTGGCCGGCGGCTGGACCAGACGGCCGAAGGATACGTGGCAACCATTGTGTCGGGGGAAGTAATTGCCGAAAATGGCGTTCCGACCGACGCCCGTCCCGGAAAGTTGGTCCGCGGCCGCAAGCCGGCCCCGATACCTGCTCCATAACGCCACGAAGGGCGGCCCATCCCGGTTAAGTTGGGTCAGTGACGAGCCCGCATTTTGCGTGGTTGCCGCCTGAAATCAACTCGGCACTACTTTACGCCGGTCCTGGAGCGGCGCCGCTGCTTGCTGCGGCAGAAGCCTGGGACGGGCTGGCCGAGAACCTGACTTCGTCGGCGTCGTCATTCTTTTCGGTGACATCGGATCTTGTCAACGGCTCCTGGCAGGGCGCGTCGGCCGCGGCGATGATGGCCGTCGCCACGCAATACGTGAGCTGGCTCAGCGCCGCCGCGGCCCAGGCCGAGGCCGCCTCCACCCAGGCCTCCGCGATCGCGGCCGCCTTCGAGACGGCGGTGGCCGCAACGGTTCAGCCCGCGGTGGTGGCCGCCAATCGGCAACTCGTACAGGCGTTGGCGGCGACGAACTGGTTCGGGTTCAACATCCCGGCGATCATGGACACCGAGGCGGCCTACGAGGCGATGTGGGCCGCGGACGTCGCCGCCATGTTCGGCTACCACGCCGACGCGTCGGCCGCCGCCGCGCAGTTGGCGCCCTGGCAGCAACTCCTGCAGAAGGTGGGCTTCGAGTTCAACAACGGCAAAATCAGTTGGGGTCCGCTGAGCGTGCCCAACATGGGCTTCGGAAACAGCGGCGCCCAGAACGTTGGCTCGGGAAACTCGGGCAACAGCAACCTCGGCTTCGGTAACCAGGGCAACAACAACCTCGGGTTCGGCAATTCCGGCAGCAACGACTTCGGAATTGGGCTGAGCGGCAATGGCCAAATTGGCTTCGGGGGATTCAACTCGGGCACCGGCAACATCGGCTTCTTCAATTCGGGTAACAACAACATCGGCTTTTTCAACTCCGGCAGCGGCAACTTCGGCATCGGAAATGCAGGGTCCACCAACGCCGGCCTCATGAACTCGGGCAGCGTCAATGCGGGCTTCCTGAACAACGGCTACGCCAACACCGGCTTCTTGCAGGACAACGTCGCCGGGTCCGAGTCGTCGTTCGGCTCCGGCCACTACGCCACCGGCGGGCTGGGCGCCGCCAACGTCGGAACGGGGTTGCTGAACACCGCGGCCGCAACCACCGGGGGCCTCAACCCGGGCATCGCCAGTCCCAGCCTGCTCCACACCGCAACCGCCGGCCCGGCCGTCACCGGCTCCATAGCCGACGCGGGCACCGCGGGGATGGCGGCCGCCGGCATGGAGTCCGGCAACGCCAACTCCGGCGTCGCCGGCCCGGTCGGCGGCAGCACTCCCACCCCGCCGGGACTGCGCACGACCACGGCCGCCCCGGCCGCCTTCTTCCCCGCCGCGTCCGGCAGCGAGACGACTATCCGCCCCGCGGGCCGCGAGTCGGCCATACCGAGCTCGAACTTCTTCAAGGGCGACCGCCCGCCCGCCGACGCCAACGCGGGCACCAGGGAGCCGGTCTTCCCCGAGTAGCGGCGATCGCGAGCGCGGCGAAGCCGGGCGAGGCGGGTCGCCGCCTTCGATAGCGGCGATCGCGAGCGCGGCGAAGCCGGGCGAGGCGGGTCGCCGCCTTCGATAGCGGCCTATCCTCGACGGCATGGGCGCCAAGAAGGTGGACTTCGACCGGCTGGCAGCAGCTCTTCCCGACTTCCCGTTTGCCTACCTGATCACGGTCGACGACGGGTATCGCCCGCACACCGTGGCGGTCGAGCCGCGGTTGCGGGGGGAGACGCTCGACGTCGGGCTCATCGGGGGACGCACCCGGCGGAACCTCGCCCGGCGCGGCGACGTCACCCTGCTGTGGCCGCCGACCGAGCCGGGCGGGTACTCGCTGATCGTCGACGGCGAGGCAACCGTGTCTTCCGCCGGCGACGAGACCGCCCGCCTGGGCGTGGTGCCCACCCGCGCGCTGCTGCACCGCGACGCCGCGCCCGACTCCCCGGAGGCGGCCAAGGGCTGCCTGCACGACTGCGTGGTGTTCTCGCTGCCCGCTTAGCGTTGTCGAACGCCGAGTCTGCAATGACGTCGCCGAAACTGCGGTGAGAGCGGGTTCTCCTCCCGGTTCTTGACGCTGTACGCAGTCTCGACGCACGAAAAAGCCCGGCTCCCAAGGGGAACCGGGCTTTTCCGTTGACTTCTTAGAAGTCCATGCCGCCCATGCCGCCGGTCGGGTCGCCCGCGGGAGCCGCCGCCTTCTCCGGCTTGTCGGCGACGACGGCCTCGGTCGTCAGGAACAGCCCGGCGATCGACGCGGCGTTCTGCAGCGCCGAGCGGGTGACCTTGACCGGGTCGGCAACGCCGGCCTTGAGCAGGTCCTCGTACTCGCCGGTGGCGGCGTTCAGGCCGGTGCCGGCGGGCGAGTTGCGGACCTTCTCGGCCACAACGCCGGGCTCCAGCCCGGAGTTGAAGGCGATCTGCTTCAGCGGGGCCTCGAGCGCGACGCGAACGATGTTCGCGCCGGTCGCCTCGTCGCCGGAGAGCTTCAGCTCGTCCAGCGCCGGGGTCGCGTGCAGCAGGGCCACGCCACCACCGGCGACGATGCCCTCCTCGACGGCGGCCTTGGCGTTGCGCACCGCGTCCTCGATGCGGTGCTTGCGCTCCTTGAGCTCCACCTCGGTGGCGGCGCCGGCCTTGATCACCGCAACACCGCCGGCCAGCTTGGCCAGGCGCTCCTGCAGCTTCTCGCGGTCGTAGTCGGAGTCGCTGTTCTCGATCTCCTGGCGGATCTGGGCCACGCGCCCGGCGATGGCGTCGGTGTCACCGGCGCCCTCGACGATGGTGGTCTCGTCCTTGGTGACGACGACCTTGCGGGCCTTGCCCAGCAGCGCGACGTCGGCGCTCTCCAGCGAAAGGCCGACCTCCTCGCTGATGACCTGGCCGCCCGTGAGGATGGCCATGTCCTGCAGCATCGCCTTGCGGCGGTCGCCGAAGCCGGGGGCCTTGACCGCCACCGACTTGAACGTGCCGCGGATCTTGTTGACCACCAGGGTGGACAGGGCCTCGCCCTCGACGTCCTCGGCGATGATCAGCAGCGGCTTGCCGGCCTGGATGACCTTCTCCAGCAGCGGGAGCAGGTCCTTGACCGTCGACACCTTGGAGCTGACCAGCAGGATGAACGGGTCCTCGAGGACCGCTTCCTGACGCTCGGCGTCGGTGACGAAGTAGCCCGAGATGTAGCCCTTGTCGAACCGCATGCCCTCGGTGAGCTCGAGCTGCAGGCCGAACGTGTTGGACTCCTCGACCGTGATGACGCCCTCGTTGCCGACCTTGTCCATCGCCTCGGCGATCAGGTCGCCGATCGACTGGTCGCCCGCGGAGATCGCGGCGGTGGCGGCGATCTGCTCCTTGGTCTCGACCTCCTTGGCGGACTTCAGCAGGGTCTCGGTGACCTTCTCGACGGCCTTCTCGATGCCGCGCTTGAGGCCCAGCGGGTTGGCGCCGGCCGCGACGTTGCGCAGGCCCTCGCGGACCAGCGCCTGGGCCAGCACCGTCGCCGTCGTGGTGCCGTCACCGGCGACGTCGTCGGTCTTCTTGGCGACTTCCTTGACCAGCTCGGCGCCGATCTTCTCGTACGGGTCCTCCAGCTCGATCTCCTTGGCGATGGACACACCATCGTTGGTGATCGTGGGGGCACCCCACTTCTTCTCCAGGACGACGTTGCGGCCCTTGGGACCCAACGTCACCTTTACCGCGTCGGCGAGGGCGTTGAGCCCCCGCTCGAGGCCCCGACGGGCCTCTTCGTCGTACGCAATTGTCTTGGCCATTGCGAAGTGATTCCTCCGGATCGGGAATGGACCAGGGGTGACCGGGTGAGGACGACCCCGTTACTTACGCTGGCCGGGCGCAGTGCCCGCGACGGACGACCAGACTGGCCTCACCGTCCCGACCTAGCACTCACCGGTCGGGAGTGCCAACGTCATTCTTAGCACTCGCCTATGCCGAGTGCAAGAACACGCGGGGCGTTATCGCCCAGCGCGAAGACCGTCGATGACAACGTCCGTCGCCCGCTCGGCCAGCGCCGCGTCGTACGCCTGCATGGCCTGGCAGCCGACGAGGATCGCCTTGAGATCCCCCATCCCGATGTCCCGCCGCGCCGTACCCGCCTGCTGGGCGGCGTGCAGCAGCTCGGCGAGCATGGCCTTGAAGGCGTCCTCGGCGTCGGGCGCGGCGCAGGCGATGTCAATCCCGTAGCCGGCCAGGGCGTCGACCAGGCCGCGGTCCGCCGCACCCCACTGCAACACCATCGAGCGCAGGAAGGCGAACAGCGCCTCGCCGGGCCCCGCCGTCCCCAACAGGGCGCGCCCGTCGTCGACCAGGTGCCGCATGCGGTCGTCGATGACGGCCGCGAACAGCGCGTCTTTGGTGGGGAAGTGGCGGTAGACCGTCCCCGCGCCGACGCCGGCGCGGCGCGCGATCTCGTCGATCGGCACCGACAAGCCCTCGGCCGCGAAGGTCTGGTAGGCGACGTCCAGCACGCGGGCGCGGTTGCGCGCCGCGTCGGCCCGCAGCGGCCGGTCCGGTTGCGCCATGTGTTCACCATCGATTCGGTTGACAAAGCGGGGCGTGCGTTCCGTATAGTGATCATCAACCGGAGCGCTCGCCCCGTTTACTCTACTAGTTGCAGGAGCTGCACATGGCCAAGTGGACCACCGCGGACATTCCCGACCAGACCGGCCGCGTCGCCGTCATCACCGGGGCCAACACCGGCCTCGGCTACGAAACCGCCGCCGCGCTGGCCGACAAGGGCGCGCGCGTCGTGCTCGCGGTGCGCAACCTCGACAAGGGCAAGGACGCCGCCGCCCGGATCACCGCCAAGAGCCCCGGCGCCGACGTGGTGTTGCAGGAGCTGGACCTGACGTCACTGGACTCCGTGCGCGCCGCCGCCGACCAGCTCAAGTCCGCCTACGAGCGGATCGACCTGCTGATCAACAACGCCGGCGTCATGTACACGCCGAAGGAGACCACCAAAGACGGCTTCGAGATGCAGTTCGGCACCAACCACCTGGGCCACTTCGCGCTGACCGGCCTGCTGCTGGACCGGCTGCTGCCGGTCCCCGGTTCACGGGTCGTGACCGTGAGCAGCATGGGCCACCGCATCCTGGCCGACATCCACTTCGACGACCTGCAGTGGGAGCGCCGCTACAACCGCGTGGCGGCGTACGGGCAGGCAAAGCTGGCCAACCTGCTGTTCACCTACGAATTGCAGCGCAGGCTCGCCCCGCACGGCACGACCATCGCCGCCGCCGCCCACCCCGGCGGGTCGAACACCGAGCTGGGCCGCTACACGCCCGCGGCGTTCCGGCCGCTCGTCAACGTGTTCTTCAACCTGATCGCCCAGGACGCGGCGATGGGCGCGCTCCCGACGCTGCGCGCCGCCACCGACCCGGGCGTGCTCGGCGGCCAGTACTACGGTCCCGACGGCTTCGCCGAGACGCGCGGCCACCCGAAGCTCGTCTCGTCCAGCGCGAAGTCGCACGACGCCGAAATGCAGCGCCGGCTTTGGGCGGTGTCCGAGGAGCTGACCGGGGTGGTGTACCCGCTCGGGGGGTAACACTGGGGGCATGTCCCTCGTCGTGCCGCCCTACCCGCCGCCGCGCTACACCGAGGACGAGCCGGAGATCAGCGCCTGGCTCAAGCGGGCAGGCGAACCGCCGGACTACGAAACGGCCGGGGTCAAGTACCACTACCTGGCCAACCAGGAGGCGACCGGCGGCGACTACGGCCTGTACCGGGTGGACATCCCGCCGAACGGCGGTGGCCCCGGGCCGCACTTCCACCGCGCGATGTCCGAGGCGTTCTTCGTCCTGAGCGGGACGATGAAGCTCTACGACGGCGTCCGGTGGGCCGACGGGCACCAGGGCGACTTCCTCTACGTCCCGCCCGGCGGGGTGCACGGCTTCCGCAACGGGGCGGACGAGCCGGCGTCGATCCTGATGCTGTTCGCGCCCGGCGCCCCGCGCGAGGCCTACTTCGAGGGCTTCGCCGCGCTGGCCGACATGACCGACGACGAGCGCCGGGAGTGGTTCATTCGCCACGATAATTTCTGGGTTCAGTAACCCGCAGGTTCCCCGACCGTGCGTAGGGTGTGGCGGGTGCAGGCGAAGAAGCCGTCCCGACGGGCCGCCACCGCGGCGCGGATACGGACCGAAAGGGATTTCAGCACCCCGGTCCGGGCGGGGGCGCGGATCCGGCTGATGAGACGCGAGCGGCCACCGGGATTGGCTACCCCGCGAACCGGTAGTCGCTTTCGACCAGTTCACGCGTGCGTTCGTAGAAGGTCCGGCCGCTGTAGGGCAGCTGGGTGACCACCTTGCCGCTGGGGTGCCGGAAGTAGTTGTCGCACGCCAGCCACACCTTGCCGACCATCGCGGCCTGGATCTCGTCGTTGTAGCGGCGCTGCGCCTCGGGCGTGACCTCGACCGTGCGCGCCCGGCGGGCGCGCAGGACGTCGAGGATGCGGCGGACGAAGGTCGTCTGCGCTTCGTGGATGTAGATGATCGAGTTCACGCCGTTGGTGTTGGGGCCGTACAGCGTGAAGAAGTTCGGGTAGCCGGCCACCAGCGTGCCGAGGTAGGCCTCGGCGCCCTCGCTCCAGTCCTCGCGCAGGTGCCGTCCGCCGGTCCCGTGCACGTCGATGCTGGCCAGGTAGTCGGCCGCGGAAAATCCGGTGCCGTAGACGATGGTGTCCACGCGGTGCTCGACGCCGTCGGCCGTGCGCACGCCGCGTTCGGTGATCTCGGCGATGGGCGTGGTTTCCAGGCTGACGTTGGGCAGCGCGAGCGTCGGGTACCAGTCGCGGGACATCAGCGGCCGCTTGCAGCCCGCCGGGTAGTCGGGTGTCAGCTTCGCCCGCAGCTCGGGGTCGGCCACCTTGCGCGCCAGGTAGCTGCGGGCCAGTTCGGTCGCCTCCCGGGTCTGGGCGTCGTCGACGTCGAAGCCGGCCGACTCGTAGGCGTCGAAGGCCTCCTGACGCAGCTTTCGCGCCGCGGCCGGGTCGCGCTCGAAGAGCTCCTGCTGCTCGGGGGTGAACGGGAAGTCGAACCGCGGGGCGATCCAGATCGGGGTCCGCTGGAACACCGTCAGGTGCGCGGTTTGCGGCGCGATCGCCGGGACGTACTGGATGGCGCTGGCGCCGGTGCCGATCGACGCGACCCGCTCACCGGCCGTCGACCTGCTGTGATCCCAACGCGCGGAATGGAATTGGCGTCCGCGGAACCGCTGGGCGCCCGGGATGTCGGGGATGTGGGGCACGTCGAGCATGCCGACGGCGCTGACGACGACGTCGAAGGCGTGCTCGCGCCCGTCGTCGCCCGTCAGCGTCCAGCGACGGTCGCGGTCGGACCAACGCGCCGAGACGATCGCGGTGCCCGGCCGAAGACGAGCGCCCAGCCCGTGCTCGGCGGCCACCTGCTCGAGGTAGGTGAGGATCTCGGGCTGGTTTGCGTAGGTCTTGCTCCACCGCGGGTTGGGGGCGAAGGAGTACGAGTACAGGTGCGACGGGACGTCGCAGGCCGCGCCGGGAAAGGTGTTGTGCCGCCAGGTGCCGCCGAACCCGTCGGCCCGGTCGAAGATCGTGAAGTCGTAGCCGGCCTCGGCGAGCTGGACGCCCATGGCGATGCCCCCGGCGCCGGCGCCGATGATGCCGACGGTCAGGACCACTGGGCGAAATACGGTCGCTCGGGCCGACTCTTCTCGACCAGGATGAACACCACGCCCCACGGGTCGGCGAACCAGGTCGTGCGCACCCCGACCAGTTCGGCGATGCCCCTGACCAGGAACCGCACACCTTTGCTCTCCAGCTCCGCGCGGGTGGCGTCGAGGTCCTCGCAGAGCAGCGCGACGTGCGACAGCCCGTGGTCGGCGAGCGCGGCGCCCCGGTCCGCCCCTTCGACGTTGAGGTACTCGATCACCTCGAGCACGCGGTCGCCGTCGCCGGGAAACCCGACGATGGCCGCCTTCATGCTGGGGTCGGACACCAGCTCGCCCATGTCGTTGTGAATGGCGTTACCGGTGATGGCGTACGGCGGCGAGAGCACATGCAGGCCCAACACGTCCCGGTAGAAGGCGACGGCCGCCTCGCAGTCGGGCACGCAGACCCCGGTGTGGGCCAGACCGGTAATCACGTTCTCGACTTTACGTCGGGGTGGCCCGCGGCCGTATGGGTATTTTTGGCCGCATGGCTTCTCGCGAGTGGTCCGCATCGGACATCCCGGACCAGAGCGGCCGGGTCGCCGTCGTCACCGGCGCGAACACGGGCATCGGCTTGCCCACGGCCGCCGCGCTGGCCTCCCGCGGCGCCCACGTCGTGCTGGCGGTGCGCGACCCGCAGAAGGGTGACGCCGCGGCGGCGCGCATCGCGGCGGCCGGGGGCCAAGGGTCCCGAAACATAGACGTCACCGTGCAGAAGCTGGACCTGTCGTCGCTGGACTCGGTGCGGTCGGCCGCCGACGCGCTGCGGGCCGCCTATCCGCGGATCGACCTGCTGATCAACAACGCCGGGGTGATGTGGACACCGAAGTCGACCACGGCCGACGGCTTCGAGTTGCAGTTCGGCACCAACCATCTCGGCCACTTCGCCCTGACGGGCCTGGTGCTCGACCACCTCCTCGAGGTGCCCGGGTCGCGGGTGGTGACCGTCAGCAGCCTCGGGCACCGGCTGCGCGCCGCGATCCACTTCGACGATCTGCAGTGGGAACGCGGGTACGACCGCATCGCCGCCTACGGCCAGTCCAAGCTGGCCAACCTGTTGTTCACCTACGAGCTGCAGCGCCGGCTGGCGGCGCGCCGGGACGCCCAGACGATCGCCGTGGCGGCTCATCCCGGCGGGTCCAACACCGACCTGGCCCGCAACCTGCCGCGCATCTTCCAGCCGCTCAAGGCCGTGCTGGGGCCCCTGCTGTTCCAGAGCCCCGAGGGCGGCGCGCTGCCGACGCTGCGGGCCGCCACCGACCCGGCGGTGACGGGCGGTCAGTACTACGGGCCCGACGGCTTCCTCGAGCAGCGGGGAAATCCGAAGCTGGTCGAATCCAGCGCCCAGTCCCACGACGCGGACCTCCAGCGCCGGCTCTGGGAGGTTTCCGAGGAACTGACCGGCGTGAGCTTCCCGGTCTGATGCGCTCGGTCTTGCGGTCAGTCCAAGAACACCAGCGCGTGGTGGCGGGGCTGATCCGCGCCCGGCCCGCGATCGCCGTTCCGCTGGCCGACGCGCTGGGCCTGGCGCTCGCCGTGGACGTGGCGGCACGGCTGGCGCTGCCCGTGTTCGACAACTCGGCGATGGACGGCTACGCCGTGCGCGCCGAGGACGTGGCCGACGCGGCGCCCGACCACCCGGTGGTGCTGCCCGTCGCCGAGGACATCCCCGCCGGCCGCACCGACGAGCTGACGCTGCAACCGGGATCGGCGCACCGGATCATGACCGGCGCGCCCCTGCCGGCCGGCGCCACGGCCGTCGTCCCGGTCGAGGACACCGACGGGGGTACCGACAGGGTGGCGATCCGCAGCCCCCGCCCGGCCGGCGCGCACATCCGGCGGGCGGGCGAGGACGTCGCCCCCGGCACCACGGTCCTGCGTAAAGGCCAGGTCGTGACGGCCGCGGTGCTCGGCCTGGTGTCGGCGCTGGGCATGGCGGAGCTGACGGTGATCCCGCGGCAACGGGTGCTGGTCCTGTCGACCGGCTCGGAGCTGGTGCCGCCCGGCAATCCTTTGCGGCCCGGGCAGATCTACGAGTCCAACTCGGTCATGCTGGCGGCCGCCGTGCGCGACGCCGGCGCCGAGGTGACGGCCGTCGCGACGGCCGAGGACGACGTCACCCAGTTCAGCGCGCTGCTCGACCGCCACGCGCCGGCAGCCGACCTGATCATCACCAGCGGCGGCGTGAGCGCCGGCGCCTACGAGGTGGTCAAGGACGCCTTCGGCCGCGAGGGCGACCAGGGGGTGGAGTTCGTCAAGGTCGCGATGCAGCCGGGGATGCCGCAGGGCATCGGCCGAGTCGCGGGCACCACGATCGTCACCCTGCCGGGCAACCCCGTCAGCGCGCTGGTCTCGTTCGAGGTGTTCCTGCGCCCGGCGCTGCGCCGCGCGATGGGCCTGCCCGATCCCGAGCGCCCGCACCGGTCCGCCGTGCTGGCCGAGTCGCTCAGCTCGCCGCGCGGCAAGCGCCAGTTCCGGCGGGCCATCCTCGACCACGAGGCCGGCACGGTCGTCAGCTACGGGCCGCCGGCGTCGCACCACCTGCGCTGGCTGGCGTCGGCCAACGCGCTGCTGGACATCCCGGAGGAGGTCGTCGAGGTGGCGGCCGGAACCGAGCTGCAGGTCTGGGACCTGAGCTAGCCCGCGGGCGCCGCGACCTCGCGGTGAAACTCGTCGGCCTTGTCGAACGCCGGGCTGAAGCGGATCGCGATCGCGACCACCGACATCATCACCGGGAGGGTCACCAGCGCCGCCGCCAGTCCCGCCGCGCCGGCCAGGTGCCCGATGAGTGGCGGGCCCAGCAGATAGCCGATCCAGCCCGTCGCGGCGACCAGGGCGATCGCCGACCCCGCCTCGGTGGCCGAATACGCCGCGCTGAAGGCCGTGGGCACGAGCAGCGCCACGCCGGCGCCCAGGGCGGCGAAACCCAGCACCCCGGCGACGGCGCTGCCGGTGACCAGCGCCACGCTCATGCCGGCCACCGCGACGAGCGCCAGCGCCGGCAGCAGGCGGCGGCTGGGCATCCGCGCGTGCAGGCGCAGCGCGCCAAGGCGCGTGACCACCATCGTGAGCGTGTACGCCGCGTAGCTCAGCGCCGCGACGCCCGGGCCGGTGCCGACGACGTCGCACAGGTAGGTGGCGGACCAGTCGGTGGCGGCGCCCTCGCACAGGAACGACGCGAACGCCACCGCCGCGAGGATCGCCACGGTCGGCGTCAGCCACCTCCGCCCGGCCAAACCGGACCTCGACGGCTCGGGCTCCCGGTCGCGGACCAGGCCCCGGGTGAGCGCCTCACCCGCGACCACCACGACGGCCCCGAGGACCGCCAGCTGCGGCGCGAGCCCGACGCCGGCGCTGACGCAGGCCGCCCCGATCAGCGCGCCCACCAGCGCGCCGACGCTCCACATTCCATGGAAACGGGCCATGATCGGCGCCCGCGCCATTCGCTCGACCGCGGCGGCCTGGGTGTTCATCGCGACGTCGAGCGCCCCCTGGAAGAACCCCCACAGCGCCAGCGCGCCGAACAGCGACGCGGCCGACCAGGCCAGCCCGACCGTGGCGCCGGCGGCCGCGTAGCCGGCGAGCGTCACGTGGACCAGCCGGCGGCTGCCGACACGGGGCAGCGCCCAGTGGCACAGGAGCGTGGCCACGACGGACCCCAGCGGCGCGCCGAACAGGGCCGTGCCCAGTGCCGCGTCGGTCAGGCCGAGCTCGGCCTTGACCCGGGGGATGTGGGCGGCCCACGACGAGAACACGACCGCGTGGGCCAGGAACGCCGACGTGACGCCCACCTTCGCGCGGCGCAGCCCCATGCCCCCATCATGGCGGCTCGTAAGATGGCCGCGTGGCACGACGCCCCAGCAGCCCCCCTCCTCCGGTCGGTCCCACCGCCGAGGACCCGGCCTTCAGCCCCCGGCACGTGCTCGAACTGGTGCGCTCCGCCATTCCGCCGGTCCACCCGGCCGGAAGACCGTTCATCGCCGGGGGCCTCGGGCTCGCCCTGGCGGGGCGTCGCCACCGGTGGCTGCGCCGGGCCGGCCTGCTGACGGCCGGCGCCTGCGCGGGCTTCTTCCGGCATCCCCCGCGCGTGCCGCCCACCCGGCCCGGCGTCGTGGTGGCGCCGGCCGACGGCATGGTCTGCGTGATCGACAGCGCGGCGCCGCCGGCCGAACTCGGCATGGCCGACACGCCACTGCCGCGGGTCAGCATCTTCCTGTCGCTGCTCGACGCCCACGTGCAGCGCGCGCCCGTCGGCGGGGAAGTGGTCGCCGTGCAGCACCGGCCCGGCCGGTTCGGGTCGGCCGACCTGGCCGCCGCCAGCACCGAGAACGAGCGCACCGGGCTGCGGATCCGGACCGACGAAGGCGCCGAGGTGGTCGCCGTGCAGATCGCCGGCCTGCTGGCGCGCCGCATCGTGTGCGACGCCCGCGTCGGGGACAAGCTCGGGATCGGCGACACCTACGGGCTGATCCGGTTCGGGTCGCGGCTGGACACCTACCTGCCGGCGGGCGCCGAGCCGCTCGTGCAGGTGGGCCAGCGCACGATCGCCGGCGAGACCGTGCTGGCCGAACTGCCATGATCAGCAAGCCGCGGGCCAAACGGGCCGTCAACCTGCAGATCCTGCCCAGCGCGATGACGGTGCTGTCCATCTGCGCGGGGCTCACCGCCATCAAGTTCGCGCTCGAACACCAGCCGAAGGCCGCGATGGCGCTGATCGCCGCGGCGGCCATCCTCGACGGCCTGGACGGCCGGGTGGCCCGCATCCTCGACGCGCAGTCGCGCATGGGCGAGGAGATCGACTCGCTGGCCGACGCGGTGAACTTCGGTGTGACACCGGCGATCGTGCTGTACCTGACGCTGTTCTCCCAGTCGCCGGCCGGGTGGATCGTGGTGCTGCTGTACGCGGTGTGCGTGGTGCTGCGGCTGGCCCGCTACAACGCGCTGCAGGACGACGGCAGGCAGCCCTCCTACACGCACGAATTCTTCGTCGGGATGCCCGCGCCGGCGGGCGCGGTGTCGATGATCGGCCTGATCGGGCTCAAGCTGCAGTTCGGGGAGGGCTGGTGGACGTCGCCGGTTTTCCTGTGCATCTGGATCACCGGGACTTCGATGCTGATGATCAGCAAGATTCCGATGCGCAAGATGCACGCCGCCGCGGTGCCCCCGAACTGGGCCGCCCCCCTGCTGGCGCTGCTCGCGATCGCCGCGGCCGCCGCGGTGCTGGCCCCCTACCTGTTGATCTGGGTGATCATCATCGCCTACCTCTGTCACGTCCCGTTCGCGGTGCGCAACCAGCGCTGGCTCGCCGCCCATCCGGAGGCGTGGGGCGACGAGCCGAGGCAGCGTCGCGCCGCCCGGCGCGCCAACCGCCGCGCGCAGCCGAAGGGCCGCTCCGCGGCGCGGCTGGGGTTGCGCAAGCCCGGCGGTCGCCTGCGATGACCCAACCGGGCCGGCAGCTCACCCTCACCGCCCGGCTGAACACCTCCGCCGTCGACTCCCGCCGCGGCGTCGTCCGCCTGCACCCGAGTGTCGTTGCCGCGCTGGGCATCCGGGAGTGGGACGCGATCTCGCTGACCGGCTCGCGCACGACGGCCGCGGTCGCCGGGCTGGCCGGCCCGGACACCCCGGTCGGCACCGCCCTGCTCGACGACGTGACGCTGTCCAACGCCGGCCTTCGCGAGGACGCCCCGGTGATCGTGGGCACGGTGACCGTGTACGGGGCGAGGTCGGTGACGCTGTCCGGCTCCGCGCTGGCCACCCAGTCGATCTCGTCGGTGACGCTGCGCCAGGCCCTGCTCGGCAAGGTGGTGACCGTGGGCGACGCGGTGTCGCTGCTTCCCCGCGACCTGGGCCCGGGCTTCTCGACGGCGGCCGCCACCCGCGCGCTGGCCGCCTCGGTGGGCATCAGCTGGACCTCGGAGCTGCTGACGGTGACCGGCGTCGATCCGGTGGGGCCGGTGAGCGTGCAGCCCAACACGCTGGTCACCTGGGGCACCGCCGTGCCGTCCGGCCCGGCGACCGCGTCGCACGAGCTGGTCGAGGTGGCCAGCCCCGAGACCGTCGTCGAGGAGCTCAAGGGGGCGCAGCCGCAGGCCGCCAAGCTGTCGGAGTGGCTCAAGCTCGCGCTCGACGAGCCGCACCTGCTCAAGACGCTGGGCGCCGGCACCAACCTCGGCGTGCTGGTGTCCGGTCCCGCCGGCGTGGGCAAGGTGACCCTCGTGCACGCGGTGTGCGACGGGCGCCGGCTGGTCAAGCTGGACGGCCCGGAGGCCGGCGCGCTGGCGGCCGACGACCGGCTCAAGGCGGTCGCGTCGGCGGTCAAGGCAGTGCGCGACGGCGGCGGCGTGCTGCTGATCACCGACGTCGACGCGCTGCTGCCGGCCACCCCCGAGCCGGTCGCGTCGCTGATCCTCGGCGAGCTGCGCACCGCCGTCGCCACCGCGGGCGTCGCCCTGATCGCCACCTCGGCCCGGCCCGATCAGCTCGATGCCCGGCTGCGCGCCCCCGACCTGTGCGACCGCGAGCTGAGCGTGCCGCTGCCGGACGCCGGCACCCGTAAGGCGCTGCTGGAATCGCTGCTCAAGCCGGTGCCCGCCGGCGATCTGGACCTCGACGAGATCGCAGGCCGCACACCGGGTTTCGTGGTCGCCGACCTGGCGGCGCTGGTGCGGGAGGCGGCGCTGCGGGCGGCGTCGCGGGCCAGCGCCGACGGGCAGCCGCCGAAGCTGAACCAGGAGGACCTCGTCGGCGCCCTGACGGTCATCCGGCCGCTGTCCCGCTCGGCCAGCGAGGAGGTGACCGTCGGGAACGTCACGCTGAACGACGTCGGCGACATGGCCGAGGCCCGGCAGGCGCTCACCGAAGCGGTGCTGTGGCCGCTGCAGCATCCCGACACGTTCGCCCGGCTCGGCGTGGAGCCGCCGCGGGGGGTGCTGCTGTACGGTCCGCCGGGCTGCGGCAAGACCTTCGTCGTCCGCGCCCTGGCCAGCACCGGCCGGCTGTCGGTGCACGCCGTCAAGGGCTCCGAGCTGATGGACAAGTGGGTGGGCAGCAGCGAGCGGGCGGTGCGCGAATTGTTCCGGCGCGCAAGGGATTCCGCACCGTCACTGGTGTTCCTCGACGAGATCGACGCGCTGGCGCCACGGCGCGGCCAGAGCTTCGACTCCGGGGTGAGCGACAAGGTGGTGGCCGCCCTGCTGACCGAACTCGACGGCGTCAACCCGCTGCGCGACGTGGTCGTGCTGGGCGCCACCAACCGGCCGGACCTGATCGACCCCGCCCTGCTGCGGCCGGGGCGCCTGGAGCGGCTGGTGTTCGTCGAACCGCCCGACGCCGCCGCCCGCCTCGAAATATTGCGCACGGCGGGCAAATCCATTCCGCTGAGCGCGGACGTCAACCTCGAGGACGTGGCCGCCGGGCTCGAGGGCTACAGCGCGGCCGACTGCGTGGCGCTGCTGCGCGAGGCGGCGCTCACGGCGATGCGCCGGTCGATCGATGCCACCGACGTGACGGCCGCCGACCTCGCCGCGGCCCGCGAAACCGTGCGCCCCTCACTGGATCCCGTCCAGGTGGACTCCCTCAAGGCCTTTGCGAAAGTCCTTTAGCATCGCCCGGACCGCCGCGGCGACATCGCCCTCCAGCCAGGGCGGCATCGGCTCGTCGTGCGCGTGGCGACGCACGACGGCGTAGGGCAGATCGGCGACCGCCCGCGCGACCGCGTCGACGGCGCGGGCGTCGTTGCGCCCGTAGAGTTCTCGGGCCACCGCGCCGAGGCGCTCGGTCAGCGGCGCGTTCATCGCGGCGAGCGTCTCGTTGAACGCCGCGTCGGGTTCGGCGTCGAGCAGGTCGCCGGGCCGGATCGTCAACAGCAGGCGGGCGTCCTCGGGCAGTTCCCGCGCGAAGCCGATCGCCGCGACGGCCATCGCGACCGCGGTCTCAAGCGGGGTGTCGCCGCGCGCGGCCATCGCCCGCGTCTGGAAGCGTTCGAGCGCCCGCAGCCACGCCGCGGTCAGGATGCCGTCGCGGCTGCCGAAGCGGTGATACAGGGTGCCCGCGGGCGCACCGCTGGCCTTCGCGATCGCCGCGACGCTCGCCGCCCGCGGCCCGCCGTCGAGCACCAGGGCCCGCGCCGCGTCGAGGATCACATCGGTGCCGTGCTTCCGCGGAGGTGCCACGATCTAGTACATTCCTTCTATATGGAACAGTTATCCTATATCGATGAGCATGCCATAACCGTCGACGCGAGCCGCGAGGACACGTGGTCGGCCCTGCTGCGGGTGATGTGCCGTGACCCGCTCGATCCGGCGACCGTGCCGACCGGTTTCGTCCTCGACGAGGCGCGGCCCGCGGCCCGGTTCGCGCTGAGGGGCCGCCACCCGTTTGCGGTGTACCGATGGGTGTTCGAACTGGACGCCGAATCGCCCCGGCGCACCCGGCTCCGCGCGCTGACCTGGGCGGACTTCCCGGGGGTGCACGGCTCGCTGTATCGCGCGCTGGTCATCGGCACCGGCGGCCACCGGATGGCCGTGCGCTGGACGCTGCGTCGCGTGGCGACCGCGGCGTGCCCGGACTACACCGACGTCTTCGAGGTCCCGATCGAACCCGGCGACTCGCGCACCGCCGAGCAGGCGTTCCGCGACGCGGTCGGGCGCCGCCCGGGCGTGTCCGGGAGCGCGGTGGCCTGGATCCACCGGCACGTGTTGCGGCTTAGCCTGGGGCCGTACTCGGCGCCCGGACGGGTGATCGGCTGGCCGATCGTGCGATCGGATCCCGACGAGTTCGTGCTCGCGACGGGCGGCCCGCTGATGGATGCCCGGCTGACGCTGCGGCGCGAGGGCGGCCGGCGCGCCACCCTCACCACGCGACTGCACTACCGCCGGGGCTCCGCCCGCGCGGTCTGGGCCGCCGTCGGTCCGCTGCACCGCGTGGTGGCGCCGCGGCTGATGGAGCGCAGCGCGCGCCGCGGCTCGTCGCTACGGCTGGCCGAAACCCCACTGAAACTCACTCGAACCCGTTGAACCCATCGGCCCACCCGGTCGTGACGACCTCAGGCGCTCCGGGCTGTAACCCCCCTGGGTACTACATACCGCCGGAAGCCGAGGAGAAGAGCGCATGGAAAGCCAGCACACCGGGACCCCGCGGCGATGATCGCGGCGAAGCAACCGAGCAGGCGCGTGCTGCTCGTCGCGATCATGGTGTCGATGGTCGTCTTCCTCGACGGCACCGTCGTGAACTTGGCGCTGCCCGCCACGGAGCGTGACATCGGCGGCGGCATGTGCTCCCAGCAATGGGTCGTGGACGGCTACCTGCTGGCGGTGGCGGCCATGGTGCTGCCGGGCGGGGCCATCTCCGATCGGTTCGGGCGCATACCGGTGATGCGCTTCGGGCTGGTTGCCTTCGGGGCCGGTTCCGCGCTGGCCGCCACGGCGGGCACGCCGGCGATGCTGATCGCCGGCCGCCTCGTCCAGGGGCTGGGCGGCGCGTTCCTGGTGCCCGGCTCGCTGGCGCTGATCAACTCGGCGTTCGGCCGCGCGGACCGCGCCGCGGCGATCGGAACCTGGACGGCGTGGACGGGCACGGCGTTCGCGCTGGGTCCCCTGCTCGGCGGGCTGGCCGTCGACCTGCTGAACTGGCGATGGATCTACATCCTGTCGGCGGTCCCGATGCTCGCCGGTTTCGCGCTCACGTTCGGCCTGCCGCCGTTGCCCCGCGCCGCTGAGCGTGCCCGCCTCGACCTGCCCGGCGCCGCCCTGTCGGCGGTCGGGCTGGCCGCCACGGTGTACGCCCTGATCGAGTCGGGCCGGCACGGCTGGAACGACCCCGTCATCCGGGCCGCGCTGCTGCTGGGGGTCGCGGCGCTGGCGGCGTTCGTCGCGTGGCAGCGCCGGGCGCCCCACCCGATGGTGCCGCCGGGTCTGTTCGCCGCCCGCAACTTCGCCGGCGTCAACCTGGTCACGGCGTTCGTCTACGGCGGCATCACGCTGGGCTCGCTGGCCATCGCCCTGTTCCTCCAGGAGGTCGCCGGGTACTCGGCCACCGCCGCGGGTCTGACCACCCTGTCCAGCCCCGTGGTGTCCTTCCTGTTCGCCCGCTCGGTCGGCGGCATGGCCGCCCGGATCGGGGCGCGGGCCTTCCTGATCGCCGGGCCCGCCCTGGCGGGTGTGGGCCTGCTGCTCATCCACCCCTCGGCGCGCGGCTTCGACGTCGCCACCGACCTGCTGCCGGGCAGGATCGTGCTGGCCGTGGGGATGGTCCTGGCCATCACGCCCCTGACCGCGCTCAACCTGTCGTCGGTGAAGTCCGCGCACAGCGGGATCGCGGCCGCCATCCAGAACGCGACCGGTCGGACGTCGGCGCTGCTCGCCGTGGCCTGCATGGGCCTGATCGCCGCCAACCGGCTCACCGACGCCAGCTTCACCCGGCTGCTGCAGGTGAGCGCGGCGCTGTTCTTCATCGGCGCCCTCGTCAGCGGCGTCGTCATCAGGCACCACGCGGCCGAGCCCGCCGCCGCCCGGGCGCCGCTCCCGGCGCCGAATGCCGCCTGACGAACAGTGCCGTCACGGACCGGGCAGGTCCGACCATTCCGCCGAGATCCGCGCGCCGAACCGCGGCGGCCGTCGCTCCAGGAAGGCGTCGACCCCCTCGCGGGCATCCGCGCCGCCCATGACGCGCCGGTGTAGCAGCGTTTCCAGCGCCGCGACCTGGCGCGGGGTGTAGCTGTTGGTGGCGCTGTCCCACAGCAGCCGCTTGCACAACGCCGCCGACATCGGCGCCACGTTGGCCGCGATGTCGCGCGCCATGTCGAGGGCGTCGCCGAGCACCCGTCCGGCGGGCACCGCCCGGTTCGCGATGCCCAGCGCCACCGCCTCGGCGCCGGTGAACGTCCGCCCGGTCAGCAGCACCTCGGCGGCCACCCCGAGCCCGGCCAGGTGCGTCAGCGTCCAATGCGACATGCAGTCCGGCAGGACGCCCCGGCGCACCTGCACCACACCGTATTTCGCGTCCTCGGCGACGATGCGGACGTCGGCCTGCAGCGCCATTGTGAGGCCGATCCCGACGGCGTGCCCGTTGAGCGCGGCGATGACGGGCTTGCGTATCTCGAAGGCGGCCGGGTCGATCGGCGAGGCCGAGAACCCGTCCTCCGGCGAATCGAAAGGCGATGCGCCGCCGGAGAAGTCGGCCCCGGCGCAGAAGGTGGAGCCCGCGCCGGTCAGCACGACGGCGCGGACGTCGTCGACGCCGTCGCACTCGCGGTAGGCCCGGCCCAGCAGCGCGCCCATCTCGGCGGTGTAGGCGTTGCGGCGCTCGGGACGGTTGAGCGTGAGCACCGCCACGCCGCCGTCGATGTGGACCGTGACGTCGCCGCTCATTCCGACAGCTGGAACTCCACGATCTCGGCGACGGCGTCCAGTGCCTCGCTGAGTGCGTCGCGCCGGTCGGCGGCCGACGGCGCGGCCAGCACCGAGTAGCGGTCGGCGGTGCCGATTGGGATCCGCGACGCCAGCTCGAACAGGCGCCGCCCGGGATCGCCGCCCTCGTCGCGACCGACCAGCACCTCGCGGTCCGGCAGCGCGACGTCGCGGGCCTCCGCGATCCGCTCGAACAGGGCCACGGCCCGGTCCTCGATGTCGCGCAACTGGCCGGGCGTCACCGGTTCGCCCGGCTCGTCGGGCCACAGCGCCACGTTCGCCCGCGGGAAGGGGTCGTCGGGCAGCCATTCCACCACCCGGATCCGCTCCCCCGTCCGGCACTGCACGGAGTACCGGCCCTCGCCGTGGTCCACGCACTCGGTGATCCGCGCGAGCACGCCCACCTCGGACCGCTTGTCTCCCCCGCCGACCTCGCGGCCCTGCGAGATCAGCACCACGCCAAACGGATCGCCGCTCTCGGTGCACTGCCGCACCATCGCGCTGTAGCGGGGCTCGAAGATCCGCAGCGGCAGATCCTCGTCGGGCAGCAGGCCGGCCTCCAACGGGAACATGGCCAGCTCGATCGATTCCGGGAATTCCATCAGATCTCCAGTTCACCCACCAGCGCGTCGACGACCGCGCGCAGGTCGCCGTCGTGTTCCTCGGCCACCCGCCGCTGCCGCTGGTACGACGCGCCCGCGCGGGGGATGTCGGCCACCGCGGCCAGCTCGTCGACGCAGTCCAGCGATTTCGCCACGGGCTGCAGTCGCGTCAGTATTTCGTCGAGGTCCTCGGTCACAAGTCGTTCGTTGCTGTCGGCGTCGAGGATGATCACCGCGTCGAGCCCGTAGCGGGCGGCGCGCCACTTGTTCTCCTGGACGTGCCAGGGCGGCATGTTCGGCAGGGTCTCGCCGGCGTCGAGCCGGCGGTCGAGGTCCACGACCAAGCAGTGCGTGAGGGCCACCAGCGCGCCGAGCTCCCGCAGGTTGGACACGCCGTCGCACACCCGCACCTCGAGCGTGCCGAGGTGCGGCGAAGGCCTGATGTCCCAACGAATCTCGTTCATGTGGTCGATGATGCCGGTCTTCTTCTGGTCGTGCACGAAGCCCTCGAACTCGGTCCACGTCTGGAACTGGAACGGCAGGCCGGCGGTGGGCAGCTGCTGGAACATCATGGCGCGGTTGCTGGCGTAGCCGGTGTCCTCGCCGCCCCACCACGGCGACGACGCCGACAGCGCCAGCAGGTGCGGGTAGTACTTGAGCAGTGACGACATGATCGGCATCACCTTGTTGGCCGACGAGATCCCGACGTGCACGTGCACGCCCCAGATCAGCATCTGGCGTCCCCACCACTGCGTGCGCTTGATCAGTTCGGCGTAGCGCGGGGCGTCGGTGAGCTTCTGGGTGGACCACCGCGCGAAGGGGTGGGTGCCGGCCGAGAACAGCTCCATGCCGCGGTCGCGGACGATGCGCCGCGCCGGCCCCAGGGTGCCGCGCAGGTCCTCCATCGCCTCGCCGGCGCTGTCGCACACTCCGGTGACGATCTCGACGGTGTTGCGCAGCAGTTCCTTGTGCACGTGCGGGCTTTCGCCGATTTCGGCGATCACCGCGGTGGCCTCGTTGCTCAGGTCGCGGGTCTGCGCGTCAACCAGCGCGAACTCCCACTCGACGCCGATGGTCGGCCGCGGGGAGGGCGCGAAATCGATGCGCTGCGTTGATCTTTGACTAGCCGGCACCGATGACACCGCACGCCACCCGCTTGCCGGCGTCACCGGTGGTCATGGTCATCTGATCGGGGCCGGGCGCGCCGTTCGTCTGGTTGTAGCGCTCGGCCGGGATGTTGGCGAAGTTGTCGGCGCCGGCGTGGATGATGATCGCCGTCTTCTCGCCGGAGAGCAGGTCCTGCATGGCAAAGGCGTCGGTGGTGGTGACCAGCTCGGCGGAACCGTCCTTGCGCACCTGCAGCGACGTCAGGTCGCCGCTGGCGGGCTCGCCGGAATGCCCGGGCGCCTGGAAATGCCCACCCGCGGAAAGGAAGTCGCCGGGCGCGCCGCCGGTGGGGGCGGCCGAGTTGGGCTCGCACTTGCCGGTCTGGTGGATGTGCACGCCGTGGAAGCCGGGCGTGAGCCGGCCCGGGCCGCTCGTCGCGATCGTGATGGTCGCGAAGCCGTTGCCGAAGTCGAACTTGGCGGTCGCCACCTCCGCGCCGTCGGGCGTCCGCAGCTTGGTCACGATGCCCTGCGCGGCGGGCGCCGGCGAGGCCTCGCCGCTCGGGGCCGCCGCCGGGGCGGCCGATCCGGTCCAGACGGACGGCGTGGTGCCCGGGCTGGTCGAGGCGTGCTGGGGCGACGAGCATGCGGCCACCAGCGCGACGCAGGTGGCCGCCGAGAGCGCGAGCGTGGTGCGGTGAGCGGGAAGGCTGGGCATACCGGGAAGCCTAACTTGTGACGGCGAGGTCAGCCGGTAACTAGGACGATCACGCCCGGGGGCTGGTTGGCCAGCGCCGGGATGCGCGGCTGGACGGGCGCGCCGAGGTTCTGCCCCACCGCGTCGGCGGTGGCGTGCTCACCGTCGGCGTCGGTGTAGTACACCGTGGTGGCCGAGACGTCGGCGAGCGCGAGGTTTCCGACGTCGGTGACCTTGAACCCCGCCGCCGTCAGCTGGTCCTTGGTGCGGGCGGCCACACCTTCCTTCGACGAGATGTTGTAGACGCGCACCTCAGCCTGGTTGGCGGCGGCCTTGCTCGTCGGGGCGGGCGAGTTCACGGCGCTTGTGGCCGTGGACGCCGCCGACGACGAGTCGTCGTCGGACTTCCCGGACGAACTCAGGGCCTGCCAGCCGAGCAGCAGAAAGATGACGCCGAGGAACAACAGCACCATCACCATCGCGCGCAGCGGAAGGCCCGTCGAGTCGGGAACTCGCTCTTTCATCGAGCCCACTGTAGCGAGTCAGGTCACCTCGAAGCCGAGCCGCCGCGCCGCCCGCGCCTTCTGGCGGCTGGCCCGCAGCCGCCGCAGCCGTTTCACCAGCATGGGGTCGGCAGCCAGCGCTTCGGGGCGGTCGACGAGCGCGTTGAGCACCTGGTAGTAGCGAGTGGCCGACATCGAGAACAGCTCCTTGATGGCCTCTTCCTTCACTCCGGCGTACTTCCACCACTGACGCTCGAAGGCCAGGATGTCGTGTTCGCGGCGGGTGAGCCCGTCGGCGATCTCAGCCTCGTCCCCCGATCGATTTGCCCGCGCCATGGCGCTGTCCATATCGCTTCCCCTGGACCCTTCCGGAGATTCTCGAACTGCTCGACTCATTTGACTTACCTAGGGGCATGTTTCGGCGCTTATTGAAACACGGCGCGAACCCTCAAGCCGTCATCAAGACCCGCGAGTCGGCCGAATCGCGCCGATTGCCCGCGCCGGATCGGCGGGTCCGGTCGCGCGCCGGTGCGGTACTTTAGCCGACCATGGCAGTCGTTCCCATTCGCATCGTCGGGGATCCGGTCCTGCACACGCCGACGACGCCGGTGCCGGTGGGGCCCGACGGGTCCCTGCCGCCCGGCCTGGCGGAATTGATCGACACGATGTACGAGACGATGGACGCCGCACACGGAGTCGGTTTGGCCGCCAACCAGATCGGCCACGGAATCCGGGTGTTCGTCTACGACTGCGCCGACGACCGCGGGATGGCCAACCGCCGGCGCGGCGTCGTCGTCAACCCGGTCCTGGAAACCTCCGAGATCCCCGAGACCATGCCCGACCCGGGCGTCGACGAGGAGGGTTGCCTGTCGGTGCCGGGCGAGTCATTCCCCACCGGGCGGGCGAAGTGGGCCCGCGTCACAGGCCTCGACGCCGAGGGCAAGCCGGTGGACATCGAAGGCACCGGCCTGTTCGCGCGGATGCTGCAGCACGAGACGGGGCATCTGGACGGTTTCCTGTACCTGGACCGCCTCATCGGCCGCTACGCGCGCGGCGCCAAGCGGGCCGTCAAATCGCACGGCTGGGGCGTCCCCGGCCTGTCCTGGCTACCGGGCGAGGGACCGGACCCGTTCGGGCACTGATGATCTCGTGGCCGCCACCCGGCACGCGCGTCACCGTCCGCTACCGTCGCGAGCCGGGTTCGGTCCCGCCGCTCACCGACGCGGTGGGCCACCTGCTCGAGGCCGGGCCGGTGGTCCGGCTGCGGACGAAGACGGGCGCGGTCGCCGAGTTCGCGCACGACGACGTCGTGGCGCTGCGGGTGCTGACCGACGCGCCCGTGCGCACCTCGGACATCCGCGCGCTCGAGCACGCGGCGGCGGCCGCCTCGCCCGGGGTCGAGCGGGCCTGGGTTGACGGGTGGTTGCTGCGATCCGCGCCGGGGGCCGGCCTTGCCGCGAATTCGGCGATGCCGCTGGACATTTCGGCCACCCTGGGCTCGGTCCCGGCGATCGTCGACTGGTACGAGCGGCGCGGCGTCGCCCCGCGGCTGGCCGTTCCCGACCGCCTGCTGCCGGTCCCGCCTGGGCTGCCGGCCGACCACACCGAACGGGTGCTGGTGCGCGACGTCGCGCCCGGTGCCGAAGGCCTTGTTGACGCCGACCCGGACGGGTCGGAAGCCGGTGCGACCGTGACCGACGCGCCCGACGGCACCCGCTGGGTCGGCCTGTCGGTGCGCGCCGCCGGCGACCCCGCCCTGGCCGTGGCGTGCCGGGCGCTCCTGGCCTGGGGCGCCGCCCGCGGCGCAACGCGCGGCTACCTTGTTGTCCCGGACGCCGACAGCGCCCTCGCCGAGGCGCTGGGTTTCCGCCTGCACCACCGCCGCCGCTACTTCCCCGCCATGGGTAGCGTCTAGCCATGCCCGAGGACCAGCCGCTGGATCACGGCGGCGACCCGCTGCGCCTCGCCACCTGGAACGTGAACTCGATCCGGACCCGCCTGCCCCGGGTGATCGACTGGCTTTCCCGCGCCGAGGTCGACGTGCTGGCGATGCAGGAGACGAAGTGCTCGGACGGCCAGTTCCCCACCCTGCCGTTCTTCGAACTCGGCTACGAGGTGGCGCACGTCGGCTTCAACCAATGGAACGGCGTCGCGATCGCGTCGCGGGTGGGGCTGGACGACGTGCAGATCGGCTTCGACGGCCAGCCGAGCTGGAGCAGCAAGCCCGAGGTGGCCGCCACGGCCGAGGCACGCGCGCTGGGCGCCACCTGCGCCGGCGTCCGCGTGTGGAGCCTGTACGTGCCCAACGGCCGCGCGGTGGGTGATCCGCACTACGCTTACAAGCTGGAATGGCTTGCCGCGCTTCGCGATACGGCGGCCGGCTGGCTGCGCGACGACCCCGCGGCGCAGATCGCACTGGTGGGCGACTGGAACATCGCGCCGACGGACGAGGACGTGTGGAGCACCGAGTTCTATGCCGGCTGCACGCACGTCCCCGGGCCGGAGCGCCGCGCGTTCGCCGCCATGGCCGAAGCCCAATTCACCGACGTCGTAAGGCCTTTCGCGCCCGGGCCGGGCGTCTTCACCTACTGGGACTACACCCAGTTGCGGTTCCCCAAAAACCGGGGCATGCGAATCGATTTCATCCTCGCCTCCCCCGCGCTGGCCCACCGCGTGACGGACGCACGCATCGTCCGCGATGAACGCAAGGGCAAGGCCCCCAGTGACCACGCCCCGGTATTGGTCGATCTCACGCGCGAATAGGTCGCAATAGCGGCGCCGGACGGCAGGTTCGGCGCCGTTTCGCGTTGTCTGCGGGTCGGCAACGTGGCAGGCTTTCGCCTGTTAGATGCCGAAAACGCTCACGTGGGTTTTCGTTTACGTAACGTTCAGCGGGTATACATATGGCCTACGTGAGGTTGCGGCAACAACCTTGAAAAGTCAGGGAGTCATCATGAGTGTCATCGGCGGAGCGATCCGGGGCGCGGGTCAAGCGGTGAATCGGGCGGCGAACGCCACCACTGCGGCCGCGGGCGCGGTGGGCGGCGCGGCGGTCAACGGGATCGTCGGCGGCGTAACCGGAGCCGCCGAGGGCGTCAAGCGCGGGGTCAGCACCGGCAGCCACTCCGCCCCGGCGGCCGCGCTGGCTATCGGCGCGCTCGGCGTGGCCGGCCTGGTCGAGTGGCCGATCCTCCTGGCGGTCGGCGGCGGCGCCCTGCTGCTGCAGAGGCTGAACCGCAAGCCGGAGGCGTCCACCCCGGTGGCGAGCCTCAAGCCGGTACCGGCCGCGCCGGCGGCCGAGAAGCCGGCGGCACGCAAGGCGCCGTCGAAGTCGACGGCCAAGAAGTCGTCCACGCGGCGCGCGGGCGGCGCGGCGCAGTTGCGCAGCACCAACTGACAGGATCACCCGAACAAGCCTTGAGCATTGTCGACTCGGTACAACGATCCCTACCGTTGCGCGCCGTCGCGACGGGACTTCAGGCAGCGACCACGCTGGCGAACATCGCCGCCATTCCGCTGCGGGAGGGCGCGAGGGCGATCTCGGGCGACCTGTCCTACGAAACCCACCTGAGTCGACGTTGTTGGCGCGGCGAGAGCCGGGCCTGGATCGAGGTGCGCGGCCTCGACGGTGACGAGGTGCTCGGGCGGCGCGTGCTCGACGGGATCCGCGCCCACCCGGGCGTCACCTCCGCGAGCCTGAACTATCCGCTGTCCCGCGTCGTCGTCGAGGTCAGCGGGCCCGAGACGTCGCTGCGCGACCTGTGCCGCATCGTCAGCGCCGCCGAAACGTCAGGCGTCGCAAGTGAACTCACCGACCTCGCCGTCCCGACGGCGAGCCTGCCCGGCGACGGGGTGGTGCTGGCGACCCGGGCCGTGACCGTGGCCGCGTCCGCGACGGGGCTGGGCATCGCGCTGACCGGCCGGGCGCTGCGGTGGCCCCGGGTTCCCGTCGCCGCCCTGGCGGGCGTCGTCGCCGTCGACTATCAGCCCTGGCTGCGCCGCCTGATCGAGGACCGCATCGGCCGGCCCGCCACCGACACCCTGATGACGCTGGCCACGACCGCCGCCGAAACCGTGACGCAGGCCCCGGCCTCGCTGACGGTCGGTCTGCTCATGCAGTCGCTGAGGGCCGCCGAGTCGCGCGCCGAGGCGCGCGTGTGGCGGGCGCACGAACCGGAACTCGCCCGCTACGCGGACCAGGCCCCGCTCGGCGCCCAGGCGGGGCTGAAGCCGCCACGCGGCCGTCCCGTGGAACGCCACGCCGACCGTTTCGCGCTGGTTCAGGGCCTGGGCGCCGGCCTGGTCGGCGCCGTCACCCGCAATCCCGCCATGGCCGCGACCGCGCTCCTGGTCACCACACCGGCGGCCAACCGCACCACCCCCGAGGCCTTCGCCGCGGCGCTCGGCCAGGGACTGGCGGACAAGCACGCCGTCCTGCTCCTGCGCCCGGAGGCGCTGCGCCACCTGCACCGGGTCGACGCGATCGTCATCGACCCCCGCGTGCTGTGCACCGACACGCTGCGGGTGGCCCGCATCCGCGGCGCCCACGAGGACGACGTGTCCGCCGCGTGGAACCGCGCCCACCTGATGCTGGAGAAGAGCGGCCTCTCGCCGGGCTGGCACGCCATCCCCGGCATCTCGGGCGCCGGGTCCGACGCCGAGGTGGCGGCCCTGTTCTGCCCGGCCCACGATCCGCTGGCGTCGGCCGTGGTCGCCGAGGCGCACCGCACGGGAACCGAACTCGTCTCGGTCGACGAGGAATCCCTGGACGAACTGCGTCCGGCGTTCGACGACATCCGGCCCGTCGCGAACGGCGACGTCGACAAGGCGCTGGCCCGTGCGGTCGCCGACCTGCAGGACGCCGGGCGCACGGTGGCCGTGTTGTCTTCGGCTGCGGCACAGGCTGTTTGGTCCGCCGACGTGGCGCTGAGCCTGATTCCGGGGCCCGGTGGCGGCCCGCCGCTGTGGTCGGCGGACCTGCTGGTTCCGGACCTGGGCGCCGCCTGGCGGGTGCTGCACGCGCTCCCCGCGGCGAGGTCCGCGGTCGAGCGCGGCGTCGGGATTTCCGCCGGTGCCACCGCGATGGGCTCGCTGCTGATGATCCCGGGCGTCCGAGGGATCGGGCGCGGCCCGGTGACCACGGGCGCCGCGGCGGGCCTGTTCTCGGGGTACCTGCTGGCCCGCCGAGTCGTCGGCGCGGAGGCGCCCCGGCCCGCGTCGGTGTACGAGTGGCACGCGATGTCGGCCGAGCAGGTGCGCAGGGCGCTGGCGTCGCTCCCGGCGCACCGCCGCGGCGCGCAGGTCCCCGCCGGTCCCCCGAATCCGTTCTGGCAGTTCGTCAAAGCCGTCGGCGCGGAATTGACCGACCCCCTGACGCCGGTGCTGGCGCTCGGCTCGGCGGCCAGCGCCGTGCTGGGTTCGCCCGTCGACGCGGTCCTGGTGTTCTCGGTCCTGGCCGGCAACTCGATGCTCGCCGCCAGCCAGCGGCTGCGCGCCGAGAACCGCCTCAATGTCCTTCTGGCGCAACAGACGCCGCCCGCGCGGAAGGTGACGACGGGCCCCGACGGCGAGCGCGTCTACACCGAGGTGATCGCCGCGCAGCTGGAGCCCGGTGACGTGATCGAGGTGCGGACGCACGAGGTGGTGCCCGCCGACGCCCGCATCCTCGACGAGGTCGACGTCGAGGTCGACGAGTCGTCGCTGACGGGTGAGTCGCTGTCGGTGGACAAGCAGGTCGATCCCACACCGGGCGCCGACCTCGCCGAACGGTTCTGCATGCTCTACGCGGGCACGACGCTGGTCGCGGGCACCGCGCTGGCGGTGGTGACCGCCGTCGGCGCGGACACCCAGGAACGCCGGGCCGCCGAGCTGGTGTCCGCCGACACGGCGTCGGACATCGGGTTGCAGCACCAGCTCAGTCAGCTCACGAACCGCGCCTTCCCGGTCAGCATGGGCGGCGGCGCACTGGTCGGCGCGCTGGGCCTGCTGCGCGGCACCCTACTGCGGGAGGCGGTGGCCAGCGGCATCGCGATCGCCGTCGCCGCGGTCCCCGAGGGCATGCCGCTGGTGGCGACGCTCGCGCAGGCGGCGTCGGCGCGACGGCTGACGAAGTTCGGCGCGCTGGTCCGCGTCCCGCGCTCGGTCGAGGCGCTGGGCCGCATCGACGTCGTCTGCTTCGACAAGACCGGCACGCTCAGCGAGAACCGCCTACGGGTGGCCCAGGTCCACCCCGCGCCCGGCCACTCCCGCGCGGAGGTCCTGCGCTGCGCGGCGAGCGCGGCGAAGCCGGGCAACGGCGACCCGCACGTGCATGCCACCGACGCAGCCATCGTCGAGGCGGCCCAGAAGGTCGCCGACGCCGAGCCGCTGCGGCCACCCGAGGCCCACCTGCCGTTCCGCTCGGGCAGGTCGTTCTCGGCCTCCGTCACCGGCAACGAGTTGACGGTCAAGGGCGCCCCGGAGGTGGTGCTCGCCGCCTGTAAAAACGTCGACCCCGGCATGCAGGGCACCGTGGCGGAGCTCGCGGCCAACGGGCTGCGGGTCATCGCGGTGGCCCGGCGCCGGCTGAGCGCGCAACAGGCGCGGGCCATCTCCGACGAGCCCGACGACATCGCCGAACTCGCCCGCGGTGGGCTCACGCTGGCCGGCTTCCTCGGCCTGTCGGACACGCCGCGCCCCGAGGCCGCCGGCCTGCTGGCCGACCTGCGCGGGCTGGGGGTCGGCGTCAAGCTGATCACCGGCGACCACCCGATCACCGCGAAGGCGATCGCGGCCGAGCTCGGCCTGGACGTCGGCGCCGAGCAGGTCATCAGCGGCGCCGAGTGGGATTCGCTGTCGCGCAAGGACCAGGAGCGCGTCGTCACCGAACGCGTGATCTTCGCCCGGATGACGCCGGAGAACAAGGTTCAGGTCGTCCAGACGCTCGAGGGCGCCGGGGTGCTGTGCGCGATGGTCGGCGACGGCTCGAACGACGCGGCCGCCATCCGCGCGGCCACCGTGGGCATCGGCGTCGTCGCCGGGGGCAGCGACCCCGCGCACATGGCGGCCGACGTGGTGCTCGTCGACGCCCGCATCGAGGGGCTGCTGCAGGCCATCGTCGAGGGACGCCAGCTGTGGCAGCGGGTGCAGTCTGCGGTGTCGGTGCTGCTCGGCGGCAACGCCGGCGAGGTGCTGTTCGCGATCATCGGCAGCGCGATCACCGGGACGTCGCCGCTGAACACGCGGCAGCTCCTGCTGGTGAACATGCTGACCGATGCTCTGCCCGCCGCGGCCCTGGCGGTCAGCAAGCCCAGCGGCCCGGTCGACACGGGCAAGCGCGGCCCCGATCAGCCGGAGCTGTGGCGCGCCGTGGCGATTCGCGGCGTGACCACCGCCGCGGCGACGACCGGCGCGTGGGTGATGGCGAGCATGACCGGCCGCCCGCAGCGCGCGTCGACGGTGGCGCTGGTCGCCCTGGTGGGCGCGGAGCTGGGTCAGACCCTGCTGGACTCGCGGGCGCCGCTGGTGGTGCTGACGGCCGCCGGCTCGCTGGCGGTGATGGGAACGCTGATCAGCATCCCGGTGGTCAGCCAGTTGCTCGGCTGCACACCGCTCGGCCCGGTCGGCTGGACGCAGGCCCTGGGGACGGCCGCCGCGGCGACCGTCGCGATGGGCGCCGCGAACCGTCTCGCGGATGGTTGGGGCGCCTCGCGCACGCCGCTGCCACCCATTGAGGTGTCCCAACCCACCGCCGAACCCACCCCCGAACCGACCGACAACGGGTCCGGTCCGGCCGCCGAACGTCCACAACCCCATCCCGCCGCAACAGCGCATAAAGTTCCACCGAGGGCACCTTCAGCACGGAAGCGATCGACGAAGCGAGCGGATCGGTCACAGAGTCGGTCGTCGAGTCGGACCTGAAAGGCAGATGATGGCGGAAAAGAAAGCGCGCCGGGGAACGTCGCAGCGCGACGCGGTGCAGAAGATCCGCGAGGGCGAGACGTTCGCGGTCAACCTGCCGGTGGTGGGGCAATTCGAGATTCCGCGGCCCGAGCAGTTGGCCTACTTCGGCGGCCTCGCGGCACTGGCCGCGCTGGAGCTGATCGACTGGCCGGTGGCCCTGGTGATCGCCGCCGGTCACCTGATGGCCAGCAACCACCACAACAAGATCCTCGAGGAACTCGGCGAGGCGATGGAAGAGGCCTGACCCGTCAGCTCCGGACGGGTTCCGCCGCCAGGGCGTGGTGGAAGTCCAGCGTGACCTGCGTGCCGGCGGGCGTGCGCACGGTGTCGACGCGATCGGCGAGCCCACTCATCAGCGTCAGCCCCCGTCCCCGCCGCTTGCTGCGCAGGCTGGCCGACGAGTCGCCCATCCACCGGCCGGTGTCGCTGACCGTGATCGACACGGTTTCCCGCCGCACGAAGGCCTCCACGGACACGGTCTTGCGTGACTCGGCGTTGCTGCCGTGTTCGATCGCGTTCGTCACCGCCTCGCCGGTCGCCAGCAGGATGTCGAGCTCCTTGCGCGGCGCGACCGGGAGCCGCTTCAACCATTCCCGCAGCCGGTCTCGACCGACGGGGATCTGGGCCGGCACCGCGGGCAGGACGGTCGTGAAGCTGCACTCCGCCGCGTGGCTGGGGCGCACCGCCAGCAGCACGACGTCGTCGCGGTAGCCGTCGGGCGGGGTCATCCTGCTCAGCAGTTCGGTGCAGATGGCTTCGACCGGCAGGTCGGCGCAGTCGGCGGCGGCCGCCTTCAGCCGCGCGAACCCTTCGTCCAGGGTCTCACCGGCCCGCTCGACGAGGCCGTCGGTGTAGAGCACGATCAGGCTGCCCGGCGGCAGGTGGGCCGTCGCGGTCGGGTTCGCCGGGCGGTCGTCCGCGTCGTTCTCCCGCACGGCCACCGGGGCTCGCCGGCCGAACTCGAGGTACACCGGCGCCCGGTTCGGGCGGATGAGCAGCGGATAGGGGTGGCCCGCGCAACCGTAGCTGATGGTGCCGCGGCCCGTGTCGGGATCGGTATCGACCAGCGCGTAGGCCAGGGTTGCGCAGCGGGCGCCGGCGACGCTGGCCGCGTACCTGTCCAGGGCGCCCAGCACCGCGGCCGGCTCGGCCGCGGTGAGCGCCGAGGCGGCCACCGCGGCGCGCAGCCTGCTCATCACGATCGCGGCGGCCAGGCCGTGCCCCACCACGTCGCCGACGGAAGTCGCGATCCGGCTCGAGCGGTCCAGCGGGGTCACCGAGTACCAGTCGCCGCCGACGCGCATCGCCTCACCCGCGGGCTGGTACACCGCGGCCACCGCGGCGGCGGTGGAGCTGTGGTCCAGGTCGAGCAGGTGCTCCTGGAAGTCGACGGCGATGCGGTGCTCATGCGCCCTGACGCGCACCCGGTCGAGGGCCGACGACGTGAGTTCGGCCATCTGGACGAACGTTTCGAGTTCGGCCGGCTCGAAGCGGCGCGGCGCCGGCCATAACAAGGCCAGCACCCCGATCACCCGGCCGGAGCCGTCCCGCAGCGGATGGGCCACGCACGCGCGGATGCTGTCGGCGGTGTCCTGCACGGCGTGCTGATAGCGCGGGGGCAGCTCGAACGTGTCGGGGATGACCATCGGTTCGCCGGTGCGCACGACGTCGGAACCGATGAGCGGCGAATCCAGGGACGTCACGTGATAGCGGTCGCGCAGCTCGACCGGGACGTCGCCGGCGTACTCGAACCGGATGTGGTGCTCGCCGTCGAGCACGCCGATCGTCGCCGCCGCGGCGCCACCCGAACCCAACGCCGAGTTCAGCAGGGCGTCGAGCAGCGCCGCCACCGAGTCGCTGGCCTGCATCGCGGTGTCGAGCCGCACCAGGTCCGAGGCGAGCCCCAGCCGGGCCTCGCGACGCTGGCGGTCGCGTTCGCGCGCGACGGCGGACAGCCTCGACGCCACCCGCTCGACCAGCTCTTGAGACCGGAACGGCTTGGGCACGTAGTCGTCGGCCCCGCCGGCGAAACCCTCGGTGACGGCCTCGTCGCCCGCGCGTGCCGACAGCATGACGACGGGAGTCGCGGCGAGCGCCGGGTCCGCGCGCAGCGCCGCGACCAACTCGAAACCGTCGAGGCGCGGCATCATGACGTCGGTGACGATGGCGTCCGGATGCAGCGCGCGGGCCGAGGAGAGGGCCGACTCCCCGTCGGCGGCGAGGACCGTGTCGAAGTGGCGCGAGAGGACGCGGTCGAGATGCGCCCGCATGTCGGCGTTGTCGTCGGCGATCAGCACCAGCGGGCGCGTCCGGTCGGGCGCGGCGGCCACCGCGTCGGCCCCGGGGGCGGGGGTCACCCACAGACGGGCCTCGGCCACATAGGGATTGGTGTCGTCCACGGCATTGGTGTCGTCCAGCAGCGCGCCGGGCGACTGATCGGCCGCGGGTCCCGCGGACAGCGGCAAGCGGATGGTCACCGTCGTACCGCTGTCGAGCTCGCTCGCGATCCCGACGGACCCGCCGTGCAGCTCGACCAGCCCGCGGACGAGGGACAGCCCGATCCCGGCCCCTTCCACGCTGCGCCCGCGCGCATTGTCGGCGCGGTAGAACCGTTCGAACAGGCGGTCCAGGTCGTCGGCGGCGATCCCCACCCCGGTGTCGCGAACAGCGACCAGGCAGTGCGTGGCGTCGGCGCCCACCTCGACCGAGATCGACCCGCTCATCGTGTATTTCACCGCGTTGGACAGCAGGTTGAGGACGATCGTCTCCCACATGCTTGCGTCGACGTCCGCGAGCGCGGGCCCGCAGTCCACGATCAGCTCGAGGCCCGCCCGCCGGCAGAGCTCGGTGAACGACGACGCGATGTGCGCGGTCAGCGCGCCCACGTCGGCGCAGACCAGGTCGGCGTTGGCCCGGCCGGCCTCGATCCGGGAGAAGTCGAGCAGCGAGTCGACCAGGCGCTGCAGCCGCCGCCCGTTGCGGGCGGCGACGCTGAGCCGTTCGGCCAGCGCGCTTCCCGGCGGCGCGTCGGCGAGCGCGTCGTCGATCGGCCCGAGCAGCAGGGTGAGCGGTGTGCGGAACTCGTGGCTGACGTTGGTCAGGAAGGCCGTCTTCGCCCGGTCCAGCTCGGCGAGCGCGTCGGCGCGCTGCCGCTGCTGCTCATAGGAGACGATCGACGTGAACGCCGACGACAACTGGTCGGCCAGCAGTTGGCAGAAGCCCCGGTACTGCTCGTCCAGCGGCCGTCGCGGTGTGGTGCCGACCACCAGCGCCCCGCCGGTCGGGCCGTCCCCGAGCGGCAACACCAGCGCGCGTTCGCAGCAGTCGCCATCGAGCACGTCCCGGATGCCGGGAATCGCGTCGGCCACCCCGTCGATGACCAGCAACTCGGCCCTGGACCGCGACCCGGCGTCCCACTCGGTCAGATGCTTCAATTCCCTTGGCAACAGCGGCAATACGGACGGCGTCGCGCCGCGCAGGGTGACCTCGCCGGACTCGGGGTCCTGGACGTAGACGGCGATGAAGGGGAGATCGGCGGGCTGGCTCGCGCACGCGGCGACGGCCGCGCCGACCGCCTCGTTGACCGTGCGCGGCTCGACGGTCGCCGCTGCGACGGCGTTCAGCAGTTGCAGCCGGCGTTCGCTCAGCACCCGTTCGGTGGTTTCGATGACGGCGCAGAAAATGGCGCTCACGGCGCCGTCCTCGCCGATGGTCGGGCTGTACGTGAAGGTGAAGTACCGCTCCACCGGGACACCGTGGGTGACGATCTCCAGCATCAGGTCGTTCGACCACGTCGCCTCGCCCGTGGCGAACACGCCGGCCAGCATGGGGCCGATCTCGTCCCAGATCTCCGACCAGACCCGCTCCCCCGGCGCGCCCAGAGCGGCGGGATGCTTGTCGCCGAGGATCTGGGCGTACCCGTCGTTGTAGACCATGAACCGGTCGTCGGGCCCCAGCCACAGGAACATGGGGAACCGCGAGGTGAGCATGATGGCCACCGCGGCGCGAACCTCGCCGGGCCAACTCTCGGGCGAGCCCAAAGGATGTGCGGCCCAATCGAATTCGGTGAACCGCCGACCCATCTCCCCGCCCAGCGCGGCCGCAGCCGAAAGGTCGGCCGGCAGGCGGGCGGTCATCGTTCAGGCTTGCTATGGAGTGCCGCGGACAGCGTCGGGTACACGTCGAGGACGCGATCGAGCTCGGTGACCTGGATGGGCCGCAGCACCTGGTCGTGATCGGCGACCAGGCGCACTGCCGTGCCGGCTTCCTTGCCGTCCTCGTGGCAGTCGAGGACCGCGTTGATCGCGGCGCTGCCGAAGAAGGTCACGGGCTGCAGGTCGAGCACGACCAGCCGGGACGGATGCGAGCCGGCCAGCCGCAGCGCCTCCGCCAGGCGCGGGGCAAGTTCGTCGACCGTGCTCGAGTCCACCTCGCCTTGAACCCGCACCAACACGGCCTCCTCACGGGGCTCGCAATCGACCGCCAACATTCCCACGCCCTTCGCCGCCTCGCCGCTAAGCCTTCGGGGCGCGGATGCCCGAGGTGCGCCGTCGAAGGTGCTTCGAGCCTATCCGTTGGTGAACACCCGCATTCCCGGTATTAGCCACCTCAATCAGCGGACTCGGCGGGGACCCGTTCGTGAACCGTCAGCAACACATGGTCGAACTGGCTCTGCGCGGCGGGCGCCGGGCTCGGCAGCGTCGCCACCTCGTCGAGGAGTTGCTTGGCCAGCGCGCGCAGCTTGACGTTCGTCTCCTGGGACCGCCACTGCAGAATCCGGAAAGCCTGTTCGGAGCTGATCCGGTAGACGTACATCAGCACCCCTTTGGCCTGTTCGATCGCGGCGCGGTTCTCGAACAGGTCCGGCAGCGCCTCGTCGAGCACCTCGCGCCGGGTCTCGTGGCGCTCCTCGTCGAAGGTGTCGGTGAGATCGATGTAGTAGCCCGTGGTGCCCACCACCGCGCCCGAGTCGTCCACCATGCGGTCGGCGACGACGATCGCGTCGTGCACCCGTCCGGCGGTGTCGACGAAGCGGTGCCGGCTGGAGAACGACTCCTCGGACAGCAGGGCGGTGTCCAGCAACTCCTGGACGTGGGCGCGATCGTCGGGATGACGATGGGAAAGAAGGAGCTTCGTGGTCGGCTCGACGGTCCCGGGCTCGTAGCCGTGCATCCTGGCCACCTCGTCGGACCACTCCCAGCGCTGGCCCACGAACCAGAACCGGACCGTCCCGACATTCAGGTATCCCGGGGCGGGTTCGGCGGGCGCGGCGGCGGCCGTTGTCGCGGGATCTTGCACCCTCCGATCTTCCCATTTGGGTCGTATCGGCGGCCACCGGCCCAAAGGGGTAACGTCGCCAGCGGACCATCCACCAGACGCGGGAGCGCACGCCGAAGGCGCTGAGAGGACGGCTCGGGGCCGTCGACCGTACGAACCTGACCGGGTAATGCCGGCGTAGGGAGATGATTATGACCGTCACCATCGAACCGTCCGTCACCACCGGGCCGATCGCCGGCAGCGTCAAGGCTTACCGGGAACTGGACGGCGTGCCCGGGGCCCGGGTGCCGTTCCGGCGGGTGAACCTGTCGACCGGGGAGCACTTCGACCTCTACGACACGTCCGGCCCCTACACCGATTCGGATGCGGTGATCGACCTGGCGGCCGGACTGCCCGCGCGCCCGGGCGTGGCGCGCGACCGCGGCACCCAGCTGCAGCGCGCCCGCGCCGGCGAGATCACCGCGGAGATGGCGTTCATCGCCGCCCGCGAGGGGATGCCGGCCGAGCTGGTGCGCGACGAGGTCGCCCGCGGCCGCGCGGTGATCCCGGCCAACCACAACCACCCCGAGATCGAGCCGATGATCATCGGCAAGGCGTTCGCGGTCAAGGTGAATGCGAACATCGGCAACTCGGCGGTGACGTCGTCGATCGCCGAGGAGGTCGACAAGATGGTGTGGGCGACCCGCTGGGGCGCCGACACGATCATGGACCTGTCCACCGGCAAGAACATTCACGAGACCCGCGAGTGGATCCTGCGCAACTCGCCCGTGCCGGTCGGGACGGTGCCGATCTATCAGGCGCTCGAGAAGGTCAAGGGCGACCCCACCGCGCTGACGTGGGAGATCTACCGCGACACCGTGATCGAGCAGTGCGAGCAGGGCGTGGACTACATGACCGTGCACGCCGGCGTGCTGCTGCGCTACGTCCCGCTGACCGCCAAGCGGGTCACAGGGATCGTCAGCCGCGGCGGCTCGATCATGGCGGCGTGGTGCCTGGCGCATCACCGGGAGTCGTTCCTGTACACGAACTTCGACGAGCTGTGCGACATCTTCGCCCGTTACGACGTGACCTTCTCCCTCGGCGACGGGCTGCGCCCCGGGTCGATCGCCGACGCCAACGACGCCGCGCAGTTCGCCGAGCTGCGCACCCTGGGCAAACTGACGAAGATCGCGAAATCCCATGGCGCGCAGGTGATGATCGAGGGCCCCGGGCACGTCCCGATGCACAAGATCGTCGAGAACGTGCGGCTCGAGGAGGAGCTGTGCGAGGAGGCCCCGTTCTACACGTTGGGCCCGCTGGCCACCGACATCGCGCCGGCCTACGACCACATCACGTCCGCGATCGGCGCGGCGATCATCGCCCAGGCCGGCACGGCGATGCTGTGCTACGTGACGCCGAAGGAGCACCTCGGCCTGCCGGACCGCAAGGACGTCAAGGACGGCGTGATCGCCTACAAGATCGTCGCGCACTCCGCCGATCTGGCCAAGGGGCATCCGCACGCGCAGGATCGGGACAACGCGCTGTCACAGGCGCGTTTCGAGTTCCGCTGGCACGACCAGTTCGCGCTGTCACTGGACCCCGACACCGCGCGGGAGTTCCACGACGAGACGCTGCCGGCCGAGCCGGCCAAGACCGCGCACTTCTGCTCGATGTGCGGGCCGAAGTTCTGCTCGATGCGCATCACCCAGGACGTCCGCGACTACGCGGCCGCGCACGGACTGGACAGCGAAGAGGCGATCGAAGCTGCCATGGCTGAGAAGTCGCAGGAGTTCGCCGAGCACGGCAACCGGGTGTATCTGCCGATCACCCAGCCTTGAGCTACCTGCCGCTGGCACCTGTGGGGACCACCCCGCTTCGCGTGCTGACCATCGCCGGGTCCGACTCCGGGGGCGGCGCGGGCATCCAGGCCGACATGCGGACCATGGCGCTGCTGGGCGTGCACGCCTGCGTCGCCGTAACGGCGGTGACCGTCCAGAACACGTTGGGCGTCAAGGAGTTTCACGAGGTGCCCGATGGCGTCGTCGCCGGCCAGATCGAAGCCGTCGTCACCGACATCGGCGTCCAGGCCGCGAAGACGGGGATGCTGGCGTCGGCGGCGATCATCGACACGGTGGCGGACACCTGGCGACGCCTCAGGGCGTCGGTGCCGCTCGTCGTCGACCCGGTGTGCGCCTCGATGCACGGCGACGCCCTGCTTCCGGTGTCGGCGCTGGACACCCTCCGGCAGCGCCTCTTCCCGTTGGCCACGCTGGTGACGCCCAACCTCGACGAGGTGCGGCTGCTCGTGGGCATCGACGTGGTCGACGCCCATTCGCAGCGCGCGGCCGCGCAGGCGTTGCACGCCCTCGGCCCGCGCTGGGTGCTGGTCAAGGGCGGCCACCTGCGGTCGTCGGGACGCAGCTGCGACCTGTTGTACGGGGGCCCTTCCGATGGTTCCGGCTTCCACGAGTACGACACCGAGAGACTGCCCGGCGGCAACGACCACGGTGGCGGCGACACCCTGGCGTCGGCGGTCGCATGCGCGCTCGCCCACGGGTTCTCCGTGCCGGACGCCGTCGGCTTCGGAAAGCGTTGGGTCACTGAGTGTTTGCGCGGGTCCTATCCGCTCGGCCACGGTCACGGGCCCGTCTCCCCGTTGTTTCGGCTGTCGTGATGGTCCTCGACGAGATCGCCGGCCTGGCCCACGAACCCGACGGCAAGCCGTCGGGTGTGGTGGTGTTGACCCACGGCGCGGGTGGCAACCGGGATTCGCCACTGCTGCAGCAACTTTGCGACGAATGGGCGCGCCGCGGCTGGCTGGCGGTCCGCTACAACCTGCCCTACCGCAGGCGACGGCCGACCGGCCCGCCGTCGGGTTCGGCCGCCGCCGACCGTGAGGGCATCGTCGAGGCAATCACGTTGTGCCGCGGGCTGGTTGACGGTCCGCTGATCGCCGGTGGGCATTCCTACGGCGGCCGCCAGACGTCCATGGTGGTGGCCGACGGCGGCGCCCCGGTCGACCTGCTGACGTTGTTCTCTTATCCCGTTCACCCACCCGGGAAGCCGGAGCGTGCCCGCATCGAGCACCTGCCCGGCATCGCGGTGCCCACCGTGTTCACGCACGGCACGTCGGACCCGTTCGGCACGCCCGAGGAACTGCGCGCCGCCGCGGCGCTCATACCCGCGCCCACCGAGGTCGTGGAGATCGCCGGCGCGCGGCACGATCTGCGTTCGAAGACCCTCGACGTGCCCGCGCTGGCCGTGGACGCCGCCTTGCGCCTGGTGGAGGGCTAAGCTCGTCAGCCGGAGGTGCCGCGCGTGTGGGACAAGATTCGCCAGGTGCTCGAGTTCCGGGTCTCCGTCGGCCAACTCATAGCGCTCGGAATCATCGTCGGCACCCCGTATCTCCTGATCGGCACGATCTGGTCGACCACGCACACCGAGCACCTGCATCAACTGCAGGGGGTCGACCTGGCGGTGTCCTTCCTCGGGTCGATCGTGTCGTGGCCGGTGTTGATCTTCGCCAACGTGTGCATGACCTGACGCGCGCCGTCATCCGGGATAGCGCGAGTAGCACGCGTCCATCTGGCCGCCGACGCCGCCGCGGAACGCCGCGATCCGGGTGAAGCCCGCGGGCACGCTCGTGCCGTCGGCGTCGCTGGCGACCAGGTGATTGGTGAGCAGTCCGGCCACGGCCTCGTCGAGATCACCGGCGGTCAGCACCAGCTGCTTTTTCGACGGCAGGTCGATGGGTTCGGCCATCTTGCGGTGGACCACGCCCGTCAGGCACGCCGTCCGCAGCGCCGTCCATGGGCTCTGCATCGGCAGGCCGCGCTCGTGCTGGACGGCGAGCGCGTACCTCGACATCACGACCGACAGGGCGGTGTCGTCACCCTGCGGCAGGCTCTGTTGCTTCTCGTCGGCGACCTTGCCCAGCTGCGCCAGTGCCGGCAGGTCCACCACGATCGTGTTGGTCGCCGGGCAGTATGACGCCGGTGGGCTGGGCTTGGCGTCGGCGCAATCCGCGGGGGTGAAGGACAGTTTGGGCGGATTCTTGGGCGCGAAGATCTGGCCCAGCAGTTCCATCAGCGTCGACAAGGTGTCCTCGTCGATGGGCACCTCGCCGGTCTCCGGGTCGCCGTTGTTGTCGAATCGCAACGCCTTCGGCAGGTCGCCGCGGCGCTGCTCGATCTCTTGGCTGTTGATGCCCGCGCAGGCCGGTGCGCCGGAGATGAAGCCCATCTGGAAGGCGCTCACCCGGTCCAGCGCCGACCCGTGCTCGTCGTCGTTTTCGGTGTCGGTGTCCATCACCGGGTCGCGCGTGGTGATGATGCCCGCCAGCACGTGGTCCAGCCCGTCGGCGGTGCTGAGCGTGAACCGCGGCGACTTGCCGTCCGCCACCCAGAACAGGTAGACGCCGGCGAAGCAGTCGGCCTGTTGCTCGCGGACGATGGTCGGGTCCTTCCGGGTCACCAGTTTGGCCATCTGCTGCAGGGCGTGCCCGAATTCGTGCGCCAGCACAGCGTTGACAGACATGTCACCGAAATACCGCTGCGCCACCGGCATGAACACGCCGCGATCCCAGGCGATGAGGTTGCAGCGGCCGGTGAAGAAGGCGTTGACGAGTTTGTAGGTCTCCTCGTGGCAGACGATCGGGCTGCGCGGGTCGTCCGAGTTGTACGACACCAGCTTGCCGACCGGGACGAAGGTTCCCTTCAGCGACTGGCTGTACACGGACTTCCAGTAGTCCTCGATGTCGTTGACCGACAGCAGGGACAGCTTGTCGATGGCCCCGTTGTCGGTGTTGACCACCGTTCCGTCCGGGCTCGGCGCGTTGGTGCGAATTCCGCTGGGCCCGTTGGTGGCGGCAAGTCCGCCCACCCGGAACGGGTCGTTGAGCATCGACAGCGCCCGGCCGTCGACGAAGGTGGCGCACCCGGCCACGACGAGCGCGCTGACCGCGCAGGCGATGGCCGACTTCAGACGTCGAGAACGAACGCGCTCACTCATGAACAACCTCATCCCGACCGGGCTGCACGGCAGCATCAAAGGGCCTCATTCTAAGTCGGCCGGCGAACGCCGGCAGCCCAATTCGACACCTCAGAAAGGAGGCGGGTCGTCGTCGGGCGGGGCGGGCCCGACGTCGCCCGGGGCGGCGTTATTTCGGGCGAGGCGGGCGTTTCGGTTGTGTTTGCGTTCGCGGGCGATGCGGGTGGCGCGGTCCCGGGCGCGGGTGCGGCGGCGTGTGGGCATCATGGCGCCGCGGTCGGTGCAAGGCCCATCAGCGGGCACGGAGCGTCGAGGTGCCGGGCCGGTGGTAGGGAACAGCAGCGCGCTGCCCGGGGTGGTGACATGAATGCGCCCGCCGAGCAGCCTCCAGATAATCGAGCCGTCGACTCGGTGGCGATCGCCAAGCGCCCTCGACTCCGGTCATCGACGCGTTCCTCGGCTTAAACTTCCGCAGTGTTCTCCGAGACGCGCTACGCAGTGAACGGGGACTTGCGCGTCGCCTATCGCACGTCTCGCGAAGGTCCGCGCGACATTGTGTTCGTGCCGAACTGGTTCACAAACTGTGAGGTCTTCCCGGAGCTACCTTCGATTCAAGGGTGGGTCGAGGCGATGACATCGCTCGGTCGGCTGGTCTTCTTGGACCTGCCGGGCACCGGTGCGTCCGACCCGGTTACATCAGACGCGCTACCGACGTTGGAGCAGTGGACCGACAGCATCAGGGCGGTGCTCGACGATCTCGGGAGTAGCGAAGCGGTCCTCATCGCAATCGACGGCGCGTTCGCGACCGGGGCGTTGTTCGCAGCAACACATCCGTCCCGTACGACGGCGCTGGTTGTGCTCGAGGGCTATGCCGATCCTCTTGCCGAACGAACCGAGGGACCCACACCCGAGGAAATCACTGCCATGATGTGCGCCATGTGGGGGACGGGTCAGTTACAACATGTGATGAATCCGGACATGCCGTGGAATGAGGAAATCCGGGCAACGTGGGCCCGACTAGAACGCCTGGCGGCGAGCCCGGGGACCGTCGCGCAGATGTTTCCAATGGTGATCGAATTGGACGTGCGGGCGGTCCTGCCGACAATCCGCGTGCCCACCCTCGTCGTCCAGCACGCGGACAATCCGTTGCTCCCCGCGGCGTCGGGCAAGTACATAGCGGATCACATATCGGGCGCGAAGTACGTCGAGCTGCCGGGCCACAACATGCACCACTGGGTCGAGCCCTGGCGCCCGTCCTTCAGGGAAATCCGCGAGTTCCTCGTGGGCGAGCAGCCCGAGGAAGTAGTGGACGATCGGGTTCTCGCCACGGTGTTGTTCACCGACATCGTGGACTCGACGCGGCGGGCGGCGGAGATCGGCGACCGTGATTGGCATGCGCTGCTGGACGCCCACGACGCCATCGTGCGCGTGCAACTCAATCGCTTTCGAGGCCGCGAGGTGAACACCTCTGGTGATGGCTTCCTCGCGATGTTCGACGGCCCTCAGCGGGCGATCCGCTGCGCGATGTCGATCCGCGATGCGGTGAAGGCGCTCGGTATCGAAGTACGCGCCGGATTGCACACCGGTGAATGCGAAATGCGTGGCGACGACATCGGCGGGATCGCCGTGCACATCGGCGCGCGCGTGAGCGCCCTAGCGGGACCGAGCGACGTCCTGGTGTCGAGTACGTTGCGCGACTTGGTGATCGGGTCAGGAATCGAGTTCGAGGATCGCGGTACGCATGATCTCAAGGGTGTGCCCGGTGAGTGGCGTTTGTTCGCCGTCGCTTCCTCTTAGCGGCGACGCCCAGGGGGGTGTATCTTCCAAAAATGGCCGAGCCGTCGACTCGTTGGCGATCAGCCAAGCGGCCTGACTCCGGGAATCGACGCGTTCCCCGGCTTAGACTTCCGCCATGTTCTCGGAGACGCGCTATGCGATGAACGGGAACTTGCGTGTCGCCTATCGGGCGTCGCGTGAAGGTCCTCGTGACATCGTTTTCATCCCGTCGTGGTTCAGCAACTGTGAGGACTTTCCGGAGCAGCCGTCTCTTCAAGGGTGGATCGAGGCAATCACATCGCTCGGTCGGCTGATTATCTTCGACCAGCCGGGCATCGGAGCGTCTGATCCCATCACCGGTGGTGCGCTCCCGACGTTGGAGCTGTGGGCCGACAGCATCACTGCGGTGTTGGACGACCTCGGGAGTCGTGAAGCGGTCCTCCTCGGGGGCGTCGGCGCGGTCGCGACGGGTGCCCTGTTCGCGGCGACACATCCGTCGCGCACAGCCGGGCTTGTCGTGCTGGAGGGTTATGCGGATCCGTTTGCCGAGCGCACTCAAGGCTCGCTCCCGAGGAAGTCCTCGCTGCCATGGTCGGTATGTGGGGCACGGGGGAGTACCAGCGTGTCTTGAATCCCGATATGCCGTGGAACGATGAGATCCGGGCAGCGTGGGCACGGCATGAACGGCTGGGCGCGAGCCCAGGAACTGTCGCTTTCATGATGCCTCTTATGGCTGAAATGGACGTACGGGCGTTGCTTCCCACAGTCCGGGTGCCGACACTCGTCCTCCATCACGCCGACGACGCCCTTATCCCGCCCGAGTGGGGCAAGGACATCGCCGATCACATATCGGGCGCGAAGTACGTTGAGCTCCCAGGGCGCAACGTCTTTCACTTCGTTGAACCCGGCTGGCGGTCGTCGTTTCAGGAGATCGCCGAATTCCTCACCGGTGAGCGGGCCGACGTGGCCGATGATCGGGTTCTCGCCACGGTGTTGTTCACCGACATTGTGGACTCAACCCGCCGGGCGGCGGAGATGGGCGACCGTGACTGGCACGCGTTGCTTGACGCGCACGATGTGATCGTCCGGGCACAACTCAATCGCTTCCGAGGCCGAGAAGTGAACACCTCGGGCGACGGGTTCCTGGCGATGTTCGACGGCCCGCAGCGGGCGATCCGCTGCGCCATGGCAATCCGCGACGCTGTGCGCTCGCTCGGCATCGAGGTGCGGGCCGGGTTGCACACCGGCGAATGCGAGGTGCGCGGCGACGACATCGGCGGGATCGGCGTGCACATCGGAGCGCGCGTGAGCGCCCTGGCAGGCTCCAACGAGGTGCTGGTATCGAGCACACTGCGCGACCTGGTGATCGGGTCGGGTCTGGAGTTCGACGACCGCGGCGCGCACGCGCTCAAGGGCGTGCCCGGCGAGTGGCGGCTGTTCGCCGTAACTTCCGGTTAGAAAGGCGGCGGGTCGTCGTCGGGTGGGGCGGGCCCCACATCGCCGGATGTGGCGGCTTTTCGGGCGAGGCGGGCGTCGCGGTTGTGTTTGCGTTCGGTGGCGATGCGGGTGGCGCGGTCCTGGGCGCGGGTGCGGCGGCGGGTTGGCATCATGGCGGCGCGGTCGGTGCAGGGCTCATCGGCGGGCACCGGGCGTCGGG
>NZ_CACRUY010000016.1 GCF_902652685.1 Mycobacterium sp. Marseille-P9652
CGCTTGGCCCGGGGTACCCGCGGCGCCCCCACCGGTGCCGGCCAAGCCGCCCGGTCCCGCATAAGCGCCGTAACCCCCCCTGATTCCGCCGGCGCCCGCGGCTCCACCGTTACCGCCGTTACCGCCGTTGCCGCCGTTCGTCTGACCGAGACGCCCGCATAACCGCCTCGTGCCACGATTCGTAAATCGTTGCTGTCTGCCCTAAGTGTCTTCTCGAATGTGGATCGTCATAGCGCTGTCGCCTGGCAGCCTGAGGTGGCTCGTCATACGAGCCGGAACGCCAAATGGTCGTCGCGCATGCTGGCTGGATGGTGCCGTATTGCTGAACCTCGGTCACAGAGGCCGTTAAGACCGGCTCCCTTTGCCCGAACCGATGAACTCGGTGCGCACAGAGCCCCATGGGAATTCGAGCGACCACCGTCGACAAATCTGCGTGTGACGTCGTCTCTTCCCGCGATGGCGGTACAGAGGTGGCGGCGGGTGAAGTGTCAGTCGATGATCGCCACTAGTGAGGTGCATTCGCTTACCAATTGGGAGGAGTAGTGCATGAGTAAGGGCCGTGCGGGGCCTAACGGTCGGCTGCGGTAACGACCGCGACCGAAGGAAGAGGAGGAATGCGGGAGCCTGCACACGCGGAGGCCGCTACCTTCGCAGTGACGACGAAGAGGGCAACAGCGGCGAAGTAGACGCCATCGGACAGAGGCACCGCAAAAATCGCAGGTCTCGGTTTTCCGTTCGACACATGTCTACCAACGGGTATCGTCTGTGATCGTGATCGAACTGGATGGCGTAGCCAAGACGTTCGACGGTGCGATCCGCGCCCTCCATGGCGTGAGCTTTTTCGTTCCCACGGGCTCGATTTGCGCTCTACTGGGTCATAACGGCGCTGGGAAGACGACCACGATCAAAATTCTCTCCACGTTGCTGCGGCCCACCTCCGGCCAAGCGATCGTGGCCGGGCACGACGTCGTCCGGCAGCCCGCAATGGTGCGGGCAAGCATCGGCAGCATTGGCCAGTTGGCCGCGCTCGATTTCGAACTCAGCGGCCGACAGAACCTGGTTTTGTTCGGTCGGTTGAGGGGAATGCGGCGCAAAGCTGCGCGGATGCGTGCCGACGACTTGATTCATCAATTCGACATGTCGCATGCCGCTGACCGGCCGGTGCGAACCTATTCGGGTGGCATGCGCCGTCGGATCGATATCGCAGCCGGACTGATGGTTCCACCGGAAGTGCTGTTCCTCGATGAGCCGACAACCGGACTGGACCCACGCAGTCGTCGCGACGTGTGGGACTTGGTGTCGTCGTTGTCTACCCAGGGCGTCACAATCCTCCTCACCACGCAGTACCTTGAAGAAGCCGACGTGCTTAGCGATTCGATCGTCGTCCTGAACAATGGCCGCATTGTCGCCAACGGGACAGCTGAAGATCTCAAGCGCCGCGTGGGACTGGGCTACTGCACAGTGAGCCCGGTAAACCCTGCCGACCTCCCCAAGATCTTCGCCGCGGTCGCCGGACTCGACGGCGCCGAAGCCGATTACGAGGCGAATACCGTCTCAGTGCGCGCGCCTGATGGTGTTGCGATGCTCGCTGAGGTTTTTCGCCGGGTGGACCGGCTAGGCGTAGAGCTGGTTGACATAGCGCTGCGCAAGCCGTCGTTGGACGAAGCGTTTTTGCACATTACGGAAAGCGTCACGACGTGACAGCGCTTGCTGCTCTGACCGAGCGTGTTGTGCTCGCCACAATGCGGGATGACCTGCCTTTCGCGGTTTTGGCGCCTGTCGCGAATTTCGCCTTTTTCACCCTTGCGCTGGGCAAAGTGATCGACACTGGCGGCATCAGCTATCCCCAGTACGTACTACCGGCCATTCTCATCCAAGCGATTTTTCTCGGTGGGCTTACAACGGTCGAGCGGGCTGCTCGAGATGAATTAACCGACTTTGCGGATCGGCTTCGGACCCTTCCCATATCCCCTATGACACCGGTGACGGCTCGCATGGTGTATTGCCTATTTCGCGGCATTCTTGGGCTGCTAGCCACGATCGCTATCGGGTACCTGTTCGGATTTCGTATGTCCGGCGGGTTCATCTATTCGGCAGCATTCGCCGTTCTTGCCCTCATGTTGACGTTGGCTCTGTCGCTGGCAGCCGATACAGCCGGGGTTCTTTCCGAGGTGTCGCGGAGAAAGAACGCCAGAGGCGGCGGGCTCAGTCAGTTGCTTGTGGTTCCCCAGATGCTGCTCGTGATGCTGTCAACCGGGATGGCGCCGGTCGACTCATTCCCCGAGTGGCTGCATCCTTTCGTGCGTCACCAACCCGTTTCTGAGGTGACTCAAACCCTGCGTGGATTCGCCTCCGGTCATGTCGTGGTCGGCAACCTGGTTACCAGCTTGGCGTGGTGCATAGGTCTGCTGGTGGTGTTCGGTGCGCTAGCGGTGCGCGCACAGAGGCGGCTCCAATGAGCACGGACGCGCCGCTGCGCAGTTCACTGAGCGGCGAAACGTTGGTGTTCGCGGGCCAGCTGCTCACTCGGTGGCAGCGCCAGCCGGCAATGCTCATCGAGGGTCTGGTGTACCCGACCTTTCTGCTTATCACCTTCAAATTGCTGTTAGGCAAGTCGATTCTGCGGATCACGGGCACAGAAAGCTTATATGGCTTAGTACCGATGTGTGCGGTGGTCGGCGCGATGTTGGGGGCGATTGCCGCCGGCCGCCATATGACATGGGAGCGCGACGGCGGTCTGATCGGCAGGTTTTGGGTGTCTCCTGTACATCGGGCGAGCGCCTTGACCGGTAGGCTGCTCGCAGAGGTCGTCCGCACGTTGATGAGTTCCGTGCTGATAACAGCGGTCGGTATTGGCCTTGGACTCCGTTTCAAAAACGGCTGGCTCGCGGCGATCCCATTCATGCTCGTGCCGGTACTTGTGATTGTGGTCTTCTCGATGGCAGTGATAGCCGTCGCAGTTCGGGCCAAGACCGGTGCAGTGCTGAGCTGGCTCGGGATACCCGCCACTGGACTGGTATTCGCGAGCTCTGGCTTCGTTCCCCCTCAGGCGCTGCCATCGCCCGTGCGGCTCAATATCCAGCTTCAGCCGATGTGGGGCCCTATTGAGGCGATGAGAGCACTTGCACAAGGTGGCCCCGTGCTATGGCCGTTACTGCTGAGCGCGATGTGGGCTGTTGGTCTGGCCGCGGCGCTTGGGCCATTGGCCGTCCGCGGGTACCGCGCGGCAGCCGAAAACCCCCACTGACACTTGCAATATGCGCCGTATCCAAAGCGCCTACGACGACTGGGAGGCTGTTCCGCCATGAGGGTTGTGTTGGCATCCTATGGCACTCGGGGCGATGTAGAGCCGTGCCTCGCGCTCGGCCGTGAGTTGCTGGGCAGAGGACACAACGTGTGCGTAGCGGTCACGCCCGGCCTGGTTGGCTTCGCTGGGGCGGCTGGGCTTGAGGCGGTCCCTTTTGGACCGGATTTCCGCTACTTCGACGACACGCAGCTCAAACTGGCGCCGGCGAGGGATCTTCGCATTCTCTTGAACATTCCGCGTCTTATCCGGTTATCGCGCGAAGCTCAGGACCTCATGGCGCGGACCTGGAGAGAGACAAGCGCGGCGCTAGTGCCGCTGGCGCAGGGGGCAGATCTACTAGTCACACATGAGAATCTCGAAGAATCGTCTCTGAACATCGCGGAGTACTACGAGATTCCGTTGGCCACGGTGCATGTCACCCCGAAACGTCCCAACGGACGGATACGCTCCGCCACAAAGCTAAACGAGTGGCGCAACTATTGGGGAATGTTCAAGAAAATAGACAACGCGCAGCGCCGTGAACTCGGCTTACCGAAGGCGACAACTCCGTCGCCGCGACGAATCGTCGAACGCGGATCGCTGGAAATCCAAGCTTACGACGACGTATGTTTTCCAGGCCTGGCGACCGAGTGGGAGAAGTTCGGAGGCCAACGTCCCTTTGTCGGCGGGCTGACGCTGGCTTTGGCGGCGGAAGCCGATGACGCGGTTACGTCATGGATTGCCGCCGGCACGCCGCCGATTTACTTCGGCTTCGGCGGCACGCGCGTCCAATTGCCGGCCCACACACTCGCCCTGATCGCCTCTGCCTGTGAGCAGGTGGGCGAGCGTGCGTTGGTTTGCGCCGCGACGTCCGATTTCAGCGATGTCCCGCAGTTCGAGCATGTCAAGGTTGTGGGCGCGATGAATTACGCGACAATTTTCCCCGGTTGTCGCGCGGCTGTGCATCATGGCGGCGCTGGCACCACGGCGGCAAGCCTGCGCGCTGGGCTCCCAACGTTGGTGCTGTGGACATGGCCAGACCAAGCCGTTTGGGGGACTCAGGTCACCAGACTGAACGTGGGTGCCGCTCGGCGTTTGACAACCGTCACGGAGGAATCGCTGGTAGCGGACCTGCGCAAGATTCTTATGCCTGAATACGCCGCGCGAGCGCAAGAGCTGTCCGCGTGCCTGACAAAACCGAATGAGAGCGTTGCCCACGCTGTCGATCTCTTGGAGGAATTCGCTCGCGCAAAGTGTTCCGCTAATTAGTGAAGGCGGCCTATCGTATGATCCCGCATGACTTTCGCAGCTTGCCTTGGCCGTTGATCGTGTCGTCGCGCGAAGTAATTTACCCTCCCAGCGGGTCGGCGAAGGCCTTGAGAATAAATTCATGACAACGATGGAGATCCCGTGGCGGCTGCGCCTCCCTTCAACGCGAAGCAGTCGAGGCTGACATGCGTTCGAAGACGTCGTCGACCTCATTAATGTCCTGCTGTTGCATCTGGGAAGTGCCGTTCCTTAAGTTAATATGTGAGGCGACATGAGTCACGCGGAGCAAGTTGGATACTTCAAAGCGGTTGCCGACGCAAATAAGAAGTTCGTCGAGGGCGCGAGCGTACTGGAAATCGGGTCCTACGACGTCAACGGGAGCGTGCGCAACCTATTCCCGACTGCGGGACGCTACGTTGGAGTCGACCTCGTCGCCGGTCCGGGTGTCGACGTGGTGCGACTCGGCCATGAGGTTGATGATCCCGACGGTAGTTATGACCTGACCCTTTCTGGCGAGTGCTTCGAACACGATCCGCACTGGCAGAAAACATTTCTGAATATGGTGCGCCTCACCCGTCCGAGAGGATTGGTCGCCGTCAGTTGCGCATCCCGTGGTCGACCTGAGCACGGTACAACTCGTACAGACAGGGCGTCGTCGCCAGGTACTCAGGCGGCAGGCATGGATTACTACCGGAACCTCAGCAAGAGTGACTTCGAGGACAATCTGCCTCTTCGGTCCATCTTCTCCGAGTACCGCTTCTGGTACTTGCCGACCCACTTCGATTTATACTTCGCAGGCGTTAGAGCCGGCGATGGAGGAGAGCGTGCGTGGGCGCGCCTTCCCGACGATGCTGCGGTAGAGCAGTTGAGATCGTTAATGCCGTGGCAAGACAAAGCTTTTCGAGTGCCGCTTAGGGTGCTCTCCAAGATAATTCCGGAACCCCGTTATCAGTCCCTGGTGCTGCCATACTGGCTCAAACTATTAAGCCTCGATCCGGAACAACAGAGCCAATGAAAAAACAGCGGCATCGCAGCTCGGCCGGCGACCTGCGGCCAACCTCTTCGAGAGCTTATTCTTCAGTGCTCCAGCGACTAGCTGGAGTCTGGAACCCATCATCGAACACAAGTGGCGACCTCCCCGAGTTAGTGTGCCGCCATGGCATCGTACGTTGCAGTAGCGAATTCCTTTGCGCCGCAGCGCAAAGAGCTCAAAGGTGCTGCTATGACGGTCGATGACACGGAGAGCGAAACTGCTGGCCGCCCCATCGCTCTCTTTGTCCTGGGCATGCAACGATCCGGAACGTCGGCGCTCACGCGGGTTCTATCCCTGTGTGGTGGTAGGTTGCCGCCCGCCTTGCTAGAGGCCAACGCCGACAATCGGCCTGGCTACTGGGAGCCCCGCGCAGCCCTAAAAATCGATGAAGCGATTCTTCGTCGCCACGGCAGCGGGCCGTATGATCCATCGCTGCGCTTGCAGGATGAAGGCGCGTTTGACGCCGAAGAAAAGGCCGCTTGCATCGCCGAAATCGGTCAGTTTTTCGATACTCTGCCGGTGGCTGAGCTCGTGATCATCAAGGAACCGAGGATTACGACGCTATCTGGTATTTGGTTCGAGGCGGCGCGTCGGGCCGGATACAGCGTCGTGGCCGTCATTGCGGTCCGCCATCCGCAAGAGGTAGCCGCATCCCTTGCAGCCATAAATCAGACATCTCCGGAGCTGGCGAGTGCGTTATGGCTGAAGAATAACCTGCTGGCCGAAAAAGAAACGCGCAGTGTGCCGCGGGTTTTCGTCGACTATGCCAACCTCCTCGATGATTGGCGCCGTGAAACAAAGCGAATATCGTCCGCACTCGCTATTGATCTGGACATCCGGGACGAGGACGCGATCGATGAGTTTTTAACGAAGGATTCTTGGCATCAGCGGCATGACGGCCCGGTGATAGACCTTTTTGGCACGGAATGGATAACCACGGTTCATGCAACGCTTTGGGCGGCAGCCCGCGATGAGCCCGGAGATGTGTCGGTGCTTGATTGCGTTTTCGAGGCGTATAGGACGAGTGAACGTGTTTTCCGCGCAGCGTTTAAAAACTTCCGCGAGGATTTCCGCGACAATGTGCGCCCTCCGCGGGGCGTACTCCTTCATCTATTCCACCGCGTTGCGTTCAGAGCCGAGTTTCGCCGCCGAAGCCGTCTCGTATTTCGGATCGAGGTACGCCGCCTCCGCCGTCGCGCTTAGACCGAGACATTCCGCATGCTATTCGGATCACTTACACTCCTGCTCCCTGAGGCCGAACCAAGTAGTGGGCAGGCTGGTCTGCGGTGCGCAGCATCTTTGAGAGCCGCCGCGATGCGAGCCATCAGTTCGCGCATGCTCATATCCCTGAAAGAGTCGGACCTTCTGCTGCGGCCAGCAGGTCGATCCTTCGCGAGCTTGGCTCCTTTTCGGTTCGCCTGCGCCGGCCTCCGTGTAATTCACAATCGGTTGGCGGGCCGGTGCAGATGATGACTTCCTTGAGCCAGCCAGTGACCCGACGCTGCGGCCGTGCTGGGGGAAGCGGTAATAATGGGTGCCCCGGTTACGTCTTTGCCATGACAACCGAAATTATTTGTGACGACTGAAAGGCTTGAGCCCGCGATGAAGTTTGTGCTGGCATGCTATGGAAGTCGCGGCGATGTGGAGCCCTCCGTCGCTGTGGGTCGAGTGCTGCAGCACCGAGGGCACGAGGTCTGCATGGCCGTCTCGCCGAACCTGGTCGGATTCACCGAGAAGGCGGGGCTGACAGCTGTCGCCTACGGGTTGGACACAAAGGCCCTGCTGGACGCTCAGCGCAATTACTGGACGTGTCGCTTTCATACTCCTTGGAATGTCAAGAAGCTCAATAGATTACAGCGTGAAAATCTGGACATCTCGAACGAATGCTGGCTGGAGATGGGCAAGACACTCGTCACGCTGGTCGAAGGGGCCGACCTGCTGTTCACCGGCTTGACCTTCGAGCAGCCCGCCGCCAACGTCGCCGAGTTCTACGACATTCCGTTGGCGACATTGGACTACTACCCGATCCGGGCCAACGGGCAGCTCCTGCCTTACTTGCCAGCGCCGCTGATCCGCCGCGCATGGCTGATGGGGGAATGGATGAATTGGCGCGCGATGAAGAAGACAGAGGATGCCCAACGCCGGGAACTCGGCCTGCCGAAGGCCACGCGACCCACATCGCGCCGGATCACCGACAGCGGTGCACTGCAAATCCAGGCCTACGACGAACTATGGTTTCCCGGGCTAGCCGCCGAGTGGGCGACCTTCGATGGCCAGCGGCCCTTTATCGGCACCTTGACGATGGAGTCACCAACCGACGCCGACGAGGAGGTCGCGTCATGGATAGCGCGGGGCACGCCGCCGATCTTCTTCGGCTTCGGCACGATACCCATCGCAGCTCCCGCCGACACGCTCGCCATGATCGCCGCGGCCTGCGCGCAGGTCGGCGAGCGGGCACTGGTCTGCGCCGGATCGACTGACTTCAGCGATGCCGCTGATTACGAGCACGTCAAGGTGGTGGGCACGGTCAACTACGCGACGACCTTTCCCACCTGTCGCGCCGTCGTGCACCACGGTGGAGCGGGCACCTTGGCCGCGGGTCTGCGTGCCGGAGTCCCGACGTTGATCCTGTGGACGCTGCCCGATCAGATCATCTGGGGAGCTCAGCTCAAACGGCTCAAAGTTGGCTCCGCCCGACGCTTCTCGTCTGTCACCCACAAATCGTTAGTCGCGGAGCTCCGCACCATCCTCGAGCCGCACTACCTCAGTCGCGCCCGCGAAATCGCCACCCAAATGACTAGACCCGCAGATAGCGCCGCCACCGCCGCAGATCTCCTCGAAAAATTCGCCCGCCGGCGGCGCGCCAGCCATTCACTGAAGCCGAGTTGTTAGCGGACGCCATCTCCGTTTTCTGCAGCGTCCTTCGACCTCGTGTTGGATCGGGTCGTTCCCCGGCGGAAGGTCAGTTCGAGCAGGAACTTCCCAGGCCAAGAATCGTGGCCAGTTCGTTGTCGTGACGCCGACGTTCGAAGCGAAGCGCGGCGGTGATCGCACGGTCAGCGAGGCGTCGCCGCAGACCCTCGTCCGACTCGAGCAGTATCAGGTTTCGCGCGAGCGCAGTCGCATCCCGCGGCGGGCTCAGTAGCCCGTTGACGCCCGGATCGATGATTTCGAGGGTGCCACCCGTGTTAGTCCCGCACACCGGCAATCCGGCTCTCATCGCCTCCACGGTGACGCGACCAAATGCTTCACAGTCGCTGCACATGAGGGCGACATGCGCAGCAGCCCAGTAAGGTCCAACGTCGTCGGTTTGTCCGTGAATTTGCACCAGGTCGGCGACGTCCAGAGTTCGTGCAAGCTTACGCACCGGTTCGGGGTCGCCCGGGCCGACCAGTGACAGCTCGAGCTCAACACCGGCCCTCCGGGCAATGGCAATAGCCTCGACAGCGACGTGTTGTCCCTTGGATTTGAAGAAATGGCCAACAAGCACAACTCGCATAGGCTCGCCCGGGTGCCGCTCCGGTGGCGTGCCTAATGGGGTCTCGACCACGGGGTAGACCACATGCGTCTTCATGTTCGGATCGTGTGCGAGCAAAGCCCGTTCCACTGCCTGCGAATTACAGATCACCGATTCTGACAGCCAGCCAATCAGGCGGATGGTTTTCCGGTCGCCGAACAGAAATCGGAACCAATGGTCGTCTTTGCCGAACTCGTGGACCATCCAAAAGTGCGGAATTCCCAGCAGCTTGGCAGCGACCGCGTGCGAAGGTATGACCATCGTATTGCTGATCACCATCGACGGTTTCAGGCGAACAAGTAGCAAAAGTGCTCGCACGATGCCTGGAACGAGAAGCGCGGCGACAACCGCGTTAGCGAGCGGTATGAGAATTGCGCCGACCAGCTTCTCGGCGAGGGGCGAGTCGATGCGTTCTCGCCACTGTTCGAGATACGCCCACGACGGTACCCAGGTAATCTCCGTCCGGATACCATATTCAGCGCACTCCGCTGCGAGACTACCCTTCCTCGGGTAGACGCCGACGAGATCAAGGCCGGGCTGCTTCTTCTTAAGCGCCAAGGCGAAGTCACGAAAAGAGATCGCGCCACCGCCGCCCAAATCGGCTACGTTTGAGACCACCAACGCCCGAGGGACTGTGCTCGGTTTGTGTAGTCCTTTGACTGTGCGAAGCCGGGATCCCATGCGGCGTAAGGGCTCGGCAGCGACCATGGCAAGAGTGTATGTCGGCAGTAGTGTCGGCACATAAAATGGTCTAACCATTGCTGAGAGCCGGTTGATTGCTCGATCCCTCGTACTGATCCTGGGGTGCTAGCATCCGACCCGTGCCTAAATGCAGCGGGACGGTGCGGATCGGCATCCTGGGCGCAGCGCGTATCGCGACTGCGGCGCTGATCAAACCGGCAAAGGAGAACGACGAAGTCGTCGTCGCCGCGGTCGCGGCGCGCGATGTTTCCAACGCTGAGACTTTTGCCGCCAAAAACGGCATCCCGCGAGTGCACGAAAGCTACGAGGCGTTGTTGGACGATCCCGACCTCGACGCCGTATATAACCCGCTGCCAACTGCTTTGCACGGAAGATGGACTCGGGCTGCGCTCGACGCGGGCAAGCACGTGTTATGCGAGAAGCCGTTGACTGCCAATGCCGCGGAGGCCCAAGACATTGTCGAACTTGCCGCCAAGGCAGAGCGCATAGTAATGGAGGCGTTTCACTACCGCTACCACCCTTTTGCCACACGCGTCGAGGAGGTAATTGCCTCAGGGGAATTGGGCGAGCTGCGGCGGGTGGAGGCGAACTGGTGCTTCTGGATGCCCAGATTTTCCACCAACCGCTACAACTACTCCTTGGGCGGTGGCGCGCTCATGGACCTAGGGTGCTACGCGGTCGACATGGTCCGCACGTTCGGCGGTTCGACCCCGGAGGTTATTTCGGCCCATGCGAAATTGCACGGTCCGCAGATCGACCGGGCGATGACGGCCGAGCTGCGGTTCGCCGGCGGACACACCGGCCGAGTGAATTGCTCCATATGGTCGTCGAATCCACCGCGGTTCACGGCCAGAGTGGTCGGCGATCGCGGCGAGCTGCGGCTCAATCCGCTGGTACCGTTCCAGCGGTTCTCGGTGCGATCAACCAGCGGAAAGCGAGTAGAAAATTTTGGGACTCGCCCCACCTATGCGTATCAGCTTGACGCTTTCGCCGCCGCCGTGCTGCGGGGAGAACCGGTCAAGACTGGGCCGGAAGACGCCCTTCAAACGATGACCGTCATCGACGCGATCTACCGCGCTGCCGGCCTTCCGCTTCGCAACCCGGCCTGAACGTTGATCCATTCCCCCCAGTCGGCATTTCGCTCGAGATGAAATGTGCTTTTTGATCAATGGGCGGAGGCGGCCTATCGAATCAGGTGGCGAAATGCGCTTCGTCGACGTGTGCGGCAACCCGCAAAGCGTTGGCCGCGACCGTCAAGCTGGGATTCAAACCGGCACTGGACGGGAAGAAGGATGTATCCACGACGTAGAGATTCTCGAGCTCGTGGGCCCGGTTTTGGGGGTCCAGCACGCTGGTTCGCGGGTCGGTGCCGAAACGGCAGGTTCCGCAGACGTGGCCCAGGTTCGCGTTGCCCTCGCCATTGCCCAGGCTGATCTGGCGGAAAGGCTGTAAGACCTCTTTGACTTGCGTTAGAAACGCCGCATGGCGCTTGCGGTCGCTGGGGTGTAACCGATATTGAATCCGCAGTCGCTGACGGCGGTCGACGCTGGGCCGGTCGGGCGGCAAGACGCGGTTGTCCAGATAGGGCAGGTCTTCCATGATCGCGGCCAGCACGAGTCCGCCCGTGAAGAAACGCCTGTAGATTTGGCGCACCATCGGGTTCATGAGACGCATCGCCTTTCCCTGCCAGCCGGGACGATTGGTCACCATCTCCATGGGCGGCATCGCGCCGAATGACTGCAGGGTGCCGAATTTCTGGCCTTCCCAGAAATAGAAGTCGTTGAGCCCAATTTCCTTGTTTGCGGCCGTGGTGTCGTGGCCCGGTTGCAGCCAGATCTGGAAGGGGTCCATGAAATGGCGCATCAAGTTTCGTCCCACCCAGTCCGAGCCATTGGCCAACCCGCGCGGCCAATCACCTGAACGGGAATTAAGCAGCAGCAGGGGAGTCACCAGGGCTCCGGCGGCCAGCACCACCACCTTGGCCTTGAGGGTGAGCATGTCGCAGCGATGTTCGGCGATGACCTGTTGCACGCGGGCGCGGTCTGCCTCTAGGCGCACGACCCGGCATTCGGTCAGCAGCCGGGCGCCGTGCTGCGTGACTGCCGGGAGCACGCCATTGCGGGCTGCGTCGTTCTTGCATGACTGGGGACACAGGTAGGTCTGGCAGGTGGCGCAGCCATTGGTGTATTCGCAGGCCATCGGCAGGTGGTAGGGGTGCAACCCACGGCCGGTAAAATAGTCGATCAGCTGCTGATTGTCGGCCGAAAAGGGCGGCGCACAAGGCAGTTTGACCTTAGCGGCTTCCGGCCGTAGGGGATCGGGTGTGCCGCGCACCCCCAACAATTTTTCGGCTTCGGCGTACCAGGGGCTCATTTCGTCGTAGGTGATCGGCCAGGACTCGGGCACGGTCGAATCACCTGGTTCGTCGAAATTTTGTCGAGGGGTGAAATCCTGCGCGAAGAATCGTTCGCAGACCATGCCGTACAAAGCCGAGGAGCCGCCGGTTCCGCTGCCGATGAATGGCACGAAGCGCTTGGGGAAGCGGCCGCTGATGTCTTCGACTTCGTCAGTGGTACGCCCTGCGCGGGCCAAGGCCTCGTAGTAGGTAACAGGGGAGCGGGCCGCACGTGGTTCGGCCAGTTCGGGCATGGCTGCGCGAATCGTTCCCGGTGTCCCTGGCAGAGTCGAGCGTCCCTTTTCCACGAACAGCACCCGCCGGCCGGACCGGGACAGCGAGTAGCCCAGCATGCCACCCCCCATGCCGGTGCCCACGACAATCACATCCCAAAGCACGCGTTCGGCCTCGCGCGCGCTTAATTCGCCGTCAGCCAATCGAGCTCCTCAGCGATCCCGGCCAGGCGGCGAACGACGTCATAATGCGTCAACATACACAACGGATTGAACAGGTGTCTGATAACGCGGTCCGCTGCAAAAGATGCGGGCGTCAAGGCTGAGTTCGGAGCGATTTCGCGGGGACGTCGTGTCAGCCGTGTGCGAGCGCACGGTCGGCCAACGCGCCGATCACTGGTGCCAAACGCCGGGAGTATTCGACCGTCAAGTGATTCGAATCGAGGTAGACGAGGGTATTGCCGATGATGACTGGGCAGCGGTCAACGGTGCAGAAGAGTGCGGTCAGGTCGGCGTACTGTCCATCGCCGGCATCGGTGGCGGCGGCTTCGGCTGCGATGCCGGTTTGAATGACCGCGGTCGACCTTTTTGGTGCGCACGCCGTTGCGTCATCGAGGTGGCTGGATAGGCAGATCGGCACGACTGAGTGCGGGTTCGGTGTTGGCCCGAGCACCAGCACCTGCGCGCCGGTGTCGTGCAGCCGCTGCACGAGGCGGGTCAGGCTGTTGATCCAAGCCGGGCCATAGGACATCAAACCCGTGCCGGCGCCGTAGTCGCGCGCGATGCTAAGCACGACCAATCGCGGGCGTTCGGCCTGAAGTCGGGCGATGATCTGACCGCGCCATTGCTCGCATTCGGTGTACTCCCGATGTAGGAGTGGGCTGATGATGGGTAAATCGAGTAAGGGGCAGAACCCCTTGTTCAACATTTCAAGTCGCCAGTGTCGCTGCGCGGCGACCTGCTGAAACGCCGAGCTCCACATGGCGGCATGTGAGTCGCCGACTACGGCGACCGTCGTGGTCGAGTCAGTATCGCCCGATGCGCACTCAGGCTGTGTGACTTCGAAAAGATTGCGGGCGCAGCCGTCACGGCCCATAGTCTCTCTTTCCCCTGCCGTAGCGGAGAGGGGCGGCTCTAGGTTCGACGGCACGGCTTTAAGCTCGGCGGATGCAGCGACCGCGGACTGCACCTCGGCGAATGCACGCTGGACCGCAGCGTCGTAGGCATCCAGGCTGGAGCCTGCGGGGGTAGGCATCACAGTGACGGTCAGCGCCGCGGCCGGCGCACCGTGTCCAACCGGGGCGGGCACCCATACCAGCAACGCCATGCCCACAGAGACCGCAACCGCCGTGGCGACACCCCCGAGTGCGAGACTGCGGGTGGCCGACCCGCGTACCGACAGGGCGAATCGGAGCGGATTCTCGATGAAGCGCAGAGTCAGCACGGCCAGCCCTCCGGAGATGACGACCGTGCCCAGCCTGCCGGCCAACCCCAGCGGGTGGCCCAAGAGCGGCGCGGCGAGCACCAGAACTGGCCAGTGCCAGAGATACCACGAGTACGACACCCTTCCGACAGCGCGAATCGGCGGCAACGCCAGCACGCGTCCGACTCCCCGAGCCGGCGCGGCGCAGCCGGCGCCGATCGCCAGCACTGTCCCGAGCGCGGGCAGCAGCGCAGCGGTGCCCGGGTAAGGCGTGGTTGCGCTCAAGCCGGTGCAGGTCAGCAGAATCGTCCACAGCCCTGCCCAACCTGCGATGGCTGTGAGCGGTGCTGGTATGCGGCGCCACTGGCTGGCCGTCAGCGCCACCACACCGCCCGCTGCTAGTTGCCAGGCCCGAGTCGGCATCAGGAAGAACGCGGCAGGCGGCCACATGTTGGTGAGCACCAGGGAGATCGCAAATGACAGTGATGCGACCAAGAGGAGGGTCACGAGGTACGGCCTTACCGACGACCTCTTGTGAGCGGCCGCGCGCCGACGCGTACGCCGGATGAGCCAAGCCGTGCCAATGATCAGGGGGGGCCACACTAGGTAGAACTGCTCCTCGACCCCCAAAGACCAGTAGTGCTGGAACGGCGACGGGGTCTCCTCATGCGCGAAGTAATCGGCGTTCTGTAGAACGAACCACATGTTGCTCACATACAGCGAGCTGGCGATACCGTCATAGGTGACGGTTCGGACTTGCAACGGGGATAACAGCACGGCAGAGGCGATTAGCGTGACGGCCCCTACTATGGCCGATGCCGGCAGAAGGCGGCGGGCCCTGGCTCCGTAGAAGCGGCGCAGCCCGACGGTGCCGGAGTTGCTCACCTCGCGCCAGAGCATCCCGGTAATCAGAAACCCCGAGATGACGAAGAACACGTCCACCCCGACGAACCCGCCGCCTACCCCGGGCGACTCGGCGTGAAACAGGACAACGGCCAACACTGCAACAGCGCGCAACCCCTCGATATCTGCCCGAAATCGCGTCTGTGCCGGCTGCCGATCCTGCGAGGTCTCGGTAGGGCTAACTCGATCGCCCTGCAGCACAGTCACCTACCTGGGTACGAGGACGCGTCGTTCGATCGACGAATTATCACACATGTGTCGAATTTCGATGGAGGCAGTCACGCCGCAATGGGGCACGACTCGTTGAGTCGACTGCATTGCCGGTATTTCGCGAATGACTGCAGGGTGCCGCGTGGTACTGACCCCCTGCTGCAAAACATCTGCAAACGAAATTGGACTGAACACCTCTCTGGTAGGAGGGGAACTCGAGGAATCCGAATCCGAGCCTTCTGGGGACAACGGTGACGCCGTGATTGGCCATCATCGTCAGCTTGCTGAACAGCTGTGTGATAATGCCTCGACTCTAAGAACGCGTCCTCTTCCCAGGTAGGTGGTCTTGCACCCGGCCGACAGCGTTAGCACTGCTGGCGAGGCGCCGACTCAACGCTCGACACAGCCGCAATTTCGCCCGGACATCGAGGGCTTGCGCGCGGTCGCGGTGGTAGCCGTTGTCCTGTTTCACGCTGAATTGCCCGGGGTGAGTGGCGGCTTCACCGGGGTGGACGTGTTCTTCGTCATCTCCGGTTTCCTGATCACGGGGATGCTCTTGCGAGAGGTGAACACGACTGGCAACGTCCGGCTGCGCCGCTTCTACGGAGCCAGGGCCCGCCGCCTGTTGCCGGCATCGGCCACAGTGGGCGTCGCTACCGTGCTTGGTGCGGCGGTCTTGTTGCCCGTGTTGCAGGCCGAGCCCATCATTCGTGACGGGATCGCCAGCGCGTTGTACATCGGCAACTACTGGTTTGCTCTGCAAGGAGTCGACTACCTGGCCGCCACGGCGACGCCATCGCCGTTTCAGCACTACTGGTCACTTGGGGTAGAGGAGCAGTTCTACCTGGTCTGGCCAGCAATGATCATCGGTACGGCCTGGCTCGTCCGGCGCGTGCGCCGCCGCACGGATGCCGCCTCCTCGCAGCGGCCGTATCTGGTCGTTCTTGCGCTGGTCGCGGCGATATCGTTTGCGATGTCGTTGGCGCTCACTCACCTAGCGCCTCCCGTGGCTTTCTTCTCACTGCCCACGCGTGCCTGGGAATTGGCGGCCGGCGGCCTGGTGGCCCTCACCGGGGCCCACTGGCGCCGGCTTCCTCCTCTGCCCGCGGCGATCGCGGGGTGGTCGGGGCTGGGCTTGATATTGCTGGCCTGCACTTGCTTGGGTCCAACCACCCCCTATCCGGGCACTGCGGCGCTCTTGCCGGTACTGGGTGCGGTGCTGGTAATCGGCGCGGGTTGTGCCGCACCGGCTCAAGGGAGCGGGCGGGTCCTGGGAGTGCGGCCGATGCGGGCCATCGGCCGAGTGTCTTATTCGTGGTATCTGTGGCACTGGCCGATGCTGATGATCGCGCTTTGGTCGTTAGCGCCCGTAATGGGCCATGCGGTGTGGCTGGCTCTGGCGGCTGTCCTGATCTCCCTTGCGCTGGCCGTGCTGACCCTGCGCATCATCGAGAATCCGTTGCGATTCGCCCCCTCCATGCGTCGGTCAGCTGCCCGCAGTCTCGCGCTCGGCGGTGGCGCCACCTCGTTAGTTGTCTGTGTAGGCGTGGCCTTGCTGATGTTATTGCCGACCCCGGTCGGTCGGGGCCCGAATGCTCCGACGCTGACGGTCACCGTGGCGCCTACGCCTTGGGGCTCTGGCGTTGAGGCATACGACGCGACCGTGCGGGATGCGTTTGCGCAGGTGCAGGCCGCGGTCGCAGCATCGGTTGCGGTGAGAGCCGTACCGTCAAATTTGAAGCCACCACTCGCCGCGACGCCCAAGTTGTCGTTCTTAGCCCCCGAACGCTGCCTTCTCAGTTTTTTCGAAATCAGACAACCCGAGTGTGCGACAGGTGACGCCACCTCGACGAGCACGATAGCGCTGGTCGGTGACTCGAACGCTGAGATGTGGCGCCCGGCGCTCCAGCACGTCGCCGAACAGCGGCGTTGGCGGCTGGAAACCATGACCAAGGTCGCGTGCCCCTTGCTAAATCTACCGATCCGCAACCCCGTCTTTGGCCGGGAGTACAGCGAGTGTGAGCAGTGGGGAGGTCAAATCACGGCCCGGCTGCGTAACGAGCACCCGCGGCTGGTCGTGCTCAGCGCGATGCGGCGATACGGCGCCCTGTACGGTATTACGCCGTACGGTGCCGCATGGATGGACAGTCTTCGCCGTGAAGTGCTCGAGCTGCGCGGCATCGGTGCGCAGGTACTGGTGCTCGGGCCGATCCCGGATCCGCACGTGCAGGCACCGTTTTGCCTCTCCAGCCATCTTGATGACGCCACGGCCTGCTCGTCGCCGAGATCGACGGCGGTCGACGAAGCCGGTATTGCCGCCGAGTCGGCCGCCATCAAAGCCGCCGGTGGACAATACGCGGACCTCAGCGATCTGTTCTGCACCGCCGAGCGCTGCCCTGTGATCGTGGGAAATGCCCTGGTATATCAAGATGAGAACCACGTGACGGCCGAATACGCTCGGTTGCTGGCGCCGTTGATCGGGGCGTTGGCCGACCGCGCGCTTGCCCGCGGTTGAGATGGTGCAAATCGACATCCTGCGCGCTTCGCACTCGCGCCGCCGACTTTTCTCCTCCCGACGAAGGCAACACCGGCCTCCGCTCTGCCAGCCGTCCTCAACGTTGATCCGTTCGCCTCTAGGTGCATCGATGACAAGCCGCGTGCCGCATCGATCAGTGACGAACCGGTTTCGGCCGTGCGATCTCAGGAGGCAGCACACTATCTGCGAGCCAGGCGTCGAGGGTGCGCGCGAAGAGGTCGGGATAGTGCGTGGGCCAGTCGTGCGGCATACCGACCGCGACCCTGTTGACTCCGTGGGGCATTTGCCGCGCGAGCACCGCAGCCCAGCGGCGTGCGCTGGGCAGCTCCTTACTGCCGGTGACGAACAATGTCGGCGATTCCGATTTGCAGAGTTCTTCCGGGATCGTGAATCCCGCGGCCGCCATGATGACGTCCGCGAGCTGCCCACTGGTGATGAGACGTACGTCATCGCGATAGTCATCGAGTCGGGCCCGTGGAACCTTCGCTTGCCAGGCATTGCGGTGCTGGCGCACCATCCAGCGGTAGATCGGGTTGCGGGCCGGCAATGCCACGAGGCGGCGCGTCAGCTCGGCGAACGGCAGGGTGTTGACAAACGTCCCGCAGAGCACCGCCCGATCGACGAGTTCTGGCTCGGTCGCGAGCAACTGGACTCCCACTTGGGCACCCAGCGACAGGCCCACAATGTGGGCGCGGCCCGCGCGCACCCGGGAGCGGATAAGTTCGGCCACCAAGCCGGCGGCTCTGCCCATGTCGAATGGTCCCAGCTCGAAGCTCTTGCCGAAGTGGGGCAGGTCGGGGACCAGACAGCGATATTGCTGCATGCGTTCGACCACCGCCTCCCAGGACCAGCCGCTCGTGTACGCGCCGTGCAAGAAGACGATGGCGGGTGCCCTCGCCGGACCGGATTCGCGCACGAACAGGTCCATAAGCAGGGACCCTAACGCGTTAGGCAGCGATCTTTCAGTCTCCGATAACGCGGGGCCAACCGGCGTTTGCCGGCCACGTCGCACCGGGGAATCCGCGGGTGGGCGGCTAGGGCGAAATTCGGGACCGTACTCCTATTACACGGGTGTTGGATTAGACTGCCACGGGTTAGCGGGGTTGGAGGTCGCCGCTCACCTTTCAGGACGCGCACGGGGGACCGAAGGGGCTGGGTTCCGCGATGGCAGACGGTGTGTTCGGACGTAGCGACGCCGAAATCGATCTCCTGGTCCGCGGCATGCGATCGGGCATCGCCGTGGTGGGCTTCGGCTACATCGGCACCGTCATCGGCGCCGTGCTGGCCGACCGCGGCTGGCCGGTGACGGGAATCGATGTTCGACAAGCCGTCGTCGACGAGATCAACCTGGGCAAGACGACTGTGCCCGAGCCGGGGCTTGACGAACTCGTCGCCAACAGCGTGCGCATCGGCCGGCTTCGCGCCACGACCGACTTTGGTGCCCTCGAAGACAACGACTTCGTCATCGTGACCGTTGGCACGCCACTGGGACCGGACTTCGAGCCCATCGTTGACGACATCAAAGCCGCGGCCAAGGCCGTGGGGGAGCACCTCCGTCCCGGCCACCTCGTCATCCTCAAGAGCACCGTGCCACCCGACACCACCGAAAACCTCGTCCGCCCGATCCTCGAAGAGGCCTCAGGGCTGCGCGCGGGCGTCGATTTCGGTTTGGCGTTTTGCCCCGAGCGGCTCGCCGAAGGTCAAGCCATCAAGGAACTGACGTCGATCCCCGTTGTGGTCGGCGCGGTCGACGAGCGCAGCGCTCGCGCCTGCTCCACACTGTGGCGGCACGCCCTCGGAGTGGACTCCGTCGTCGTCGACGATCCGCGCACCGCCGAGATGGTCAAGCTTGCTGACAACCTCTGGGTCGACCTCAACGTCGCGCTGGCAAACGAGCTGGCCAAGGTCTGCGACCGGCTGGGCATGGACGCCTTGCAAGTCATCGAGGCGGCGAACACGATGCCCAAGGGCGGCCGCGACGCGAACATCCTCAGGCCGAGCATGGGTGTGGGTGGTTACTGCCTGACGAAAGACCCGTGGTTCGTCAACCACCTGGGCCAGTCCGTCGGGCTGGATCTGGCCATCCCGCGGACGTCACGGACGGTCAACGACACGATGCCGGCCTACACCTACGGGCTGCTCACTCAGCTCCTCGCCAGTCAGGGCAAGACGGTCGGAGCCAGCAAGATCGCTGTGCTGGGCATCGCGTTCAAGAACAACACCGGCGACTGTCGGCTCACGCCCACCAAATACGTCGTCGGCCTGCTCGAGGAATCCGGCTGCCAAATTGCAATCCATGATCCGTGGGTGCCGGACGACGAGGCCCGCACGGTAACGAAGATCCCGATGACCCCGGACATTGAATCGGCGGTCAAGGACGCCGACGCCTTGGTGGTGCTGGCGGGGCACCGGGAATTCCATCAGATCCCCCTTGTGCGGCTCGCCGAACTGGCGTCGACCGGGTGCGTGTTCCTCGACGGCCGGAACAGCTTCGACCCAGCGGCGGTTCGCGCCGCCGGCTTCGTCTACAAGGGGATAGGCCGGTAAGCGGCCGAAGGCGAACGTCGACCGCTACACGGAATCGAAAGAGCAAATATGTCTAATGTCGTAGTGACGGGCGGCTACGGCTTCATCGGATCGCATTTGGTTTCAGCGCTGCTGAACCGTGGAGACTCGGTCACGGTATTCGACTGCGCCAAGAACACCCGCGACACCAGCATTGACTTCGACCGGCATGCAAATTTTCGGTTCGTGCAAGGTGATGTGACCGATTCGACCGCGCTGGAACAAGCCCTGACTCCCGGCGTTGACCTGGTCTTCCACCTCGCCGCGGTGGTCGGCGTCAAGAACTATCTCAACGATCCGCTGGCGGTTCTCGACGTTAACGTGATCGGCACTCGCAACGTCCTCCAGCTCAGCCAGCGGCACGGAACACGCGTGGTGTTCGCCAGCACTTCCGAGGTGTTCGGGAAAAACCCGAACCCACCGTTCGCCGAGGACGACGACCGCGTCCTGGGTTCGACGAGGACCGCGCGGTGGAGCTACAGCACCAGCAAGGCCATGGCCGAGCACCTCGTCTTCGCGATGCATGCCGCCTACGGTTTGCCGGTGACGGTGGTGCGCTACTTCAATGTGTATGGCCCGCGGCAGAATCCGATCTTCGTAATTTCACAGAGCATCCACCGGATCCTCAATGGCCGCCCGCCGTTGCTCTACGACTCGGGCGACCAAACCCGGTGCTTCACCTATGTCGACGACGCCATCGCCGGCACGTTGCTGGCGGCCGACAGCGCCGCAGCGATCGGTGAGGCCTTCAACATCGGCAGCATGACCGAGACGACAATGCGTGACGTGATTGACCTGGCGATCAAGATCGCGAACGTTGATTCGGTGTCCCGTCCCGAAGCTGTTGACACAGTGGCGCGTTACGGGGGTCGCTACGAAGACATCCCACGTCGTATCCCGGACTCGACGAAGGCACAACGAGAGTTGGGGTGGCGCCTTCAGGTCGATGTTGAGGAAGGGATCCGCCGCACTATTGAATGGGCGCGGGCTAACCCGTGGTACCTCGAAGAACCCGCTGGGCATCGGGCTTAAGACAGTCGTTTGTCCAGGCCTCTGGATTTTATGTCTGTAGCGCCAGCGACCACGTTATGCTGCTCGGCGCAGCTGGGAATGTGGGCTGCCGCTCCCATTACTCAGACTCGCACGGGAAGTGAAAGGTTGGGATTTCGCCGATGAAATTTGTGCTGGCAAATTGGGGAACTCGGGGCGAAGTCGAGCCTTACGTCACAGTCGGCCGCGAGCTGGTGCGTCGCGGGCACGAGGTGCACATGGCTGTCGCGCCCGAAATGGTCGGTTTCACCGAGGCCGCCGGGCCTAGGGCGGTGGCCTACGGACCGGCTTTGAAGGCGATCCTGGACCCGCATCGCGATTTCTGGGCTGGCTTGTTTGCCCATCCCTGGAGGGTCCAGGAGTTGAGCAAGCTTTCCGGCGAGTACTCGAAGCCACTCATCGAGTGTCGTGCGGAGGTGAGTGAGACGCTGACGTCGTTGGCGGACGGGGCCGATCTTTTGCTCACCGGCATGAACTACGAAGATGACGCGGTCAATGTGGCGGAGCATTGCAACATTCCCCTTGCCACACTGCATATTTTCCCCCTGCGGGCCAACGGCCAGCTCCTACCGTTTCTCCCGGCGCCGCTGGCGCGTTCCGCAATGACGCTGCTCGACTGGGCGGCTTGGCGCGGAGGGAAGAAAGTCGAGGATGCGCAGCGCCGTCAACTCGGTTTGCCGAATGCAACGCGGCCCTGGCCGCGCCGGATCACCGAACACGGATCGCTGGAGATCCAGGCTTACGACCAAGTCTGCTATCCCGGGCTGGCAGCCGAATGGGCGAAATGGAACGGGCAGCAGCCGCCCAAGAGGCCGTTCGTGGGTGCGCTGACGATGGAGTTGCCGACGGATACCGATGGAGAGGTCGCATCGTGGATTGCGGCGGGGACCGCGCCGGTTTGCTTCGGATTCGGCAGCGTAGGGGTTGAATCTGCTGCCGACACGCTCGCGATGATCAGCTCGGCTTGCGCACAGCTTGGCGAGCGCGCGTTGATCTGTGCCGCCGGGTCCGATTACAGCAACGTCTCACACCCAGAACACGTCAAGGTTGTTGGCGTGATGAATTACGCGGCGGCCCTGCCAGCCTGCCGTGCATTCGTGCATCATGGAGGTGCGGGCACCACCAATGCTGGCCTGCGCGCGGGACTGCCGACTCTGATCCTCTGGACGTTGCCCGACCAGGGGCTTTGGAGCGCGCGCGTCAAACGGCTGAAAGTCGGTACCGGGCGCCGCTTTTCGGCCACCACCGAGAAGTCGTTGGTCGCAGACCTTCGCACCATCCTGGCCCCGCAATGCCTCAGCCGGGCCCGTGAACTCGCCGCCCGGATGACCAAACCCGCTGATAGTGTTGCGACCACCGCCGATCTTGTGGAGAACTTCGCCCGCTTGGGAAATGTCGGTTGAGCGGCTACTTCAGCAGGGCGGTCATATGGGTGTGATCACTTGCCTTGGCACGTGATTCGAGCTGCTCGTTGATCCAGTTGAGCAAGGCACGCAGACCGTCCTCGAGCTTCCATTTTGGGCGCCAGGCGAGTTGCTTCATTGCCGGCTCGATGTCGCATTTGGCAGCGCGTACGTCACCGTCGCGAAATTTCCCTACGACCTTCGGAGCGGGGGCATCGCAAATGGTGGCAATCTTTCGAGCCAGCTCGTGGATGGTAGTTGGCGTACCCGACCCGATGTCGAGGCAGCGTGGTTCTGTCGCAGGTTTCTCGATCGCGGCGAACAGCGCCTCTACGACGTCGTCGACATAGACGAAATCACGAAGGATGTGCCCGTCTTCGTACACCTCCAGCGGGCGCTGCTCGCGTGCCTGTCGCGTGAAAAGAGCGACTATTCCGGTGTAGGAATTCGTCAACGACTGGCCCGGTCCGTAGACATTCTGCAGCCGCAGCACGCTGAGGCGCGTGTCATGGGCGGCTGTCCAGGCGGCCAACACGTGTTCTTGGGCGAGTTTGGTCGCGGCGTAAATGTTGGTGGGCCGGGGTTCGGTTCGGCCGGCGCGGCTGGTCAGCGGGACAGCGGGATTGTCGTTGGGCCCGTGCGGATCCCACATGCCGGCCAGCAGTTGAGCGTGACTGCGCGGCTGCGGGTAGAAGACCTGAGAGCCGCACTGCCAAGCGCCTTCGCCGTAGACGGCGCGCGATGAGGCTACGACGAGTTGGTCGGGCACGTGTGCTGCGCGGCTCAAGGCGTCGAGGAGTTGGGTGGTGCCCACTACGTTCACCGAGCCGTGGCGCGTCGCCTCAGACAGCGACTGCGCCGTTCCCGTCTCGGCCGCCAAATGGACGACTTGGGACGGTCGGCACAACCGCAGCACCGCATCCCAGTCGGGGGCGTGAGTGACATCGCCGGTGCAGAGCCGTACTGATGGCGGTAGGTCGATCGTCGTATCTGGGCCGTGCACCTGCGGGTGCAATACATCCATGACGGCGACGTCATAGCCGGCTTGGGTGAGGCGGCGCGCAAGTGCCGACCCGATGAATCCAGCCCCGCCAGTAATCAGAACCGATGCGGACAACTTACGATCCCTCTCGTCGCTTTATGAGGGAAGAATGCGACCGCGACACCCCGCTCGGTGTGCGTGCCACGCCGATCATAGGGCAGACCACGCCATCGTCACCGCGTGCCATGTCAACCCGCGGCGAGTACTCGGTCAGTCAGCGCTCCCAACACCGGGGCCAACAGCCGACTGTATTCGATCGTTACGTGGTCCTGATCGCGGTAGACCAAGGTGTTGCCGACGATGACCGGGCAGCGATCGGCGGTGCAGAAAAGCTCGGTGAGGTCGGCGTATTGCCCGCCGCCGGCTTTCGTGGCAGCCGCCTCGGCCACGATTCCGGGTTGTTTCACGGCCCTGGACTTGGCTGGCGAACAGGCGTTAGCGTCGTCGAGATGGACGGACAGGCATAGGGGTACGACTGACTGCGGGTCGGGTATCGGTCCGAGCAGCAGCACTTGGGCGCCCATACTGTGCAGTTGCTGTACTTGGCGGCTCAGGCTGGCGATCCATGCAGGATCATACGACGTAAAGCCCGAGGCCCAACCGTATTGGGCGCCGTACCGCCGCATCATGCTGAGCACCACCAGCCGCGGGCGCTCGGCCCGTAACCGCGCAACGATCTGCCCCCGCCACTGTTCACACTCGGTGTAGTCCCGGCCAAACAGGGGGATGGCGATTGCCATGTCCATCAATGGGCAGTAGGCCTTGGTCAAGGTCTCGAGCCGCCAGTGCCGCTGGGCGGCGACCTGCTCGAAAGCTGGCTCCCACATGGCCGCATTGGAATCTCCGACCACTGCCAGTGTCGTCGAAGAAGCGGTGTCACCCGTCGCGCACTGCGGATGATCGATCAGGAGAAGATCGCGCAAGCAGCCATTCGCGCCGAGCGGTCTCTTTGCCGCTTCGGCGAGCGGAGGATTCAGGTTCAAAGGGACGGCTTTGACGTCGGCCGAGGCCGCGACCGCGACCTGCACCTGCGCGAACGCCTCTCGCATCGCCGCGTCGTACGCGGCGATGTCGGAGCCCGCCGGGGGAGACGTTGCAGTGATGGTCAGCGCGGGCGCTGCAGGGCCACGGCCGACCGGGGTCGGCACCACAACCAGGAGGGCCACACCCACACCCACTGCCACCGCGGTGGCGGCGCCGCCGAGCGCGAGGCTGCGGGCGGCCGACCGGCGCACGGGTACGGCGAATCGCAGCGGGTTCTCGATGAGACGCAGGGTAAGCACAGCCAACACGAGGGAAAACAGGATCGCGACAACTCCCAGCCAGAGTGGATGCCGGGGCCATGCCGCGGCAGGCATCGCCACGAGCAGGACCGGCCAATGCCACAGGTACCACGAGTAGGACACCCGGCCGATCGCGCGCATCGGCCGCACCGAGAGCAGATGGTCGACGCCCCGCGCCGGGGCGGCGCAGCCCGCGCTGATCACTAGCGCCGCACCCAGCACGGGCAACAACGCCGCAGCACCCGGATAGGGTGTGGACCGATTCAATTGAGAGCAGGCCAAAACTATTAGGGCCAGGCCTCCCCACCCGGTGATTGCTGCGGGCAGTGCCGGCAGTCGACGCCACTGTCCGGCGGTCAGCGCCACCAGACCACCGACTGCCAACTCCCAAGCCCGGGTGGGCAGCGAAAAGAATGCGACCGGAGGCGCCGGGCGAGTGGTCGCCAGCGACACTGCAAACGACAACGCGGCAACCAGCGCCAGGACTACCAGATATGGGGTAGTCCTAGAGCCGGCATGGGTTTGGCGCTGTCGGCTTGTCCGTCGGATCAGCCACGCTGTCCCGATGATCAAGGCCGGCCACACCAGGTAGAACTGCTCCTCGACGCCCAACGACCAGTAGTGCTGGAACGGAGAAGGCGGCAAGTTGGTCGCTAGGTAGTCGACGCCTTGCAGCATGAACCGGTAGTTGCTGACATACAACGCGCTGGCGATGCCGTCATCGATGATGCCTCGGGACAGCAACGCTGGCACCAGGGCAGCCGCGCCGAGCATGATCACTACCCCGACCGTGGCGGATGCCGGTAGCAATCGCCGGGCCCGCGCCCCATAGAAGCGCGCCAGCCGGACGGTGCCGGTGGTGCCTGCCTCGCGCCAGAGGAGCCCGGTGATCAGAAACCCCGAGATCACGAAGAACACGTCCACGCCAACAAATCCCCCACTCACACCGGGTATGTCGGCGTGAAATAGGACAACGGCCACCACCGCGACCGCGCGCAGGCCCTCGATATCGGAGCGAAATCCCGCTCGTGCCAAGCGTCGACTCTGTATTGCTTCGGTATGGCTAACGCTGTCAGCCGGGTGCAAGGTCACCTACCTTGGAAGAGGAACGAGTCCGCAGAGTCGAGGAATTATCACACACGTGTCTAAGGCATCGGGCCGATTCCGCAACTGTTAACTACCTGCGAGCGCGCGTCGGCCAATATGATGAAGGCTCGGGACGGCCGCGGTCGAAGGCAAGCGGCGCTTAAACCGCTGCGTCGGCTGTAAGTTCCCCTTATCTCGTCAGTTTCGGCACCGCGGCCAGCTCGGCGTTGATGCGCATTTAGCTGCGGCGAAGGCGATGAGCTCTACTCGACGCCACTGGCGATCATGGGCATGCCGACACCCACATCGGATCGGCGGCCAACTGCGAGCAGTGGGTCATCAGACGCTGGTTCCCTTGCTCAGTGCTGATCGCAGTGAGGATTGGGAGTGCAGTGAAAGCGACGATTGCAACTGCGAAGGAGATTCGGGTGCGTCTGGCGGCCGGCCGGGCCGACTCGGGTTCACGGCTCGCATAGAGCAGATAAACCACGCCGACATCGAAGCTGATGACTATCCACCATCGGAGCCAATCGGCAGCAGTTGCGAAAATCGGAAGCAATAAAAGGGCCGCCAGAGCTATCCACGAATGCCGGCGTTGGACGGCTTGGCGAATTCGCCCGAGGGGCACGCCGGAAAAACCCCGGACGACGAACACCGTCACGGCGAAAACGACAAGCCCTGCAATGGTCTGCATTATCCACGGTCCCCAACCGAGCGGATTGAGTTCGATCAGGGGCGTTTTCCTCGTTGTTACGGTAATATAGCGACAAGTCCAGTCGTGATAGTCCACATACCGACCGGGCGCAAATAGCAAGGTTCTGTGTGGCAACCGCGCACATTGCGAGGAAACGTCTCGCTGCCTCAGCCCCGCAATCGCCAGCGCGACCGCCAAGCCAGGAGCTACGGCAAGAAGGGCACTGACGCGCTGAATTTTGACGGAGGTACGCGGCAGAACCGCGATCGCCAGGATCGCACCGAGCGCCTGCAGAAACGGAACAGCCTCGTGGATCAGCGTCAGTACCGCCACAGTCATGCCATAAATGCCACTCGCAGGCAGTAGCGATCGGCTCCCCTTCGGCGAGGCGAGCATCACTGCGAAGAGCGCCAACGCTGCCTCGCCAAGAAGGTCGGGAGTTGGTGCCGCCACAGCCCGCACCAAACCGAAAGGCAGCGCCGGGATGAGTAGGGCGAGCATCAACCGGCGTTCGGAGCGACCGAATGTGCTTGCCACCGTCCACGCCACTGCCGCGATGGCGACTCCGAAGAGGGTCGGGACAAGCCAGCGCATTATCAATAGGCCGGTGAAGTAGAGGCTGGCGGGGAAGAGGTCAATAATCTCGCCAATGAGTCCACGTCTAACAAAGCCGTGGCGGTAATCGATCGCATAGTAAGCGAAAAATTGCAGATTAGGCTCGTAAATACTCGCGTATGCAACCGAAGACGCGATATAGAGCAGCACAAGCAGACCGATGATCGCGTAGACGGCCGTTACCCGATTGCTCGGCTCATCACACTCCCCAGTTCGAAGCGATTCTTCGGTTTGGTGGCGACGACCGGTGCCAAATCCCGTCTGCCTCGTGCGACCGTCTAGTCGCTCGGGTTCTGGTTTCATGCTGTCGCCTCAACGCGGGCGATCCGCCAGGCGAACCGCGATGGCATGTAAGCCCTGGACGCCGGAGCGTGGGATCCCGTACGTGGCGCTTGTCGACTAGGTACTGCTTCGCGAAGGCTAACGCTGTCGGCGGGCTTCAAGGTCACCTACCTTTAAAGCGAACGAGCGGGCAAATCGCAGGCATTATCACACAAGTGTCGAATAACTTGGACTGGTTACACGAGTTGTTAACTGTGGGCGAGAGGCGGTCGGCGAACGCCTCGATTAACGGGACTCGCAAAACATCCTCATTATCGTGCGGTGGGAGAACTCAAATGCGACACCGCGGCATCGACAAGGGAAATACAATCTCGCCCACGTGCAAGAGGAGTGCAGGCTTGGCGGCTGAGTCGGTGTAGCCGCGGAGCGGGCGGCTAGGTCGGAAGGTCACCAGCTAGGCCGACGCGATCGCCGATCAGGGGCAGATCCCCACCCACATCGGGTCATTAACCAGCTGCGGGCAGCGTGTCAACAGGGCCCGCACCGATTGTTCGGTGTTGACCGCAGCAGGGATTGGGGCCAGAGCAAAAAAGACGATCGTCACCGCGAACCAGACCCGGGTGCGTCTGGTGGCCGAGCGTGTCGATTCGGGTTGACGGCTCGCATAGAGCAGATAAATCACGCCCAGATCGAAAGAGATTGCAATCCACCATCGGGTCCAATCGGCCGAGGTTGCGAACACCGGAATCAACAACAGCGTCCCCAGAGTTACCCACGGAAGCCATCCCCGCAGGGCTTCGCGAAAGCGTCCGACGGGCACGCCGGAAATACGCTTGATGGCAAGCATCGACAGCGTGAGGATAAGGACCCCCGCCATTGTCGACATGATCAAAGGATTCCAACCGATCTGGTTGGGACCGATGAGGGGAGTCTTTCTGGTTGTGACGGTGATGAAGCGACAAGTCCAGTCGTGATAGTCGACGTAAGCGTGTTCGCCGCTTGGAGCGTGGCCAGGCGCCCAGCGAACGGCGCTGTGCGGCAACCGAGCACAATGCGGCGACACGTCTTGCCGTCGCAGCAACGCTATCGCCAACGCGACGGCTAAGCCTGGACCCACCGCGAGAAGCGCGCTGAGGCGCTGCATTCTGACGGAACTATGCGCCAGAACCACAATCGCCAAAACGGCGCCGAGCGCCTGCAGAAACGGAACCGCCTCGTGGATCAGCGTCAGCCCCGCAATCGCTGCACCATAAATACCACTGGCAACCGGTAGCGATCGGTCGCTTTTCCCAGAGGCGAGCACAACCGCGAACAGCGCCAGCGCTGCCTCGCCTACGAGGTCGGGAGTGGGCAACACAACAGCGTGCATCAAGCCGAACGGCAACACTGGAGTGAGGAAGGCCAGCATCAGCCGCCGCTCTGAGCGGCCGAATCTGACTGCAACAGTCCACGCGACCGCCGCGATGCCGACTCCGAAAAGCGCTGGCACCAGCCAGCGCAAAGCCAACAGGCCGGTGAAGTAGTGGTCAGCGGGAAAGAGGTCCAAAATCTCGCCGCCGAGGCCCCGCCTGGCAAAACCGAGGCTGTAATCGACGGCGTAGTAAGGGAAGAACTGGAGATTCGGTTCGTAAACACTCGCGAAAAGGACCCAAGACGCGATATACAAGAGAACAAGCAGTCCGACGATCGCGTAAGCGAATTTGCGCCGGCTGGGCGGCCCGTTCCATCGCAAGGCCGCTGGCGGTTGGTCGGATTGCTGTTGCGTCGTAGGCGAACCTAGCCGCCATGCTTCAGGGCTCATATTGTCGCCCTTGGCGCGGGCAACAAGTCGCTCAAAATCAGGTTCAACAATCGATTTCTGCAATCAAATCGAATTCCGCGAAAGTGCGAGACACCATGTCTCGCAGCTCGTTTGGAGTATTCGGCCGACCGAGAACATAAGCCGAAATACGGAAAAAGATCTTCCCGCGGCTTCGCCCCGAACCTACGAACAGTTGCCCGCCTATGTGCTCGAGGGTGCTTTTCTTGATATCGGGTTCAACCGATCTCATAAACGCGTACTCGGCGTCGGTGCCGTCCGGCCGGTTCACTGCCGGGGGCAGGTCGCCGACGTTGGAGACGGTAACCGGATGGTTGGCGCCACCCGCCGCCAGCCCTGCCAGCCTCCGGTTCAACCGCTTCGGAACCAACGGTGCCAGTGGGAATGTCGACAAATATTCGTCGTCCGGGTTCTTCATCGCCGCAAGGATGTCCCGCGTGATTTTGGCGTGCATATCCCCGAGGTCTGTCGCCGCATGCGTTGGGTCGACTGCGACGTCGACCACTGTGAGCGCGTTGGCGCGTGTATCGCCTTCGGTCCGAAGCGTCACGGGAAATCGTAGGGTGACCGTTCCGTCGCCATGAGCGCGCCCCGCTCGCACCGCGAGCCTGCACGCTACCGCCGCCACCAGCGAGTTACTGCTCGCAGCAAGGCTTTTCGCGCGGGCATCCCAATCCGCCAGGTCGACGTACGCGGTGAGGGCAGGCACCTCCACTGTTTGATCGCTGTCGGCCGTCCTCGAGGTAGGCGCTGGTGCCGCCTTGATCGAGGAGGTGAATTGCTTCCGATCGGGCCAAATTTTTCGAGCCGCGGACACCGCCGCCCGACCCATGTCCGGCAGGTCTTTTGCGGTTTGCCGAAGGTCCTCCCGCATCGCATGCCGGCGGGTGCGCGATCCCGCGGGCGGGTAGCCGAAGTCGTGGATTCTGCCCTCAGCGGCATCCGCGATCGCCTGGCCGAGGCCAATCCCGTCGACGAGCGTATGCGAAACCACCAAGCTGACCGCAGCGCCGCCGCCATCGAACGAAAGCACTCCAAGATGCCAGCCAGGTCCCCACTCGGGATCAATGGGAAGGCGCGCCCGCTCGTCGAGCCAAGCGTTCAGTTCGGCGCGCGGCCGTGGCGTTGCGTCGATGTCGATGTTGTTCGGCGCCGGGGCCAAAACCCAGCGATCACGCGCGAACGGTAACGGAGACCGTTCGATCCTGCGTCCCAACAACCCGCATCCCAGATTGCGGTGGAAGCGCCGTAACGCCTCGACATCGACGGCATGGTCATAGAGCCAAGTGAACTGAGTCAGCGTGCCGTGAACCGCTCGCATCGCGAGAAACACCGCTTGATCGACATACGTCAGCCGGTTGTCGACCGGCTCAGCTGCACGCGTGCTGACGTCAGCCTCTGGCGCCGGGGGAGGAGCGGCGGTGTCCGTGAGCAGCTCGGTCAGGTGCGCGGCGAGCGCGGCCGGCGTGGGCTGGTCGAGGACCAGGGTTGCCGGTAGGGCAAGACCGGTGTGTTGGTTGAGGGTGTTGCGTAGCTCCAAGGCGGTCAGCGAATCGATGCCCAGGTCTTTGAACGGTCGGTCGGGATCGAGGGCTGCCGGGTCGGGATGGGCCAGCACGGCCGCGGTCGTGGCGGTGACCATCGCCGTGAGAGCGTGGAGTCGTTGTTCCGGGGTTTGGGTGGCGAGCTGAGCCTGCAGACTGCGGGCGCTGACCGCGCTCGCGCGTGGGCGGCTGCTGGCAAGTGTCGACAGGATCGCGGGAAGGGCGTTCTGGCGTGCTTGGCGCGTCAATGCGGCGGTGTTGAAGGGACTGGCCAGCACGTTGGGCCGCTGACTGGCGAGGGCCGCGTCGAAGAGCGCGAGGCCGTGCTCGTTGGTGATTGGGGTCAGGCCCGTTCGGGCCAGGCGGGTCAGGTCGGCGGTGCTGAGGTGGGCGGTCATGCCGCTGGGGGTTTGCCAGTAACCCCAGGCCAGGCTGGTGGCCGGGAGTAAAGCGTGATGGCGGTGCTGGGCCAGCGCGTCGAGGAACGCGTTGGCGGCCGCGTAGTTGGCCTGCCCGGGGCTGCCCAAAATGCCCGCGGCAGAGGAGAACAAGACGAAGGCGGCCAATTCGCGGTCAGCGGTGAGGCGGTGCAGATTCCAGGCGGCATCGGCCTTGGCGGCCAGGACCGCGTCGAGTTGATCGGGGGTCATGTCGGCCACCGCAGCGTCCTCCAGGAGCCCGGCGGCGTGCAGAACTGCGGTCAACGGATGCTGAGCCGGAACGCTCTCTAGCGTTGCGGCCAGCTCGGCGGGGTCGGCGGTGTCGCAGGCGGCGACGGTGACGTGTGCGCCAAGCTGGGTCAGGCGCTGTTGAAGATCCGCTGCACCGGAGGCGGCCGGGCCGCGGCGCGACACCAGCAGGAGATGCCTGATGCCGTAATGGGTGACGAGGTGTTCGGCGAAGAGCGCGCCGAGCATCCCGGTGCCCCCGGTGATCAGCACCGTGCCCTCGGGATCCAGCGACGGGGGCGGGATCAGGACGATTTTTCCGGTATGGATTCCCTGACTCATGTCGCGGAACGCCTGGGGGGCGTTCAGCAGTCCGTAGCTGGTGGTGGGCAGGGGTTTGAGGGCGCCGGACGTGAATAACGCTTCGAGGGCCGCCCAAGCCGGTTGCAGCGCTTCCGCGGGTGCGCTGGCCAGGTCGTAGGCCTGGTAATGCACCCCGGGATGGGCGGCAGCGACCTCGCCGGCCACGCGGATGTCGGTCTTGCCGATCTCGATGAAGCTGCCCCCGCGCGGTAGCAGTTGCAGCGACGCATCGACGAACTCTCTGGCAAGGCTATTGAGCACGACGTCCATGCCCCGGCCGCCGGTGGCGGCGCGGAAGGTGTCGAGGAAGTCCAGCGTGCGCGACGAGGCGATGTGGTCGGGGTCGACCCCCAGCCCGGTGAGCACGTGCTGCTTGCTCGGGTGGGCGGTGGCGAAGACCTCGGCACCGAGGTGACGCGCGATCTGGATGGCGGCCTGCCCGACACCGCCGGCCCCGGCATGAATGAGCACCCGCTGGCCCGCCGACAGTCCGGCGATTTCGACTAGGGCGACGTAGGCGGTCAAGAATGCCACCGGGGCCGATGCGGCCTGGGTGAACGACCAGCCCGCCGGCACCGGTACCACCATGCGCTCGTCGGCGATTGCGTTGGGCGCGAACGCGTTGTGGGTAAACGAGCCCATCACCGGGTCCCCGGGACGCAGCGAACTTCCGGGCGCGGCCTCCAGGACGATCCCGGCGGCTTCGCTGCCCATATTTTCATCGGCGATGGCACCCAGCGCCACGACCACATCGTGAAAATTGAGCCCCGCAGCCCGTATCCGCACCCGGATCTGACCGGGGGCCAGTGTCTCGTGGGTCGTGGGGACCAGGCTCAGGTTGCTCAAGTCACCCCTACCGGTACTGGCCAACTGCCAGTCGGGCGCATCGGGTGGGGCCAGGATCAAGGGGCGGGCCAAGCGGGGAACGTGGGCAACGCCGTCGCGCAGCGCCAGTTGCGGCTCGCCATACGGTCGCGCCGCGGCGATGGCGAGCAAATTGTCGTCGGTGGCGGCGGCATTGTCGGTGTCGAGCAGGATGATCCGGTCGGGGTGCTCGTTCTGGGCGGTGTGGATCAGGGCCCATGCCGCGGCATGGTCCAGATCCGGAACGCTGTCAAAAGCGTTGACGCTGATCGCATTCCGGGTGACGACCAGCAGGCGAGCGTGGGCAGTGTCGGGCCGGGCCAGCCAGCTCTGCAGCTGGGCCAGCACGTCGTGGGCCAGGATGTGCAGCTGCCGCGGCGGGTCAGCGCTGTCCTCTGATTCGGGCAGGAACCAGATCACCAATTCTGGGCAGGGGGCCACGCCGGCCAGATCGGTGTGTACCAGGCCTCCTCGGAGGCTGGCGGGTAGCCGTTCGGGTGAGCCGGTGACAACCGCCCACTCTGAGGCGGTGGCTGCCGCGGAGCTGTCATCGAGCAGGGGCGGCCAGCTCAGTTGGAACACGCTGTCACGGAGTCCGGCCACCGCGGATGGCTGCCCATCAACGTCGGCCAGTTCCCGCAGGGTGATCGTTCGGATGGTGATCACCGGGGCGCCAGTGGGGTCGGCCGCGTTCAGCGTGAACGTGTCCTCTCCCGTGCGGGTCAATTCGACCTGCAGCTGGGTGGCCGTGGTGGCATACAGGCTGATCCCGCCGAACACGTAGGGAAGCCTCAACGACGACCCAGCCTCACCGGTGCGGTCCGGCATTGATGCCATCGCATGCAGGGCGGCGTCGAGCAGGGCGGGGTGAATACCGTAGCCCGCGACATCGGTGCCGGCGGGCAACGCCACCTCTGCACGGACCTTGTCGGGTTGGGCGGGGTCGGAGCCGATACCCCGCAGCGATCGGAACGGACCGCTGTAGCCGTAACCCCGCTGGGCCAGCCTCTCGTAGAAGTCGTCCTGATCGACGGCGTCGACACCGGTCGCCTCCATGACCACGGGGGCGGCGGACTGGCCGGAGCTCAGCTCGCCGCTGGCGTGCAGTATCCATACGCCGGACTGGCCGCCGGTACGCGAATGGACGCTGAACGCACGCCGCCCGGTATCCCCGGCGGATAGCACGGCGATCTGCAGATCGGTGGGCGCACCCTCCGCCAACCTCAGGGGGGCGTGCAAAACGAGTTCGTCGATCACCGGACAGCCGGCGTACTCGGCGGCCTGCAGCACGACATCGATAAACCCGGTGGCGGGAAAGAGGACGGTGTCGTGCACTTGATGGCCGCGTAGCCAGGCCTGGGTGGCCGTCGACAACCGACCGGTCAACACGACCTGGTCCTGGTCGGCAAGGTCGATCACCGCACCGAGCAGCGGATGCTCGGTAGGGTCCTGGCCGAGCCCGGACGCGTCGCCGGCCGGGGCCGGGTTCAGCCAGAAGCGGCGATGTTCGAACGGGTAGGTGGGCAGCTCAACGGTGCGGGCGTGCGGATACAGGGCCGACCACGAGGGGCTGTGGCCGTGGTTGTGCAGGTGGGCCAAGGTGGTGGCGAGGTTGTCTTGGTCGGGATGGTCGCGGTGCAAAGTGGTGATGACCGTTGACTGGGTCCGTCCCGCGAGCTGGGCCAGGGTGTCGGTGATCGCCGGGGCCAGGACCGGGTGCGGGGACAGCTCCACGAAGGTGTGCTCCCCGGCGGCCAGTCGCTCGACCACCCGGGCGTGAAATCCGACCGGCTCGCGCAGGTTGCGGAACCAGTACTCGGCGTCCATGGTGGTGGTGTCCACGGGTTCCGACAGCGCCTGTCCCACTGTGGAATAGAGCGGAATACTCGAGGGCATCGGAGTCAGGTCGGCCAGCTCGTCCAGCAGCTGATTTCGGAGGGGCTCCACTTGAGACGAGTGGGATGCGTAATCGACGGCGATCGAGCGGACGTGGATGCCGTCACGCTCACAGGTTGCGGAGAACCCTTCCAGCGCGTCGGGGTTGCCGCTGACGATGGTGTGTGAGGGACCGTTGATCGCGGCGATGCTCAACGCCTCACCCCAAGGCCTCAGCAGTGGTTCCAGTCGGTCGGCGCTCAGCAGCACCGATGCCATGGCACCGGTACCCCCCAATGCGCTGAGCGCCTGACTGCGCCGCGCCACAACTTTGGCGGCGTCCGGCAGTGAAAGCACTCCGGCGATATAGGCCGCGGCGATCTCTCCCTGAGAGTGGCCGATCACTGCATCGGGGACGATCCCGCAGCGCTTCAACACTTCGGCTAGCGAGACCATCATCGCGAACAGCACCGGCTGCACGACATCGACGCGGTCCAATGTTGGGGCCCCCGGCTCCTGACATAGAACCGCGCGTACCGACCACCCGGTCAAAGGGCGCAATGCGTTGTCACAGTCGTCGACGGCGTCGGCGAAGACGCGGTGATGTTCGTAGAGCTCGCGGCCCATGCCGGGGTACTGGCCGCCCTGGCCGGGCAAGACGAACACGACCTTGCCGCGCGCGTGGGCCAAAAAGGTGTGACTGGTCAGCTGCGGATGAGTTTGGCCGGCGCGCAGCGCATCCAGGGCGTCCAACAGCTCTTTGCGTGGGTCGGCGGCGGCCGCCGGCGCGGTGATCACCGCTCGATAGGGGTGATGGGTGCGAGTGGTGGCCAGGCTGTAGGCCACATCGTCCAAGCCCAGGTCGGGCAGGCCGCTGAGGTGGCGGTGCAGCCGGTCGGCCTGCGCGCACAACGCGGCGGGGGAGCGCGCCGAAATCGGCCACAAGAGCCCGGCCTCGACGCGGGTTTCCCCGGCCGCGTGTTCGGCCTGCGGGGCGGGGGCTTGTTGCAGGATCAGGTGGGCGTTGGTGCCGCTGATCCCGAACGAGGACACCCCCGCCGTGCGGGGATGATCGGTGGCCGGCCATGCCACCGGCTCGGTGAGTAGGCGAACGGTGCCGGACGACCAGTCGATGTGCGGGTTTGGGCGCTCGACGTTGAGGGTCGGGGGCAAGGTGTCGTGGTTCAGGGCCTCGACTATCTTGATCATCCCGGCCACGCCGGCGGCGGCCTGGGTGTGGCCGATATTGGATTTGATCGACCCCAACCACAACGGGTGCCCGGCACTGTGGGCGGCGCCGTAGGTGGCGATCAGGGCACGCGCCTCGATCGGGTCACCCAACGTGGTGCCGGTGCCGTGAGCCTCGACCACATCCACCTCGTCGAGGCCGATTCCGGCGTTGGCCACGGCCTGGGCGATGACGCGTTGCTGGGCCAGCCCGTTGGGCGCGGTCAAGCCATTGGAGGCGCCGTCCTGGTTGATCGCCGAACCGGCGATCACTGCGAACACCTGGTGGTGGTTTTGTTGGGCATCGCTGAGTCGTTCCAGGACCAGTACGGCGGCCCCCTCACCCCAGCCGGTGCCATCGGCGTTGGCGGAGAACGCTTTACACCTACCGTCGGCGGCCAGCCCGCGTTGGCGGGCGAACTCGGTGAAAATCGTCGGGGTGGTCATCACCGTCACGCCACCGGCCAGCGCCAGGCTGGACTCTCCCTTGAGTAACGACTCACACGCCCAATGCGCGGCCACCAGCGATGACGAGCAGGCCGTGTCCACGGTGACAGCGGGACCCTGCAGCCCGAACGCGTACGCGACACGGCCGGAGATCACGCTGGTGGATGAACCGGTCAGGCCATAGCCCTCCGCACCGTCGGAACCACCGGCGCCGTAGGTTTGCGACCACGCTCCGACGAACACCCCGGTGTCCGAGCCCGCCAACGTGGTGGGATCGATGCGGGCGCTTTCCAACGCTTCCCAGCACACCTCGAGCAGCATTCGCTGTTGAGGGTCCATGGTTTGGGCCTCGCGCGCCGAGATCCCGAAGAAGTCGGCGTCAAAGCCGGCGACGTCGGCCATGAAACCGCCGGCCCGCGCGTAGGTCTTGCCGACCGCGTCGGGGTCGGGGTCGAACAGGTCCGCCAGGTTCCAGCCGCGGTCGGAGGGAAAGTCGCCCATTGCGTCGGTGCCGCCAGCCACCAGATCCCACAGTGCCGCCGGCGAATTCACCCCGCCGGGGAAGCGGCACGCCATCCCCACCACGGCGATCGGCTCGTCCACGCGCGCTTGAGCACCCGCCGGCGCAGCGGCCGAGGCGGGGCCGGTGAGCAACTGACTCAGCCGGGTGGCCAACTCGTCGGGGGTGGGGTAGTCGAAGGCCAGGGTGGGCGGTAACTCCAGTTCGGTAACGGCTTTCAGCCGGTCAATCAACTCGGTCACCTTCACCGAGTCGAAACCCAGGTCCTTGAATGTGAGCTCGGGATCGAGGTCCTGAGGGCTGGCTTGGCCCAGCACCTTTGCCGCCTGCGCGCACACCTCTTTCACAAGCATGTCGTGTTGCTGCTGACGCAGGGTGCGAAGTCGTTGGGCCAATCCCGAGTCGGCGAGCGCGGCGGCGCCTGCGTCATCAGCGTCTTGCTGCTCCGGCGCGGGAGTCGTCCCGTCGATGCGGGTGAACTGATCGTGCATGTACAGCTGTAGGCAGTCCCTTCGCCTGACCTTGCCGCTAGTGGTCAGGGGGATCGAACCCTGTTGCACCAGAACGAGATCCGCCACGCTCAGACCGTGCGCCCGCGAAATCGCGGCGGTGATTTCACGCCTGAGGGTAATGATCCTGCGAGCGGCCGCCTCGTCGGGCTCGTCCCGCTTCTTGACTTCGACGATTGTGACCAGCTGCTCGGCGCCGTCATCGCCCGCAACCGCAATGGCCACGCAGCGGTTATGCGTGATCTCCTGGATCGTTTCCTCGATGTCGTCGGCGGGGTAGTTGCGCCCGTAGACGATCAGAAGATCTTTGATCCGGCCGACGATGAACAGCTCCCCCTGAGAAACGAAGCCCAAGTCTCCGGTTCTCAGCCAAGGGCTCTCGGGTGTGCCGGCCGACGCACCGACCAGCGTTGCGCCGAAGGTGCGTTGGGTTTCCTCGGGCTTCTGCCAATAGCCGGCTGCGACGTTGTCGCCATGCACCCAGATCTCACCGACCGTTCCGTCCGGCAGCTCGGAACCGGTGTCGCGGTTGACGATGCGCACCATCGGTGACGGCGGCACGCGGTAACTGACTAGCGGCGTGCCGTCGCCGTTCGCGGACCGCTCCGCAAGGCCGGCGGTCAACTTCTCGGCTTCGAACCAAACGCTGGCCGGTTCTCGACCCCACCGGCCGGTGGCCACGTACACCACGGCCTCCGCCAGCCCATACGAGGGCCGGATCACTTCGGGGCGGAGATTGAACTGAGCGAAGCGCTCCGAGAACCGCCGCAGCGTCGCGGGCTGCACGCGTTCACTCCCGTTGATGATGGCGTGCACACCGCCAAGGTCCAGCCCTGCCATGTCGTCGTCCGACGTTTTCCGCACCGCCAATTCGAAGGCAACGTTCGGCGCTGCCGTGAACACGCGACTTCTGCTTGCCAGCAATTGCATCCAGCGCGCCGGCCGCTGCAGGAAGGACACGGGGCTCATCATCACGCAGTGATTTCCGCCCAGAACCGGCATGACGGTTCCCAATACCAAGCCCATGTCATGAAACAGGGGTATCCACTGCACCAAGGTGGTGTCCGGCGGGGTAATCCCTCCGTGCTCTGCGAAGAGATCGGCCGTCAACTGTTCGTAATTCACCCGAATGTTTCTGTGCGAGATCATCACTCCCGCGGGTATCCGTGTCGACCCGGACGTGTATTGCAAATGCGCAATGCTGGGCGGGTCATCGATCTCGACAGCGGACACCATCTCGGAGTCCAGGTCCAGCAGATCAAGCTCGATGACTGACGGTGCAGCCTCGCCCGGCTTCGAAAAGATGTGGTCGGCGAGGCTGCCTGCGACGGAGGACGTGGTCAGGATGGCGGCAGGCGACGCGTCACGCAGGACAGCGCCGACTCGCTCATCGGCGGCGCCGCCCAGCGGTTCCGACAGCGGAACCGCGATCATCCCGGCCTCCAACGTGCCCAGAAACGCGGCGACGTAGTGGAGTCCTTGGGGCGCCGATATCACGACGCGGTCACCGGTTGATCCGCAAGACCTCAGCTCGCGTGCGACGTTGAGCGTTCGCCGATACAACTGCGACCACGTCAGGGTTTCCGCGGCGCCGGCCCAGTCCTGCTCGTAATTGAGAAAGGTATACGCGGTCTCGCTGGGTCGTAGCTTCGCGTGCTTCCGCAGCGCCGCCGGGATGGAAGGCTCGGTCACAGCGGCAGGCCAGCGTGAAACAGGTGGGCCTTGGCGCCACAGGGCCCTTCGTTATCCATGCGACGTTTTGACCGCACCGCGCGCTCACCCGGCAGCCCTTCGACAGGGCAAAAGCCGTCGGTGTGCCGCACGATCACCAACCTTGGAAGAAGAGGACGGTTCTTCGAGTCGGGGAATTATTACACAGCTGTCCAACGCGTTGGGTATCTTGGCGAATCATTACGTCATCGCCGCAGGCTTGGGAGTCCTCGCTGTCTGGGCTGTCCAACAGCCGACGGATGGCACCGCGGAGCGATCGGCGGTGAGCGCAAGAACCTGGACATCGCCTCGTGGCTTCCGCGCCAAAGCGGAGGTGCAAGAGACCGCGTCAGTCGAGCGTCGGAAGGTGAGTACGTGAGGGTAGTCGACAGTCGGAAGTCGTATAGGCCGGCGGCGGTCGATCGGGCGAGTCTTCACCGTGTGTGGCAAGCGATGCTTGTCGGCAGCGCGATCGCCGTGGCTGTCGCGTGTTATTTCGCGCCCGTGGTACTCGTCGTGCTCGGCGTGCTTGTGCTGCTGCTTGTCGGTGCTCGCTTGGCTTATCCGGGTCGCGACCGTTACATCCCCAACTTATATGCCCGGGACACCAGGGTTTATGACGATGCCTATCGCGCATTCATCGCGCGCACGCTCAAGGACATCCGGCGGTGCAAAATTCGTGGCCACACGTTGTTGTGGGAAGCAAGGCGACTGCCGGAACCGAGCCGCCAGAATTCCGACGAATTGTTTCTCGATTTGGGCGTCTGGCTCGGCTGGTCGACGAGGCTGACATCTGACGCTTCGGGCCGCCAGGTATACGGCTTCGATACCTTCGAGGGTCTTGTCGAAGACTGGCAAGTCGACGACCAGATGCTTATCAAGCGTGGCAGCTTCTCGCTATCGGAACCGCTCGCCAAGCGTTCCATGCGGGACACCGGCGTGAGCCTGCGCGACGGGATACCCGCGGAGCTCGGTCGCAAGGTCCAATTCATCAAGGGAAGCACCTACGAGACACTGACCCCGTTCTTGGCCGACCGGCCGGCCTGCCCGATTCGGCTCTTCCACATGGATTTGGACACCTACGAGAGTTGCCTGCACGCCTTGGAAACATGCAAGGACCGATTCGTCGAAGGATCGATTCTTGTCTTTGACGAATACCTTGTCACGAACGCCGAAATGCGGGCATTTTTCGAGTTTCAAGACAAGTACGAGCTGGAATGGCGATATCGGGCCTGGGGGCTCGAAATCATGGAGATGAACCTCGAGATGGTCGTCTCGCGGTGGAAGCGCGCGGCGTACTACGTCATGTGGATCGCAGCGTATTGGTTGGCGGGCGACGGCAGCTATGTGTGGAAGTTCTTCGGCAGACGGTTCTGGCGATTCTGGCTGGGTGCACCGATCGGCGACATCCTTTTCATACTTGGCGCTGCCGGGCAACGGAAATCGGTAAGCCTGGAAATCACCGGTCTGGGTAAGTTGGGCCGGACATCCCCACGATGAAATTTGTACTCGCGAGCTGGGGAAGCCGCGGCGACGTCGAACCGATCCTCGCGGCGGGCCGCGAGCTGGTGCGCCGCGGGCACGAGGTCTGCATGGCCGTGCCGCCGGACCTGGTGGGCTTCACGCAATCGGTCGGAGTCGAGGCCGTCGGCTTCGGCCCCGAGGCGCAACCCATTCTGGACGCGCACCGCGAATTCTGGACCCACTTCTTCAGCCGCCCCTGGCGGATCCGGGACTTGGTTAGGTCGCGGCTCGAAGTCTCCGCACCCCTGCTGCGCGCGTGGCAGGAGATGAGCACGACGCTGTTGTCGCTGGCGGACGGGTCTGACCTGATATTCACCGGCATCAACTTCGAGGATGCCGCCGCCAACATCGCCGAGTATTACGGCATTCCGCTCGCCACCTTGCATTACTTCCCGCTGCGGCCGAACAGCCAGACCCTGCCGCTACTGCCGGCGCGAATGGCGCGCGCGGCGGTTACGGCATATTGGTGGGTCTCGTGGCAAGCGACAAAGAAGGTCGAGGAAGCCCAGCGCCGCGACCTCGGACTGCCAAAGGCGAGGGGACCGGCGGCACGGCGAATCACTGAACGAGGATCTCTGGAGATCCAGGCCTACGACGAGGCGTTCTATCCCGGCCTGGCCGGCGAATGGGCGGGGTATAAACGTCAACGTCCATTTGTTGGCGCGCTCACCCTCGGGTTGGCCACGGATGCCGATGAGGACGTCGCATCCTGGATCGCCGCGGGTACGCCTCCGATTTATTTCGGCTTCGGCAGCACCCCGCTCGCATCTCCGGCCGACACAATCGCGATGATCGGCGCGGCCTGCGCGGAGTTGGGTGAGCGGGCGCTGGTGGGCGCCGCCGGAGCCGACTTCAGCGGCGTCCGTACTCCTGACCATGTCAGGGTGGCGGGCGCGGTGAATTTCTCGTCCGTCTTTCCCGCGTGCCGCGCGGTTGTGCACCACGGGGGCACGGGCACCACGTCGATGGGCCTGCGCGCCGGCATCCCCACCCTGGTTCTCCCGACGGATATCGATCAGACGCTCTCCGGATCCAGGGTCAAACGGCTCGAGGTGGGCACCGCACGACGGTTCTCGAGAACGACCAAAGAATCGCTCGTGGCGGATCTGCGCACCATTCTCGCCCCGGAATATGTCGCCCGTGCGCGCGAGCTTGCCACCCGGATGACCGACCCCGCCAAAAGCGTCGCTGCGGCCGCCGACCTTCTCGAGGATTTCGCCCGCTCGCGCCGCATTAGCTGATCCCCGACGGCCGGCGGCGAATAGGGCAGACCGCGACGGACCTGGCGTCGCGCGGCAATTAGGGATTCGGATGACACGTGTCTGGCCAGGGAAGTATGGTCTAGAACTTGTTGTACCCATGTTCAGTAGATCGGGAGACGCAGGTTGAGCAGCAATCCGTTCGAACGCAGCGGCACTCTTTTCTTCTTCGTCCGGACGATGGGCGGCAGGAAATGACCGATCTGCAGGGGCCTACCGAAAGGTTCGCCATTGTCGGCTACGCGGCCCGCTTTCCCGGCGCCGCCGACGCGGACGAGTTCTGGGATGCGCTGCGGCACGGACGGGACACGCTTTCGGAGGTGCCTCAGGACCGATGGGACGTCGACGAATTTTATGACCCGGATCCCGACGCGCCCGGAAAGATCGTGCAGCGCCGGGCGGGCTTCATAGAGGACGCGACCGGATTCGACGCGCCGTTCTTCGGCCTCTCGAAGCGCGAAACGATGCTGATCGACCCGCAGCACCGCATCCTGCTGGAGACGGCATGGCAGGCGGTCGAGCATTCGGGCACCGCGCCATCGGCCCTGGCGAACACTCGAACCGGTGTGTTCATGGGTCTGGGCACCCACGACTACCTCGGCCTGATCTCCGAACAGCTGAGCTACGAGGAGATCGAGGCGTACGTCGCGATCGGGACGTCGGCGGCGGCCGGAGCGGGCCGGATCAGCTACGGGCTGGGGCTGCAGGGTCCGGCGGTCACCGTCGACACGGCGTGCAGCTCGTCGCTGGTGGCGGTCCACCAGGCCTGCCAGGCGCTGCGCTTCGGTGAGTGCGACCTCGCGCTGGCCGGCGGCGTCAACGTCCTGCTCAGCGCCAAGACCGCCATGACCTTCTCCCACGCGCACATGCTCGCCCCGGACGGCCGCTGCAAGACCTTCGACGCCGCCGCCGACGGCTACGTGCGCGGTGAGGGCTGCGGCGTCATCGTCATCAAGCGCCTCAAGGACGCGATCCGCGACGGCGACCGCATCCGGGCGGTGATCCGCGGCAGCGCGATCAACCAGGACGGCGCCTCGGGCGGCCTGACGGTCCCCAACGGCGTCGCCCAGCAGCGCGTCATCGCGGAGGCCCTGCAGTGCGCGGGCGTCGCGCCGGCCGACGTCGGCTACCTCGAGGCGCACGGCACCGGCACCTCCCTCGGCGACCCGATCGAAGTCCAGGCCGCCGGCGCGGCGCTGGGCCAGGGCCGCGACGCCGACCGGCCACTGCTGATCGGATCGGTGAAGACCAACATCGGTCACCTGGAGGCGGCCGCGGGCATCGCGGGCATGATCAAGGTGATCCTGTCGCTCGAGCACGAGGTGCTGCCCAAGCACCTGAACTTCCAGAAGCCGTCGCCGCACATCCCCTGGGACCGGCTCCCGGTGCGGGTGGTCGACGAGGCCCTCCCGTGGGCCCGCGACGGGCGCCCCCGCATCGCCGGGATCAGTTCGTTCGGGTTCTCCGGAACCAACGCCCACGTCATCCTCGAGGAGGCGCCCGAGCTGACGCCGACGGCGCCGGCGCCGGCGTCGCCTGTCGACGACCGCCGCTTCAGTCTGCTGCCGCTCTCGGCGCGCAGCCCCGAGGCCCTCACGCAGCTCGCGGAGGCGTACGGCGACTGGCTGGCCGCTCACCCGAACGCCTCGCTGGCCGACGTGTGCCTGACGGCCGGCGAAGGACGGTCGCACTTCGAGTACCGGGCCGCGCTGGTGGTGAACTCGACCGACTCCGCGCGCGAGTTGCTCGACGCGCTGGCCGACGATCGCCCAGCGCCGGGCCTGGTCCGCGGGGACTGCGCGGACCGGCCGCGGACCGCGTGGCTGTTCCCCGGCCAGGGCAGCCAGTACGCCGGCATGGCCAAGGAGCTGTTCGAGACCGAGCCGGTGTTCGCCGAGACGATGACCCGGTGTGCGGCGGCGGTGGACGGCATGCTCGAAAAGCCGCTGCTGGACGTGATTTTCGACCCGGACGGCGACGACACGCTGCGGCAGACCGCCTACGCCCAGCCCGCCCTGTTCGCGGTGGAGATGGGCCTTGCGCGGCTTTGGCAGTCGTGGGGCTTCGAACCCGACGTGGTGATCGGCCACAGCGTCGGGCAGTACACCGCGGCCTGCGTCGCGGGCGTGTTCAGCCTGGAGGACGGGGCGTCGCTGCTGGCCGAGCGCGGGCGCCTGTTCGGCAGCCTGCCCGCGGGCGGGCGGATGGTCGCGGTGTTCGCCGCCCCCGAGCGCGTCGAGGCCCTCACCGACGAGTTCCCGAGCCTGTCGGTGGCCGCCTACAACGGCGCCAACACCGTGCTCTCCGGTCCCGAGGAGGACCTGGAGCAGGCGGTGGACGGCCTGGAAGACGATGGTGTGCGCTGCGACTGGCTGGACACCAGCCACGCCTTCCACTCGGCGCTGCTGGATCCGGTGCTCGACGAGTTCGAGTCGTATGCGAACCGGTTCGAATTCGCCGCACCGCAAAAGACTTTGGTGTGCAACCGCACCGGCGCCGCCCTGGGACGGAGCGCGAAGCTCGACGGCGCCTACTGGCGCCGGCACGCCCGGCAGCCGGTCGAGTTCGCCAAGAGCGTGCGGACTTTGGCCGATCTGCACTGCACCATGCTGCTGGAGGTCGGGCCGCAGCCGATCCTCACCGCGGCGGCCCTGCGCGCCTGGCCGGACCCGGCCACCGCTCCGCGGGCGATCGCGTCGATGCGCAAGAACATCGCCGACCACCGCCAGCTCGCCGAGGCGCTCGCCAACGCCTACGTCGTCGGCCACGTGCCGAACTTCGGCGCTCTGCAGCACGGGCCGGCGCGCAAGCTCGACCTGCCCACCTACCCGTTCCAGCACCGCCAGTACTGGTTCCGCGAGCAGCGCGCCGCGGCCACCCTCAGCGTCAGCCAGGTCTCGGCCACGAGCACCGAGGCCGTCCGCCTCCTGGAGGACGGCCGGATCGAGGAACTCGCCGCGCGGCTCGACGGCGCGAGCGACAACCCGTTGGCGCTCGACCTCCTGAAGCAGCTTGCGGCGCAACACAACCAACAGCGCAAAGCGCAATCCATCGCGGACTGCCGCTACGAGATGCGCTGGGAGAAATCCGCGGCCACGAGCCAGAAAGCCGAGGAATCCGACTGGCTGCTTGTCGGCGACCATGCCGACGTCATCGCACCTCTGGCCGACGCCCTGAGTGCCCGCAAGCACCGGCACCGCACCCTGGCGTTGCCGGTCTCCGACGCCGACGAGGAACGGTTGGCGGCGACGTTGCGCGCGGCAGACGCGCCGGCGCTGCGCATCGTGGTCCTGGCGGCCCTCGACTCGGACGCCGCGACGTCGACGCAGTCGCTGCTGCGGATGCAGCATCGCGTCCTCGGGGGAACGCGGCGCCTGTTCCGCGCCGCGGCGGCCGCCGAGCTCCGCGCGCCCATCTGGCTGGTGACGCGTGGCGCGCAGCGGGTGTCGAACGCCGACACCGTGTCGCCGGTGCAGACCTCCCTGTGGGGCTTCGGCCGCGCCGCCGCCCTCGAATACCCCCGGCTGTGGGGCGGGCTCGTCGATCTGCCGGCGGGCGGTCTCGACGACTGGTCGCGGCTGATCGACCAGGTCACCGCGGCACCCGAAGATCAACTCGCGCTGCGCGACCAAGCGGTCTACGTCCCCCGGCTCACCCGGCGGGCAGGGCAACCGACCTCGACACCGCTGGCGCTGCGTGACGACGCGACCTACCTCGTGACCGGTGGCCTCGGCTCGCTGGGCATGGAGATCGCCGGATACCTGGCCGCCCACGGCGCGCGGCACCTCGTGCTGACCAGCCGACGCGCGCCCGGCGAAGCCGCCCAGCAGCGCATCGACGCGCTGCGCGAACAGCACGGCTGCGACGTGCGCGTCGTCGCGGCCGACGTCGCCGACCCGCACCACGTGGCCCGCCTGGTGACGACGCTGCAGGCCGAACTGCCGCCGCTGGCGGGCATCGTGCACGCCGCGGGCGAGATCGGCACCACCCCGCTGCAGACCCTCGACGACGCCGAGATCGACCGGGTGTTCGCCGGAAAGGTCTGGGGCGCTTGGCAATTGAGCGAGGCCACCGCGGAGTTGAAGCTGGACTTCTTCCTGTGCACCTCGTCGATCTCCGGGGTGTGGGGGAGCGGCGGCCAGAGCGCCTACAGCGCGGCGAACGCGTTCCTCGACGGCCTGGCCTGGCGGCGGCGCGAAGACAACTACGTCAGCGTCAACTTCGGTCCCTGGTCGACGGCCGGCATGGCCGACGAGGCCGCCCGCGCGCAACTGGACAAGCGGGGCGTGCGACCGCTGTCACCGGCGGACGCGCTGGCGGGCATGGCCGACGTCATGGCCGGCCCGTCCCCGCAGGGGGTCGTGGCCCGCATCGACTGGGCCAGCTTCCTGCCGCTCTATCAGATGGCGGGTAAGCGGGGATTCCTGGCCGAGTTGGAGCGGGAGGTGCCCACCGAGACGACGGCGCCGGCGGCGGTGTCGTCGTCGGGAGCCACCCAGCTGGTCGAGCGGCTCACCGCCGCCCCGGTGCAGCAGCGCAAGAAACTGGTCGTCGACTACCTGCGTGATTCCGTCGCGGAGGTGACGCGGATCGACCCGGCGGAAATCCGCGAGGAGGCCGGGCTTTTCGACCTCGGCATGGACTCGCTCATGGCCGTCGAACTGCGGCGCCGGCTCGAGCGGGCCGTCGGCAAGGAACTGCCGGCCACCCTGGCGATGGACTACCCCCGCATCACCGACGTCGCGCGGTTTCTGGTCGACGACGTCCTGAGCCTCAGCGCACCCGCGTCGGCGGCCGCGCCGCCGGTCCCCGCGGCGCCCGTCGTGACGGCACGGACGGACGAGCCGATCGCGATCGTCGCGGTGGCCTGCCGCTTCCCGGGCGCGAAAGACCCGGAGGCGTACTGGGAATTGCTGTCCGGCGGCGTCGACGCCATCCGGGAGATCCCGGACGACCGCTTCGACGTGGACGAGTTCTACGACCCTGACCCCGAGACGCCGGGCAAGATCTATACGCGCTACGGCGGATTCCTCGACACCATCGACGGATTCGACCCGGAGTTCTTCGGCATCTCGCCACGCGAGGCCGTGTGGATGGACCCCCAGCAGCGGCTGATGCTCGAGATCGTGTGGGAGGGCTTGGAAAGGGCGGGGTACGCGCCGGCCTCCCTGCGCGGCAGCCGCAGCGGCGTGTTCGTGGGGGTGGCCGCCAACGAGTACTCGCAGCTGCTGGCGGCGAACTCGGTGGACACCATCGAGGCGCACTTCATCACGGGCAACGCGCTGAACGTCATTGCGGGACGGGTGGCGTTCGCGCTCGGCCTGGAAGGGCCGGCGATGGCGGTCGACACCGCCTGCAGCGCGTCGCTGGTCGCGGTGCACCAGGCCTGCCAGGCGCTGCACGCCGGCGACTGCGACCTGGCGCTGGCCGGCGGGGTGAACGTCCTGCTGAGCCCGGCGTCCATCATCGCCACGTCGCGCGCCCGGATGCTGTCCGCGGACGGCCGGTGCAAGACCTTCGACGCCGCCGCCAACGGCTACGCGCGCAGCGAGGGCTGCGGGATTTTGGTGCTCAAGCGGCTGAGCGACGCCGAGCGCGACGGTGACCCGATCCTCGCCGTCATCAAGGGCTCGGCGGTCAACCAGGACGGCGCCTCCAGCGGCCTGACGGTGCCCAACGGCGGCGCGCAGCAGCGGCTCATCGCGTCGACGCTGGCCCGGGCCGGCGTCGCCGGTCGCGACGTCGACTACCTCGAGGCCCACGGCACGGGCACGTCGCTGGGTGACCCGATCGAGGTGCAGGCTGCCGCGGCCGTCTACGGCGCCGATCGTGACCCGGACCACCCGCTGCTGATCGGGTCGGTGAAGACCAACATCGGCCACCTCGAGTCCGCCGCCGGGATCGCCGGCCTGATCAAGGTCGTGTTGTCGCTGCAGCACGGCGTGCTGCCGCGCAACCTGCACTTCGAGCACCCGTCGCCGCACATCCCGTGGGACTCCCTGCCGGTGCGGGTGGTGGACGAGCCGATCCCGTGGCAGACCAACGGCCGGCCGCGCCGGGCCGGGACGAGCTCCTTCGGGTTCTCCGGCACCAACGCGCACGTCCTGATCGAGGAGGCGCCGTCGAAACCCGCGGTGGCGGAACCCGATTCACCCGACGCGGCGCCGGCGCCGGCCGCTACCCAGGAACCGGTCGGCCTGCTGCCGCTGTCCGCGCGCTCGTCGCAGGCGCTGGTGGCGCTGGCGCAGCGGTACGCCGAATGGCTGGGCGAGCATCCGGACGTCGACCTCGCCGACGTGTGCTTCACGGCCGGCGTCGGGCGTTCCCACTTCGAACACCGGGCCGCGCTCGTCGCGGATTCGGTTGCGGGCGCCCGCGAGCTGCTCGCCGGGCTGGCCGAGAACCGGCTGGGGCCGGGGGCGATGCGCGGCGAGTGCGGCGACCCGCCGAAGACGGCGTGGCTGTTCACCGGGCAGGGCAGCCAGTACCCGGGGATGGCGCGTGAGTTGTTCGACGCCGAACCGGTGTTCGCCGACACCGTCAAACGCTGCGCGGAGGCGGTCGACGGGATGCTGCCGCGCCCCCTGCTGGAGGTGATGTTCGCGACCGACAGCGGCGCCGGGGAGACGTTGCGCCACACGTCGTTCGCGCAGCCCGCGCTGTTCGCGATCGAGATGGGCCTGGCGCGGCTGTGGCAGTCGTGGGGCACCGAGCCCGACGTGGTGCTGGGCCACAGCGTCGGCCAGTACGCCGCGGCGTGCGTGGCCGGGGTGTTCAGCCTCGAGGACGGCGCGCGCCTGATCGCCGAGCGCGGGCGGCTGTTCGGCAGCCTGCCCGACGGCGGGCGGATGGTGGCGGTGTTCGCCGACGCCCAGGAGGTGGAGCGCGTCGCCGAGGAGTTCCCGCGCATCTCGGTCGCCGCCTACAACGGCCCCAACACCGTGCTGTCGGGTCCGGGAGCGGACCTGGAACAGGTCGTGGCGAAGCTGAGCGGTGACGGCCTGCGCTGCACCTGGCTGGACACCAGCCACGCCTTCCACTCCGAGCTGCTGGACCCCGTGCTCGACGAATTCGAGTCGTACGCGAGGGGATTCGAGTTCGCGGTCCCGGCCCTGCCCCTGGTGTGCAACCGCACCGGCGCGGTGCTCACCGCGGACACCCCGCTGGACGCGCAGTACTGGCGGCGGCACTCCCGCCAGCCGGTGCAGTTCGCCGAGAGCGTGCGCACCGTCGCGGCGCTCGGTTGCACGGTGTTGATGGAGGTCGGTCCCCAACCGATCCTGACCAACGCCGCGATGCAGGCCTGGCCGGAGTCCTCGGCCGCCCCGCGGGCCATCGTCTCCCTGCGCAAGGACGCCGACGCCCGCCGTCAGATGGCCGAGGCGCTGGGCGCCGCCTACGTCGCCGGGCACCGTCCCGTCTTCGCGGCGTTGCACCACCAACCCCGGCACCGGCTCGAACTGCCCACCTACCCGTTCCAGCGCCGTCGCATCTGGCCCAAGACCTCGGGCGCCACCGGCGTCACCGGAGGGGGCACCGCCGTCGCCGGAATCCTGGGCAGCGTCAAGGATCTCGCGTCCGGTGACGCCGTCTACACCAGCCGGTGGTCGGTCAAGTCGCAGCCCTGGCTGTCGCATCACGTCATCTATGGGACCGTCGTCGTTCCCGGTGCGACGTACGCGGCGATGGCGCTCGCCGCGGCCGGTGTGCCGGCGCAGGCGCGCGACGTCTTCTTCTACGAGCCGATCATCCTGCCGGAGAAGGCTTCCCGCGAGGTGCAGCTGACGTTGCACCCGCTGGAGGACGGTGCCGGCTGGACCTTCGGAGTCCACAGCCGCCCGTTCGGTGACCGCGACGCCGAGTGGTCGCTGAACGCCGACGGCCGGATCGTGACCGGCGCCGACGACGAGCCGGCGCTGGAACCCGCGGAATCGATCGAGGCCGCCTGCGAGCGGTTGGGTCGCATGCGCCCGCAGCAGTTGTTCGACACCTTCTCCGACATGGAGCTCACGTGGGGCCCCACCTGGTCCACGTCGCTCAAGTCGCTGTGGGCCGGGGACGGCGAGGCGGTGGGCGACGTCGCCATCGGCGACGAACTCGCCGAGCAGCTCGGCAGCGAGCCGATTCATCCGGTGCTCCTGGACCTGTGCACGGGAGTCGCCTTCCCGGCCTTCCCCGCGGTGCTCGCCGCGGCCGAAGAAGGGGTGCCCGACCTGTTCCTGCCCCTGCGCTACGGGCGGGTCGAACTGCTGGAGAAGATGCCGAAGCGGTTCTACTGCCGCGCGCGGTGGCAGTCCGGCAGCCCCGAAAGCGAAACCCAGGTGTTCGACCTCGATTTCGTCGACCGGGAAGGTCGCCGGCTCGGCGGCATCCGCGAGTTCGCGGTCAAGCGCGCGCCCCGCGAGGCGTTGCTGCGCGGGCTCGGCGGCGACGCGACCCGCAACATGTACACCCTCGGCTGGGAAGAGGTGCCGCCACCGGCGGAGAGCGGCCCCGCTCAGGCGGGCGACGGCGCCTGGCTGATCGCCGGGTTCGACGAGCTCGCGGCCAACCTGCCGGGATGCGTGACGACGGACGCCGCCGTGCAGCCGGATGCCCTGACGCGGCTCATCGCCCAGGCACAGGAGGGCGGGACCCCGGTCACCGGACTCGTCTGGCGCGGCCCGCGGCGACCGGCCGAGGAGGAGTCGAGCGCCGCGTTCGACGCCCGGCTGGAGGCCGAGATCGGGCAGCTGCTCGCGGTGGTGCGGACGCTGCTGGCCCAGCCGGACCTGAAGCTGACCCGCGGACTGTGGGTCGTCACCGAGCGGGCCGTGGCCACCGAGTCCGGCGAGCCGGTCGACCCCGTGCAGTCGGCCCTGTGGGGACTCGGCCGCACGATGATCAACGAGCAGCCGTCCCTGCGTTGCCGGCTGGTGGACCACGACGGGTTCGACGACGCCGTGCACTCGCTCGCCGGTCTCCTCGGCACGCCGGTCGACGAACCCGAACTCGCCCTGCGGCAGGGGAAGTACCTGGTACCCCGCCTGCTGCCGTGGGCGCGCAGCGGTCACCTTCCGATACCGCGGACGACCGATTACACCCTGGAGCCGACCGAACGGGGTGCGATCGACAACCTGCGCGTCGTCGCGGCGGACGTCGCCGCGCCCGACGACGGGTACGTGCAGGTGCGGGTGGAGGCCGCCGGCCTGAACTTCCGCGACGTGCTCAACGTGCTGGGCCTCTATCCGGGCGACCCAGGGCGGATCGGCGGTGACTTCTGCGGCACCGTCACCGAAGTGGGCGCCGGTGTCACCGGCTTCGAGGTCGGGCAGCGGGTCTTCGGCACGATGCAGGGGGCGTTCACCACCCGGATCAACGTGCCGGCGCAACTGCTGGCGGTGGTGCCGGACGGGGTCGGCGCGGTCGCCGCGGCCACCATCCCGGCGGCGGCGCTGACGACCCGGCTGGCGTTCGACTGGGCCAAGGTCGGACCGGGCGACAAGGTGCTGATCCACGCCGCCAGCGGTGGCGTCGGCCTGGCCGCGATCCAGATCGCCCAGCACGCGGGCGCGACCGTGTTCGCCACGGCCAGCGCCTACAAACGGGCGACGCTGCGCGCCATGGGGGTGCAGTACGTCTACGACTCGCGCAGCACCGACTTCGCCGACCAGATCCTGGCCGACACCGGCGGCGCCGGCGTCGACGTCGTGCTCAACAGCCTCACCAACGAGTGGTTCATCGAAGCGACGGTGCGAGCGACCGCCAAGGGCGGCCGGTTCGCCGAGATCGCCAAGCGCGACATCTGGACGCGCGAGCAGATGGCCGCGGCCCGGCCGGACATCTCCTACGAGATCATCGCGCTGGACGAGACCATGGAACGCGAGCCGGCGCGGGTGGGCGCGTTGCTGGCCGAGGTGTCGGCGGCGATGGCCGCTGAAGACCTGGCCCCGCTGGTGGCGGAGGTCTACCCGCTGACCGAGGCGAAGACGGCGTTCCGCCGGATGCAGCAGGCCCGGCACATCGGCAAGATCGTGCTGCAGCTGCCGGCACCGCTGCAGCCGCGCGGCGACCGAAGCTACCTGATCACCGGCGGCCTCGGGGCGCTCGGCCTGTTCACGGCGGCACATCTGGCCCAGCTCGGGGCCGGCGACATCGTCCTGACCAGTCGGCGCGCGCCCGACGCCGAGGCGCAGCGCGCGATCGACGACATCGTCGAGCGCCACCGGTGCCGCATCCACACCTTCTCGGTGGACGTCGGCGACGAGGCGCAGGTGGCCGGGTTGCTGGAGCGGATCCGCGCGGAGTTGCCGCCGCTCGCCGGGGTGGCACACCTGGCCGGCGTGCTGGACGACGCCCTCCTCACCCAGCAGACCGTGGAACGTTTCCGGACGACCATGGCGCCCAAGGCGTTGGGCGCCTACCACCTGCACCGCATGACGAAGGACGACGACCTGGACTTCTTCATCGTCTACTCGTCGGCGTCCAGCGTGCTCGGGTCGCCCGGCCAGGCCAACTACGCGGCGGCCAACGCGTTGCTCGACGGCCTGGTCGCGGAGCGCAGGGCGCACGGCCTGCCCGCCACCGGAATCAACTGGGGCCCGTGGGCGCAGGGCGGCATGGCCACGTCGCACGCGGCGCGCGCCAACCTCAGCGCGCAGGGCCTGATCCCGCTCGAGCCCGCGGCGGCGTTGCACGCGCTCGACGAGATCGTCTTCCAGGGCGCCGGGCAGGCGACCGTCATCAAGGCCAACTGGCAGCGCGCCGCGAAGGTGATGGGCGGCTCCCGCCCGTCGATCCTCGACCACGTCCTGCCAAGCGCCGTCACGGCGGCGCGCGGCGACAGCGAGTTGCTTCGCCAGCTGCACGAGGTGCCCGAGGGCCAGCGCGGCAGTTTCCTCACCGAGTACCTGCGGCGGGAAGTGCAGAACTTCCTGCGGCTCGCGCAACCGCCGGCCGCCACCAGCCGGTTCCTGGAACTGGGCACCGATTCGCTGATGGCGGTCGAGTTCAGCAACCGGCTGCTCCCGCAGTTCGGTGGCGCGTTGACGATCAGCGCCACCGCGGTGTTCGACTACCCGACCATCGGGTCGCTCGCCGAATACCTGGCCGCGCAGGTGCCGGAATCGGAGCCCGAGTTGAACGGCGCGAATTCGGTCGGGGCGACCGAGCCCGCGCAATGAGCGTGAGGCGCTAGGCGGCCGCGGTCCGGAGTTGGGATCGGAGGATCCGGTACTCCAACAAGCCGGCCCGCATCTGCTCGTAGATCGCGGACCCGGGCAGCGCGAGGAAGTTCGCCACGCGGGCGTTGTCGTCGCCGTAGACCTGGGCCCAGGTGTCACTGGCCTGATCGCGCGACGCCAACACGTTGGCGGTGATGTCGCGGTCGCTTTCGGTGACGAAGCCCAGGCGCTTCAGGCGCATTCGCACCTGGTCCCAGTCCTCGGGACTCAGGAAGTCGGTGTGCAGGAACCAGCCTCCGGGACGGAGAATCCGGCCGACCTCCTTGAGGAATTTCGGCAGATTGCCGTAGGAGTGTGACGACTCCACGTTGATGATGGCATCGCAGGAGTCGTCGGCCAGGGGGACGTCGAGGGCGTTGCCGACGCGGAAGTCGATGGGGTTCTTGGTGTGCGCTTTGCGGCAGAAGGCGATCGCCTCCGAGGACATGTCGATGCCGATCACTTCGGAGCGGAACTTCTCGGCCACGGTCGCGGTGTTGCCGCCGCGACCACATCCGATGTCGACGATCGTGCGGCCGTTCAGGTCGAGCGCACCGACGAGTTCGAGCACGAGCCGCACCGAGTTGACGTTGAAGGTTCCTTCGCGAATCTCGAACGCCGCTTCGTTGTTCGAATCGATCGGCAGGTATCCGTAATTGAGGAAGAACGAGACGTTGGCGACCCCGACCTCCTCGAGGCGCTGACTGAGCATGTTGTAGAAGTTGCGCCAGCCATCCGCGGTGGTGGACAGCAAGTCGTCGGCCAGGTGCGCGGACATGGCAACCGGCGATTGTTCCCCCGACTGCGTCGATGATTCGCTGCTGGAGTTCATGAATGTCGCCTCACTCGGAGATTGGTCATCGGAGAAACTGCCGGGCTCGGATCGTGTCGGGGCGAGATTACGCGCGTTCGCCGCGCCACTGTATTGATTTGTGCGGTGTTCACAGTAGACGCGGCGTTTGCGGCGGGAAAGGGCGTCGCGGCCGTCGGTAAAGGCCGGTCGCCCGAGCCGACGGCGCGAATGACGTTAGGCGTTTCGGAGCCGATTCCTCCCACCGGGACCCGCATGATCGACGCCCGCGGGCGGGCAGTTCGGGGGCCGCGGTGAACGCCGTCAATTTCCTGTGAAGACGGTGCAACATCTGACGGCCTCCACTATGGTTTAGAACTTGTTATACCCATGTTCAGTAGACGGCCGGGAGGCTCTGTGAGCATCAATCCGTTCGATGACGAAGGTGGAACGTTTTTCGTCTTGGTCAACGACGAGGAGCAGCACAGCCTGTGGCCGACCTTCGCCGACGTCCCGGCGGGCTGGCGGGTGGTCTACGGGGAAGCCGACCGCGCCGCATGCCTGGACTACATCGAACAGAACTGGACCGACATACGGCCGAAGAGTTTGCGCGAGAGGTTGGCTGCGGGACTGGCGAATTGAGGCGCCCCGACGAGGACTGCCAAGAGGACATTGAGCAGGTAGGCCGAATGGAACGTGACGACCGGATGCTTCCGCTGACGCGGGGGCAGCTCGATATTTGGCTTGCGCAGGAAACCGGTGGCTCCGCCACGGAATGGCAGCTCGGTGTCCTGGTGCGATTCGACGGGCCGGTGGACCGGGAGTTGCTCGCGCGGGCGATCCGGCACGCGATGCAGGAGGCCGAGCCGGCCCGAGCCGCCATCGTCGAGGTGGATGGCCGAGTCTTCCAGCGGGCGGTCGACCACCCGGACCTCGAGGTGGAGTTCTTCGATTTCAGCGAGTCGCGCCATCCCGTGCAGGAAGCGCGCGAGGCGGCCCTCTCGATTCAACGGACGCCGATGCCGTCCGACGGCCCGCTATTCCGATTCGCGTTGTTTCAAACCTGGGCCGACGAGTTCTACCTGTTCGGCTGCTTCCACCACATGATCATCGACGGCGCGGGAATCACGCTGATCGCCAATCGGATTGCCACCGTCTACGCCGCAATTGTTTCCGACGCGCCCATTCCTCCGGCCTTCTTCGGCTCGCTGCAGGACTTGGTTCGGTGCGAGCAGGAATACGAAGCGTCCGCGGACTATCTGGACGATCAGGCTTATTGGACCGAGAACCTGCCGCCGGAGACCGGTTCCAGCCACAGCTTGCCCTGGGCCGTCGGCGACGGAAACCCGGCGCAGCCGTCCGCGCCGGTGCGGCTCGACCCGACGGCGCTCCGGCGAGTGCAAGAGCTGTCCGCCGAGTGGAACGTGCCCCGGTCGTCGGTCATCACCGCGGCGTGCGCACTGCTGGTGCGAAGCTGGTCCGCCGAAGGCGCGGAGGTGGTGCTCGACTTCCCGGTCAGCCGGCGCGTGCGCCGGGAATCGAAGACGATCCCCGGGATGATTTCCGGGGTCGTGCCCCTGGTGCTGAGCGTCTCCCCGAACGCCACCGTCGCCGATTTCTGTCGGTACGTCGACGCCCGGATCCGCGAAGCGCTGGAACATCAGCGCTTCCCGGTGCACGCCCTCGAACGCAAAGCCGACTTGCGCACGGGCCAGACGCCCGACCGGGTGAGCGTCAATTTCATGCCGTCCAAGATGACCATGGACTTCGCCGGCGTGGCGGCGTCGGCGTCGTTCACCAATCCCGTTCAGGTGGGCAGTCTCGGCTTGATCTTCTCGGGCGCCGGCGACCAGCTCTACCTCAGCACGGCGGCCGCCGGCGGGGCGCTGTCGAGTTCCGACGTCGCGGAACTGGCGCGCCGGTTGGGCCGAGTGCTCGTGGCGATGACCTCCGACCCCGGGCGGTCGCTCTCGTCGATGGACCTGCTCGACGCCGCCGAACTCGACACGCTGGATGGCTGGGGTAACCGGGCGGTGCTCACCCGCCCGGCGCCGCCGATTCCCGCGTCGATCCCCGCGGCGTTCGCGGCCCAGGCGACGCGCGCCCCGGAGGCCGTCGCGATCACGTGCCGCGGGCGTTCGTGGACCTACCGCGAGGTAGAGGAGGCCGCCGACCGGCTCGCGCATCTTCTCGCCGGCCGCGGTGTGGGCCCGGGGCAGCGGGTGGCGCTGATGTTCGAGCGTTCGGCCCAGGCGGTCGTGGCGATGCTGGCGGTGCTCAAGACCGGCGCCGCGTACGTCCCGATCGATCCCTCGGTGCCGGCCACGCGCATCGAGTTCATGCTCGAAGACTCGGCGCCGACGGTGGCGATCACCACCACCGCGCTGGCCGAACGGCTGGCCGGCCGCGATCTGCCGGTCATCGACATCGACCACGTCGGCAACGTTCCCGTCGGCGCCCCCCTGCCGGCGCCCGACCCGGAGAACGTCGCCTACCTCATCTACACGTCGGGAACCACCGGCGTGCCCAAGGGCGTGGCCATCACCCACCACAACGTGATCCGGCTGCTGGAGTCGCTGGACGCCGAGCTGGCGCCGGGGCAGGTGTGGTCGCAGTGGCATTCGCTGGCGTTCGACGTCTCGGTGTGCGAGATCTGGGGGGCGCTGCTGTACGGCGGGCGCCTCGTGGTGGTGCCCGAGTCGGTGGCGCGCTCGCCCGAGGACTTCCACGCGCTGCTGGCCGCCGAACGGGTCACCGTGCTGAGCCAGACCCCGTCGGCGTTCTACGCGCTGCAGGCCGCGGACGCGCTCGCGCCCGAGCTCGCGAGCCGGCTGGAACTGCAGGCGGTGATATTCGCCGGCGAGGCGCTCGAACCCCATCGACTGCGGACGTGGCTCGACAACCACCCCGCGGCACCGCGCCTGCTCAACCTCTACGGCACGACCGAGACGACGGTCCACGCGTCGTTCCGGGAGATCCTGCCCGCCGACGTGGACAGCATCGTCAGCCCCGTCGGCGTGCCGCTGGCCCACCTGGGCTTCTTCGTGCTCGACGGCTGGCTGCGCCAGGTGCCGGCGGGCGTAGTGGGGGAGCTGCACGTGGCCGGCGCCGGCGCCGGCTACGGGTACTGGCGGCGGCCGGGCCTGAGCGCGGCGCGGTTCGTGGCGTGCCCGTTCGGCGGGCCCGGCGCGCGCATGTATCGCACCGGCGACCTGGTGTACTGGGGCGCCGACGGGCAGTTGCGGTATGTGGGGCGCGCCGACGACCAGGTCAAGATCCGCGGGTTCCGCATCGAGCTGGGCGAGGTCCAGGCGGCGCTGGCCGGGCTGGACGGGGTGGTGCAGGCGGTGGTCATCGCCCGCGAGAACCGCCCCGGCGACAAGCGCCTGGTCGGGTACGTGACCGGCACCGCCGAGCCGGGCAAGCTGCGGGACGCGCTGGCCGAGCGGCTGCCGGCGTACATGGTGCCGGCGGCGATCGTCGCGATCGACGCCCTGCCGCTGACGGTCAACGGGAAACTCGACAAGCGGGCGCTCCCGGCGCCGGAGTACTCCGATGTCGACCGGTATCGGGCGCCGGGGGACGCGGTCGAGCAGATCCTCGCCGACATCTACGCCCAGGTGCTCGGCCTCGAGCGCGTCGGCGTCGACGAGTCGTTCTTCGAGCTGGGCGGGGACAGCATCCTGTCGATGCAGGTGGTCGCGCGGGCGCGGGCCGCCGGTGTCGTGTGCCGCCCGCGGGACATCTTCGTCGAGCAAACCGTCGCCCGGCTGGCCCGGGTCGCCGGGGTGGCCACCGGCGACGCCGACACGGGCGACGACGGGCTCGGTCCGCTGATCGCGACGCCCATCATGTGCTGGCTGCGCGGCGTCCGGGGCCCGGTCGATCAGTTCAACCAGACCGTGCTGCTGCAGGCTCCCGCCGGGGTGACCGAGGCCGATGTGGTGGCGCTGCTGCAGGCCCTCCTGGATCGGCACCCCATGCTGCGGCTGCTCGTCGACGAGGACGCCGGCGGCTGGTCGCTGACCGTGCCCGAGGTCGGGTCGGTGGATGCGGTGACGTGCCTGCGCACGGTGCAGGCGCTGTCCGACGAGGCCGTGATCGAGGCGCGCTCGCGCCTGGACCCGGCGGCGGGGGCGATGCTCAGCGCCCTGTGGGTGGTCCCTACGGGCCAGCTCGTGTTGATCGCCCACCACCTGGCCGTCGACGGGGTGTCCTGGCGCATTCTCCTGGAGGATTTGAACATCGCCTGGGCGCAGCGGCGCGCCGGGCAGCAGCTCGTGTTGCCGGCCGGCGGGACGTCGTTCGGGCGGTGGGCGTCGACGCTAGCGGAGCACGCGCGCCACCCGGACGTCGTGGAACAGGCGCCGCGGTGGCGTCAGCTGGCGACGGTGCCCACGGTGCTGCCGCCGGCGGGAGTGGATACGTTCGCTGACGCCGGGCAGCTGTCGGTGGAGCTGGATGCCGAGACGACCCGCCATCTCCTCGGCGACGTGCCCGCGGCTTTCCATGCCGGCATCCACGACGTCCTGCTGATCGCGTTCGCCCTGGCGCTGGGGGAGTTCCTGGGCACCGGTGGGGCGCCCATCGCCATTGACGTGGAGGGTCACGGGCGCGAGGAGGATCTGGCCGGCCCGGACGAGCACCTGGACCTGTCGCACACCGTCGGGTGGTTCACCACCAAGTACCCGGTCGCGCTGGGCGTGGGTGGCCTGGATTGGGCCCAGGTCGGCGCGGGGGCCGCCGCACTGGGGTCGCTTGTCAAGGACGCCAAGGAGCAGCTCCGGGCCCTGCCCGACGGCCTGACCTACGGACTGCTGCGTTACCTGAACCCGGATGTGGACCTGCCGGACTCGGAGCCGTCGATCGGCTTCAACTACCTCGGGCGCCTGGGCGCCGGGACCGAGGCCTCGGGCGACGCGTGGCGGCTCTCCTCCGATGGCGGGTCGGTCGCGCGCGTCGCCGCGGCCATCGCCATGCCGCTGACGCACACGGTGGAGCTGAACGCGGGCACCGTGGACACCGACGCCGGCCCGCGGCTGCGCGCCGGTTGGACGTGGGCGCCCTCGGTCCTCGACGAGGGGCAGGTCAGCCGGCTGAATCGGTTGTGGTTCGACGCGCTCGCCGGAATCTGCGCGCACGTGCAAGGCGGTGGGGGCGGGTTGACGCCCTCCGACATCGCCGTCGGACTGAGCCAGCAGCAGATCGACGAGCTCCAGCGGCAGTATGCGGATAGCTGACGTTCTGCCGCTGACCCCTCTGCAGCAGGGGCTGCTGTTTCACGCCAACACCGCGCGGGGCGGTGACGACGTCTACGCGGTGCAGCTCACGATCGCCTTGAGCGGGCGGCTCGATCAGGACCGCCTGCGCGACGCGGTGAACACGGTGGTGACCCGGCACCCCAACCTGGCGGCCCGATTCGCCGACAAGTTCGACGTGCCGATGCAGATCATTCCGGCCGACCCCGTGGTGCCCTGGCGGTACGTGGACCTCGGCGCCGGCGGCCCCGACCTCGATGAGCGGGTCGGGCAGGTGTGCGCCGCCGAGCGCGCGGCGGTCTGCGATGTCGTCAATCAGCCGGCCTTCCGGGCGGTTCTGATTCGCACCGCCACGGAGCAGCACCGGCTCGTGCTGACCAATCACCACCTGGTGCTCGACGGCTGGTCGTTGCCGATTCTGCTGGCGGAGATGTTCGCCTCCTATTACGGCCAGTGGCTGCCCGCGCCGGTTCCCTACCGCAGATACATCGCCTGGCTGGCCGGCCGCGACCTCGACGCCGCCCGCGCGGCGTGGGGTGAGGTGCTGTCGGGCTTCACCACGCCCACCTTGGTGGGTGCGGCCGGCCACCTGGAGCCCGGGCGGCGGGGCGTCGCATCGTTCCAGGTGTCCGAGAAGACCACGCGGGCCCTCAACGAGCTGGCGCGGTCGCGACACACCACCGTCAGCACCGTGCTCCAGGCCGCCTACGCGCGGCTGCTCATGTCGCTGACCGGACAGCCCGACGTCGCCTTCGGCACCACGGTGTCGGGCCGGCCCGCAGAGGTCGTCGGCGCCGACTCGATGGTGGGCCTGTTCATCAACACGGTGCCGGTGCGGGCGAGCGTCACCGCGGCGACCACCGCCACGGACCTGATCCATGAGCTGCACGCCGCCAATAACCGCACGCTCGACCACCAGCACCTGGCCCTCAGCGAGATCCACCGCGTGGCCGGCCAGGACCAGCTCTTCGACACGTTCTTCGTCTACGAGAACTACCCGCTGGACACCGACGCGATGTCCGCCAAGGACGGGCTGGCCATCACCGGGTTCACCCACCGCGAATACAACCATTACCCGCTGGCCATCCAGGCCCTGCCGGGCAGCGAGCTGGGTCTGCGCGTCGAATTCGACACCGACGTGTTCGACGCGGACGCCATCCGCACACTCGTCGGGCGATTCGAGCGCGTGCTCGAGGCGATGACCGCGGACCCGGCCCGGCGGTTGTCCTCGATGGACGTGCTCGACGAGGCCGAGCAAGCCCGGTTGGCGGCGTGGGGCAACCGGGCGGCGTTGACCCCCGCGGGGACGGCGCCGGTGTCCATCCCGGCGGTGTTCGCCGCGCAGGTCGCCCGCACACCGGATGCCCTGGCCGTGACCTTCGAGGGCGTCTCGTTGACCTACCGGGAGCTCGACGACGCGGCGAACCGGTTGGCCCACCTGCTGGCCGCCCGGCGGGTGGGTCCGGGGCAGCGCGTGGCGCTGCTGCTGCCCCGCTCGACCGAGGCGATCGTCGCGATGGTGGCGGTGGCCAAGACCGGCGCCACCTACGTGCCGATCGATCCGGCGGTGCCGGCGGCTCGGATGCAGTTCGTGCTCGCCGACTCCGCGCCGGTCGCCGCGCTCAGCACCGCGGGACTGGCCGACCGGCTGGCCGGCTGCGATCTGCTCGTCATCGACGTCGACGACCTCGACGAGGCCGCGGTCGACGGATCGCGCGGCGTCGTGCTGGCGGGGCCCGCCCCGGACGACATCGCCTACCTCATCTACACCTCGGGCACGACCGGCACCCCCAAGGGCGTGGCGATCCCGCACCGCAACGTGACCCGGCTGCTCCAGACGCTGGACACCGACATGGGGTTGGCGGGGCAGGTGTGGTCGCAGTGCCATTCGCTGGCGTTCGACTTCTCGGTGTGGGAGATCTGGGGCGCCCTGCTCTACGGCGGACGGGTGGTCGTCGTGCCCGACGCGGTGGTGCGCTCGGCCGGGGACCTGCACGCGTTGCTGGTTGCCGAGCGGGTCAGCATGCTGAGCCAGACCCCGTCCGCGTTCTACGCGTTGCAGGCCGCCGACGCGGCCCAACCCGAGCTCGCCAGCCGGCTGCGGCTTCGGGCGGTGGTGTTCGGCGGCGAGGCGCTGGAACCCAACCGGCTGCGCACGTGGCTGGACAACCACCCGGGCCTGCCGCGGCTGATCAACATGTACGGGATCACCGAGACGACCGTGCACGCGTCGTTCCGGGAGATCCTGCCCTCCGACGTGGACAGCGTCGTCAGCCCCGTCGGGGTGCCGCTGGCCCACCTGAGTTTCTTCGTCCTCGACGGGTGGTTGCGGGCGGTCCCGGTCGGGGTGGTCGGGGAGTTGTACGTCGCCGGCGCCGGCCTGGCCGACGGGTACGTGGGCCGCCCCGGCCTGAGTGCGACCCGGTTCGTGGCGTGCCCGTTCGGGGGGCCGGGGGCGCGCATGTACCGCACCGGCGACCTGGTGCGCTGGGGCGCCGACGGGCAGTTGCGGTACATGGGCCGCGCCGACGATCAGGTCAAGATCCGCGGCTACCGCATCGAACTCGGCGAGGTCCAGGCGGCGCTGGCCGGGCTCGACGGGGTGGCGCAGGCGGTGGTTATCGCCCGCGAGGACCTCCCCGGCGACAAGCGTCTCGTCGGCTACGTCACCGGCACCGCCGAGCCGGGCAAGCTGCGCGCCGCCCTCGCCGAGCGGCTGCCCGCCTACATGGTGCCCGCCGCGATCGTCCCGATCGACGCCCTGCCACTGACGGTCAACGGCAAACTCGACACCCGCGCCCTCCCGGCGCCCGGATATCGCGACGTCGACACCTACCGCGCCCCGGCCACCGCCGTTGAGCAGATCGTCGCCGACGTCTACGCCCAGGTGCTCGGGCTCGAGCGCGTCGGCGTCGACGACTCGTTCTTCGAGCTGGGCGGCGACTCGCTGTCGGCGATGCGCCTGATCGCCGCCGTCAACAACGCCCTCGACGCCAGCCTCTCGGTGCGGACACTGTTCGAGGCCCCGTCCGTCGCGCAACTGGCGCCACGCATCGGTGGCGACGGGGACCGGCTCGAGCCGCTGGTGGCAGGCGAGCGGCCCGAGGTGGTGCCGTTGTCGTTCGCGCAGAGCCGGTTGTGGTTCATCGACCAGTTCCAGGGCCCGTCGGCGACCTACAACATGGCGGTGGCGTTGCGGTTGCGCGGAGGGCTGGACGCCGACGCGCTGGGAGCGGCGCTGGCGGACGTGGTCGAGCGGCAGGAGAGCCTGCGCACCCTGTTCGGCGCGCACGACGGGATACCGTGCCAGCTGGTGGTCCCGCCCGAGCGGGCCGACTTCGGCTGGGCCGTCGCGGACGCCACCGGCTGGCCGGAGGGCCGGCTCGGGGAGGCCATCGACGCGGTGGCGACCCACGTGTTCGACCTCGCGACCGAGGTGCCCATGCGAGCGAGGCTGTTCCGCCTCGGCGCGGACGAGCACGTGCTGGTGGCCGCGGTGCACCACATCGCCGCCGATGGCCTGTCGATCGCGCCCCTGGTGCGCGACCTCGGCGAGGCCTATGCCAGTCGCTGCGCGGGGCGCGCCCCGGACTGGGCGCCGCTGCCGGTCCAGTACGTCGACTACACGCTGTGGCAGCGGGCGCAGCTCGGGGATTTCGGCGACAGCGGCAGCCGCATCGCCGCCGAGCTGGCCTACTGGCAGGACGCCCTCGCCGGCATGCCCGAGCACCTGCAGCTGCCGACCGACCGGCCCTACCCGCCGGTCGCCGACCACCGCGGCGGCAGCGTGGTGGTCAACTGGCCGGTCGAGCTGCAGCGGCAGGTGACCGCGGTGGCGCGCAAGCACAACGCGACCAGCTTCATGGTGTTCCAGGCCGGGCTGGCGGTGCTGCTCGCCAAGCTCAGCGGCAGCTCCGACGTGGCCGTCGGCTTCCCGATCGCCGGGCGCCGCGATCCCGCCCTGGACGACCTGGTCGGGTTCTTCGTCAACACGTTGGTGCTGCGCGTCGACGTGGCCGGGGATCCCACCGTCGCCGACGTTTTGGCCCAGGTGCGGCAACGCAGCCTGGCCGCCTACGAGCACCAGGACGTGCCGTTCGAGGTGCTGGTCGAGCGGCTCAACCCGGCCCGCAGCCTGACCCATCACCCGCTCGTTCAGGTCATGCTGTCCTGGCAGGACTGGCACGCCACCGGTCCCTTCGACCCCGCCGTCGGGCTGACCCTCGGGGACCTGCAGGTCACCCAACTGCCGCTCGATACCCGCACCGCGCGCATGGACCTCGCGTTCTCGATGGGCGATTTCAACACCACGTCCGGCGAGCTCGCCGGGATCGGCGGGGTGGTGGAGTTCCGCACCGACGTGTTCGACGAGGCGAGCATCGAAGCGCTGCTCGAACGCTTCAAGCGGGTGTTGACCGCGATGACGGCCGACCCGGCGCGGCGGCTCTCCTCGATCGATGTGCTCGACGCGCAGGAGCGCGCCCGCCTGGACGAGATGGGCAACCGCGCACTGCTGAACCGGCCCGCACCGGCGCCGGTGTCCGTCCCGGCCTTGTTCGCCGCTCAGGTGGCCCGCGTCCCGGACGCGGTCGCCGTGACCGACGGGGACGGGACACTGACGTACCGGGAGCTCGGCGAGGCGGCCGACCGGTTCGCGCGGCTGCTGCGCGGCCGCGGGGTCGGCCCGGGCGCGCGGGTCGCGCTGCTCCTGGAACGCTCGGCCGAGGCGGTCGTGGCGATGCTGGGGGTGCTCAAGGCCGGGGCGGCCTACCTGGCGATCGATCCGGCGCTGCCGTCGGCCCGCATGCAGTTCATGCTCGACGACGCCGCGCCGGTCGCCGTGGTCACCACCGCGGCGCTGGCCGACCGGCTGGGCGGGTGCGGCGCCGCGGTCATCGACATCGACGATCCGTCGGGGGAGACCCACGACGTCTCCCCGCTGCCGGTGCCCGACCCCGCCGACGTCGCCTACCTGATCTACACCTCCGGCACTACGGGGACCCCGAAGGGCGTGGCCATCGCGCACCGCAACCTGGCCCACCTGGCCGACTCGACACCCGCCGAACTGCCGTCGCCGCAGGTGTGGACGCAGTGTCACTCGTACGCGTTCGACTTCTCGGTGTGGGAGATCTGGGCCGCCCTGCTGGGCGGCGGGCGGCTGGTCGTGGTGCCGGACGCCGTCGTCGGCTCCCCGGCGGACTTTCACGATCTGCTGGTTCGCGAGCGGGTCAACGTGCTCACCCAGACGCCGTCGGCGGTGACGGCCCTCGATCCCGAGGGGCTGGAGTCGGTGGCGCTGCTCCTGGGCGGTGAGGCGTGCTCGGCCGAGGTGGTCGACCAGTGGGCCTCGGGCCGGGTCGCGATCAACGCCTACGGCCCCACCGAGGCGACCGTGTACGCGTCGATGAGCGCGCCCCTGACGTCGGGGTCGGTCGGCGGCGGCGTCGCGCCCATCGGCGCACCCGTGGCGACGACCGCGCTGTTCGTGCTCGACGAGTGGCTCCGCCCGGTGCCCACCGGTGTCGTGGGAGAGCTGTACGTGGCGGGCCGCGGCGTGGGCGTCGGCTATCTCGGCCGGCCGGGCCTGAGCGCGTCGCGCTTCGTGGCCTGCCCGTTCGGCGGCTTCGGCGAGCGGATGTACCGCACCGGCGACCTGGTGCACTGGCGGGCCGACGGGCAGCTCCAATACCTGGGCCGCGCCGACGAGCAGGTCAAGATCCGCGGGTACCGCGTCGAACCCGGCGAAATCCAGGCCACGCTCGCCGGCCTGGACGGCGTCCGGCAGGCGGTGGTGATCGTTCGCGAGGACCGCCCCGGCGACAAGCGGCTGGTCGGCTATGTCACCGGCACCGCCGAGCCGGCCAAGCTGCGCGCGGCGCTGGCCGAACGACTGCCGCCGTACATGGTGCCCGCCGCGGTGGTGGCGCTGGACGCGCTCCCGCTGACGGTCAACGGCAAGCTCGACAAACGCGCCCTGCCGGCGCCGGAATATTCCGACACCGGTCGCTACCGGGCCCCGAGCACTCTCACCGAGGAGATCCTGACCGGCATCTACGCCCAGGTGCTCGGCGTCGAGCGTGTGGGCGTGGACGACTCCTTCTTCGACCTGGGCGGCGACTCGCTGTCGGCGATGCGACTGGTCGCCGCCGTCAACACCGCGCTGGAGACCGGTCTCTCGGTGCGCGCCGTGTTCGAGGCCCCGACGGTCGCTCAGCTCGCGCCCCGGATCGGCGGGGACGAGGGCCGGCTGCAGCCCCTTCGGGCGGGCGAGCGGCCCGCGATGGTGCCCCTGTCGTTCGCCCAGAACCGCTTGTGGTTCATCGACCAGCTGCAGGGCCCGTCGCCCATCTACAACCTTCCGGTGGCGTTGCGGTTGACCGGACACCTCGACGCCGACGCGCTGGGCGCGGCGCTGGCCGACGTTGTGGCCCGCCAGGAAAGTCTGCGCACGCTGTTCCCCGCGGTCGAGGGAGTGCCGAGGCAGGTGGTGGTCCCCGCCGACCGGGCCGACTTCGGCTGGGAGGTCGTCGACGCCACCGACTGGCCGGAGGGCCGGCTGGCCGAGGCCATCGACGCCGTGGTGCGGCACTCCTTCGATCTCGCGACCGAGATCCCCATGCAGGCACGGCTTTTCCGCGTCGGCGAGGACGAGCACGTGTACGTGTCGGTGGTGCACCACATCGCCGCCGACGGGTGGTCGATCGCCCCGCTGGTCAACGACCTCGGAATCGCCTACGCCAGCCGGTGCGCCGGGCGGGCCCCGCACTGGGCCGACCTGGCGGTGCAGTACGTCGACTACACGCTGTGGCAACGGGAGCAGCTGGGCGACCTCGGCGATGCCGGCAGCCGCATCGCCGCGCAGCTCGGCTACTGGCAGGACGCCCTGGCCGGCATGCCCGAGCAACTGGCGCTCCCGACGGATCGGCCGTACCCGCCGGTCGCGGACTACCGCGGCGCCACCGTGACCGTCGACTGGCCCGCCGAGCTGCAGCAGCGCATCGCCGACGTGGCCCGCGAGCACAACGCGACCAGCTTCATGGTGCTGCAGACCGCCCTGGCGGTGCTGCTGTCGAAGCTCAGCGCGAGCAGCGACGTCGCGGTGGGATTCCCGATCGCCGGACGCCGCGACGCCGCGCTGGACGAGCTGGTGGGCTTCTTCGTCAACACCCTGGTGCTGCGGGTCGACCTGGCCGGTGACCCCCTGGTCGCGGACCTCATCGCGCAGGTGCGCCGGCGCAGCCTGGCCGCCTACGAACACCAGGATGTGCCGTTCGAGGTGCTGGTCGAGCGGCTCAGGCCGACCCGCAGCCTCACCCATCACCCGCTGGTCCAGGTATTGCTGGCCTGGCAGAACTTCGCCTGGCAGAACACCGAAGCCGCCGGCATGGCACTGGGCGATCTGCGGGTGACGCCGCTGCCGGTGGACACCCACACCGCCCGGATGGACCTCACCTTCACCCTCGCCGAGCGGTTCACCGAGACCGGTGAGCCCGCCGGAATCGGCGGGCTGGTCGAGTTCCGCACCGACGTGTTCGACGCGGACACCGTCCGGACCCTGATCGAGCGGTTCGAGCGGGTGCTCATGGCGATGACCGCCGACCCGCAACGTCGGGCGGCGTCGATCGACGTGCTGGACACCGACGAGCACGCCCGCCTGGCGGGCTGGGGTAATCGGTCGGTGCTCACCCGGGCGGCGGGCGCGCCGGGCTCGATCCCGGCGATGTTCGCCGCGCAGGTCGCGCGCACCCCCGACGCGGTGGCGGTGAGCGGCGAGGGCCGCTCGATGACCTACCGGGAACTCGGCGACGCGGCGGATCGGCTGGCGGCCGTCCTCGCCGGCCACGGTGCCGGACCGGGGCAGCGGGTGGCGCTGCTGTTGCCCCGCTCGGTGGAGGCGGTCGTGGCGATGGTGGCCGTGGCGAAGACGGGGGCGGCCTACGTGCCGATCGACCCGTCGGTGCCCGCGGCCCGCATGCGCTTCGTGCTCGCCGACGCCGCGCCGGCCGCGGCCATCACCACGGCGGCCCTGCGGTCCCGCCTGGACGAGCACGACCTGCTGATCATCGACCTCGACGACCTCGACGGGCAGGCGCCCACCGGCACCACGGTGACGGGGCCGCATCCCGACGACGTCGCCTACATCATCTACACGTCGGGCACCACGGGCACGCCGAAGGGCGTGGCGATTCCGCACCGCAACGTGACGTGCCTCCTGGAGACGCTGGACGCGGACGTCGAGTTGGCGGGCCAGGTGTGGTCGCAGTGTCATTCGCTGGCGTTCGACTTCTCCGTCTGGGAGATCTGGGGGGCGCTGCTCTACGGCGGGCGGCTGGTGGTCGTGCCCGATGCGATCGTCCGGTCCCCGGAAGACCTGCGCGCCCTGCTGGTGACCGAGCAGGTCACCGTGTTGAGCCAGACGCCGTCGGCGTTCTACGCCCTGCAGACCGCCGACGGGTTGCAGCCCGAGCTCGGGCAACAACTCAAGCTCGAGGTGGTGGTTTTCGGCGGCGAGGCGCTGGAGCCGCAACGGCTGCGGGCGTGGCGCGACCGCCACCCGGGGCTGCCGCGGCTGATCAACATGTACGGCATCACCGAGACGACCGTGCACGCGTCGTTCCGCGAGATCGTCGACGACGACGTCGACAACGGCGTGAGCCCCATCGGGGTGCCGCTGGCTCACCTGGGGTTCTCGGTGCTCGACACGTGGCTGCAGCCGGTGCCCGTCGGGGTGGTCGGCGAGCTCTACGTCGCGGGCGCGGGGCTGGCGGACGGCTATGTGGGTCGGGCGGGTCTGACGTCGACGCGCTTCGTGGCGTGCCCCTTCGGGGGGCCGGGGGCGCGCATGTATCGCACGGGCGACCTGGTGTGTTGGGGCGCCGACGGGCAGTTGCGTTACCTGGGCCGCGCCGACGAGCAGGTCAAGATCCGCGGGTACCGCATCGAGCTGGGCGAGGTCCAGGCGGCACTGGCCGCGCTGGACGGTGTGCGGCAGGCGGTCGTCATCGCCCGCGAGGACCGCCCGGGCGACAAGCGGCTCGTGGGCTATGTGACCGGGACCGTCGACGCGGGCGAGGCGCGTGCCGCGCTCGCCGAGCGGTTGCCGGCCTACATGGTCCCGGCGGCCGTCGTGGCCATCGACGCGGTGCCGTTGACCGTGAACGGCAAGCTCGACACCCGCGCGCTCCCGGCGCCGGAATACTCCGACGCCGATCGCTATCGCGCCCCGGCCACCCCGGTCGAGGAGGTGCTGGCCGGCATCTACGCCGCGGTGCTGGGACTCGAGCGCGTCGGGGTCGACGAGTCGTTCTTCGAGTTGGGCGGCGACAGCATCCTGTCCATGCAGGTGGTGGCGCGGGCGCGCGCCGCCGGGGTGATCTGCCGGCCGCGCGACATCTTCGTCGAGCAGACCGTCGCCGGTTTGGCCCGGGTGGCCGAGGTGTCCGACGGCCGTCCGGTGGTGATCGACGAGGGCGTCGGCCCGGTGGGGACCACCCCGATCATCTCGTGGCTGCGCAGCGTCGACGGACCGATCGGCGAGTTCAACCAGACGATGCTGGTCCAGGCCCCGGTGGGAGTGACCGAGGCCGACGTAGTGGTGGTGGTGCAGGCCCTGCTGGACCGCCACCCCATGCTGCGGCTGCGCGTCGCCGACGACGGCGCCGATGGGTGGCACCTGACGGCGCCCGCGGCCGGCTCGGTCGACGCCCGCGCGTGCGTGCACGCGGCCGACGTCCTATCCGACGCGACCGTGGCGGAGGCGCGCGCACGGCTGGACCCGGCGGCCGGGATGATGCTCAGCGCGCTCTGGGTGGCCGCCACCGGCCGGCTGCTGCTGATCGTGCACCACCTGGCCGTCGACGGCGTGTCGTGGCGGATCCTGTTGGAGGATCTGAACCTCGCCTGGGCCCAGCACCGGGGCGGCCAACAGGTGGTGTTGCCCGCGGGCGGCACCTCGTTCCAGCGGTGGGCGTCGCTGCTGGCCGAACACGCGCGCCACCCCGAGGTCGTCGCGCAGGCGGACGCCTGGCTGGAAATCGCCGGCGTGCCCGCGGCGCTCCCGGCGGTGCAACCGGCGGTCGACACCTACGCGACCGCCGGCAACCTTTCGGTGGAGCTCGATCCCGAAACGACGCGGATGCTGCTCGGTGAGGTGCCAACGGCGTTCCACGCCGGGGTCAACGACATCCTGCTGATCGCCTTCGCCCTCGCGTGCGCGGAGTTCCTCGGCACCGATGCCCCCATGGTCATCGACGTCGAAGGCCACGGTCGACAGGAGGACGTGGCACCGGACGTCGACCTGTCGCGCACGGTCGGGTGGTTCACCACGAAATATCCGGTCGCTCTGGACGTCGGGCGGCCCGGCGGCGGGCTCGCCTGGGCGCAGGTGCTGGGCGGCGAGGCCGCGCTCGGGGCCGTCGTCAAGGACGCCAAGGAGCAGCTGCGCGCGCTGCCCGACGGGCTGACCTACGGCCTGCTGCGCTATCTGAACGACGACGTCGAACTGCCCGCGACGGACCCGGCGATCGGGTTCAACTACCTGGGGCGGCTCGGCGGTACGGGCGCCGGCGCGTCCGGGGACATCTGGGAGATCCGCCAGGACGGCGCCGCGGTCGCCGGCATTGCCGCCGCCGTCCCGATGCCGCTGATGCACACGGTCGAGCTCAACGCCGGCACGGTGGACACCGATACGGGACCGCGGTTGCGCGCGGGGTGGACGTGGGCGCCCTCTGCCCTCGACGACGCACAGGTCGGCCGGCTGAGCCGGTTGTGGTTCGACGCCCTGGCCGGCATCTGCGCGCACGTGCGTTCCGGTGGGGGCGGGCTGACGCCGTCCGACATCGCGCCCGCCCGCCTGAGCCAGCGGGAGATCGACGGGCTGTGCCGCCGCTATCCCGTCGCCGACGTGCTGCCGCTGACCCCGTTGCAGCAGGGACTGCTGTTCCACGCCGGCACCGCGCGGGGCGGCGACGACGTCTACGCGGTGCAGCTCGACATCACGGTGAGCGGCCGGCTCGACCCGCACCGCCTGCGCGGGGCCGTCCAGACCGTGGCCACCCGGCACCCGCAACTGACGGCCCGGTTCTGCTCTCAGTACGAGGAGCCGGTGCAGGTCATTCCGGCCGACCCCGAAGTGCCCTGGCGGTACATCCAGCTCGACGACGGCGATATCGACGAGCAGGTCCGGCGGGTATGTGCCGAGGAGCGCGCCGCCGTCTACGACCTCGCCGAGCAGCCGGCGTTCCGCGCGGCGCTGATCCGCACCGCCGAAGACCAGCACCGGTTCGTCCTGACCAACCACCACATCGTGCTCGACGGGTGGTCGCTGCCGATCCTGCTGCAGGAGGTCTTCGCCGGCTATTACGCGCACTGGCTGCCGGCGGCCGTCCCGTACCGCAGGTTCATCACCTGGCTCGCCGCCCGTGACCGGGCCGCCGCCCGGACCGCCTGGGGCGAAGTGTTCGCCGGCTTCGGCCACCCGACTCTGGTGGGGCCGCCGGACCCGTTCGGGACGGGGCCGCGGGACACGGCCACGTTCCTGGTTCCCCGGCCGCTCACCCGGGCGCTCGGCGAGTTGGCGCGCACCCGCCAGACCACCGTCAGCACCGTCCTCCAAGCCGCCTGGGCGCAGCTGCTGACGTGGCTCACCGGGCAGGACGACGTCGCCTTCGGCGCCGTCGTCTCGGGTCGGCCCGCCGACCTGCCGGGCGCGGACTCCATGGTCGGCCTGCTGATCAACACGGTGCCGGTGCGCGCCACCGTCGGCCCGTCGACCACCACCGCCGAGCTACTCGACCAGATCCAAGGCGTCCACAACCGCACCCTCGACCACCAGCACCTCGGTCTCAGCGAGATTCACCGGATCACCGGGCAGCGACGACTTTTCGACACCGTCTTCGTCTACGAGAACTACCCCGCCGACCCCGACGCGTTGTCGGGCGGCGACGGGCTGACCATCACCGGCATCAGCAACCGCGACCTCTACCATTACCCGCTCACGGTCCAGGCCGTGCCGGGCCAGGAGCTGGCCCTGCACGTCCAGTACCGCACCGACGTGTTCGACGCGTCCGACATCGCCACCCTCGTCGAGCGCTTCCAGCAAGTGCTCGACGCCATGGCCTCCGACCCGGCGCGACCGCTGTCGGCCGTCGTCGGGCCGGAAGAGGGTAAACACGCCCTGCCGGCGACGGCCCCGCCGCGCGCCGCCGCGCCGGCCGTCGCGCACCACACGAACGGGGCCGGTGAGCATCCCCCGGCCGGCGTGATCGAGCAGATCCTCACCGGGATCTACGCCCAGGTGCTGGGTGTCGAACGCGTCGCTCCCGGGGAGTCGTTCTTCGACCTGGGTGGCGACTCGTTGTCGGCCATGCGGGCGATCGCCGCCATCAACTCGGCCCTGGCCGTGGACCTTCCCGTTCGCGTCCTGTTCGACGCGCCCTCGGTGCAGGACCTGGGCCGGCGGTTGGACGGGCAGGTCGGGTCGGTGGAACAGGTCCCCGCCGTCGGCCCGGCGAACGAGCTGTGAGAGAACCCGTCACCACATGAGCGGAACCAGGCGGTAGCGAACCTTCTGCGTGTACTCGCTGTAGCCGCTCAATTCGTGGCGGAGCAGCCTCTCCTCGTCGCGGATGCGCGAGGCCAACACGATCACTCCGGGTACCACGAAGACGAGTCCCCAGTAGGAGCCGAGCGCGAGGGGGATGCCGATCATCATGATCACGTTGCCGGTGTACATCGGGTGTCGCACCATCCCGTACAGGCCGGTGGACACCACCGTCTGACCCTGCTCCACCCGCACCGTGGCGGCGGCATAGCTGTTCTGGACGATCACGAGGCCGACGATGCCCAACCCGACGGCCACCAGCACGTCGCCGACCAGGCAGATCGGCGGCGGTGCCGGTGCCCAGCCGAACCGATGGTCGAGGGCGCTCACGACCACCATCGCCGCCAGCGACAGGTACAACCCGGCGATGACGACCTTCTGGGCCGTGCGGCCCTCCGCGGCCGGGCCTCCGCGCATCCGCCTCTCCAGGGCGGCGGGATTCGCTCGCAACAGGTAGACGGCCGGAAGCCACGCGGCAACACCGACCACCGCCAGGAAAACCCAGCCCTGCCAGTAATCGAACGTGCCGGCGGGGAGAAACACCATGGAACCGAACACGACGAGCTCGACGAGACCGAACACCAGCATTCTGGGAATGGCCTTCACTCGTCCTCCTTCGCCGGGCTGGTTCGACCTCTTCGCCGCCAACGGGCGCGACGCCCGAAAGCAGATTGGCGTCGACGCCGCGCCGATCACCTGACCCGACAGCGACGCGGATTGAAACTACCGCCGCCGGGCCAGCCAAATTCAGCAAAACATAGATATACACGTGTGCAACGGGATAGGTTCGACTCGCTCATACAAGTGACCGTGGTCGGGGGGCGGCGTTGCGCCGCGACGGCTTCGGAGGTCAGCAGTGTCCTATGTGATCGCGGTGCCGGACGCGATGGCAGCGGCGGCGGCGGACATAGCGTCGATCGGCTCGTCGGTCAGCGCCGCCCATGCGGCCGCCGCCCTGCCCACCACCGCTGTGGCGGCGGCCGGGCTTGACAGCGTGTCGACGGCGGTCACGGACGCGTTCAACCAGTTCGGCGCTGCGATGCAGAGTTTCGGCGACCAACTCGCCTCGGTCAACGCCCAACTCACGGAGGTCTTGAACGGGTCAACGAGCTGGTACGCGGCCCTCGAGTCGATCAATTCCACGTCGCTGGCGACCGCGGTGGCGGAAGCCTCTGGAACGTCCCCGCCGCCCAGGACCGAGGTGCTGGGCACCATCATGTACGAGCTCAACCAGACCGGCCGGCAGTTGGTCGGCGAACCGTTCTTTTACAACGGTGCTGACGGAACGCAGACCAGCCCGAACGGTCAGAACGGCGGCTTGCTGATCGGCAACGGCGGCAACGGCTGGAACTCCACCGTCGCCGGCGTCAACGGCGGCAACGGCGGGCAGGCCGGCCTGATGGGCAACGGCGGAATGGGCGGCTCCGGCGGCCCCGGCGCGAACGGCGGGAACGGCGGGGCCGCTAACTGGGCGGGATTCGGCGGCGCCGGCGGCGCCGGCGGGTCCGTCACCACACTCGGCCTGAATGGCGGTAACGGCGGCAACGGTGGGCCCGGCGGCCTCTTCTGGGGCCTGGGTGGCGCCGGTGGAACCGGTGGGGACGCGGTCGGTCCGCTCGCCGGGGTCGGCGGGATCGGCGGCACCGGCGGCGCCGGCGGCAACACGGGCGTGTTCGGGAGCGACCCGCTCGGCTTCGGCGTTCCGCAGGGTGCAGTCGGCGGCGCCGGCGGGAACAGCGTCAGCGGGCATGGCGGCACTGGCGGTATGGGCGGGGCGGGCGTCGGTGTCGGCGGCACCGGCGGGGCCGGCGGTCAGGGCGCGACGGGTGGTGACGGCGGCCAGGGCGGTGTCGCGTTCAACACGGGATGGGGGACCGTTACCGGAGGGACGGGCGGGGCCGGCGGTGTGGGCACCGTCGACGTCGGCGGGGCCGGCGGTCGTGGCGGCGCCGCGGTGATGGGGCCCTTCAACCTCGCCGTTGACACCTTCGACGGGCTGCTGGTCTGGCTCCCGACCGACTGGGGTACCGCCTACGGCGGCCTCGGCGGCGTCGGCGGCAGCGGTGTCACCATCGGCGGCACCGGCGGAACGGGTGGGACCGCGATCAACTTCCTGTCGACGGGGACAAGCCACGGTGGCACCGGCGGCCTCGGTGGCACCGGCCTCACCGGGGGAAACGGCGGCACCGGCGGCAACGTCTACACGATCACTCCGGGCAACGGCTTCGTCGGCACTGGCGGTTTGCCCGGCGGCGTCGGCGGGCTCCCGGGTGGGCCGGGTAGCGTCATCTCGCTGTAGCGAGACGCTCGGCGGGTCCTGGGTGAATCAGGACGGGTGACCGAAACCTGCTTCAGAGCCATTGGCGAGCGGCTGCGCCTGAGGCCAGGCGAGACCCTGCTCGTCGGGAATCTCCGGAGCGTCGAATCCATGACTGAGCGCGTTCGCCGAAGAGCCGCGGCACCAGAGTTTCTCTATCGCCGCGAGCACCTGGCGACCCACCGACCGCTGGTATTCGCGCAGGTACTCGACTCGGAGCGGATCGTCCTCACTCAAGTGGTGGGTGAGGGGGTGCTGCGTGTTCCACACGGCATCCTGCGCAGCCGCGCCCACGGCAATCTCGAAGTCGATCTTGTCCATTGGTCCCCCACGTGCGCACCCCCCACAGGCGCGATCTCCCCAATTATCCGCCATCGATTGACTAGGACCAAGTCTCGACACGGCTCGGCATCCCGAGCGGCCGAAAGCCAGCGAGCCACGACGGGCCGCCAGGAAGGCGGCGGTGGGCGGACCCGGTGGCGCGCCTCGTAGGCTGTGCCTCGATGAAGGCACCGCTCGAATCGTCACCGCTGGCCTGGCTGGAGGCGGTGGAGACGCAGCGCCGCGAGGCGGGGCTGCGCCGTTCGCTGCGGCCGCGTCCGCCGATCGGCACCGAGCTGGACCTGGCGTCCAACGACTACCTCGGCCTGTCGCAGCACCCCGACGTCATCGACGGGGGAGTCGTGGCGCTGCGCATGTGGGGCGCCGGCGCCACCGGCTCACGCCTGGTCACCGGTGACACCGAGCTGCACGAGCAATTCGAGGCCGAGCTCGCCGAGTTCGTGGGCGCACCCGCCGGTCTGCTGTTCTCGTCGGGATACACGGCCAACATGGGGGCTGTCGTCGGCCTCTCCGGCGCGGGATCGCTGGTGGTCTCGGACGCGTTGTCGCACGCCTCGCTGGTGGACGCGTGCCGGCTGTCGCGGGCCCGCGTGGTGGTGGCGCCGCACCGCGACGTCGCGGCCGTGGAAGCCGCCCTGGCCTCCCGCGACGAGGACCGCGCCCTTGTCATCACCGAATCGGTGTTCAGCGCCGACGGCGCGCTGGCGCCGCTGCGCGAGCTGCACGACGTCTGCCGCCGGCACCGCGCGGTGCTCCTCGTCGACGAGGCACACGGGCTCGGCGTGCGCGGCGGCGGCCGTGGGCTGCTGCACGAGTTGGGCCTAGCGGGCGCGCCCGACATCGTGATGACGACGACGCTGTCCAAGGCGCTGGGCAGCCAGGGTGGGGCGGTCCTCGGGCCCGAGGCCGTGCGCGCCCACCTGATCGACGCGGCCCGGCCGTTCATCTTCGACACCGGCCTGGCGCCCGCGGCCGTGGGCGCCGCGCGCGCCGCCCTGACCGTGCTGCGTGCGGAGCCGTGGCGGCCAAGCGCCGTGCTGCGCCGTGCCCGCGAGCTGGCCGACGTCTGCGGGCTGTCGGTGTCGCCGCAGTCGGCGGTGGTGTCGGTGATCCTGGGCGACCCCGAGGTGGCGCTGGCCTCGGCGACCGCATGCCTCGACGCCGGCGTGAAGGTGGGCTGCTTCCGCCCCCCAACCGTGCCCGCGGGAACCTCCCGGCTGCGGCTGACCGCACGCGCGTCGCTGGAGGACGCCGACATGCAGCTCGCGCGCCGGGTACTGACGAACATTCTGGCCCGCCGTTGACCGTCCTGGTCGTCACGGGCACCGGCACCGGGGTGGGCAAGACGATCGTCACGGCGGCACTGGCGAGTCACGCCCGGCGGGCCGCCATTGACGTCGCCGTCTGCAAGCCCGTCCAGACCGGCACCGACGACGGCGACGACGACCTCGCCGAGGTGGCCCGCCTGTCCGGCGTGACCGAGCTGGCCGGGCTGGCGCGTTACCCGGAGCCGCTCGCACCCGCCGCGGCGGCCGAGCGCGCCGGGTTGGCGCTGCCCACCGAGGACGAGGTGCTGCGGCTCGTCCGGGGCCTCGACCGGCCGGGCCGGCTGACGCTGGTCGAGGGCGCGGGCGGGCTGCTGGTCGAACTCGCCGATGCCGGCGTGACGTTGCGCGACCTCGCCGTCGGGCTGCACGCCCCGGCCCTGGTGGCGGTCACCGCCGGGCTGGGCACCCTCAACCACACCGCGCTCACGCTGGAAGCCCTTGCAACACAGCGTATTCCGTGTGCCGGGCTGGTGATCGGGAGCTGGCCGGAACACCCCGGGGTCGTCGAAGCGTCGAACCGTTCGGCGCTCGCGCGGCTGGCCCCGGTGCGCGCGGCGCTGCCCGCCGGGGCCGGAAAGCTCGACGCCGACGCCTTCGCGAGGATGAGCGCCGGGGCGTTCGACGCCGACTGGGTCGCGGGCCTGGTGGCCTGATGGTCCATTCGATCGAGCTGCTGTTCGACGAGGCCACCGAGGCGACGCTCCGCGACATGTGGGAAGCGCTGGCGGCCGCCGACATCCCCAGCCAGGCGCCGGCCGGCCGGCCGCACGTGACCCTGGCCGTGGCCGACCGCATCGCCGAGGACGTCGACGCGCTGCTGCGGCCGCTGACCGCGCGACTGCCCCTGCCGTGTGCCGTCGGCGCCCCGCTGCTGCTCGGGCGAAACAGCGCCATCCTGACCCGGCTGATCGTCCCGACCGCCGCGCTGCTCGATCTGCACGCGCATGTGCACCGCATCAGCCTCGACCACCTGCTGCCCGCTCCGGCGCCCAACAGCCTGCCCGGGCACTGGACGCCGCACGTCACCCTGGCCCGCCGCGTCGCGGGGCCGGCGCTGAGCCGGGCGCTGCACATCACTGGCCGCCCGCCGGAGATCCCGGGCAGCTTCGCCGCGCTGCGCCGCTGGGACGGCGACAAGAAGGTCGACTACCTGATCTAGCCGCCGAACAGCAGATACAGGCCGGTGAAGGTGTAGCCGACCATGACGAGCATCATCGTCAACTGGCCGGTGAGCTGGTGCCCGGCTGGCAGCAGGCGCAGGGCTTTGTCGTGGGCGGCGATCACCGCCAGGATGTGCCCGACGACCACGCACGTCACCTTGATCCCGGCGAGCACCGGCGGGTGCGTGGACAGGACGTAGGCCACCTGCTGATGCGCCAAGCCGAGCGGGTTCCAGCCCCGGCCGAACGGGTCGGCCAGGCTGATGACGGCCTGCTGCCCGCGCTCGACGAGGTAGGACAGGTAGTGGGCGAAGATGTAGCCGACCACGATGGGGATCAGCGAGTGCGCCATCTGGCCGGGCAACGCGCGTCGTTGCTCGCGGTCGACGCCGCCCGTCGCGCGCGCCGCGAGCGAAAACGTCACCGCCACAACGGCAATGAACACCACGAGCCCGGCGGTCCGCAACAGCGACGACGACAGGGCCGGCGCCACACCCCAGCCACGGGACACCACGTCGGTGAAGCCGCGCCACGTCGGCGACGCCGAGAAACTGTCGAACGCCGTCGATCCCAGCAGCACCGCCAGCGTCAGCACCACACCCGGGCGCACCGGCAGCGACGGCAGGTGGTCGAGCGGATTTCCGACGACGATCAGCCCGGTCTCCGGGTTGCGGCGAAACGGCGAAAGCCGGGAGACCGCCATGCTGTACACGCCGAACGGGTCGGCGCGGGCCAGCCAGCGCCGCCCGCACAAACCGGCCCCGCCCAGCATCAGCACCGCGTAGATCAGCAGCCACGCCTCGACCATCGGCAGCGACGCGGGGTTCGGGCTGGCCAGTTCCATCCAGACGAAGGTGAACAGCCCGACCGCCGCCGGGCGGTACCCCCAACCCTCGGGGTAAGGCAGTCGCGGTCGGAACCGGAACAGCAAAAGGTACACGGTCCGCACCGGCGAGAGCACCCGCCAGACCGGCCCGAAAACCAGCGACAGCGCCACCAACCCCACCCACAGCAGCACGTAGAACGCGCCCAGCAGGGCGTTCGTCGGCGACCGCGGACCGAACACCCCGGCCAGCACCACCCACATCGCGAACACCAAGGCCACGACCGCCACGGTCCAGCGCGTCGCTGGCGCGTCGACCACCCGGGTCACGACCGCCGGCAGGGCATGGCCGGGCTTGCGCGGGTCGAAGCGCGGCCGCCGCCACGCGAACGCCACCAGGGCGAAGGTGAACGTCAGCGCCCACGCCGCGCCGACCATCGCGTACGCGTAGGGCACCGGCAGGTCGCCCGACCCGCCGAGCCCGTGCGCGAGCACCGCCGTCGCGCCGCCCGGCGTCACGGCTGGACTTGGATCGTCGCGATCGTGCGGTCGAGGTGGTGGAGTTCCACCTCGACGTTGCCGGGGACGTCGACGCTGAACTGGAACGTCTGATTGGGGGCGGCGGCGACCTCGAACTTGTGGTCGGGCACCGAGTGCACGTGCACCTCGTCGGGGGCGTCGCTGCTGACCTTGAGGGTGATGGGCTGGTGCACCCTGGCCTGCAGGCTGGCGTTGGCCGGGGTCACCTGCCCCTTGGCGATGGTGACGTCGACGTCCAAAGCCGGCGGCGGCGCCTTCGACTGGCCGCCCGAGCCGCCGCACGCGACCAGCCCGCACGTCATCGCCGCCACCCCGGCCGCGGCGAGGGCGTTACGAACCGCCATCGCTCACGCCGCCCGCGGAAGGGGTTGCTTCTCCTCGAACGGCTCCGGCTCGAGCACGGCCCGGTTGAGCCGCCCGGCGCCCCAGGTCAGGCCGGCGATGACCATCAGCGTGAAGATCAGCACCACGATCGAGCCGGCGGTGAACAGCCACGTCGGTGCGCTCAGGTCGCGTTCGCGCTGCAGGATGGTGATCTCCTGGACGAACGGCCGCGTGCTGGACGCCACGGCGGGCACCTCGGCCGCGGGGATGGCGTCGTCGGCCGGCTCGAAGATCGGGACCGCGGTCATCGTGTAGCCGTCCTGGACCCGCAGCAGGGTCTTCCACGAACCCCACACGGGCACCGGCTCGGTGGACCGGTAGTGGCCGGGGCCGACCTTCTGCAGCCGGTCGATCACCAGGCCGCGCTGATTCTCCATCCGCCCCTGCCACGACAGGATCGTCACCCACTCCGGGTGGTCGCTCACGAACGGCGGCGTGAGCTGAACATCGGCCGACACCATGCGCTGCCCGGCCGGGCTCGGCAGCTCCGTCAGCGTGACGGTGGCGGTGTCCTGCTTGGGCACCACGATGTGCAGCCCGTTGGCGACCGCGCCGCCGATCGCCAGGACCGTGAGCACCACAAGCGAGATCCCGATCGGGTGGCTGGGCAGCCGCTGCCCGGTGAGCACCATGCCCATCATCGCCCCGCAGACGCCGGCCAGGACCGCGGCGGGCACGGCCATCGCGAGGGCCTCGCCCCACATGGCCGCGGGCCACGGGTAGTGGTACACGGCGCCGATCCACAGCGACTCCAGCCACAGCCCGACAGTGCCCACGCCCAGGCCGGCGACCGCGCCAAATGCCATGGGGCGCTTGAACAACGGGGTGAACGCCAGCACCTCGACCACGATCGCGGGGCCCAGGTACAGGGGGAACCAGTTGGTGGGGGCGCCCAGGATCGGGCCGACCATCACCGACACGGCACCGCGCAGCGCGATCGCGAAGAGGGCGGCGATGACGGCGGCGCCCCGGCCCATGGTGATGCGGGCGACCACCAACCCGATCGAAGCGACGACGGCGATCATCATCGGCTGCAGCACCAGCCGGAACTGCTCGACGCCGAAGTCGTACTCGATCTGGTAGACCGACAGGCCGATCAGCAGGCCGCCCAGCGACAGGTACCGCAGGAACCGGACGAACGGCCGCTCGGCGGGCGGCTCGGGGAGTGCCCGGCCGCCCTCGTATTCCAGCATCAACACGGAGAACAGCGAGAGGCCCGCGCCGCCGATCATCATCAGATGCGTTGGGCCCCAGAGGGTTACGTCCTGGCCGAAGATGCGGTGCCAGATGTCGTCCAGCGGGAACCCGATCAGGGCGTACAGGCCGCACCCGGCCATCAGGACGCCGCCCACGGGGGCGTGCCAGTCCTCGGTGATCCGCACCGACGCCGGGCCGGGTTTGTCGTAGGGCAGCACGACGGCCAGCGCGCCGGCGAGGAAGACGCCGAACAGGCCGATGATGATGAAGTAGTGCGCGGGGTTGGCGAGCGGGCCGGGGTCGCGGCCGTTGCCGATGTGCCAGCTGACGTCCCAGATGAACCCGAACAGGGCGCAGATGATGAAGGTGGTGAACACCAGGACGGGCAGGGCCACCCACGAGGGGCGGTTGAACTTCTCGCCCATCTTGTCGGCGATGCGGGCCAGCCAGGTGATGCGACGGGTGCGGTGCGCATACCCCACCCACAGCATGAGGACGGTGATCACCGCGGCGGCGATCGACAGCCCGATCACCTGGTTGAGCCCGGCGCCGCGCGCCGATGGCTCCGCAAGAATCTCGAAATCCGACGCTGTCATGTCGAATGTCATGTCAAATCCTCCCAACCGCGCCCGACCGTCCGGGGAGATGTGATCCAAACCTGCAGGATCGGGAATGCCCCAATCCGGCGCGCGTCAATCATCCTTTGTTACCGTCGGTACCGGTTCGCTCATCCCGCTCGACGGATTTGCTGTCCGACGCGTCCTCGGGCCGGCTCACCGCCCGCAGCGGCCTGGGTTTGCGACATCCGCGGCGGTCCCGCAACGCGACGTAGAGGACGACCGCGACGACGATGATCGCCGGGAGGAACGCCGGGACCGCCAGCAGGATCCAGTGGTGGGCGACGATTTCGACGTGCGCCTGGGACAGCGAATGGATCATCCTGCTGACATACCCCGCCGGACCCCCGGTTCCGCGGCCGTTACCCTACTTTGAACACCGATTTGTTCAGGCTGCCACAACCGCGTGGCAAGTAGGGCCGTGCGCACGGCCCGACGACCGATGCAGAGGAGCCCCGTGACTCAAGCGGCCACTCGACCGACGACCGGCACCGATGACACGGACATCCTCGCCGAGGCCCGCGAGCAGGTGCTCGAGCGCGGCGAGGGGCTGAGCAAGGATCAGGTGCTGCGGGTCCTGCACCTGCCCGACGATCGGCTCGACGAGCTTTTGGCGCTGGCCCACGACGTCCGGATGCGCTGGTGCGGTCCGGAGGTCGAGGTCGAGGGCATCATCAGCCTCAAGACCGGGGGCTGCCCGGAGGACTGCCACTTCTGCTCCCAGTCGGGGTTGTTCTCGTCGCCCGTGCGCAGCGCCCGGCTGGACATCCCCAGCCTGGTCGAGGCGGCCAAGCAGACCGCCAAGTCGGGTGCCACGGAGTTCTGCATCGTGGCCGCCGTCCGCGGGCCCGACGAGCGGTTGATGGCGCAGGTCGCCGCGGGTATCGAGGCGATCCGCGACGAGGTCGAGATCAACATCGCCTGCTCGCTGGGCATGCTGACCGCCGAGCAGGTGGAGCGGCTGTCGGCGATGGGCGTACACCGCTACAACCACAACCTCGAGACGGCCCGCTCGCACTTCACCAACGTCGTGACCACCCACACCTGGGAGGAGCGCTGGCAGACGCTGTCCATGGTCCGCGACGCCGGCATGGAGGTGTGCTGCGGCGGCATCCTCGGCATGGGCGAGACCGTCGAGCAGCGCGCCGAGTTCGCCGCCGAGTTGGCCGAGCTCGGGCCGGACGAGGTGCCGCTGAACTTCCTCAACCCCCGCCCCGGCACGCCGTTCGGCGACCTCGACGTGATGCCCGCGAGCGAGGCACTGAAGTGCGTCGCCGCTTTCCGCCTGGCGTTGCCGCGCACCATTCTGCGCTTTGCCGGCGGCCGCGAGATCACCCTCGGCGACCTCGGCGCCAAGCAGGGCATGCTCGGCGGCATCAACGCCGTCATCGTCGGCAACTACCTCACCACGCTTGGCCGCCCGGCCGAAGCGGACCTCGGGCTCCTCGAGGATCTGCAGATGCCGATCAAGGCGCTCAATGCCACCCTTTGAGCCGGCCTGTTAGACACTGGGGCTGTGGGTCAGGATCTGGGCGCCGCCGTCAGCGCGGGCGTCTACAACGTCTACACCGGCGAACTGGGGGGCACGGCCGTGCCGACGGCGGCCCAATTGGGCCTCGAGCCGCCCCGGTTCTGCGCGCAGTGTGGTCGCCGCATGGTGGTGCAGGTCCGCCCGGACGGCTGGCGGGCGCAATGCTCGCGCCACGGTGAGGTCGACTCGGTCGACGTGGAGGCGCAGCGGTGACCGAGCAGCAGACGCCCGGCCCGCGCGCCGCGGCCCGGAGCCCGCGGACGCGCGCGATCGCCGTCACCGCGGCGGGCCTGGCGGTGACCGGTGTGCTCATCGGCGGGCTCTGGGCGTGGATCGCCCCGCCGATCCACGTGGTCGTGGCGATCACCCGCGCGGGCGATCGGGTCCACGAGTATCTCGGGCCGGAGATCAACCACTTCTTCGACGCGCCGTGCCTGATGCTCGGGCTCCTGACCGTGCTGGCGGTGGTCGGGACGGTGCTGGTGTGGCAGTGGCGGGCGCACCGCGGGCCTGGGATGGTCGTGGGCCTGTCGGTCGGGATGCTGGCCGCGGCCGCCGCGGCATCGGCCGTCGGGGCGCTGCTGGTCCGGGTGCGCGACGGGTCCCTCAACTTCGACGCGGTGCCCCTGATCGGGAGCCCGTCCGTGGCGTACGTCGTGCAGGCGCCGCCGGTGTTCTTCGCGGACAAGCCGCTGCAGGTGGCGGCCACGCTCGTCTGGCCCGTCGCTATCGCGGCGCTGGTGTACGCCGTGCTGGCAGCGGCGAACGCCCGCGACGACCTCGGGGCGCTTCCGGTGGCCGACCAGCCCTCGCCGGCCCAGCCGATGGAGCCCGTGGCCTAAAGGCGATCAGAGCGGTCGGCGGTGGATCCTCCGGCCGGTGATGACCTTGGCGGCGATCTTGACCAGCCGCGCCATGCCGACGTAGGTCATCGGGTGGAACATCGTCGGCCATGTCGTCCGGATGAGGTGCTCGGTCAGCGGCCGCCGGTCGAACCGGTCGGTCAGCCACCGCAGGGTCATCGGCGCCGACAGCGGGTGCAGCAGCATGTGTTCGTTGAACGCGTCGCGGTGGTAGGTGACCCGGGCGCCGCCGGCCGAATAGACGTCGGCGAGCGCGTCGATGTCGTCGACGGAGATCAGGTAGTCGTGCACGGCCTGCACGATCAGTACCGGCGGCGTCGGCACGGCCGCGCCCAGCCTGATGTTGTCGAAGACGAAGCTGACCTCGGGTGTGGACAGGATGTCCTCGAGCGGCTCGTCGAGGTAGTCACCCATGTCCTTGCCGGCCATCTTCACGACGGCTTCCACGGTCGTCATCGTCTCGAGGGACTCGAGCAGGGCGCGTCCCTCCTCGTTGGCGTGTTCCTTGATCACCCGGTCCAGGTCGGGGTAGGCGTGGGCGAGGGCGGCCACCACCAGCGCGGGAAGTCCCGCCAGGAAGCTGCCGTTGAGGCGGCGGAACGTGTGTCCGAGGTCGCCGACGGGGGAGCCGAGGACGGCCCCAACGATGTCCAGTTCAGGTGCGTACGCGCCGCACATCTCGGCAGCCCAGGCGCTGGCGAGCCCGCCGCCCGAGTAACCCCACAGCCCGATCGCGGCCGACGGGGACAGCCCCAGGCGGTCGAAGCTCAGCGCGGCGCGGATGCCGTCAAGGGTGCGGTAGCCGGGTTCGTACGGGGCGCCCCACATGCCGCGCAGGCCCTCGTGGTCGGGCACCGACACGGCCCACCCCTCGGCCACCGCGGCGCTGATCAGCAGCAGCTCCAACTGACCCAGCGACCCGAGGGCCTTCGCCCGGCGGCGCAGCGCATACGACGGGAAGCAGCGCGACGACATCGCGTCGATGGCGCACTGGTACGACAGCAGCGGGCACGGGCGTTCGGGAGCGAGTTCGGCCGGCACGATGACGGTGGTCACCGTGGCCTCGGGCTCGCCGTTCATGTCCATCGTCCGGTAGAGCAGCTGGACGGCCTTGACGGGCTGGGGGATCAGACCGAGGAATGCCAGCTCGACGTCCCGGGAGCGCAGGACGGTCCCCGGCTCGGCGTGCTGGAAACCGAGCGGGGGCTGGTAGAACGGGTCGTCGGACGGCAGCAGCGGGCGCACCTTGCGCTGTAGTTCCTCGTGGGGTGGCTGACCGATCCACTGCGCACCGCGCGTTCCTGCCAGATTGCCGAGCTCCATTGAGGCTCCCTTCATGGCCAACGGGCATTGTCGCGTATGAACGTGCGGTAACCAAAATGCAATCGCCGCTTTGTGGGCCAGTTCTCGACGGAGTCGCGCAGGTCAGCCGCGTCACGCGGATCTCACAGTCAATTCATAGCGACGCGGGGCCGGAATGCGGCGAATTCGTCGGTGACCCGCAACTGCGCGTCGGTGAAGTGGTAGAGCGCCGCGGGGCGCCCGCCGCTGCGCCCGGACTGGGCGACGGTGCCGGTCGGGGAGATGACGCCGCGACGCGCCAGCACCCGCTGCAGGTTGGTCGCGTCGACCTGATAGCCGAGGGCGGCGCCGTAGATGTCGCGCAGCGTGGACAACGCGAATTCCCTTGGCGCCAAGGCAAATCCGATATTGGTGTAGGACAGCTTGGCCACCAGCCGGGCGCGGGCGTGGGCCACCATCGGCCCGTGGTCGAACGCCATCGGCGGCAGGGAGTTCACGGGATGCCAGCGGGTGTCGGGCGGGAGCTCGGGGATGGCGGGGGAGGGCACCAGGCCCAGGAAGGTCGACGCGATCACCCGGACGCCGGGGACGCGGCGGGGTTCGGAGAAGACCGCGAGCTGCTCGAGATGCGCCAGCTCCTTGAGGTCCACCTTCTCGGCCAGCTGACGCCGGACCGACGTGATCATGTCCTCGTCGTTGCGCAGCCGTCCGCCCGGCAGCGACCACGCACCCTTCTGCGGTTCGCGGGCACGCTGCCATAACAGGACGTTCAGCTGGGGTTTTCCCGCACGAGGACCCGTCGTCACATCGCGAACCTGGAACACGACGGCGAGCACCTCGTGCGCGGTGCTACCATGGGCCATGTTTTCGATCATAAGTCGAAAACCTCCCGGTTGCGAAAGGAGCCGCCGTGACGGTCCTGGCCCGCATGGACACGCTCGCTGAAAACGTGACAGCAATGACTGCCCGAATCACCGATTCTCAAACCGGCTACAACGGCGTGGACGCCGACGAGCAGTGGGCCGCCGAGATCCGCCGGCTGGCGAAGCTGCGCGGCGCCACCCTGCTCGCGCACAACTACCAGCTGCCGGCCATCCAGGACGTCGCCGACCACGTGGGCGACTCGCTGGCCCTCTCGCGGATCGCCGCGGAGGCCCCCGAGGACACCATCGTCTTCTGCGGCGTGCACTTCATGGCCGAGACCGCGAAGATCCTCAGCCCGGACAAGACGGTACTGATCCCCGACCAGCGGGCCGGGTGTTCGCTGGCCGATTCGATCACGCCGGACGAACTGCGCGCCTGGAAGGACGAGCACCCCGGCGCCGTCGTCGTCTCCTACGTCAACACCACCGCGGCGGTGAAGGCGCTGACCGACATCTGCTGCACCTCGTCCAACGCCGTCGACGTGGTCAACTCCATCGACCCCGACCGCGAGGTGCTGTTCTGCCCCGACCAGTTCCTGGGCGCCCACGTCCGCCGGGTCACCGGCCGCAGCAACGTCCACGTGTGGGCCGGGGAGTGCCACGTGCACGCCGGCATCAACGGCGACGAGCTCACCGACCGCGCCCGCGCCAACCCCGACGCCGAGCTGTACGTCCACCCCGAATGTGGTTGCGCCACTTCGGCGCTGTACCTCGCCGGCGAGGGCGCCTTCCCCGCGGACCGGGTGAAGATCCTGTCCACCGGCGGCATGCTGGATGCGGCCCACGAGACGCGCGCCCGCAAGGTGCTGGTCGCCACCGAGGTCGGCATGCTGTACCAATTGCGCAGGGCCGCACCGCAAGTCGACTTCCAACCGGTAAACGACCGCGCGTCGTGCAAGTTCATGAAGATGATCACCCCCGCGGCCCTGCTGCGGTGCCTGGTCGAGGGCGCCGACGAGGTGCACGTCGACCCGGACATCGCGGCGGCGGGCCGGCGCAGCGTGCAGCGGATGATCGAGATCGGGCAACCGGGCGGCGGCGAATGACGACCCACTGCGAGTGGACCGACACCGCCGACGTCGTCGTCGTCGGCACCGGGGTCGCCGGGCTGGCCGCGGCGCTGGCCGCCCATCGGGCCGGCAAACGCGTCGTCGTCCTCTCCAAGGCCGACCGCCGGCACGGCGTGACCGCCACCCACTACGCCCAGGGCGGCATCGCGGTGGTGCTGCCGGGCAATGATGACTCCATCGACGCCCACGTCGCCGACACCGTGGTCGCGGGGGCGGGGTTGTGCGACCCGGCCGCCGTCTACTCCATCGTGGCCGACGGCTACCGCGCGGTGTCCGAGTTGGTCGGCGCCGGAGCGCATTTCGACGAATCACGGCCAGGCCAGTGGGCGCTCACCCGAGAAGGCGGCCACTCGCGCCGCCGAATCGTGCACGCCGGCGGCGACGCCACCGGGGCCGAGGTCCAGCGGGCGCTCGACCACGCCGCGGCCACCCTCGACGTCCGCACCGGTCACGTGGCCCTCCGGGTGCTGCACGACGGCCCGGCGGGCGTCACGGGCGTGCTCGTCGACAGCCCGGACGGCCACGGAATCATCAGCGCGCCCGCGGTGATCCTGGCCTCCGGGGGCCTGGGCCACCTCTACGGCGCGACCACGAACCCCGAAGGCTCCACCGCTGACGGGATCGCGCTGGCGCTGTGGGCCGGCGTCGCGGTCAGCGACCTGGAATTCATCCAGTTCCACCCGACCATGCTGTACGGGGGGCGGAGCGGGGGGCGGCGCCCGCTGGTCACCGAGGCCATCCGCGGCGAGGGAGCGATTTTGATTGACAGGCAGGGCAACTCGGTGACGGCTGGCGTCCACCCGATGGGCGACCTGGCGCCGCGCGACGTCGTCGCCGGCGCCATCGACGCGCGGCTGCGGGCCACCGGCGATTCCTGCGTCTACCTCGACGCCCGCGGCATCCCCAGCTTCGCGAAGCGCTTCCCGACCGTCACCGCCGCGTGCCGCGCCGCCGGCATCGACCCCGTCCGCCAACCCATCCCGGTCGTCCCGGGCGCGCACTACAGCTGCGGGGGCATCGTCACCGACGTGTACGGGCAGACCGAGTTGCCGGGCCTCTATGCCGCGGGCGAGGTCGCCCGCACGGGCATGCACGGCGCGAATCGGCTGGCCTCCAACAGCCTTCTCGAGGGCCTCGTGGTGGGGGGCCGGGCGGGGAAGGCCGCGGCCGACCACGCGGCCGAGGCCGGACCCACTCGCGCCGCGCCGCCCGAGTCGCTCATCCACACCGCGCCCGACCGCGCCGACCTGCAGCGGGCCATGAGCCGCGACGCGTCGGTGGTGCGCGACGCGACCGGCCTGAACCGCCTGTCCGACAAGCTTTCCCGGGCGCCGAAGCGCGTCATCGCGGGCCGGCGGGACTTCGAGGACGTCGCTCTGGCGCTGGCCGCCAGGGCCGTGACCGCGGCGGCGCTCGCCCGCACCGAAAGCCGGGGCTGCCACCACCGTGCGGAGTTCGGCGCGGCCGTGCCGGACCAGGCACGCAGCAGCGTCCTGCGGCTGGCCGGCGACGGCAGCTCCGTCCTCGACGAGGCGCTGGCGGCGGTGGGTTGACATGCTCTCCGACTCCGACCGCGCCGCCGCGCTGGACACCATCCGACGGGCACTGGACGAGGACCTGCGCTACGGGCCCGACGTCACCACGGCGGCGACCGTTCCCGCGGCCGCGGTCGCGACGGCCTCGATGGTCCCCCGCGAGCCCGGCGTGGTCGCCGGCGTGGACATCGCGCTGCTGGTGCTCGACGAGGTGCTCGGCGGCGGCACCTACCGGGTGCTCGACCGCGTCGACGACGGCGCGCGGGCACAGCCCGGTCAGCCGCTGCTGACGGTCGAGGCCGAGACGCGCGGGCTCCTCACCGCCGAGCGCACAATGCTCAACCTGATTTGCCACCTGTCGGGCATCGCGACCACGACGGCGGCCTGGGTCGACGCCGTCCGGGGCACGAAGGCGAAGGTCCGCGACACGCGCAAGACGCTGCCCGGGCTGCGCGCGCTGCAGAAGTACGCGGTGCGGGTCGGCGGCGGCGTCAACCACCGGCTCGGCCTGGGCGACGCGGCACTGATCAAGGACAACCACGTCGCGGCGGCCGGTTCCGTGGTCGGCGCGCTGCGCGCGGTGCGCGACGCCGCGCCCGAGATGCCGTGCGAGGTGGAGGTCGACTCGCTCGAGCAGCTCGATGCGGTGCTGCCGGAGAAGCCGGAACTGGTTCTGCTGGACAACTTTCCGGTGTGGCAGACCCAGATCGCGGTGCAGCGCCGCGATGCCCACGCGCCCGCCGTGTTGCTCGAATCGTCCGGGGGGATCAGCCTCGACACCGCGGCGACCTACGCCGCGACGGGCGTCGATTACCTGGCCGTCGGCGCGCTGACGCACTCGGTGCGCGCGCTCGACATCGGCCTGGACATGTAGGTGCTACCGGAGGGTCATCCTCGGGCCATCGCGTCGGCTGCAGAGCGAGCCGAAAGCGCGTCGAGCACAGCGTATTCGGCTTCGTAGACCGCGGCCTCGGCGAAGTCGATGGTGTCCAGCGCATAGCCGATGGCCATGTTGGCGTAGGCGTCCATTTCCTTGGCCTCGTGCTCAGCCCTCTTCTCCGCCATGTCCTTGCGGATCTTGGCGACGTGGGACTTCCACTTCTCGGCGATCTCCCGCCAGTGCTTCGACGCCTCGTCGTGGGCGGCTGTTGCCCGGTCTTCCAGGTGATCGGCCGCGTGGTTCGCCCTGTCGCGCGCGGCGGCCGCATCGGCCTGGATCTGTTCGCGGGCTTGCTGCGCCGCGGCGCGCACCTTGTCGTTCGCCTCCCTGGCGGCCGTGGAGATCTTTTCGAACCGGGCGGTCAGGTCGTTGTCAGCCATCGGGAGATCCCTTCTGCTCAGAGGGGTTGGTTGTGCACCTGTCATCGTCTCGCCGCACCGGGCCACGCCGTAGGGTCCTAAGTCCTTGTTCCCCAACAAAGTTGACAACCGACGTCACGCCCTTCACACCAACACCGCCGCGCCGTCAACCCAGCAGCGCGCGCGCTGCGGGCTTGGCGGCGTCGAGAGCCTCGGTGTCCCCGGCAATCCGGGAAAGAATCAGCGCCCCCTCGATCAGTGAGATGACCGCGACGGCGACGCGGCGAGCGTCCTCGTCCGACCACCCGTCGGAGCACAGCCGCTCCTCGATCGCCACGCACCATTGCCGAAACGCGCGGGCCGACGCTTCGCGCACCACCGTGCTCGCGTTCACCGACTCGGTCGCGATCGGCTCGACCGGGCAGCCGTCGCGACGGTCGCCGGCCAATCCCGCGATCAGCAGGTCGATCCACCCATCGACGATGTCGGCCACCGGTCGGCCGGTGGCGAGGAACTGACGCAGCAATCGCTCGATGGCGCCGCCCGCGGTGTCGACGACCGCCGCGGCCAGTTGCTGCTTGCCGTCGGGGAAGTGGTGGTAGAGCGAACCGGGCCGGACGCCGGCCTCCCCGAGGATCTGGTTGAGCCCGGTAGCCGCATAGCCCTGGCGGCGGAACAGGGTGGCGGCGGCGTCGATCAGCGCGGCGCGGCTGCGGTCGGGACGGGGCACGAGTATTGACAATACTTGAGTAATCACTCAAGAATGCTGAGATGAGGCAGCTGACCTATGAAGAGTCGGGGCGCTACGCCTGGCGCGACGTCGCGGAACCCCGGATCGCCGCGCCGGAGCAGGCGCTGATCCGGCCGCTGATGGTGGCGTGCTGCGACCTGGACGTCGCGGTCTGCCACGGGCGGCTCCCGTTGCCGCCGGGCTACGCGGTGGGGCACGAGGGGGTGGGCGAGGTCGTCGCGGTCGGCGACGCCGTGCGGGACGTCGCGGTGGGCGACCGCGTGGTGGTGCCCTTCCAGATCAGCTGCGGCACCTGCCGCGAATGCCGCCGCGGCGTGACCGGATCGTGCGCCTCGGTGCCGCTGATGGCGTGCTACGGCATGGCCCCCATCGCCGGCCTGGACGGCGGCGCCTTCATGTCCGACCTGGTGCTGGTGCCCTACGCGGACGCGATGCTGATACCCCTGCCCGACTCCGTCGACCCCGTTTCGATCGCCTCGCTGTCGGACAACATTCCCGACGGGTGGCGGACCGTCGGGCCGTTCCGCGACGCGCTGGGCGGGCTCGAGCCCGTCGACCGCCGCGTGCTGGTGGCCGGGCGGTTGTCGATCGGGTTGTATGCAGCCGCGTTCGCCGCGACGCTGGGCGCCCACGTCGATTACGTGGACACCGACCCGCAACGGCTGGCCGCCGCCGAGAAGCTCGGCGCGACCGCTCACGACCTCGCCAAGCCCGACAAGTCCTGGGATCCGTACCCGGTCACCGTGCACACGACCGCCGAGCCGGACATCCTCGCGGCCACGCTGCGGGCGACCTGGCCGGACGGGGTGTGCACCGACACCGGGATCTACCCGGAATACACGGTCGCGATGCCCTTGCTGCCGATGTACACGCGGGGCGTGCGATTCGTGACCGGTCGCGTCAGCGCCCGCACCGTCATCCCGCGGGTGCTCGAGTTGCTCGCCGGCGGCCTGGACCTGTCACCGGCCGTCGACCGCGTCGTCGCGTGGGACGACGCCCCGTCGGCGTGGCCGACGATGGTCGGCAAGACCGTCTTCACCAGGGCTTAGTTGAGTGTGAAACCTGGGCATCGAGGGTGTATTCCGGGCGGCGAAACTCGCCGGAACCCCGCCACTGGCGCACACCGAACGCCGGCTTTACACCCTCAAACGGACGCCCTCAGGCGATGTCGCCGACGAACACGCCGACCCGGCGCAGCTGCATGCGCGCCATCCGAGGCAGGCGCTCGGCGTCGGGGCCGTCGGAGCCGGCCGGCAGGATGCGGGTGTTGGTGAGGTGCACCATGCGATTGCGGCCGTACTGCAGGTCGGCCTCGCCCGCGGCCAGCACGTTCTTGACCCAGTCGGTCTTCCCATGCCCCAGCGCGATCGCCACCATGTTGCCCTTGCGGTACGGGGTGATGATCGTCTCGTAGGTCTTGCCGGACTTGCGGCCGCGATGCTTGATGGTCGCGGTCCCGGGCATGAACCGCGCGAACGGCTTGATCGCCCTGTTGAGGTACTTGACCTGAAGGTTCTCGAACCAGACTGGAAAGAGCATCGGGACGCCCGGGGCGTTGTTGGGATGTTCTTTTCTCGACATGACCGGCACTGTACCGGCCGGATATCCATTTGAGTTGCTCTGGGACAATGGACGGCGTGACCACCTCCCAACCGTCGCCGATGGCCCGCATCGACCTGCGGGGCGCCGAGCTGACGGCGGCGCGCCTGCGGGCCACGCTTCCGCGGGGCGGCGCCGACGTGGAGAGCGTTCTGCCCATCGTCCGCCCGATCGTGGAGGCCGTCGCCGAACGCGGGGCCGAAGCGGCGCTGGAGTTCGGTGCGTCGTTCGACGGTGTGCGGCCGCCGGCCGTCCGGGTGCCGGAAGCGGCGCTGCGGGCGGCGCTCGACGGCCTGGACACCCAGGTGGCCGAGGCCCTGCAGGTGATGATCGAGCGCACCCGGGCCGTGCACGCCGACCAGCGCCGCGCCGACGTCACCACCACCCTGGGACCCGGCGCGACGGTCACCGAGCGGTGGGTTCCCGTCGAGCGGGTCGGCCTCTACGTCCCCGGCGGCAACGCGGTGTACCCGTCGAGCGTCGTGATGAACGTCGTCCCGGCCCAGGCGGCCGGCGTCGACTCGCTGGTGGTGGCCAGCCCCCCGCAGGCCCGGTTCGAGGGCCTGCCGCACCCGACCATCCTCGCGGCGGCCCACCTGCTGGGCGTCGACGAGGTGTGGGCCCTGGGCGGCGCCCAGGCCGTGGCCCTGCTGGCCTACGGCGGAACCGACACCGACGGCACGGATCTGGCGCCCGTCGACATGATCACCGGCCCGGGCAACATCTACGTCACCGCCGCCAAACGCCTGTGCCGCTCGCAGGTCGGGATCGACGCGGAAGCCGGGCCCACCGAGATCGCCATCCTCGCCGACCACACCGCCGACCCCGCGCACGTCGCCGCCGACCTCATCAGCCAGGCCGAGCACGACGAGATGGCCGGCAGCGTGCTGGTCACGCCCAGTGAAGATCTGGCCGCCGCCACCGACGCCGAGGTGGCCGCCCAGCTGCAAACCACCGTGCACCGCGAACGGGTGACGGCCGCGCTCGGCGGCCGGCAGTCGGCCATCATCCTGGTCGACGACCTCGACGCCGGCGTCCGCGTCGTCAACGCCTACGCCGCCGAGCACCTGGAGATCCAGACCGTCGACGCGCCTCGGGTGGCCGCGCGGATACGTTCCGCCGGCGCCATTTTCGTCGGCCCGTACGCGCCCGTGAGCCTGGGCGACTACTGCGCCGGGTCCAACCACGTGCTGCCCACCGGCGGGTCCGCCAAGCACTCCAGCGGCCTGTCGGTGCAGACGTTCCTGCGCGGCATCCACGTCGTCGACTACACCGAGGCGGCCCTGAAGGACGTGTCCGGGCACGTGACCACCCTGGCCAAAGCCGAAGACCTGCCGGCGCACGGCGAGGCGATCCGGCGGAGGTTCGAACGATGAGCGCCGAACGCCCGACCCTGGACGACCTGCCGCTGCGCGACGACCTGCGCGGCAAAACCCCTTACGGCGCGCCGCAATTGGCGGTCCCGGTGCGGCTCAACACCAACGAGAACCCGCACCCGCCCAGCCAGGCGCTGGTCGACGACGTCGTGCGCTCGGTCGCCGAGGCCGCCACCGACCTGCACCGCTACCCCGACCGCGACGCGGTGGCCCTGCGCCGCGACCTGGCCGCCTACCTCACCGCGCAGACCGGCGTCCCGCTCGACGTCGAAAACGTCTGGGCCGCCAACGGTTCCAACGAGATCCTGCAGCAGCTGCTGCAGGCCTTCGGGGGGCCGGGGCGCACGGCCATCGGGTTCGTCCCGTCGTACTCGATGCACCCGATCATCTCCGACGCCACCCGCACCGAATGGCTCGAGGCCGCGCGCGCCGACGACTTCGGCCTCGACGTGGAGACCGCGCTGGCCGCCGTCGCCGACCGGCGGCCCGACGTGGTGTTCCTCGCCAGCCCCAACAACCCGTCCGGGCAGAGCGTCCCGCTTGAAGACCTGCGGCGCCTGCTCGACGCGGTGCCGGGCATCGTCATCGTGGACGAGGCCTACGGCGAGTTTTCCTCGCAGCCCAGCGCCGTCGCGCTGATCGAGCAGTACCCCGCCAAGCTCATCGTCACCCGCACCATGAGCAAGGCGTTCGCCTTCGCCGGCGGGCGGCTGGGCTACCTGGTCGCCACCCCGGCCGTCATCGACGCAATGCTGCTGGTGCGGCTGCCCTATCACCTGTCGTCGGTCACCCAGGCCGCGGCCCGGGCCGCGCTGCGGCACGCCGACGACACCCTGAGCAGCGTCGCGGCGCTCGTCGCCGAACGTGAACGCGTCACGAAGTCGTTGCGAGGCATGGGGTTCCGCGTGATCCCGAGCGACGCCAACTTCGTGTTGTTCGGCGAGTTCGCCGACGCGCCCGCCACCTGGGGGCGCTATCTCGAGGCGGGCATCCTGATCCGCGACGTGGGAATCCCCGGCTATCTGCGCGCCACCACGGGACTAACCGACGAGAACGACGCGTTCCTGAGGGTCAGCGCCCAGCTCGCCACCGACCTGACACCAGTCACCAGCCCCGTAGGAGCGCCATGACCACGCTTGCGACCCGCCGCGCGCGGATCGAGCGCCGCACCAAGGAATCCGACATCGTCGTCGAGCTTGACCTCGACGGCACCGGGCAGGTGCACGTCGACACCGGTGTGCCGTTCTACGACCACATGCTGACGGCGCTGGGCAGCCACGCCAGCTTCGACCTGAGCATCCGCACCGAGGGCGACGTCGACATCGAGGCGCACCACACGATCGAGGACACCGCGATCGCCCTGGGCCAGGCGCTCGGGGAGGCGCTCGGCGACAAGAAGGGCATCCGCCGTTTCGGGGACGCGTTCATCCCGATGGACGAGACGCTCGCGCACGCGGTGGTCGACGTGTCGGGCCGGGCGTATTGCGTGCACACCGGGGAGCCGGACCATCTGCAGCACACCACCATTGCCGGCAGTTCGGTGCCCTACCACACCGTGGTGAACCGGCACGTGTTCGAGACCCTGGCCGCCAACGCGCGCATCGCGCTGCATGTCCGGGTCCTCTACGGGCGCGACCCGCACCACATCACCGAGGCGCAGTACAAGGCGGTGGCCCGGGCGCTGCGTCAGGCCGTCGAGCCCGACCCGCGAGTGTCCGGCGTGCCCTCCACCAAAGGTGTTCTGTGACAAGCAAATCGGTGGTTGTCCTCGACTACGGCTCGGGTAACCTGCGATCGGCGCAGCGCGCGCTGCAACGCGTCGGCGCGTCGGTCGAGGTGACCGCCGACCCCGCCGCCGCCGCCGCCGCCGACGGGCTCGTCGTTCCCGGCGTCGGCGCGTTCGAGGCGTGCATGACGGGCCTGCGCAAGATCTCCGGCGACCGGATCATCGCCGAGCGGGTCGCCGGAGGGCGGCCCGTTCTCGGCGTGTGCGTGGGCATGCAGATCATGTTCGCGCGCGGGGTCGAATTCGGCGTCGAGACAACGGGCTGCGGCCAGTGGGCGGGGGCGGTGACGCGGCTGGACGCGCCGGTGATCCCGCACATGGGGTGGAACGTCGTGCATTCCGACCCCGGCAGTGTTCTGTTCCGGGGCCTGGACGCCGACACCCGTTTCTACTTCGTGCACTCGTATGCGGCGCAACGCTGGGAGGGAGCACCGGAGGCGGTGCTGACCTGGGCGACGCATCACGTGGACTTCCTGGCCGCCGTCGAGGACGGGCCGTTGTCGGCCACCCAATTTCATCCGGAGAAGAGCGGGGACGCAGGTGCGGCGGTGCTGAGCAATTGGGTCGGGGGGCTATAGGGGATGCGACTGATTCTGTTGCCCGCGGTCGACGTGGTCGACGGCCGCGCCGTGCGCCTGGTGCAGGGCAAGGCCGGCAGTGAGACCGAATATGGCTCGGCGCTGGACGCCGCGCTGGGCTGGCAGCGCGACGGGGCCGAATGGATCCACCTGGTGGACCTCGACGCCGCGTTCGGGCGCGGCTCCAACCGCGAACTGCTTGCCGAGGTGGTCGGGAAGCTCGACGTGCAGGTGGAACTCTCGGGCGGCATCCGCGACGACGACTCCCTCGCCGCGGCGCTGGCCACGGGGTGCGCCCGGGTCAACCTGGGCACCGCGGCCCTGGAGAACCCCGACTGGTGCGCCCGGGCGATCGGCCAGCACGGCGACAAGGTGGCGGTCGGCCTGGACGTCCAAATCGTCGACCAGCAGCACCGGTTGCGGGGACGCGGCTGGGAGACGGACGGGGGAGACCTGTGGGAAGTGCTGGAACGCCTTGACGGTCAAGGGTGTTCGCGATATGTCGTCACCGATGTGACGAAGGACGGCACGCTGGGCGGCCCCAACCTCGAGCTGCTGGCATCGGTCGCCGATCGCACCGACGCCCCGGTGATCGCCTCCGGCGGCGTGTCCAGCATCGACGACCTGCGTGCCATCGCCACGCTGACCGGCCGCGGCGTCGAGGGCGCGATCGTCGGGAAGGCGCTCTACGCCGGGCGGTTCACCTTGCCGCAGGCACTGGCCGCGGTGGGAGGGTAGCCGTCATGGACCTAGACGCCCTGGTGGCCAAGGCATCCGCCATCCTCGACGACGCCACCGAGCCCTTCCTGTCCGGCCACCGCGCCGATTCGGCCGTGCAGAAGAAGGGCAACGACTTCGCGACCGACGTCGACCTGGCGATCGAGCGCCAGGTCGTCTCGGCGCTGGAAGAGACCACCGGAATCGGTGTGCACGGCGAGGAATACGGCGGTGAGGACGTCGACGCCGAGTGGGTGTGGGTCCTCGACCCGGTCGACGGCACCTTCAACTACGCGGCCGGGTCGCCCATGGCCGGCATCCTGCTCGGCCTGCTGCACCGCGGCGATCCGGTGGCCGGCCTGACCTGGGTGCCGTTCACCGGCCAGCGCTACACCGCCATCGTCGGTGAGTCGCTGGTGAGAAACGGTGTGCCGCAGGCGCCGCTGGAGCGCGTCGAGCTGGCCGACGCCCTGATCGGCGCCGGGTCGTTCAGCGCGGACGCGCGCGGCAAGTTCCCCGGGCGCTACCGGGTGGCGCTGCTGGAGAACCTCAGCCGGGTGTCGTCCCGGTTGCGGATGCACGGCTCCACGGGCCTGGACCTGGCCTACGTCGCGGACGGGATCCTGGCCGCCTCCATCAGTTTCGGCGGTCACGTGTGGGACCACGCCGCCGGCGTCGCGCTGGTGCGGGCCGCGGGCGGCGAAGTCACCAACCTGGCCGGCGAACGGTGGACACCGGCGGCGCAGTCCGCGGTCGCCGCGGCCCCCGGCGCCCTCGACGAGATCCTCGAAATCCTGCGTGCCACAGGCGATCCCGGGGAGTACTGAGATGACCGGCAAAGGCCTTGCGGTGCGGGTGATTCCGTGCCTGGACGTCGACGCGGGCCGCGTGGTCAAGGGCGTCAACTTCGAGAACCTGCGCGACGCGGGCGATCCCGTCGAACTGGCCGCCGCCTACGACGCCGAGGGCGCCGACGAGCTCACCTTCCTCGACGTCACCGCATCGTCGTCGGAGCGGGCCACCATGCTCGACGTGGTGCGCCGCACGGCCGAGCAGGTGTTCATCCCGCTGACGGTGGGCGGCGGTGTGCGCACGGTGGCCGACGTCGACGTGCTGCTGCGCGCCGGGGCCGACAAGGTCTCGGTCAACACCGCGGCGATCGCCCGCCCCGACCTGCTCGCCGAAATGGCCCGCCAGTTCGGGTCGCAATGCATCGTGCTGTCGGTCGACGCCCGCACGGTGCCCGCGGGGTCGACGCCGACCCCGTCGGGCTGGGAGGTGACCACCCACGGCGGGCGCCGCGGCACCGGGATCGACGCCGTCGAGTGGGCGGCCCGCGGTGCGGAGCTCGGGGTGGGGGAGATCCTGCTCAACTCGATGGACGCCGACGGCACGAAGGCGGGATTCGACCTGGCGATGTTGCGGGCGGTGCGCGCGGCGGTCACCGTGCCGGTGATCGCCAGCGGAGGCGCGGGGGCGGCGGAGCATTTCGCGCCGGCGGTCGCCGCCGGCGCGGATGCGGTGTTGGCGGCCAGCGTGTTTCACTTCCGGGAGCTGACGATCGGCCAGGTGAAGTCCGCCATGGCCGCCGAGGGGATCACCGTCCGATGACGCTCGACCCGCAGATCGCGTCGCGGCTCAAGCGCAACGCCGACGGGCTGTTCGCCGCCGTGGTGCAGGAGCGCGGCACGGGCGACGTGCTGATGGTCGCCTGGATGGACGACGACGCGCTGGCCCGCACGCTGGAAACCCGTGAGGCGACATACTTTTCGCGGTCGCGCGGCCGGCAGTGGATCAAGGGCGAGACGTCCGGTCACACCCAGTACGTGCACTCGGTGCGGCTGGACTGCGACGGCGACACGGTGCTGCTGACGGTCGATCAGGTGGGGGGCGCCTGCCACACCGGCGACCACAGCTGCTTCGACGCCGACCTGCTGCTGGGCGCCCCGGACTAGTTCGATGGTCGCGCCCCGCATCGCCCGGCAAATGCCGCGCTCGCGATCGCGACTGATATGGGGGACATCTTGTCAAGTGGGCAGGGTGAAGCGGCGGCCGCAACCGTCGTCGCGGCCGCCGCTTCGTTGGCCAGATAAGTCGCTGGTGGGTGTCGAG
>NZ_CACRUY010000017.1 GCF_902652685.1 Mycobacterium sp. Marseille-P9652
GCTCTCGCGGTGGCGGGGCCCACCCGAATGGGTTCGAACACATAGGGAATCGCCGCCGAGGCGTGGACCGCGCGCGCCACCGGGAAGTCGTCCGGGGTGATGCCGTAGTCGTGGAGGTCCCACGGAATGCGAACCAGCCGGCGCCGGGACAGGTCGCTCGCCGTCACCACCAGCGACCAGGCGAACTGTTCCGGTTCTTCCCCGGTGCGCAGGTCGCCGAAGGTGTGCACGCCAAGATCGGCGAGCAGGCCGGCGAGGAGCCGTTCGAGATAGTCGCCGCGGTAGACACCGTCGGACATCAGTAAGGACAGTCCCCCACCGATCAGCGGTACCCGCCCGATCATGCTGCGGTCCAAGAACTTCCGATAGTCGATCGTGCGCATCACCTCGGCGAGCCGCGTCATCGGCTCGCCCGCCGCCTGCAGCGCCGCCACCAGCGACGCGACGATCGCGCCCGCGCTGGTCCCGGCGACGCGGGGAAACCGGTAGCCGGCCGCGGTGAGGGCGTCCACCGCCCCGACCAGACCGATCCCCCGCACGCCACCGCCCTCACACACCAGGTCGACTGAGGACGCGCTCACGGACGGCATGACGACCTCGTCCGGAGGGCCTGGCGCGGGTGCCGGCCTGCCACGCCCGCAATCTCGGTCAGAGTCGCGGGTGGCTCCAGCTTGCGAAGCTCGGTGATGCGTCGGCACATGTCTACAACGATAAGCGCGTGTGCTCGTCGGCGGTGGTGCCGATCGAGCCCGCGCTCAGCGCACCGAACCTGCGCTCAGAGCGAAGATCCGCCCGCGCCGACGCGCTGGGTGCAGTTTCGGCGCGCTGACCGCAGTCTCGATGCGGGGGCCTTGCGAATGAAGGAGCGGGCCTCGGCGAATGCTCACCAAGAAATGCGACGGCCGTCGGCGCCGAAGAAATGCAGGTGCCCGGGTTCCGGATGGAGCCGCACGCGGCTGCCCTTCTCGGGCGGGTGACGCCCGTCGGCGCGCGCGACCACGGGCCGGTCGATGACTTTCCCGGAACCCGTGATGCGGCCGTAGATGTAGGCGTCGGCGCCGAGTTCCTCGACGACGTCGACCTCCATTTCGACGCCCATGCCCCCCAGTTCGAAATGCTCCGGCCGGACCCCGACGACCACCTCGCTCGCCGTCCCGGCGATCTCCCGGGGCACCGGGATCGGCCAGTCCCCCAGCCACACCGACGAATCCATGATCGGGAGGGTGAATAGGTTCATCGCCGGCGACCCGATGAAGCCCGCGACGAACACGTTGTCGGGATTGCGGTACAGCTCACGGGGCGGGGCGAACTGCTGCAGCACGCCGTCCGACAGCACCGCGACGCGGTCCCCCATCGTCATGGCCTCGACCTGGTCGTGGGTGACGTAGACCGTGGTCGTCTCGAGCCGCCGCTGCAGCGCGGCGATCTGGTTGCGGGTCTGCACCCGCAGTTTGGCGTCGAGGTTCGACAGCGGCTCATCCATGAGGAAGACCTGCGGGCGGCGCACGATCGCGCGGCCCATCGCCACCCGCTGGCGCTGCCCCCCGGACAGGTCTTTCGGCTTGCGGTCCAGATACGGTTGCAGGTCAAGGAGTTTCGCGGCGTCGAGGACGCGCTCGGAGATCTCGGCCTTCGGCGTCTTGGCGATCTTCAGCGCGAACCCCATGTTCTGCGCCACCGTCATGTGGGGGTACAGGGCGTAGTTCTGGAAGACCATCGCGACGTCGCGGTCTTTCGGGTCGACGTCGGTGACGTCGCGCTCGCCGATCCGAATTCGCCCCGAGTCCAGCGTCTCCAGGCCCGCGACCATCCGCAGCGAGGTGGTCTTGCCGCAGCCGGACGGCCCCACCAGCACCACGAATTCGCCGTCCCCGACGTCCAGGTCGAGGCCGTCGAGGGCGGGCCGATCCGTCCCCGGGTAATGGCGCGTCGCCCGCTCGAAAACCACCGAAGCCATGACTACCCGTTCATTCCGGTGACGGCGATGCCGCGGACGAAGGACCGCTGGGCGAAAGCGTAGATGACGACCAGCGGCACCATGATCACCATCGACGCCGCCATGATCACCGGCCACCGCGCGACGTACTCGCCCCGCAATCGCACCAGCCCGAGCGTAAGGGTTGCCAGGCTGTTGCGCTGCAGCATCAGCAGCGGCCACAGGAAGTCGTTCCACACGTTGACCCAGGTGAGCACCGCGAGCACCATGACGGCCGGCCGCGCGTGGGGCAGCAGGATCCGCCAGTAGATCTGCCAGGGCGAGCAGCCGTCCAGGATCGCGGCCTCCTCGAGATCCGTGGGCAGTGTGCGGAAGAACTGGCGCATGAGGTAGGTGCCGAACGCGCTTCCGAACAGGCCCGGAACGATCATCGCCCACGGCGTGTCGACCCAGCCCAGGGTGCGCATGAGGATGAACTGCGGAATCACCGTGACGGTGAGCGGCACCATCAGCGTGCCCAGGTACAGCACGAAGAGCGTGTCGCGGCCGCGAAACTGCAACCGCGCGAAGGCGTATCCGGCGAGGGAGCAGAAGAACACCTGCCCGGCCGTGACGCAGGCGGCGTAGACGACGGTGTTGACGAACATGCGCCAGAAGGGCATCAGCGTGAAGACCTCGGTGTAGTTCGACCACCGCGGGTGAGCCGGCAGCAGCCTCGGCTCGGTCACTTCCCCCTCGTTCTTCAGCGATCCCGACACCGCCCAGGCGATGGGAAACAGCCAGCACCAGGCGATGGCGATCAGGGCGGTGTAGAGCAGGAGCCCCCGAAAGACGTTGTGCCTGAACACGCGCTCACCGGAGACCACGGGAGGCCTCCAGGGAGCGCTGCCGGGTGAGGCGCAGTTGGAGCACGGTGAGCACCAGCAGGATGCCGAACATCACCCACGCCAGCGCCGACGCGTAGCCGAACTCCAGGAAGGAGAAGGCGTGCTGGAACAGCATGATGCCCAGGACGTAGGTGGCGCTCTCGGGCCCGCCATTGGGGCCGTTGAGCACGTAGACCATGTCAAAGGCCTGGAACGCGTGGATGATCGAGATCACCACCACGAACGACATCGCCGCGCGAATCAGCGGCATCGTGATGAACACGAACTGACGCACCTCCCCCGCGCCGTCGATCCGCGCGGCCTCGTAGAGGGTTTCGGGCACGCCCTGCATGGCGGCCAGCAGGATGACTGTGGCGAACGGGACGCTCCGCCACACGCTGACCGTGCACAGCGACACCATGGCCCACTTCGGGTCCACCAGCCAGGGGACCGGCCCGATGCCGACCCACCCGAGCATGATGTTGAGCAACCCGTTGTCGGTGTTGAACACGAACTGCCACACCACCGCCATCACCACCGACGAAATGGCCAGTGGCAGAAATACAATCGTCCTCACCACCCCGATCCCCCGGGCCTTGCGGTTGAGCACGCCGGCGACGACGAGGCTGATGAGCAGCGTGGGGACGACGGTTCCCACGGTGAAGACGGCGGTGTTGCGAATCGCGATCAGGAACAGCGGATCGGAGGTGAAGAGCTCGCCGAAGTTCTTCAGCCCCACATACTTCGGCGGCCGGAAGATGTCCCACCGCTGGAAGCTCATGTACAGCGAGAAGCCGAGGGGAAACAGCATGAACACCGCGACCGCGGCCAGGTTGGGGGCGACGAAGAGCCGGCCCGCGCGGCCGCGCCGGCGCGCGGGACCCGTTGCGCGCGTGCGGGTCACTGGCCCGGGTGTGGCGGGAGCGTCGACCGATGTCATGGGGTGCGCAGCACCTCGTCCACGGCGGGCGACAGCGCGGCGAGCGACGTGGCCGGGCGGGAACCGCGCAGGACGGGGCCGAACCCGCGGTCCATGAGCGCGACGACCTTCTCCCACGCGGGGGTGACCGGGAGCCCGTCGGAATGCTGCGGTCCCTGCGTGAGCACGGCGACGTTGTGTAATCGCTGGTGCGCCTTGGCGAATCCGGCCGAATCGAGCGCCGAGCGGAGCACCGGTACGAAGAGGCTGGATTCGCCGATCAGGGCCTGCCCCTCCGGTCCGGTCGCGAACTTCACGAACTCCCATGCCTGCTCCTTGCGCTGACTGCTCGCGGAGATCGCCAGGCCGGTGCAACCGATGTTGGAGCGGGCGGGCTGCCCCGCACAGCGCGGCCCCACGGGAAGCACCGTCACGTCGAAATCCAGGCCCGGCGCCCGGATCAGGGTCTGATAGCGCCAGTGGCCGCCCATCGCCATCGCCGCCCTGCCCGACGCGAACAGGTCCGGAGTGGACATCGACTGCACCTCGGACGCGTCGGGCGCCACCTTCTGCCTGTTGGCCAGGTCGGCGTAGAACTGCACGGCCTCGATGAAGGCGGCGTCGTCGAAATTGAAGTGCGCCGGGTTCTTCAGCGGGGTGGACCACGGCACGCCGTTGTTCATGGCGAACAGGCCGGCCGAATAATACGAGAACCACATGTTGACAAAGCCCCACTGCGAAACCCGCCCGGCCCCGTCGCGCTTGGTCGAGGCCCTCGCCGTTTCGAGGAATTCGGCCCAGCTCCACGGGTGTTCCCAGGCGGTCGGGGGCGCGGGCACCCCGGCCTCGGCGAAATGGCGTCTGTTGAAGAAGAGGAAGTTGCCCGACCACTGCTCGGGCAGCGCGTACTGGCCCCCGTTGAAGGTGAAGCTGTCGTAGAGCGGCCCGATGCCGTCCGACCTGAGTTGGGCAGCGAAGGCCGGGTCGTGGGCCAGCAGCGTGTTCAAGTCCAAGAGCACTCCGCGTTCGGCCAGTTCGGCGTAGGTGAGGTCCCAGGCCATGAGCACGTCCGGGCATTTGCCGCCGGCGCAGAACGTCGACAGCTGCTGCATCACACCGGGCGCCGACAGCACCGGCCGGACCTTGATGTCCGGATGGCGGCGCTGGAATTCGTCGATGATGCGGACCCTGGCGTCGCGCTCGTCTGGGTTGGCCGCGAAGAAGAAGGTCAACGCGTCGTCGCCTGGGGCGCAGCCGCCGGCCCAGGGCGCGAGCGAAGCCGCGGTGAGCGCCCCCGCACCCCGCAGCAGGGTGCGCCGCCCGAATGGCCTATCGAGCATGGCACTCCCCGTGGACGGCGACCGGTGTAGGCGACCGGCTTTCGCCATCCTTGGTACCCGATCGGCCTGAGATCTTCCTGGGTTTCGCTCGGAACACCGCGATGCGATCAAGAGGTCACCTTTTCCGCGTCCACGACGTCAACAAGGTGACCGCCTTCGTCGAGCTCTCTATCGCAAAGGGGACCGTGACCATGACGTCATCGATTGTGCGCCGCCACGCGCCGCGTGGCCATTCTGCTTACCGGCCCGGAAACGGCCGCCCAGCAACGGGTTGCCGGCGATGACCGCCGGGTACGCCGCGATCACGCTGGCGACCGCGGTCATCACCGCCGGGATCGCCGTCGCCGACCTCGTTCCCGCCGGTTTCGTGCTGGCCAACTCGGCCGAGGTGGGGGTGTCGCGGTCCTGGCTCCCGGCATTGGCGGCACTCAAGCTGGCCGGGGCCGTCGGTCTGGTCGCGGGGCTTGCCGGACTGCACGCCCTGGGCATCGCGGCCGCCGCGGGGCTGGTCCTGTTCTTTGTCGGCGCGGTCGTCACACATGTGCGGGCGCGGGTTTTCCACAACATCGCATTCCCCGGCGCCTACCTGGGCATGTCGGTCGCGACGCTGGCCCTGACGCTCGCGCACTGACCGGCGGCGCTCAGGCGGGAAAGTAACGCACCCGGTCGATCGTCGCGCACTGCCATCCCACGTCGGCGAACAAAATCGCGCGCCGCCGACCCGAGTCCAGGGCGACGACCACCGTGCGCCCCGCTCCGATCGTCTTGGTGTGGCGGGCCCCGTGGAGCCGGTCGACGAGGTCGGCCGTCTCGAGTGGGTCGTCATCGCCCAAAGTGATTGACGCCGTTGGCGACAACGCGCGACCGGCGACGCGGCCGTCGCCCCGGGCGGCTGCGTCGAGGAACGTTCGCACCAGCTTCTGGTGCCGCGCGCCCACCCGCCGGAAGCCGGTTATGAAACCCGCCGCTCCCCCCGGGCCCTGGTTGCGCAACAACCCTCGCGACAGCTGCAGGGCGGGCGTTACGGCCCGCGACCCGGTCCGCAGGAACTGCAGCATCATCGCGGGCAGTTCCCAGTACGCCCGCAACTCGCCAATAAGCAAGCGACCGTTGGACTCTCGCAGGTCGTAGCGGAGGAACGCAGGTATGCGCATGGTCACCGCGGCACTCATCGCCACCTCGAGCTCGAGGTCGCGCAGCACGACGTGGCCGGCCAGGGTGTCCGCCACGATGTCGAGATCGCGATGGAAGGTGATGTGACGCGGACCGATGAAGGTGTCGTAGAAGCGGCCGATCTCCGCGTGCCCCACATGCGGCCGCGAACCCACCGGGTCTTCGACCCTGCCGTCGGGCGCGAACAGCCCCACCCACGCCGCGCGGTCGTGCGCCGCGGCCGCCTGCGGGGACCGCTCGACCGCGGCCAGCAGTTCGTCCCGGCTCACCGCCGGCACCCTAGAAGCCCCCGACGAGCTGCACGCCGGCGTCCCGCATCCCCTCGGCGGCCGCGGCGGCGGAGTCGGGCGCGACGGCCGCGGTCAGGTCCAGCAACACCCTGGTCTTCAGGCCCGCCCGGGCGGCGTCCTCGGCGGTGCGCCGGACGCAGTAGTCGGCGGCGATGCCGACGACGTCGACCTCGTCGACGCCCCGCCGGCGCAGCCACTCGAGCAGCGGCGTCCCGTGCTCGTCGACGCCTTCGAAGCCGCTGTAGGCCGCGCCGTGTTGGCCCTTGCGGAAGACCGCCTCGATGCGGCTGGTGTCGAGGCGCGGATGGAACTCGGCGCCCACGCTGCCGGCGACGCAGTGCGCGGGCCAGGACGACCGGTAATCCGGCCGGTCCGAGAAGTGGGCGCCCGGGTCGACGTGGAAGTCCTGGGTCGCGACGACGTGCCGGTAGCCCGGTTCGGTGGACAGGTAGTCGTTGATGGCCGACACCACGGCCCCGGCTCCCGTCACCGCCAGCGAGCCCCCCTGGCAGAAATCGTTCTGCACGTCGACGATGATCAGCGCCCGCACGCACTCCACCCTATCGTCGTCCGCGCTACAGAGTGCCCCCTAGCTGGGGCGATAGGTCAGGCGGTTTGCTCACCGGCCTGCCGGGTAATTTGACTGCCATGTTGATCCGCAGAATCGCGCGACCCCTTTTGTCAGCGGTATTCATCGGCCAGGGAATCGACTCGCTCCGCAATCCCAAACCGGCGGCGGAGGCCGCGGCGGCCGCCGTGGACGGGCTTCGGGCGTTGCCCGACCCGCTGGGCAGCAGCATCCCCAGCGACCCGCAGACGTTCGCCCAGATCACCGCCGCCGTGCAGATCGGTGGCGGCCTCCTGCTGGCCACCGGCAAGGCGCCGCGCGTGGCCTCGGCGGCGCTCGCCTTCACCGTGTTGCCGGCCAATCTCGGCGCACACATGTTCTGGAGCGAGAGCGACCCGCAGCGTAAGGCCGAGAAGCGTCAGGCCTTCCTCGCCGACCTGAGCCTGCTGGGCGGGCTGATGATCGCGTCGGCGGACACGGCCGGCAAGCCGTCGCTGGGCTGGCGTGGCCGCCGGGCGGCCGAGCGGCTGTCCGAGCGGGTCTCTTCCGCGCTGCCCGGGTCGCATGACGGGCCCGACGCCGACTTCGGCGAACTCGGGGAGAAGATCGTGCACGGCCTGCAGGTCGGTGCCGAGCGCGGACGCGAGCTGGCCAGCACCGCCGCCGAACGCGGCGCGCCCTACGCCGAGGCCGCGCTCGAACGCGGACGCGAGCTGGCGAGCACCGCCGCCGAACGCGGCGCGCCCTACGCCGAGGCCGCACTCGAACGCGGACGGGAACTGGCCAGCACGGCGGCCGAACGCGGCGCGCCGCTGGCCAAGAAAGCGCGTAAGCGCGGTGAAGAGCTCGCCGACACGGCCGCCGACCGGGCCGCCTATCTGGCGCTCAAGGCGCGCGCACGCGGCGAGGAGCTCGCCGACGAGGCTGCCGACCGGGCCGCGCCGCTCGCAAAGAAGGCCCGCAAGCGCAGCGAGAAGCTGGCCAAGCAGGCCCGCAAGCGCAGCGAGAAGCTGGCCGAGGAGGCCCGCAAGCGTGGCGAGGACTTCGCCGACACCGCCCGCGCGCGCGTCGAGGACCAGGTCAGCACGGGCCGCCGGAAGCTCGGCGTCTAATTCGGACGGCCTTCCAAGGTCCGAACCACGAAGGCGCGAGGGCTCACCACGACCCTCAAAGCCCTCGCGCGCGAGGAAGTCGTCGACGATGGCACCGACGTCCTGGTTGACGTCGACGGCCGCGCCCGCCTCGTCGGTGCCCAGCGGCTCGAGGGCGGCCAGCTGCGATTGCAACAAGGTGGCCGGCATGAAGTGGCCGGTCCTGGCGGCCAGCCTTCGCCCGATGACCTCGGCCGAACCACGCAGGTGCAGGAACTCGACGCTCGGACAGTGGCGCCGCAACTGGTCGCGGTACGCGCGTTTGAGCGCGGAACAGCTCACCACCCCGCCGCCGCGGTGGTCGGCCAGCCACTGGCCGACCCTTTCCAGCCAGGGGTAGCGGTCGCCGTCATCGAGCGGTTGGCCGGCCGCCATCTTCGCGATGTTGGCCGGCGGGTGCAGGCTGTCGGCATCCACGAAGGGCACCCCGAGCCGCCGGGCGAGCTCGGCGCCCACGGTCGACTTGCCCGACCCGGAAACGCCCATCACGACGATCGGTGGACGCGCCCTCACCGGTTGTCGGTCAGGTTGCGGTTCCACTCCAGCCACCCGACACCGCTGCGGCCGTCCGCCGTGCGGAAGGTCGCCCACACCCGGGGAAACTGGCTCACCCTCCCGTCATCGGCCGTCAGCAATACCGGCGCGTGACCCCGCACCGCCACGTCCGCGACGATCTCGCCCGGCCGGAGCGTCAACGTCGCCGCCTCCGGTAACCCGTTGGCGCCGAACGACTCCCGCGAGTCGACGGTCTGCACTTCGGTGACCTCGCCGTCGGCGCCCTGGATATAGCCGATGCTGAAGGCCGGCGCGCCGGGGATCCGGATGTTCACGCCGTGCAGGTGCGTCCCGTCGTCGAGATGCAGCGCGCTCCAGATCCAGTCCATGCTCCACCAGTCGCGCACGCCCCACGAGTGGTCGCGCTGTCCGGGAACCGACTCGACGGCATAGCGGGTGCCGTCCACGGTGACGCTGCCCGACACCGTGCACGGGATCTCGTAACGCGTCGTGACCCGGTAGGTGTACGGGGTGCCGTCGGTCGCCCAGACCAGGTTCATCTCGAGCTCGACGGGAGTGCCGGGCTCACCGCGCAGCAGCGCCGCCGGATCGGCGTAGGCCTGTGCTTGGGCGCGCACGTCGACGCGATAGGTGCGCAGGGGGTCGGGGGCGGCGTGGCCGATCTCGAAGGTGTCGGCGCAGACGGCCCACGGGTCGGCCGGGAGCGGGACCTGCGCGTCGACGGCCACGGTCGGCAAGTCGGGCCCGCACAGCAGGGCGTGCACCCACGCCTGCCGCTGGTTGGCGACCAGGCCCAGGCGGAACCAGCCGCCCAATCCCTGTGCGGCGTCGACGAAGTCGGCGTACCAGCTCTCGCTCCACAGCGGCTCGTCGGTCGGGGTGTGGGCCAGCTCGTCGTCCTCCGACGGGCTCAGCGGCTCGGGCGCCACCGCCGCCGGCAGCGTGGCCAGCGCGTCGGTGTCCAGCACGTGATCGCAGTGCCGCTGCAGCATCGTCATGAACATCCGGTCGCCGCGCTCGGTGCGTTCGACCAGCATGGACGAGACGATGGCCATCATCACGCCGAAGAAGCTCTGCCGGCGGACGCCCTCGGCGACGTCGGCGCGGGCGAGGGGCGCGTCGGGCCCGAGCGCCTCGTGGTACGCGCTGAGCAGGGCGTCGTAGTGCGCGCGACGATCGGGGGTCGCGAGCGCGCAGCCCAGGAAGTAGGAGAGGTCGGTCAGCGCCGGGCCCCACGACACGGTCTGCCAGTCCACCACGGTCAGCGGGCGGTCGGCGCCCTCGGTGCCGAACAACATGTTGTCGAGCCGGTAGTCGCCGTGCACCAAACCCTGAATCCGGCCCGGTTCCGACTCCTGCGCCACATAACCGTCGAACGCGGCCACGAGCCGCTCGCACACCACGCGGTGTTCCGGTGCGATCTGGTCGCCGTAGCGCTCGACGAAGCCGGCATACAGCGGCGCGACGATCGCCTGGCTCAGCGGCGACTCGCGGTTGAGCCACGGCGCCTCGGCCAGCGCGGAGTCGCCGAGCAACGGCCCGTGCAGCCGGCCCAGTTCGACGACACCGAGGCGGGCCTGTTCGATGGTGGCGCCGGCGATTTCGTCGCCGACGACCGCGGGCCCGGCGTCGCCGAGCAGGAGGTCGAACGCGCCCGTCGCCGTGTCCACCGCCGCGTGATAGCACGGCGCGACGGGACCGCCCAGGCGCGGCGCGATGTCGCCGTAGAAGCGGACCTCGCGCTCGTAGAGTCCGAGTGCGGCGCCGGTCTGGCGGCTCACCGGATCGGTGGCCGCCACCTTCAGGACGACGGATGCCGGACCGGACGGCTCGGCGTCGGCGTAGGTGAGCCGGATGCGGTAGCACTCGCTCATCTGGCCCGTACCGATCCGCTCGACCTCGAAACCCGCGACGGGTCCCGCGCCCAGCGCCGCCGTCAGCCAGGCAGCCGTGAGGTCGCCGGGGCGTTCGATGATTTGCTCGGTCTCGGCGTGCATGACGGTCAGCGTGCCAGGTCAGCGCGCCAGTGAGAAGCCGTCCCAGGCCATTCGGCGATGCGGATGCGGATCGAATTCGATGCGGCTCTTGCGGTCGAACACCATGACGGCGCGGTCCTCGACCGTGTAGGCGGGCCAGTCGTCGCCCGGCACCCCTGAGTGGCTGAAGGACCGCCACCGCCGTTGCACCTGGTTGCTGACCTTCAACGCGGCCCGCCGATCGGCCGCCGCGGTCAGCAACGCCCCGAACCTCGTGCGGTAAACGTCGAACACGGCCAGCAGCTCGGTCGCGTGGGTGGCGCCCAGACCCGACCAGCGCAGTGTGCGCGGCGCGTAGTCGTACCGGTAGAGGTAGGTGGGCGCGTGGGTGCCGTGCGCCTCGGCGATCTGCCACGCCGCCGAGCTGAACGCGAAGTCGCCGCCCAGCTGAATGCACGCCGACGGCGCGGGATAGTTCGGGTAGGCGGCCGTGATGCGTTCGCGCGCAGCCGGTTCCGCGTCGGCGAGCAGCTCCTCGATCATGGCCTGGTTCGTCGGCAGCATCCGCAGGAAGCGGGTGAACAGGCGTCCCTCCTCGGCGTTGGTCCCGACGATGAGCGGCACCCGATGCGCCCGTCCCGCGCGCATGGCCTCCACGGGGTCGACGGGCACGCAGTCGTCCCCGAATACCGGTCCGATCGGGAAGGCACCCAGCCGGTCCTCCATGCCCTGGTCGATGAGCCGGTGCTGGGCGTCCACCAGCTGCGCGGCCGACACCTGCATGAGCGTCTCGGCGGCATTTTGGGGGCGAGCGCCGAGCAGCTCGGCGAACCGCGCCGCGAAGGCGGCGGCGGTCTCCCGCGAGCGCACCATCCCCGACGCCGGGCTCTCGGAGATCGCCCGGGCGAAAAGCCCTTCGGCGGCGGGCACCGCCAGCAGCGTGGCGGTGATGTGCGCGCCCGCGCTTTCGCCGAAGATGGTGACCCTTTCCGGGTCGCCGCCGAATTCGGCGATGTTGTCGCGAACCCACCGCAACGCCATCACCAAATCGCGCAGGTACAGGTTGCTGTCGATGGGCGTGTCGGGTGTCGAGAGCGAGGACAGGTCCAGGCAGCCCAGCGAGCCCAGCCGGTAGTTCACCGACACGTACACGCAGCCGCGGGGGGCAAGCGCGGCGCCGTCATACAGGGGCGTCGCCGAGCTGCCGAGGATGTAGCCGCCGCCGTGGATGAAGACCATGACCGGCAGCGGTTGGTCCGCGGGGGCCTCCGGGGTCACGACGTTGAGGGTGAGGCAGTCCTCGCTCATCGGCTGGTAGCGCCCGACCCCGAGCATCGTGTATTTGCGCTGCTGCGGTGCGCAATTGGCGAAGCCGTGACAGTGCCGGACGCCAGACCATGGCGCGGCGGGCTCTGGCGCCCGGAACCTCAGCCGCCCCACCGGCGGCCGCGCGTACGGGATCGATCGCCACCGGTTGACACCGCCGCGGGTGAATCCTTCGACGGTTCCGGCGGTCGTGCGGGCGCGGACGGTGCGCTCATGCATATTCCGACGGTAACCGACAGGGTCGCCGCGACGCGCGCGCAAGCCCCTGTGCGGGCCGTTTTCGGAAAGTGGCGGCTAGCCTTGCGGAATGCGGATCGCCGGGCTGATGGCAGCGTCGTTGCTGGTTGCCGGCTGCTCGCACGCGGTGGACGGCCACGCCGGGCAAACGCCGTCGACACCAGGGAGCGCCGCCCCGTCCACGGCGGCGCCGAGCGGGGCGCCCCCGCCGTCGAAGGCACCCGCCGCGGGCGCCGCGATGTCCGACGTCGTCGCCTGGATCGGCGCGGCCCATCCGGCGGACCCGGCTCGCTATCACAGCGTGGTGCGCGAGGGGGTGACCACGCCAATCGGCGACGACGTCGCCTTCACGGTGAAGGCCGCCCAGGCCTCGTGCACGACGGATGCCAAACACACCGGCGCGGCATTGGTCTGCCTGGTGAGCCTGACCAGTCCCCCGCCGCGACCGGAAACCGCCTACGGCGACTGGAAGGGCGGTTGGGTCCAATTCGACGGAACGGGCCTGCAGGTCGGCGCGGCGCGCGGCGACCCGGGCCCCTTCGTCAACGGTGACGGGCCCGAATTGGCCAACGGGGACAGCCTGTCCTTCGGCGATTACCGCTGCCGCGCCGACCAGGCCGGGCTGTTCTGCGTGAACTACGCCCACCAGTCGGCCGTACGGTTGGCCCCCGACGGCGTACAACCCTTCGGTTGCCTGCGGTCGGCGCCGCCGCCGGACGGCATCGGCATCGCATTCAGTTGCTGACCCGACCCGCGCAAGGAGCTACGCAGGGGCGTCTGGGCGTGCGACGATTTGCCAATGGACGCCGACGATCCCGAGCAACACATTGCCGAGCTGGAACATGAGCTGGCCCAACGGAGGCGCATCGCCGACTTGGAGCGTCAGATAGCCGAGGCGAAGGCGGCCGCCGGGCCGCCGGAGGCGGAAGACGGTGGCGACGCCCACGCGCGCCGGTACGCGGAGGCGCTGTGGGCGGGCTTGGCGTCGGGGCGGCCCGCGGGGCCCGACGGGCCCTCCGAACCGGAGCTGGCTCAGCACCGGGAGGCGTTCATGCGTGCCGCGGCGCAGGCGGGTCTGTCGCAGGAGCAGCTCGACGACATCTTCAAGCGCGGCAAGGCGACGATCAAGGTGAACCACTCGGTGGTCTACTCCGGCCCGCAGGCCACACCCTGGTACGGCGCCACTACCGCCGCGCGGCCCGGGATCCGGGACGGCATGCAGCGCGGCGCCAACCTCGTCGGGGGGATACTCGGGTTCCTCGGCATCTGCGTCGGAGGTGCTGCGGCACTGATTGCGGCGATGCCGTCGAGCGCGTTGTGGATGAGCTCCATCGTGTGCAGCAGCGGCTACCACCTGACGTACGGGACCTCTGACTACAGCTACAAGCCCGGCCAGTCCGGGACCAGTGTCAGCTTCGAATGCGTCGGCGGCGCCGACTCCTACAGCCCGGCCTGGTTCGTGATCGACTTATTCCAGTCGTTGTTGGTGATTTTGGTGGTTGGTGCCGCGGTGATCATCGGCCGGATCATCTGGAAACGGTTGCGGCCGAGCGGCTAGTCACCCTGTTGCCCGATGACGGCGAAGAGCTCGCTCATCTCGTCGCCCGGACCGCTCGGCACGGTGTAGCCCACTTCGTCGCGGATCTCGTGCAGGTGGTCGCGGACGTCCTCCACGGACAGCCGGGAATGGTAGTAACCCTTCGTCCTGGCGATGAAGAACCGCGCGACATGCCCGGCGCCGACGGTGTAGATCTCTCCCGAGACCGGGCAATCCCGGTGGGTCAAGAACGCGGCCACCGGCGCGACCAGCGCCGGGTCGAGTTTCCGAAGATACTGCGCCACAAGGTCTTCCAGCACCGCTTGCGACGCCGTGTCGTGCGGCTGACCGGCCCCGGCGACGGAGTGCGCCAGCATCCGGGTGTACGCGATCGGCGCGATGGCGTTGACCTTGATGCCATGGGCGGCCCCCTCGGCGGCGAGCACCCGGGTGAAGCCGATCAGGCTCGTCTTGGCGGCGCCGTAGTTGCTCATGCGTTCGGCGCCGAGGATTCCGGCTGCCGAGCAGGTGTTCAGTATCCGGCCGTAACCCTTCTCGCGCATGCGTGTCCACGCGGGCCGCGTCACATAGACCGCGCCCTTGAGGTGTACGTCGATGAGGGGTTCCAGCCGTTCGGCGGTCATGTCCTCGAAAGGTGCGTCTCCGACGATGCCCGCGTTGTTGATCACGATGTCGACGCGCCCCCAGGCCTGCAGCGCGGTGTCGATGATCGCTTGTCCGCCTTCGGGAGTCGTCACGCTATGGGTGTCGCCGACCGCGTCGCCGCCGCGCTCGCGTATCTCGTCGGCGACGGCGTGAGCCGCCGCGACGTCGCCGCCATCCCCGGTCACCGACCCACCCGTGTCGTTGACCACGACGCGGGCCCCGCGGGCGGCGAGCAGCAACGCGTATTCCCTGCCGAGGCCACCACCGGCGCCGGTGACGACGGCGACCCGGTCGTCGAAGCGCAGCTCGTCGCTCACCAGGTGACCGGCAGTTCTTTCATGCCGTAAATGTCCGCTTCTTTGAATGTGAGCCGATCCGGGGACACGGCGAGCTTCAGTGACGGCAGCCGCCGCGCCAGCGTCGCGAAGGCGACCTGCATTTCGACGCGGGCCAGGTTCTGCCCGATGCATTGGTGCGCGCCATACCCGAAAGCCAAGTGGCCGCGCGTGTTCCGTTCCGCGTCGAGCTCGTCGGGATTGTCGACGAACTCGCCGTCCCAGTTGCCCGCCGGCAGGTTCATCACGACCATGTCCCCCGCGCTGATCGGCTGGCCACCGAGCACGAAGTCTTCCGTCGCCACCCGGTCCACCTGGGCGTGCACGATGCTCAGATAGCGCAACAATTCCTCGACGGTATTGGCGACGAAGTCGTGATTGTCGGCTTGTCCGAGTCGTTCGAAAACATCGGGATGCTCGAGCAGCGCCACGGTTCCCAGCGAGATCATGTTCGCGGTGGTTTCGTGGCCGGCCAGCATCATGATCGCACCGTTGAGCGCTGCCGTCCCCCGGTCGAGCTGGCCGGTCAGCACGTGATCGGTGACGAGGCGGCTGAGCAAGTCGTCTTGCGGCGATCGCGAGTCCGGCGCAGCCGGGCGACGCGGGTCGCCGCCATCGGGGATAGCGTCGTGCTCCCTGCGCGCGACCAACTCCTCGATGTAGGAAAACATCGCCCCGAGGGATTCCGCCCTCTGCGCGTCGGACGTCTTCGTCTCCAGACCGAGGGTGCTGTGGTGCTGAAAGAAGTCGAGGTCTTCCGGCGGCACCCCCAACAGGAGAGCGATCACCAGAGACGGAATCGGCAGGGCGAAGTCGCGTACCAGCTCGGCGGGCGGGCCCTTGCGGATCATCTCGTCGAGATGCTGGTCGACCAATTCCTGAATTCGCGGCCGCATCGATTCACAGCGTCTGAAGGTGAAGTCCCGAGTCAACATGCGCCGCAGTCGATGATGCTCGGGATCGTCGATCCGGGGAAACATCACCGGGGCGGCTTCCTCGGAGCCGGCCGGCTTCAATAACGCAGGAATGGTGTCGGCGGAGAGACGCGGATCAAGCAGCGCCGCTCTGATGTCCCGATAGCGGCTCACGATCCATGCGGGCCGGCCGTGGTACATCGCGCGTCGGAGCCCGGGTTGCGACCTCCAATCGGCGAATTCGGGCGGCGGCGCGAGCGGACACCGCGCGGCACGTGAGGCCGGGATGACTGGAAGGTCGGTAGCGGAGCACTCGGAAGTTGTTGACATTCACCACGTTCCCGTTAACTGTCAGTGTTCTGCCAATTGAGCGTAGAGGCACGTTTATTGGCAGTCAACTGTCAGTTATGCTGACCGGGTGACCGCCGTCGAGGACCGGCCGTTGCGCGCGGACGCCGCCCGCAACGCGGAGCGCATCCTGCGCGCCGCGCGGGCCGTCTACGGCGAACTGGGTCCGGACGCGCCCATGGAGGCCGTCGCGCGCCGCGCGGGAGTCGGCGAGCGGACGCTCTACCGCCGGTTCCCCACCAAGGCCGACCTGGTTCGCGCAGCCCTGGATCAAGTCGTCGCCGAGGATCTCACCCCGGTGATCGAGGCCGCGCAGTTGATGAACGACCCGCTGCGGGGCCTACACGAATTGATCGAGGCGGCAATAGGACTCGGCGCCGGCGAGCGCCACCTGCTGACCGCGGCGCACCGGGCCGGGTCGCTCACCGCCGACATCTCCGACTCACTGAATCAGGCGCTCGGCGAGCTCGCACGTCGCTGCCAGCAGGCCGGGCTCGTTCGCGCCGACCTGGTCGCGGACGACCTCCCGCGCCTGATCGCGATGCTCTACGCGGCGCTCCCCACGATGGACCCCGACAGCGATGGCTGGCGGCGCTACGTGGCCCTCGTCATCGACGGGATATCCGTCTCCGGAGCTGGCCCACTCCCCCCGGCCCCTCCCCTGCGGATCTCCGAACCCAGCAGCTGGCGGGTGTAGGCGCCCTAGCTGATCGTGACCCCCGCGTCGACCTTGAACTGCAGTCCTGTCACCCATCTGGACTCGTCGGAGAGAAGAAAGAGGACTGCGTTGCTGACATCCACCGGCTCCACGGCCGGCGTGGGCATCGCGTTGACGAAAAGCGGGATCAGGTCGGACCGTTCCTCGCCGAGGAGAGGTCCAAACGATGGCGGGATCATCCCGGTGGGCACACCGGTCGGAAGAACGGTGTTGACGCGCACGTTCTGAGCGGCCAGCTCGTTGGCGAGCGCCAAGGTCAGTCCGATCACCCCGTATTTCGATGCGGTGTAAGGAGTCTGCAGCGGAAAGCCCTTGATGGCCCCGGCGGAGCTGATGTTGACCAAGCTGCCGCCTCCCTGGGCGAGCAGGTGCGGTATGGCGGCGGCACACGTATTCCACACCCCGATGAGGTTCACATCGACCACCGCGCGCCACTGGGCGGCAGTGGTCTTGTCCCACGCCGCCACCGTGAGCACCCCGGCGTTGGCGACCGCGCCGTCCAGGCCCCCCAACTCGGCGACGCCGTCGTCGACCGCGGAGCGCATCTGTTGCTCGTCGCGAACGTCCGCGACGCGGGTCACGCAGTGGCGGCCCAATTCCCGCACCAGGCGCGCTGTTTCGTGGAGATCCTGTTCTGTGGCCAAGGCATACTCGAGCTCGGGAAGAGATTGGCAGATGTCGACCAGGATCAGATCCGCTCCCTCTTCCGCGAGTCGCACCGCATGGCTGCGTCCCAAGCCGCGGGCCGCGCCGGTGATGAGAATGTGTTTGCCGGCAACACGTCCCCCCGTGGATGACGCCGTCACCAGAACAGGCCCCGCATGGTCGCGGACTGGAAAATCTCCTCCGCAGCGATCAGTCCCTGCGGCGCGCGGGCTACCCAATCGATCGCAGTAGCTGCCGATCTTCCCGGCACTGCCCGCGTGCATCCAACCAACTCGAGATCGGGTCCACCGATGATTGCGGGCAGCGAACGCCGCCCCGCGTTGCCGATGGATGATTGAATGGCTCTGCGCACTAACGGTTCTCCTTCGCCACTTCGATCGGTAGTCAGGTACCGGCAGACGGTACGCCGTTTCGAGGTCCTCAACGTCGCGGCTACCGGTCGGGTTCGTGAATCGCTCGCCTCGAAACTACAGTGATGCACGGTTTGATCCGCGGCTCCGCAGGACACGCTGCCGGTACAACACGCTCGCGTTGAAATAGGTCAGGTAAACCACTGTGGCGGCCACGGCGGCTCGACGAGTGCGAGAATTGAGAAGCGCCAAGCCCAGGCCCGCTTCGATGCTGCCGTTGATAAGCACGTGGGCGCGAATGCGGTCCGCGAAGGCCATTCGATTCACCGATTCGAATGCACTCGGGCGCAGCAGGTGCGCGATACCGGACGCCGTGAGTCCCAGTCCCCCTAGCAATGCCCAACTCTCGGATCGGGTACGTCCGGGCTTCATGGGGTCGACCTCTCGTGGAGAACGACGGGAAGGCGGGTGGGGCCACGCAGAGAGCTGTTGGTGGACCACGTTGTCGGTCCGGTGAGCGAGACGCTGGACACGCGGTTGACCAGTTCACGGAGAACGGCTTGCGCCTCCATCCGTGCCAGCGGCGCTCCCAGACACAGGTGTGGACCATAGCCAAAGCCGACGTGGTTCCGTGGATTTCGGTCCGCGCGGAAGGTGTTCGGGTCGTCGAAGACGAGTGGATCGCGGTTCGCCGCTCCAAATGACAAGAGCACGCGTGAACCCCATGGGATGGTGACATCGCCTACGTGGTAGTCGGCACGGGTGTATCGGTAGAGGTTTTGAATGGGGCTGGTGTAGCGGACGTGTTCTTCGATGGCCTGAGGGATGAGGTCGGGGTTGGCGCGGATCATGTCGTATTGATCCGGGTGGTGGGCGTAGGTGTGGAGCATCCCTCCGAGAAGGTTGGTCGTGGTCTCGTTGCCGGCGATCAACAGCAAGATGGCGATGTAGAACAACTGGTTGTCCGTCATTGCACCATCGGCGCTGTGCGCCAACAGGCGCCCGAGGACGGTGTCCGATCCCTTGAGGTGTCCCTTCGCGAATTGTTTCAAGAAGTAGCGGCGCAACGCTACTGCGGCCCGCATCGACCGGGCCGTACTCGCAACGCCTTTCACCGAAGGGGTGAAGTTGATGATTTGGGTGGCTTCGTCTGACCAGCGGCGGAAGTCGGCGATGTCGCTCTCGGGGACGCCGAGGATGGCGGCGATGACGCGAAGAGGCATCGGGATTGTCAGCCGCTGCACGGCATCGCAGTCGCCGGCGGCGATCATGTCATCGACGAGTTCGGCGGCAAGATCATCGATGATGCTGCGCCAACTCTCCAGTGCACCTTTGGTAAATGCCGGCTGGACTTGTTTGCGCAGGCGGCTGTGCTGTTCACCGTCGGTGACCACGACAAGATCGGCGACCATCCGTACTCGGGTCACTCCATGGCTGCTGGTCACCTGATCTGTGTCGCGTAACGCTGCGCGGACGTCGTCGAGTCTGTGCAGAATCCATGTGGCACGCCGGGGGTTGTAATGGACACGTCCGCTGCGGTGCAGGGCGTCGTAGGCGGCGTGGGGCTGCGCCGCGACGGCCGGGTCCAACGGGTCATAGTCGGTGTTGATCGCACCCGTCCACCCCGGGTAGCCACGACTGCGTGTGCGGATCGCCGCCGCGACGTTCAATCGCCCCGCTGAAATGAACGGCGACAACAATGCGCCAGAACTCTCAGCGGCCTTCCCGAGCTTCACGATGAGCGCACCTTTCGCGGCAGCAGTGGTCTTAGCGTCAGTTCCGGCCGCTGGGCGGTCAATAGCCGGCAGCGAAGTTGAGAACGCCGCGCACCGGGTTGAAAGGCACTTCTGGCCGCAAAATCGGCAGTACCTGCGCACACCTATGAGACATTGAGCGCAATGTGTCTCGCGGTGAGAGAACGGATTTGTTGTTTCTCGGTGCCACACCTCGCTACGCAGACCGACCCGCCTCACTCGAGCCTGACCTAGACGACCATTGCTGGTGCGCCAAGGAGACCGAGCCAGCTAAGTGGCCACGTCGAGCACTCGTATCTCGCCCGTCGTGCCGTCGACCTCGACGAGGGCCCCCGACGGCAACGCCTTGGTCGCCCCCTGGACGTCCACCACACAGGGAAATCCGAACTCGCGGGCTACCACGGCGGCATGCGACATCGGGCCACCGAGTTCGGTGACGACGGCCGCGGCGTAGCAGAAGGCGGCGGTGTATCCGACGTCGGTGACCTCCGCGACGAGGATCTCGCCGGGTTGGAGGTCGTCGATGGTCTCGGGCCGAACGATCCGCACCCTTCCACGCACGCGTCCACCGCAGACGCCGACCCCGTGCAGGGTCTCTCCGCCGGACAGCGCGGGACGCGACGCCACGGTGGGCTGCCATCGCCCGCTGAACACCGTCGGCGGGGAGACGGCCGCGAGCCGGCGCCGGTCGGCCCGGCGCCGCGCCACCAGGGCTGCGGCATCCGCGGGGAGCGCGTCGAGCTCGTCGATCAGCAGATAGAACACGTCATCGGCGGTGCCGACCTCGCCCGCCGCGACCAACCTGCGCCCGTACTCGCGCAGCAGGCCCCGCAGCACCCAGTTGGCGCGCACCACCTTGTCGCGCCGGACTTCGCGGTCACGGAGCTGGAAGGCCGCCAGCCGCCCAAGGGGTCTGGCGCGCAGCGGGATTCGGGGATGCCGGGGCTGCGGCGCGGGCGGCGCGCTCATCGCCCGGGACACCATCCGAATCAGAAGCTCGGGATCGTCGGCATAGCTGGGCGACAGCATCTCCAGCTCCGCGGGGCCGCGGTGACCGATCAGCGCCAACTCGCGTAGGACGGCGGCATGGAATTCGGGGGCGTCGACGGCCAGCTTGTCGAGGCGCTCCCCCGGTTCGGCCAGCAGCCGAACGACATTCGGGTCGCGTTCCGCGGCGCGCACCAGCCGGTGCATCGCCTCGACCGAGCGGGCGCTGGCCAGTTCGGGCCCCGCCGGTGGTGCGGTGCTTCTCCCGCAGAGGGCACGCAGCAACACGTTGAACGCGGCGCACAGCATGAACGACGCCGAGGCCAGCACCCAGCCGTGCACCACATGGTCGCGGGCGAGGACGATCAGGCTCAACAGGCGGCGGTCGTCGAGTTGGGCGAGGTCGTCACCGGCCAACTCCTCCAGTCGATCGACGTCGGCCACGAAGTCGCGAGTGTCGGCCGACGAGCCGGAACTCAGGCCCACCAGGTTCACCCCGAAGACCCCGATGTTGCGCACGGTACGCAATTGCCTTCGCAGAGGGCCCGTTTCGGATTCCAGGCGCTGTTCGCCGAAGACCGGCAGCGACGCCATGCTGGGACCGAAGAACCCGCTGTTGCTGACGATCATCGACGGCTTGGCGAACGGCACGGTCTCGGCCATGAAGTGCGCCGACGTGATCGCCCCGTAGAGCCGGTGGGCGAAGACGGCGACGGTGCGCATGGCGATTTCGCGCTGGATCATGCCGCCGGGCCGCAGCCGTTCCGCAATGGTGACTCCGCCGGCGCGCAGCCCGCGCACGGTCGCCGACGCCGACGACGGCGAGAACGGGCCGGGCAGCGCCTCGGAGAGGTTGGTGGCCAGGAAGGTCGGGAAGCGCGGGTCGATCGGGGTGTCGAACTCCCCGTTGTCCGCCTCGGGCCCGGCCAGTTCGGGCACCACGCCGTCGGGGGCCGGCGCGTCGACGGCGGGTAGGTCGGGAACGTTGGCGAGCCGCCAGGGCAGCGACAACGTGCGCCCGCCCATGGTCACTCGACCCCGCACGGCCAGCGCGAAATCCTCGACGCATTCGTTCGCGTCCCATGCCGGCCGGAATCCCCACCGCTCGCGCATCTTCGAGGTGTCCATCAGCGGGGCGCCCTGCACATACCGCAGCGCCGCGGGCGCGGAGCCCGCACGGACGACGCGGCGCCCGAGCGACGCCGCGATCTGCCCGAAGGTGAGCTCGCCGGGGGCGGCGAGATTCACGGGGCCGCTGGCGATCTCGCGGTCGACGACCGCGCGGTTGATCAGCCGCAGGGCGTCGTCGAGGTGGACGACCTGCAGGCGGCGGTCGGCCGACCCGCCGGGAAACGCCGGCATCGCGAAGGCCCGGCGCACCCAGTTGTCGACGCCGCGGCCGAGGATCAGCGCGGAGCGGATCGCGATCCATTCCACGCCCGACTCCGCGAGCATGCGTTCCACGTCTGCCGTCGATCGGCCGTCGGGGTCGGCCGGGGCGAGGGCGTCCCGCTCGGTGTGGAGCGTGCCTCCCCCGCCGTAGACGTGTGGCGACGACACGAAAACGATTCGCCGGACACCGGTCTCGGCCATCGCAGCCAGGACGTTGCGGGTGCCCCCGACGTTGACCTCGTCGGCGCCTCGCGCCCACGCGCAGTGGGCGACGACGTCGGCGCCGGCGACCGCGCGGTTGACCGCATCACCGTCCCGGATGTCGGCCGCGACGAATTCGGCCCCGCTCGACCAGCTTTCGGGTCGATGACGGGCCAGGCCGACCACCTCGTGGCCTTGATTGAGCAACCGGGCGGCGAGCCCGCGGCCGAGCACACCGCCGGCCCCGGTAATCGCGATCTTCACCGGCTACTCGTCGTCATCGTCGCGCAGCGCCGCGTTGACCAGGGCGTCGAGGTCCATGCCCGCGATGTCGGTTTCGGTGGTCGCCGCGGTGGACGCGGGACCGCCGCTGTCGGACTCATCGGCCAACGCGAGCAACAGGTCCAGCACGCCGGCCTGGCGCAGGCGCTTGACCGGGATGGACCCCACCACCCGCTGGATCTCGGCCTCCCCCGGCGCGGCCGCCGCGACGCGCTCCTGCGACGAGCCGATGAGTTCGGAATACATGTAGCCGGCCAGGGCCGCCGAGTTCGGGTAGTCGAAGATGAGCGTCGGCGACAGCGGCAGTCCGGTTGCGGACTTGAGCCGGTTACGCATCTCGACGGCGGTCAGCGAGTCGAAGCCCAACTCCTGGAACGCCCGGTCCGGGTGAATCGCCTCCGGGCTCGAGTTGCCCAGCACCGTCGCGATGTTGGAGCGCACCAGGTCCAGCAGCACCGCCTGCTGCTCGTCCTCGGGCAGCCCTTCGAGGCGCTGCAGCAGAGCCGATTTCGACTTCGCGGCGGCGAGCGAGTCGTCCACCTGGCGCCGGGTCGGCGCGTTGATCAAATCGACGAACATCGGCGGCAGCGTTCCGCTGTCGAACTTGACCCGCAGGGCGGCAAGGTCGATGTGGGCGGGCAGCATGAACGGCTCGTCGACGATCAGGGCGGTGTCCATCAACGACAGCGCCTCGTCGGAGGACATCGCGACGATGCCGTCGCGGCCGAACCGGGCGCGGTCCGCCGCACCGAGCGCGCCCGTCATCGCACTGGCCGCATCCCACAGGCCCCAGCCCAGCGAGATCGCGGGCAGCCCCTGCCGGCGCCGGCGCACCGCCAGCCCGTCGAGGAACGAGTTGGCCGCCGCGTAGTTGGCCTGCCCCGACGCGCCGGCCAGGCCGGCCATCGACGAAAACAACACGAACGCCGCCACATCGGTGTCCCGGGTGAGCTCGTGCAGGTTCCACGCCGCGTCCACCTTGGCCCGCAGCACCGCATCGATCCGTTCCGGTGTCAGCGAGGAGATCACCGCGTCGTCGAGCACCCCGGCGGCGTGGATCACCCCGGACAGCGGCCGCTGCACGGGAATGTCGGCGAGCACCTTCGCCAGCGCCTCCCGGTCGGCCGCGTCGCAGGCCACCACCTTGACGCGCGCGCCGCTTGCGGACAGCTCGCTGACCAACTCGGCGGCCCCGGGCGCGTCCAGACCGCGGCGGCTCACCAGCACCAGATCGCGTGCGCCGTGCCGCGACACCACGTGCCGCGCCAACGCCGACCCCGCCATTCCGGTCGCCCCGGTGATCAGCACAGTCCCCGCCACCCACGCGTCCGGCAGGGTCATCACGACCTTGCCCACGTGGCGGGCCTGGCTCAAATAGCGCAACGCCGCCGGCGCGCGCCGGATGTCGAACCGGGTCACCGGCAACGGCCGCAGCACGTCGTCGGCGAACAGAGCCGCGAGCTCGTCGAGCATCTCGGCGATCCGGTCCGGCCCGGCCTCGAACAGGTCGAACGCGCGGTAGCGCACGCCGGCGTGGTCCCGCGCGACGGTCTCCGGGTCGCGGATGTCGGTCTTGCCCATCTCCAGGAACATCCCGCCGGGGGCGACCAGGCGCAGGGAGGCGTCGACGAAGTCACCCGAGAGCGAATCGAGCACCAGGTCCACGCCTCGCCCCCCGGTGACGGCACGGAACTTGTCCTCGAATTCGAGGCTGCGCGAGTCGGCGATGTGATCGTCGTCAAAGCCCATGGCCCGCAACGTGTCCCATTTCCCGCGGCTCGCCGTGGCGAACACTTCCAGACCCAGGTGGCGGGCCAGCTGCACCGCGGCCATTCCCACCCCGCCGGCAGCGGCGTGCACCAGGACCCGCTGGCCGGCCGTGACACCCGCCAGATCGACCAGGGCGTAGCGCGCGGTGGCGAACACCACCGAGGCCGTTGCGGCCGCGGTGTGCGACCACCCGGCCGGCACTTTGACGAGCAGCCGATGATCGGTGACGGCGACCGTTCCCGTCCCGTCCGGGAACAGCCCCATGACGCGGTCGCCGACCGCGAAACGCCCGTCGGCGGAGACCGTTTCGACAACGACGCCCGACGCCTCGATGCCCATGACCGCGTCCGGGTCGGGATAGAGGCCGAGCGCGATCATGACGTCGCGGAAGTTGGCGGCGATGGCCGAGAGGGCGACGCGCACCTGACCGGGGCCCAGCGGCGCGTCGGCGTCGGGGATCCGCTCGATCCGGAGGTTCTCGATCGTGCCGTGACTGCTCATGCCCAGCCGCCAGGCGCCGCCATCTGGCGGCACCAGCAGAGTGCCGACGGCGCGGCTGCCGAGCACCCGCGCGGTGTAAACGGTTCCGTTGCGCAGCAGCACCTGTGGTTCACCGACCGCCAACACCGACGCGACCGCGTCGGCATCCAGCGGGGCATCGGTGTCGACGAGCACGATGCGGCCCGGATGCTCGGTCTGGGCCGACCGCACCAGCCCCCACACCGCGGCGCCCGCGAGGTCGGTGACATCCTCCCCCGGCAACGCCATCGCGCCGCGGGTCGACACCACCAACGTCCCCGCGCCGTCGCGGGCCAGCCACGACTGCAGCACCGGCAGCACCGCCCGAGTCGCCGCGTGCACCTCCGTCACGACGTCACCGGCCACCGGCTCGCATTCGAACAAGACCGCCGACCGGTCTCCCTCGGCGCCGTCGGGTTCCGTTGCGCCCCAAGCACTTAGGGACACGGACTCCACCGCGGTCACCGGCTGAGCCGACCAGACGACCTCGAAGAGCCGGTCGGGACCCGAATTCGACACGGCGGCAAGCAGTTGCCGATCGGTGACCGGCCGGGCCACCATCGACGCCACCGACAGGACCGGCAGCCCCAACCCGTCGGCGAGTTCGATGGACACGGCCGACTCGCCCACCGGCAGAATCCGCGCACGCACCCCCGTCGCGCCAGCGGCGTGCAGGGACACCTGCTGCCACGAGAACGGCACCAGCATGGACCCTTCGGCGATTTCGTCGCCTTCGGACGCCAGGATCACCGCGTGCAACGCGGCATCGAGCATCGCCGGGTGGACGCCGAACCCGGACACCGACACACCCGCGTCGGCGGGCAGACTCACCTCGGCGAACACCTCGTCGCCGCGACGCCACATCGACGTCAGGCCCCGGAACGCGGGCCCGTAGCCGTACCCGCGCTCGGCCAACCGCTCGTACCCGTCGCCCACGTCCACCGGAGTCGCACCGGCGGGCGGCCACGCCGACAGGTCCGCACCGGGCTGCACGGAGCCGGCGCGCAGGACGCCCTCGGCGTGCAGCAGCCACGCGGCGCCCGCCTCGGCACGCGAAAACACCGACACCGAGCGGGCACCCGAATCGTCGGCGCCGCCGACCATCACCTGAACCGCGACCGATCCGCCCTCCGGCAGCACCAGCGGGGCGGCCAGATTCAGCTCGTCGACGATCCCGCAGCCCACCTCGTCCCCGGCGCGGACCGCCAGCTCGACGAAGCCGGCGCCGGGGAACAGCACCACGCCACCGACGGCGTGGTCGGTCAGCCACCCTTGCGCCGACGGCGACAACCGCCCGGTGAGCACGACCCCGCCCGACGCCGGCAGCTCCACGACGGCGCCCAGCAGGGCGTGTTCGCCGGCGGCCAGCCCCAGACCCTCGGCGTCGGCGGGGGCGCCGTCGCCCGAGAGCCAAAAGCGCCGCCGCTCAAAGGCGTACGTGGGCAGCTCGACGAAATTCGCCGCGCCGAGCGGTCCGCGCCAGTCCACGTTCATTCCGGCGACGAACCCCTGCGCCACGGCGTTGACCAGCGTCGCCGGCTCCTCGCGGTCCTTGCGCAGGGCCGACATCGTCACGACGGGGGCGTCGGCCAGCAGTTCTTCGATCGATGCCGTCAGCCCGCTGCCCGGCCCCACCTCGAGGAAGCGGTTCCCGCCGGCCGAATGCACGAACCGCACGCTGTCGGCGAATCGCACGGCTTCGCGCACGTGCCGCTTCCAGTACCCCACCGAGGCGAAGTCGTCGCCGGCCGGCTGGCCGGTCACGTTCGAGACGATCGGGATGGTCGGCTTGCCGACGGCGAGTCCGGCCGCGACCGTGCCGAATTCGTCGAGCATCGGGTCCATTAGCGGCGAGTGGAAGGCGTGGGAGACCGACAGCCGGTGGACGCGGCGGCCGTCCGCGCGGAATCTGTCCGCCACCGCGGCCACCGCATCCTCGGCTCCCGAGATCACCACCGACGCGGGCCCGTTGATGGCAGCGACGCCCACTGCGGCTTGTTCAGCGGGGCCGAGCAGCGGCCGCACCTCGTCCTCGGTCGCCTCCACGGCGACCATCACGCCACCCGCGGGCAGTGACTGCATGAATCGGCCCCGGGCGGCGACGAGCACCGCGGCGTGCTCGAGCGACAGCACGCCGGCGACGTGCGCGGCCGACAGCTCACCGATCGAGTGCCCCATGACGAAGTCCGGCCGCACGCCCCACGATTCGAGGAGCCGGAACAGCGCGACCTCGACCGCGAACAACGCGGGCTGCGCGAATTCGGTTGTGTGCAAGAGGCTTTCGTCGTCGCCCCACATGACGTCGCGCAGCGGCCGCAACAGGTGTTGGTCCAGCTCCCCCACGACCGTGTCGAAGGCCTCGGCGAACACCGGGTATGCGGCGTGCAGCTGCGATCCCATGCCCAGGGTTTGAGATCCCTGGCCGGGGAAGACGAACACGGTCTTGCCCCCGGGCGCGGCCGTGCCCGCGACGACGGAGACCGGCTCGCCGACGGCCACCTCGTCGAGGCCGGTCAGCAACCGTTCGCGGTCACCGCCGACCACCACCGCCCGATGCTCGAAGTTCGACCGGCCCGCCAGCGACCACGCGACGTCGGCGATGTCGAGCTCGTCGTGCCGGCGGAGGTGCCCGGCCAACCGAGCGGCATGAGCGCTCAACGCCGGCAACGACTTCGCCGACACCACCCACGGCACCACCGGCGGCGTGGGACGGTCACCGGCGGCCGGCGCCTCGACCGGCGCGGCTTCGATGATCACGTGCGCGTTGGTGCCGCTGATGCCGAAGGACGACACTCCGGCCCTTCGGGGCCGGTCGCCGGGCCATGCCCGCGGCTCGGTGAGCAGCGACACCGCCCCCGCCGACCAATCCACGTGCGGGCTGGGCTCGTCGACGTGCAGGGTCGCGGGCAACAGCCCGTGGCGCATCGCGAGCACCATCTTGATCACCCCGGCCACCCCGGCCGCGGCCTGCGTGTGACCCATGTTCGACTTGATCGAGCCCAACCACAGCGGCTCGGCCCGGCCCTGACCGTAGGTAGCCAGAAGTGCCTGCGCCTCAATAGGATCGCCCAGCATCGTCCCGGTGCCGTGGCCCTCGACCGCGTCCACCTCGGCCGGCGAGAGCCCCGCGCTGGCCAGGGCGGCGCGCACCACCCGCTGCTGCGACGGGCCGTTCGGCGCGGTCAACCCGTTCGACGCCCCATCCTGATTCACCGCCGAACCGCGCACCACCGCCAACACGGGGTGGCCCAGCCGCTGCGCGTCCGACAACCGCTCCACCACCAGCATGCCGCCGCCCTCGGAGAATCCCGTGCCGTCGGCCGCGCCGGCGAACGCCTTGCACCGGCCGTCGGCGGACAGACCGCGCATGCGGCTGAACTCCACGAAGATGTCGGGCGTGGCATTGACCGTGACGCCGCCGGCCAGCGCGAGGTCGCACTCCCCCGACCGCAGCGATTGCACCGCCATGTGCAGCGCCACCAACGACGACGAGCACGCGGTGTCCACCGACACCGCCGGGCCCTCCAGCCCCAGCGCATACGACACCCGGCCCGACGCGACGCTCGACGACTGCCCGGTGAGGCGGAAGCCCTCCGCGGCCGGCGCGGCGCCCATGCCGTAGCCCTGCGTGTAGACGCCGGCGAACACGCCGGTGGCGCTGCCCCGCAACGCGCCCGGTTCGATTCCGGCCCGCTCCAAGGCTTCCCACGACAGCTCGAGGAACATGCGCTGCTGCGGGTCCATGGACAGCGCCTCGCTGGGCGCGATGCCGAAGAAGGCGGGGTCGAAGTCGGCGACGCCGTCCACGAATCCGCCGGTGCGCGTGTAGCACGTGCCCGCCACATCGGGGTCCGGGTTGTACAGCCCGGCCAGGTCCCAACCCCGATCGGTGGGGAAGTCGGACAGGACATCGCGACCGGCGGTCAGCATGTCCCACAGGTCGTCCGGGCACGCCACCCCGCCCGGGTAGCGGCACGACATGCCGACGATCACGATCGGATCGTCCTGCGTGGACCGCACGACCGGGGCCTGCTTGATCTCCTGCGGCACCCCGGCAAGTTCCGTGCGCATGTAGCCGGCGAGGGCGTTGGCTGTGGGGTAGTCGAAGATCAGCGTGGGCGAAAGCGCAAGGCCGGTAGCGGTTTTCAGCCGGTTGCGCATCTCGACCGCGGTCAGCGAGTCGAATCCCAACTCCTGGAACGCCTTGTCGGGGTCGATCGTCTCGACATTGCTGTTGCCCAACACGGTGGCGATGTGCGAGCGGACCAGATCGAGGAGCACGGCATGCTGCTCCGCCTCGGGCAGCCCGTGCAGGCGGTGCGCGAGCGCCGACTTCGACTTCGCCGCGGCCAGCGAGTCGTCGACGCGGCGCCTGGCCGGCGCGGTGACCAGGTCGGCGAACATCGGCGGTATCGCCGCGGCGTGGGCGCGCAGCGCGCCGAGGTCGATGCGGGCCGGTGCGATCACCGGTTCGTCGACGATCAGCGCGGTGTCGAACAATTCCATCGCCTCGGCCGACGACAGCGCCAGGATTCCGTCGCGGCCCAGCCGCGCGAGGTCGGCGGCGTCCAGGCCGCCGGTCATGGCGCTGGCCTGGTCCCACAGCCCCCATGCCAGCGAGACCGCCGGCAACCCGTGCGCCCGACGGTGCGCGGCCAGCGCGTCGAGGAAGGTGTTGGCCGCGCCGTAGTTGCCCTGGCCCGCCGAGCCGACGAGTCCGGCCATCGACGAGAACATCACGAACGCGGACAGTTTGAGGTCGCGGGTCAGCTCGTGCAGGTTCCATGCCACGTCCACCTTGGCGCGCAACGCCTGATCGACGCGCTCGGGCGTGAGCGAGGTGACAACGGCGTCGTCGAGCACGCCGGCCGCGTGGACGACGGCGGACAGGGCGCCCCGCTCGGCGATGCCGGACAGCACCGCCGCCAGCGCCGCGCGGTCGGCCGCGTCGCACGCGACCGCTCGCACCCGCGCGCCGGACGCCTCCAGCTCCGCGACCAGCTCGTCGGCCCCCGCCGCGTGCGGACCGCGGCGGCTCAGCAGCACCAGGTCCCGGACGCCGTGGTGGGCCACCAGGTGGCGGGCCAGCGTGGCCCCCGCCATGCCGGTCCCGCCGGTGATCAGCACCGTCCCGGACGCCAGCGCTGAGGGAAGGGTCATGACGACCTTCCCGATGTGGCGGGCCTGGCTCAGGTAGCGCAGCGCGCTGCGCGCGCGGCGGATGTCGAACGTGGTCACCGGCAACGGGTTCAGCACCCCGGCGTCGAACAGCCCGGCCAGGTCGAGCATCCACTGATGCATGCGGGGACGGCCCGGTTCGAACAGGTCGAAGGCGCGGTAGCGCACACCCGGGTGCTCCCTGGCGACCGCGCCGGGGTCGCGGATGTCGGTCTTGCCCATCTCCAGGAAGATGCCGCCGGGGGCCACCAGCCGCAGTGAGGCGTCGACGAAATCTCCCGCCAGCGAGTCGAGCACGACGTCAAAGCCACCGCCCCCGGTGACCGCCCGGAACTTGTCCTCGAAGTCCAGGCTGCGCGAGTCCGCGATGTGGTCGTCGTCCAACCCCATGGCCCGCAGGGTGTCCCACTTGCCGCGGCTGGCGGTGCCGAACACCTCGAGGCCCAGGTGCCTCGCCAACTGGACCGCCGCCATCCCGACCCCGCCGGCGGCGGCGTGGATCAGCACCCGCTGGCCGGGCCTGACTTCGGCCAGGTGGACGAACGCCATGTACGCCGTGGTGAAGACGGCCGAGATGGCCGCCGCTTCGGGATAGGACCAGCCGGCGGGCATCGGAACCAGGAGCCGCACGTCGCCGGCGACCAGGGTGCCGCTGCCGTCGGGGAAGAATCCGTAAACCGAATCACCAACCGCGAATTCGGTGACACCGGGCCCGACCTCCACCACCACGCCGGCGCCTTCGCCGCCGAGCAGGGCGTCGTGGGTGAACATGCCCAGGGTGATCATCACGTCGCGGAAGTTGGCGGCGATCGCGCGGAGCTCCACCCGAACCTGGCCCGGCTCCAGCGGCGCGCCGGCGTTGGGAACCGGCTCCAATTGCAGGTTTTCGAAGGTTCCGGCGCTGCTGATGCCGAGCCGCCAAGGCCCCTCCGCGGGAGGCGACATGATGCCGTCGACCGCGCGGCTGCCGCGCACCCGGGCGGTATGGATCTCCCCGCCGCGCAGCAGGACCTGCGGCTCGCCGGTGGCGAGCACGGCCGCCACCGCTGAATCGTCAAACGGCGCATCGGAATCCAGCAGGACGATGCGGCCCGGATGCTCGGTCTGCGCCGATCTCACCAGACCCCACACCGCCGCGCCCGCCAGATCGGTGACGTCCTCTCCCGCCAACGCCATCGCGCCCCGGGTGGCCACGATCAACACCGACGGGTCATCCGCGGTGAGCCACGACTGCACGGCGGCCAGCGCCTCGTGCGTGCGCTGGTACGTCTCAGTGACGGGATCCTGTCCGGTGTCATGGGATTCGAGCAGGCGGTACGAGGGAGGCGGGCCCGCAGGCTTTGGTGTGGGTGTCGCCTTGGACCAAACCACCTCGAACAGCCGGTCCGCGCCCGCGCCCGACACGGCGGCGCGCAGCTGCTGCTCGCTCACCGGGCGGGCGACCATCGCGGCCACCGACAGCACGGGCAGGCCCAGCCCGTCGGCCAGTTCGATCGACACCGCCCTCGAAGAGCCGCCCGCGGGCGCGATACGCGCACGCACGGCCGTCGCCCCCGCGGCATGCAACGACACCCCCTGCCACGCGAACGGCAACACGACTTCGGTTGCGTCGGTTGACGTTCCGTTCGCCACGATCATGGCGTGCATCGCCGCGTCGAGCAGGGCCGGGTGGATGCCGAACCCGCCGACCCCGCCGGCCGACTCGGGCAGGCGCACCTCGGCGAACACCTCGTCACCGCGCGCCCACACCGAGGTCAGTCCCCGGAAAGCCGGGCCGTAGCCATAGCCGCGCGCGGCCAACCGCTCGTAGCCGTCGGCCGCGTCGACCGCGACCGCACCCGTGGGCGGCCAGGCCGACAGGTCGGCGGCCGGCTCGACCGAGCCGGTACTCAGGATTCCCTCGGCGTGACACACCCACCCTGCGTCGGCGCGGGAGAACACGGAGACGGAGCGCGAGCCCGATTCTTCGCTCGCACCGACAACCACTTGCACGGCAACCGAATCGGCGGCCGTCAGCATCAGCGGCGCTTGCAAGGTCAGTTCGTCGACCGTCGAGCAGCCGACCTCGTCGCCGGCGCGGATGGCCAGTTCGACGAACCCGGTGCCCGGAAAGACCACCGCACCGGAGACGGCATGGTCGGCCAGCCACCCCTGCAGGCGGGTCGACAACCGGCCCGTCAGCACCACCCCGCCCGATGCGGGCAACTCCACGACCGCGTTCAGCAGCGGGTGCTCGCTGATCCCCAGCCCCAGGCCCGCGGCGTCGGCCGCGACGCCCTCGCCGGACAGCCAGAACCGTCTGCGGTCGAACGCGTACGTCGGCAACTCCACGAAGGCGCCGCCCTCCAGCACGCCGCGCCAATCCACGCTCACACCGGCGACATACGCCTCGGCGGCCGACGTCAGAAACCTCTCGAGCCCGCCGTCGTTGCGGCCCAGCGTGGGAACGACGATGGCCGCGGGGTCGTGGGCCGCGCAATCGCCGGCGGTCGCCTCGATCCCCGCGATCAGCGCCGGGTGCGGGCTGGACTCGACGAAGGTGCGGTAACCGTGCTCGCATGCGGTGCGCACGGCCTGGTCGAACTGCACGGTCTGCCGGATGTTGCGGTACCAGTATTCGGCGTCCAATCCGCTTGTGTCCAGGCGGTTTCCGGTGACCGTGGAGAAGAAGGCGGTGCGGGTGGAGCGCGGCTCGATGCCGTCGAGGACGTCGGTGAGCTCGCCGCGGATGGCTTCGACCTCGACCGAGTGCGAGGCGTAGTCGACGTCGATCCGCCGCGTCCGCAGGTCCAGGTCGGCGCAGAAGCCGACGAGTTCGTCGAGGGCGTCGACCTCGCCCGACACCACGACGGCGGACGGACCGTTGACCGCGGCGATGCTGACCCGGTTGCCGTAGGGCGCCAACAGTTCCCGGGCCCGCTCCGTGCTGCACGCGATCGACAGCATGCCCCCGGGACCGGCCAGCGACCGCAGCAACGCACTGCGCAGGGTGACCACCTTCGCCGCGTCGCGCAACGACAGCGCGCCGGCGACATACGCCGCCGCGATCTCACCCTGCGAGTGCCCGATCACGGCGTCGGGACGGACTCCCACCGACTTCCACAGTTCGGCCAGCGACACCATCACGGCAAACAACACCGGCTGGACCACGTCGACGCGGTCGAGGCCCGGGGCGCCGGGCGCACCGCGCAGCACGTCGGTGAGCGACCAGTCCACGAATTCGGCGAACGCCTCTTCACACGCGCCGATCTGTTGTGCGAATGCCGGTACGGATTCGAGCAATTCGACACCCATGCCGAGCCATTGCGAGCCCTGGCCGGGGAAGACGAAGACGGTCTTGCCGGCGGGCGCGGCGACGCCCTGAACGACGGACACGGGCTCGCCCGACGCCAACTCGTCCAGCCCGGCCAGCAACCGATCACGGTCGCCGGCGACCACCACGGCCCGGTGCTCGAAGGCCGACCGGCCGGCCAGCGTCCAGCCCACATCGGCGGCCGTCAACTCGTCATGGGCACGCAGGTGCGCGGCCAGCCGCGCGGCCTGAGACCCCAACGCCGACGCCGACTTCGCCGACACCACCCACGGCACCACCGGCGGCGCCGAATGTGGCTCGCGCGGCGGCGATTCCGGCGCGTCCTCGACGATCACGTGCGCGTTGGTTCCGCTGATCCCGAACGACGACACGCCGGCCCGGCGCACATGACCGTCGGCCTTCCAGGCCCGCGGCTCGGTGAGCGGCGACACCGATCCCGCCGACCAGTCCACATGAGGGCTGGGCTGGTCGACATGCAGGGTCGCCGGCAACGTGTCGTGGCGCATCGCCTGCACCATCTTGATCACGCCCGCGACACCCGCCGCGGCCTGCGTGTGACCCATGTTCGACTTGACGGAACCCAACCAGAGCGGCTCGGCCCGGTCCTGTCCGTAGGTGGCCAGCAACGCCTGCGCCTCGATCGGGTCGCCCAGCGTCGTGCCGGTCCCGTGGCCCTCGACCACGTCCACCTCGGCCGGCGAAAGCCCCGCATTGTCCAACGCGGCCCGCACCACCCGCTGCTGCGACGGACCGTTCGGCGCGGTCAACCCGTTCGACGCCCCATCCTGGTTCACCGCCGAGCCGCGCACCACCGCCAGCACCGGGTGCCCCAGCCGCCGCGCATCCGAGAGCCGCTCCACCACGAGCATCGCGCCGCCCTCGGACCAGCCGACGCCGTCGGCCGCCCCCGCGTACGCCTTGCAGCGGCCGTCCGGCGCCAGGCCACGGTGGCGGCTGAATTCCACGAAAACCGTTGGGGTGGCGTTGACGGTCGCGCCCCCGGCCAGCGCCAGGTCGCACTCCCCGGACCGCAGCGACTGCACCGCCATGTGCAACGCCACCAACGACGACGAACACGCGGTGTCCACCGACACCGCCGGGCCCTCGAGTCCCAGCACGTACGACACCCGGCCCGACGCCACGCTGGACGTCATGCCGGTGAGCCGGTAGCCCTCGATCTCCTCGGCCAGCATGCCGTAGCCCTGGACGATGAGGCCCGCGAATACGCCGGTCGCGCTGCCGCGCAGCCCGGTCGGGTCAATTCCCGCCCGCTCCAACGCCTCCCATGACAGCTCGAGCAGCATGCGGTGCTGCGGGTCCATCGCCAGCGCCTCGGTGGGCGCGATGCCGAAGAAGGCCGGGTCGAAGTCGGCCACCCCGTCGACGAAGCCGCCGGTGTTGACGTAGCACTTGTGCCGCGCGTCGGGGTCGGGGTCGAAGAGGCCGGCGAGGTCCCAGCCGCGGTCCGTGGGAAAGTCCGAGATCACGTCGCGCCCGTCGGCGACCATCTCCCACAGGCCTTCCGGAGAGTCGATCCCGCCCGGGAAGCGGCAGGACATACCGACGATGGCGATCGGCTCGCTGGCCCGCTCCAGCAGCGCGCGATTGGTGCGCTTCAGGCGTTCCACCTGGACCAGCGCCTTTCGCAGCGCTTCGGTCGCATGCTGGAGTTGATCAACCATTCCCTCGCCTAACCCTTGCCTAACGTTGGCCGTCCGCTACCGCCGGGGTGCAACCACGGCGGCGCCCTGCCGAATCACGGAATGCGCTGCACGAAACGGTGTCGTCGCCTGGTCAACGAGCGTCGTGCTGCTTTCCGACACAAGTTCGCTGGTGAGTATGTCCAAACACGGCACGATTTCACAACGTACGACCCGTCCGCTAGCCGAGGACCGGCGTCGAGGGGAGGAACGCCGTGCCCGCGAAGATGTGGCGCTGCGCTCCCGACGCGCCCGCTACACACGGGTTTCCCGTACGCGTGCGGGCTCCCCGGTCCATGGCGCGACTGTACCCGGCGTGCCTGAGGCGCGGTCCGAGGCGGCGACGCCGCGTCACACACCGGCCCGGCGCCAGCCGTCGGCGGCCCGGGCGGCGTTCATCAGCACGTCGCAGAGTTCGCGCAGTTCGGCCGGCGGGGCGCCCTCGTCCAGCGCGGTTGCGACGTCCTCGGCGGCGCATCGGACCTGGTAGATGCGGTCGGCAAGGTCGGCGGCGTCGTCGGCCGACAGCACCACCGCGTCGTCGGGCACGGCGGTCGAGCCCGCCCGGTGCGCGCCCTGGCTGAGCGAGGCCCGCTGTTCGTATGCCCGCTGGCGGCAGGACTGCCGGCAGTACTGGCGGCGCCGGCCCAGCCCGGCGTCGGCCACGTCGCGGCCGCACCAGCGACACGGCTGGGGGTGGGCGCGGCGGTTCACGCCGCCGACTTTAGCGGGCCTGCTTGGCGATCACCGGTATCATTGAGGGTCGCGTCGCGCATCCTGGAAAGTCGCCCGGGAACTACCTGGGGCGTCTTGACGTTTGCTTACACGGAGATTGACTCATTTCGGAGCCGCGAAGGCTCGAGGGACCAGAGGAGTAGCACGCCATGGCTGATCGCGTCTTGAGAGGCAGTCGCCTTGGAGCCGTGAGCTACGAGACCGACCGCAACCACGACCTCGCGCCGCGCCAGATCGCGCGGTACCGCACCGAGAACGGCGAGGAGTTCGAGGTCCCCTTCGCCGACGACGCCGAGATCCCCGGCACCTGGCTGTGCCGCAACGGCATGGAAGGCACCCTGATCGAGGGCGACCTGCCGGAGCCGAAGAAGGTGAAGCCGCCGCGCACGCACTGGGACATGCTGCTGGAGCGCCGCTCGGTCGAGGAGCTCGAAGAGCTGCTCAAGGAGCGCCTGGAGATCATCCGCTCACGCCGTCGCGGCTGACCGCGCCCCGCGTTTCAGGGGCGACGCGTCACGCGTGGTCGTGGGCGCGGGCGTCCTTACCGCGATTGAGCCGCCCCTCGACGCCCCACCGGGTGACCTTGCCGAGCGCCTCACGGATGTTCGATCCGCTCATCTTGGAGACGCCCAGCTCGCGCTCGGTGAACGTGATCGGCACCTCGACGATGGTGAACCCGTTGCAGACGGTGCGCCAGGTCAGGTCGATCTGGAAGCAGTACCCCTTCGAGTCGACGGCGTCGAGGCCGATCGTCTCGAGGACCTCGCGCCGGTAGGCGCGGTAGCCGGCGGTGATGTCGTGGACGCCGATGCCCAGCGCCATGCGCGCGTAGGTGTTGGCCGTCCAGGACAGCGCCCAGCGTCGCCACGGCCAGTTGCGGACCGAACCCCCGTCGACGTAGCGCGAGCCGATGGCCAGATCGGCTCCCGCATCGACGGCGTCGAGCAGGCGGTGCAGCTGTTCGGGGGCATGGCTGCCGTCGGCGTCCATCTCGACGAGCACCGCGTAGTCGCGGCTCAAACCCCACGCGAAACCGGCGAGATACGCCGCTCCCAGGCCGTCCTTGGCGGTGCGGTGCATGACGTGCGTGCGACCGGCGTCGGCCGCGGCCAGCTCGTCGGCGAGCTGTCCGGTGCCGTCCGGGCTGCTGTCGTCGACGATGAGCAGGTGCACGTCCGGGCAGGCGTCCTTGAGCCGTCGGTGGATGACCGGCAGGTTCTCCCGCTCGTTGTATGTCGGGATGATCACCAGTACGCGCTGGCTCGGAAGGTCGCCGGGGACCCTGGGTGCCGGCTTTCCGGTGGTCATGTAGCTCCTCTGTCTCGCCCGGATTCTGTGTGGCCGCCCTCGCCGGCCGGTGCCTCGTGCGTCGTCTCCGCGTCGTCGTCCGGTGGACGTGCGTCGCCGCCCCCGTCGGGCGCAATCTCGTGCGAAGCCTCGTCGGCGTCCTCGCCGGCGGGCGGATCGGCTCCGCCCTTCGGCCCGGGTCCGGAAGGCCCGGACCTGAGACGGAGCGGACGCGGGAACCATTCATTCTGCCGTATCCCGGCCAGAATGACCGCCCCGGCCGCCGCGACCAGAACCCACTGCACGATGGGCGCCCAGCGCGTCGCCGGCGTCAGCTTCGTCTTGAGCCGCACCTGGATGTCCAGGTAGGCCGGCTGGAAGAAGTCGGTGCGCACCAGCTCGGCGCCGTCCGGGGCGATCACCGCGCTGATCCCCGTCGTGCCGGCGACGACGACGTACCGGTCGTGCTCGACGGCCCGCACCTTGGCGAAGGCGAGCTGCTGTTCGCTCATCGTCTGGTTGAAGGTGGCGTTGTTGCTCGGCACGGCCAGCAGCTGGGCGCCGTTGAGCACGGCCTTGCGGGGGGCGCGGTCGAAGATCACCTCCCAGCAGGTGGACACCCCGACCGGAACCCCGGCGATGTGCACCACCCCGCTGCCGGTCCCGGGAACCATGTGTCCGGCCCGGTCGGCATAGCCGGAGAGGTGCTTGAACAGCCAGGGCATCGGTAGGTACTCGCCGAACGGTTGCACGATCTCCTTGTCGTGCCGGTCGGCGGGACCGGTGCCCGGGTTCCACACGATGACGGTGTTGGTGTACTCGGGGTTCTGCGCCGGGCGCCCGGGCACGTCGAGCACGGTCCCGATGAGGATCGGCGCGCCGACCGCGGCGGCGGCTTGCGCAATCTCCTGCGCGGCGTCGGGGTTGGCGAAGGGGTCGATGTCGGACGAGTCCTCGGGCCAGATGACGAACTGGGGTTGTGGGGCGACGCCCGAGCGGACGTCCTCGGCCAGGCGCAGCGTCTCGCGGACGTGGTTGTCGAGTACCGCCCTGCGCTGCGCGTTGAAGTCGAGGCCGAGGCGCGGGACATTGCCCTGCACGGCGGCGATCGTGACCGAGGGGTCGCCGCCGGAGCCCGCCCCGGAGTGCCGGACCTGCGGCCAGACGGTGATCGCGGCGAGCAGGACGAGGCAGATGCACACGGCGGGCAGCAGCACCGCGGGCGCCTGCCCGGGATGCGTCGCGTCGTGGGCGCGGCCGTGGCGCAGCCACGCCGCGACCTCGCGGCCGAGCGCGGTCACGCTGAAGCCCACCAGCATGGTCGCGGTGGACAGCAGCGCGACGCCGCCGAGTTGCACCAACGGCAGCAGCGGGCCCTGCGCCTGACCGAACGCCACCGAGCCCCAGGGGAAGCCACCGAACGGGACGGCCGACTTCAGCCACTCCTGGGCGCCCCACAGCACCGCGAACCAGACCGGCCAGCCCGGCAGCCCCCGCGCCACGACGGCGAGCAGGCCGAACAGCGCCGGGAACAGCGCGCACGTCGTCGACAACGCCAGCCACGGCACGGAGCCGACGAGGCCGCTGATCCACGGCAGCAGCGGCACATACAACGCCAGGCCGAACACCAATCCGTAGCCGAAGCCGCCCGCCAGCGTCGTCGCGCGGTTCGTGAGCACCCACCCGAACAGCGCGGCGGCGACGACGGCCGCCCACCACCAGTTCAGCGGGGGAAAACTCGCGCACAGCAGCAGTCCGCCCGCCACGGCCGCCGCCAACCGCGTCAGGCGGGGCAGCAGCCAGGCCCTGACGGCGGGCAGCCGGGCGGCCGCGCCCGCGCCCAGCCTCGCCGCGACCCGGCGCGGCGCCGGCTGCTCCGGCGGGGGGGCGACCTCGGTGGGCTCCTCGTCGCGGTCGGACTCGGCTTCGTCGCTGATCGGGTCGGTGTCCGGCGGGGCTGCGACGCCCTCGTCCCCCGGATCGGCATCGGCGGGGCCGGTCCTCCGCGGGAGCCACCCCCTAGCCATGGATCACCGCGCCCCGGTGCACCGTGCGCAGGCAGCGCGGCAGGGGGTCGGTCGGGCCCAGCCGCGGCAGCGCCGGCACCCGGGAGCGCGGATCGGTGGACCATCGCTGGACCCCGTCGGGGGGAGCGCTGACCTCCAGCTCGCCGACGTCCCAGACGGCGTAGGAGGCGACCGCTCCGGGCACCAGGGTGCCGGCCGTCTCGTCGCGGATACCGGCGGCGCGCCAGCCGCCGCGCGTCGCGGCCGCGAAGGCGGCCCGCGGCGAGATGCCGCTGCCGGGAGTGCGGTGGTGCACGGCCGCTCGCACGCTCGCCCACGGCTCGAGGCCGGTCACGGGGGTGTCGGAGCCTAGCGCGAGGGGCACGCCTTGGGATGCTAACAGCGCCAGCGGGTTGAGCCGGCTGCCTCGCTCGGCGCCGAGCCGCCGCGCGTACATGCCCTCGGCGCCACCCCACAGCGCGTCGAAGTTGGGCTGCACGCTCGCGATGACGCCCCAGGCGCCCAGCTTGGCGGCCTGCCCGGGGGTGACCATCTCGGCGTGCTCGAGGCGGTGTCCGCAGCGCGCCACGGCCGGCACCCCGGCGTCGGCGACGACGCGTTCGAAGGCGTCCACCGCCGCCGCGACCGCCGCGTCGCCGATGACGTGGAACCCCGCCGTCACCTGCGCCTCGGTGCACGCCCGCACGTGCGCCTCGACGGCATCGGGGTCCAGGTAGCAGGCGCCGACGCGGTCCGGCGCGTCGGCGTACGGCTCGTGCAGCCACGCGGTCCGGGAACCCAGCGCGCCGTCGACGAACAGGTCCCCGGCCAGCCCGCGGGCGCCCGTCTCGGCGATGAGCGCCCGGGCCTGCGCCGCGCTGCTCACCGCCTCGCCCCAATAGCCGATGACCTCCACGCCCTCATCGGTGGCATCTTGATCAATGGCACAGAGCCGGCGCCAGTCGTCAAGCCCGCCGATCTGGGGCCCGGCGCACTCGTGCACCGCGACGATCCCGCAAGCGGCCGCCGCCCGCAGCGCCGCGGCGCGGGCGTCGGCCAACTGCGCGGGGGTCAGCAGGTCCCGTGCGACGGCCCGGACCAGGTGGTGCGCGTCGCCCGCCAGCGGCCGCTCGGGGTCGAAACCGGCGGCCGAAGGCAGGTCGGGCACCAGCCGCCGCAGGGCCGTCGAGGCCAGCGCGGAGTGGACGTCGACGCGGGTCAGGTAGGCGGGACGGTCACCGAGCACGGCGTCCAGGTCGGTGGTCCCGGGCGCGGCGCCCTCCGGCCACGACGATTCGTCCCAGCCGTGCCCCCACACCGGGAGGCCGGGATGGGCCGCCGCGTAGTCGGCGACCATCCGCAGGCAGTCCGCGCGGGACGCCGCCGGGCGCAGATCCAGCCCGATAATCGTCAGGCCGGTCGCGCTCAGGTGAACGTGGCTGTCCACGAAGCCCGGGGCCACGAAGTCGCCGTCCAGGTCCTCGACGTCGGCGTCCGGGAACTGGCCGCGGCCGACGTCGTCGGCGCCCAGCCACACGACCACGCCGCCGCGGACCGCCATTGCGGTCGCGTCGGGGTGCGTAGGGCTGTGCACCCTCCCGTTGACGAGCAGGGTCGTGGCGGGGCGATCGGTCACAGGCCCAAGCTACGGGGGATCAGACGCCGCCGGCGCGGCCGTTCGGCAGGGCCGGCGCGTCGACGTCGTGAACGTCGATGACCTCTCCGTCGATGTAGTCGCCGCCGCCCTGGTAGGCGCGAACGCGCGGCGCCCGGTAAGCCGTCGCGTACCCGAGCAGCGGAATCCGCCGGCGCAGGCCCCGCGCGGCAACCGGAGCCGCGATCACCCGAAGGGGCGGCCACAGCAGCAACAGCCCTAACACGGTGGTCACCAGTCCCGGAACCATCACGAGCCCCATGGCCAGCGTCACCATCGCGCCGTCGCTCACCAGCGCGCGCCGCTCGTTCAGGCCGGAACGCAGTTGCCCGATCCGGTGCACGAGGTGCGAACCGGCCATCGGGGCCAGGACGCCCCAGCCAAGCAGCGAGGTGGCCAACAGCACCAGCAGGGTCCAGCCCCAGCCGACCGTCGACACCAGCGCGATCACCGCCGCCAGCTCGACGACGGCGTAGACGAGAAACAGCCGCCACATCATGTGACGCCAACGTCCCCGGACCGCACCGAAGTTCCCCTGTCGGCACCTGCGGCGGCTGCGATTAGATGACGGTATGACAACGATTGAGCTCGACACCCCGGACGGACCGATCGACGCGCTCCTCGACGTGCCGGAGGGGCAGGGCCCGTGGCCGGGAGTGGTGGTGGTGCACGACGCGTTCGGCTACGGGCGCGACAAGCAGGCGCACAACGAGCGCATCGCGCGCGCCGGCTACGTGGCGATCACCCCGAACATGTACGCACGCGGCGGGCGCATGCGCTGCATCACCCGGGTCATGAAGGAACAGCAGATGCAGCGTGGCCGGGCTTTCTCCGACATTGAGGCCGCCCGCGATTACCTGAAGGCGCTGCCCGAATGCACCGGCCGGGTCGCCATCGCCGGTTTCTGCATGGGGGGCCACTTCGCGCTGCTGATGTCGCCGAAGGGTTTCGGTGCTTCCGCGCCCTTCTATGGCGCTCCCCTGCCGCGCCATCTCGACAAAGCGCTCGACGGGGCGTGCCCGATCGTGGCCAGCTTCGGCGCGCGCGACCCGCTCGGCCGGGGAGCGCCCGAGAAGCTGCGGGCGACCATCGATCGCAAGAACATCACCGCCGACGTGAAGGTCTACCCCGACGTCGGGCACAGCTTCGCCAACGACCTGCCCGCCCAGCCCCTGCTTCGCGTCGCGGGTTTCGGCTACGACGAGGCCGCCACCGAGGACGCGTGGCGCCGCGTCTTCGCGTTCTTCGGCGAGCATCTGGCGGGCACAACGCCGTAGCGGCCCGTCACTTCAGCTTCCGTGACACGACCGCCGCGAAGGTGTGCGTGTCGCCGGGCCAGCGCGCCGATACGTAGTCGCCGTCGTCGACGACGAACGCCGCACGGTCGTCGGTCGCCGTGTCGCGGACCATTCCCGAGGACCTGAGCCACCGGTGCGGTGTGCCGTGGTCCACGTCGCGGAAATCCGCCGGATCCCGCAGCGCGCGAGTGACTTCCGCCTGCACCGACATGTATCCGTCGGGCTGGCCCGCCTCTTCGGTGTAAGTCCGGTAGTAGTCGCGGTCCCAGTACCGGGTGACCCGGGTGAGCCGCCACGCCAGGCCCTCCATCGCCCACGTCAGCGCCGTGGTCCTGCGGCCGTAGAGCACCGATCGGCCGGTGCGCGGGTCGATGCTGCGCGCGGCGAGCAGCACGCCGTGGCAGATGGCCGCGACGATCAGCCCGCGGGCGAAGGCGTCCACGACGAGCCGGTGCAATATCTCGCTGTCGATGTAGCTGCGCATGCCGCGGGCGCGGTGGCCGCCGGGCAAAACCAGGGCATCGATGCCGTCGAGCGTGGCGTCCCGCCAGGCGATCGGCTGCCGAAACTCGTTTGACGCCAACATCTCTCGGTAGGCGCTGCGGCCCGCCTTGTTCGCGCGCAGCGCCAGCCCGACGATCGGGAGCCCGCCGGGCAGCTTCGACCAGATGTCCAGGCCGCGGCCGGTCAGCATGATGTCGTCCGCCGCCCCGGGCCGGCCGCTTTCGGTTGCGAAGACCACGCGGTGATCGTCGCGGGTCAGCACCCGCCAGCTGACCGCGACCTCGGTCGGGTCGAAGTCACGGTCCGGGATCGGGATCAAGACCGTGCCCATGGGTCAGCCGGCGTTCAGCCTCAGCTCGAGCCCGATGTTGTTGTTCGCACCGCCGCGCAGCTTGCTGACGAAGTTGAAGACCTTGCCGACGATGCCGTACCGCCTGCCGATCGCGTCGTACACGGCGGGCGTCTGCGACTTGTCGAGGACGGTCGCGGTGGCCTCGACGGCCTCGCTGGTCGACTGCCCGCGCATGGTGCAGGTCGCCAGCGTCACCCGGGGCGTGTTGCGAATTCGCTTGACCTTCCACGACTCTGCACCGGTGATGACCAGGAGCCGGTCACCGTCGCCCGCCGCCCAGATCGGGGTCGGCTTGGGCCGGCCGTCCTTGGTGAAGGTGGTCAGCAAAAGGTATTGCGACTTGGCCAGGTCGGCGAAGGTCGGGGTGGTCACGGGAGTCAACTTACTGGCAGCCGGCCTGCCGCGCGAGCAGACGCAAAGGCACGCGAATCCCCGGCGTGTCGCGTGCTTTTGCGTCTGTTCGCGGGAAGGAACTCAGCCCTCCAGGTCGCCCTCGGTTTCCAGCAGCGCCTGGCGCAGGCCGTCGAGGGTCTCGGGCTTGGGCTGCGCCCACATGCCGCGGCCGGCCGCCTCCAGCAGCCGTTCGGCCATGCCGTGCAGCGCCCACGGGTTGGACTCGGCCATGAACTTGCGGTTCTCGGGGTCGAGCACGTAGCTCTCGGTGAGCTGCTCGTACATCCAGTCGGCCATCACCTGAGCGGTCGCGTCGTAGCCGAACAGGTAGTCGACCGTCGCGGCCATCTCGAACGCGCCCTTGTAGCCGTGCCGGCGCATGGCCGCCATCCACCGCGGGTTGACGACGCGAGCGCGAAACACCCGCGTCGTCTCCTCGGACAGCGTGCGGGTGCGGATCGCGTCGGGCCGGGTGTTGTCGCCGATGTAGGCGGCCGGCGCCTGCCCGGTCAGCGCCCGCACGGTGGCCACCATGCCGCCGTGGTACTGGAAGTAGTCGTCGGAGTCGGCGATGTCGTGCTCGCGGGTGTCGGTGTTCTTGGCGGCGACGGCGATGCGCCGGTATTGGCGGTTCATGTCGTCGACCGCCTCGCGGCCGTCGAGGTCGCGGCCGTAGGCGAAACCGCCCCAGGCGGTGTACACCTGCGCCAGGTCGGCGTCGTCGCGCCAGTTGCGGCTGTCGATCAGCTGCAGCAGCCCGGCGCCATAGGTGCCCGGCTTGGACCCGAATATCCTTGTGGTGGAACGTCGTTCGTCACCGTGCTGGGCCAGGTCGGCCTGGGCGTGCGCGCGCACGTAGTTGTCGGCGGCGGGCTCGTCGAGGCCGGCGACCAGCCGCACCGCGTCGTCGAGCATGGTGACGACGTGCGGGAAGGCGTCCCGGAAGAAGCCCGAGATCCGCACCGTCACGTCGATGCGCGGGCGGCCCAACTCGGACAGCGAGATCGGCGTGAGGCCGACGACCCGGCGCGAGGCGTCGTCCCAGACCGGCCGAACGCCCAGCAGCGCAAGCACTTCGGCGATGTCGTCACCGGACGTGCGCATCGCCGACGTGCCCCATACCGACAGGCCGACCGACTCCGGCCAGCGGCCGTGCTCGTCGCGGTAGCGCGTGAGCAGCGAATCCGCCAGCGCCACACCGGCTTCCCAGGCCAGCCGCGACGGCACGGCCTTCGGGTCGACGGAGTAGAAGTTGCGGCCGGTGGGCAGCACGTTGACCAGCCCCCGCAGCGGCGACCCCGAGGGGCCGGCGGGGACGAAGTGGCCGTCCAATGCCCTGAGCACCTGCTCGATCTCACCCGCGGTGCCGGCGAGCCGCGGCACCACCTCGGTGGCCGCGAACCGCAACACGCGCGCCACCTCGGGATTGTCGGTGATCCGTTCGGCCGCTTGCGGATCCCAGCCGGTGGCCTGCAGCGCTGCGACGAGTCCGCGGGCCGCGCCCTCGGCGGCGTCCACCGAGGACCGTTCGTCGGTGCCGTCCTCGGCGAGCCCGAGCGCCTGGCGCAGGCCCGGCAGGACGTGTTCGCCGCCGAACAGCTGCCGGGCCCGCAGGATGGCCAGGACGAGATCGAGTTCGGCTTCGTCCGTGGGCCGTTGGCCGAGGATGTGCAGCCCGTCGCGGATCTGGACGTCCTTGATTTCGCACAGCCAGCCGTCGACGTGCAGCAGCATGTCGTCGAAGGAGTCCTCTTCCGGCCGTTCGGTGAGCCCCAGATCGTGGTCCATCTTGGCGGCGCGGATCAGCGTCCAGATCTGCTGGCGGATCGCGGGCAACTTGGCGGGATCCAGCGCCGCGACATTGGCGTGCTCGTCGAGCAGTTGCTCCAGCCGCGCGATGTCGCCGTAGGTTTCCGCGCGCGCCATCGGGGGGATGAGGTGGTCGACGAGCACCGCGTGCGCGCGCCTCTTGGCCTGCGTGCCCTCGCCGGGGTCGTTGACGAGGAACGGGTAGATCAAGGGCAGGTCGCCCAGGGCGGCGTCGGGCCCGCAGGCGGCCGACATGCCCAGCGTCTTGCCCGGCAGCCATTCCAGGTTGCCGTGCTTGCCCAGGTGCACCACCGCGTGCGCTCCGAAGCCCGAGTCGAGCCAGTGATAGGCCGCCAGGTAGTGGTGGCTGGGCGGCAGGTCCGGGTCGTGGTAGATCGCAACCGGGTTCTCGCCGAACCCGCGGGGTGGCTGCACCATGAGGATCAGGTTGTCGGCTTGCATTGCGGCGATGACGATCTCGCCCTCGGGATCGCTGGTCCGGTCGACGAACAACTCCCCCGGCGGCGGCCCCCAGTGCTTCGTGACCGCGTCGGTCAGTTCTTCCGGCAGAGTCGCGAACCAGTCCCGATAATCCTTGGCGGACAGGCGGATCGGGTTTCCGGCGAGCTGCCCCTCGGTGAGCCAGTCGGGATCCTGGCCGCCCCGCTCGATCAGCGCATGGATCAGCGCGTCGCCGTCACCCGCCTCGACGCCGGGCACGTCTCCGACGCGATAGCCGTGTTCTCGCATCGCCCGCAGCAGAGCGACCGCGCTGGCGGGCGTGTCGAGCCCGACGGCGTTGCCGATGCGGGCGTGCTTGGTGGGATACGCCGAGAACACCAGGGCCACCCGCTTGTCGGGCGGCGCGACGCGCCGCAGCCGGGCGTGCCGCACCGCCAGGCCCGCGACCCGCGCGCAGCGCTCGGGGTCGGCCACATAGGAGATCAGCCCGTCGTCGTCGATCTCCTTGAACGAGAACGGAACCGTGATGATGCGGCCGTCGAACTCGGGCACCGCCACCTGGGTGGCGACGTCGAGCGGGCTCAGGCCGTCGTCGTTGTCGGCCCATTGCGCGCGCGGGCTGGTGAGGCACAACCCCTGCAGGATGGGGACGTCCAGGGCCGCGAGGTGTTCGACGTTCCAGCTGTCATCGGAGCCGCCGGCCCCCGCGTCCGCCGGTTTGAGGCCGCCGGCGGCCAGCACGGTGACGACCATGGCGTCGGCGTCGCCGAGCCGTTGCAGCAGTTCGGGTTCCGCGGTGCGCAGCGACGCGCAGTACACGGGCAGCGCTCGCGCGCCCTGATCCTCGATCGCGCGGCAGAGCGCGTCGATGTAGGCGGTGTTGCCCGCCAGATGCTGCGCGCGGTAGTAGAGCACCGCGATGGTTGGGTCACCGTCGGGACGCGCATGGCGCCGCTCGAGTTCGCCCCACGTCGGCGTTGCGACCGGCGGCGCGAACCCGAACCCCGTCATCAGCACGGTGTCCGACAGGAAGGCGTGCAGTTGCCGCAGGTTGTCCACGCCGCCGTGCGCCAGGTAGATGTGCGCCTGGACGGCGATGCCGGCCGCGGTCGTGGACAGGCCCGTCAGCTCGGCGTCGGCGGCCTGCTCGCCGCTGACGAGCACGGTCGGGATGCCGGCCGCGAGCACCGTGTCGATGCCGCTCTGCCAGGCGCGGTAGCCGCCGAGGATGCGGACCACCACGATGTCGGCGTCGGCCAGCAGGTCGGGTAGTTCCACGTCGGCGATCCGCGACGGGTTGGCCCACCGATAGTTCTTGCCGCTGGATCGGGCGCCGATCAGGTCCGTGTCGGACGTGGACAGCAGCAGGATGGTCGGGTCAGCCACCCATCATTCGTACCGCAGGGTGCCCGCGATGCGGGCGGCGACCTCGGCGGCCACCCGCCGCGCCTCTTCGCTCGTCCCGGGCACGTAGCGGTCGGCGGCGGCGTCGTAGTCGGCGCCGGCGATCGACCCATGGTCGGCCGCCAGCTCGATCAGCTCGACGGGCCAGCCGACCCGCTTCAGGTCGGCGGCGAAATCCCGGCTCGCGCTGACGGGCACGGCGTCGTCCGCCACACCGTGCAGCAGCGTGAACGGCGACCCGACGCGCGCGCAGGCCAGCATGTCGGTCAGCGGTCGGCCGGAGCAGGGGTCGGGGATCATGAACGCGCCGGCCAGGCACACGGTGTGCACGAGGTCGACGCCGTAGTGGCCCGCGTCCAGCGCGACGCCCGCCGCGGCGGCCCCGCCCATGGACCACCCGACGAGCACCAGGCGGTCGGCCCGTTCGCGGGTGAATTCGAGGGACGCCAACAGGTCGGCGCGCCCGCCGTCGTCGGCGTGCGAGTTCCAATCCGGCGCCACGACGGCGGCGCCCCGGTCCGCGACCAGGCGCGCCAGGGGCCCGACGGCGGCGCGGGCGTCGGTCTGCATGCCATGCCAGAGCAGGACGGTGGGTTGACCCGCCTCGCCGAAGACATCGGCCAACCGCCCCGGCGCGTACTCGACCGTCTCCACGGGCACTCGTGTGCCCGCCGGGGCACGCATTCAATCTCGAGCGTGCACTCACGGCATTTGCGCCGATTCTCGCCGTGACTGCACGTTCGGCGCGAGACTGTGCCGATGAACACCGTCTCCGGAACAACCGTGGCCGTCACCGGCGGTGCGCGCGGAATCGGCCTCGCGATCGCCACCGAGCTGCACCGCCTGGGCGCCCGGGTCGCCATCGGGGACGTCGACGAAGCCGCCGTCACCGAGGCGGGCCGCCGGCTGGGGCTCGAGGTGCACCGCAAGCTGGACGTGACGGATCGCGGTTCCTTCACCGATTTCCTCGACGCCGTCGAGCACGGGCTGGGGCCGTTGGCGGTGCTGGTGAACAACGCCGGCGTCATCGCCGTGGGCATGGCGGTCGACGAAACCGACGCGGCGACCCGGCGGGTGCTCGACGTCAACATCGGCGGCGTCATCCTCGGCACCAAGCTGGGGCTGCAACGCATGCTCCCCCACGGTCGCGGGCACATCATCAACGTCGGGTCGATGGGCAGTGTGCTGCCGGTCGCCGGCATCGCCACCTATTGCGCGACGAAGCACGCGGTGCTGGGCTACACCGATTCCGTGCGGGTGGAGAACCGCGGGCGCGGGCTGCACTTTTCGACGATCATGCCCGCGCTGACCAACACCGAGATGATCGCCGGGATCGGAAGCGCGCGGGGCATCAAGAACGTCGAGCCCGAGGACGTCGCGCGTGCGGTCGCCGACGCGATCGCCAAGCCGAAGCGGCGGGTGATCGTTCCCCGGTCGATGGGGACCGCGGCGGCGGTGCAACGCATGTTGCCGCAACCCGTCGCAGAGGCGCTCGGCCGCGCGCTCGGCACGGACCGCGGTTTCACCACCGACGTGCAACCCGAGAAGCGCGAGGCCTACGCGCGACGGACCGGGACGTCGTAGACCTCAGGCGGTGCGCACGTCGAAGTCGGCGAGCACCGGTTCGCGCAACAGCTCGTGGTGAGCCTCGGGCGTCCAGGGGAAAAGCTCGGGCAGCCCGTCTTTGCCGAGGTACCAGCTGTTGCAGCCGCTCACCCAAATGGTCTGCGGCATAGCGGCTTTCATGTCCTCGTTGTACTGCTTGGTGGCCGCCTCGGTGGGCGCCGCGGCGCGCACGGTGCCGTCGCGCAGCCGCTCGATCCACCACATCACGTAGTTGGCCTGGTCCTCGGCGATCGGGATCAGCGACTGGTTGCCGATCGGTGAGTGCGGTCCCATCATCATGAACATGTTGGGGAATCCCGGCACCGCGACCGACCGGTAGGCCTTGGGTCCGTCGGCCCAGGCGTCGTCCAGGGCGATCCCGCCCTCCCCGATCACCTGCATCGGGCGCACGTAGGCGCGCGCATCGAAGCCGGTGGCGAACACGAGCAGGTCGAGTTCGTGCAGGGCGCCGTCGGCGGTGACGACGCCGCGCGGCTCGATGTGGTCGATCGCGTCCGTGATCACCTCGACGCCGGGCTGCTGCACGGACCGGTAGAAGTGCCCGGCCATCACCTGCCGCTTGCACATTGGCTGGTATGTCGGCGTCAGCTTGGCGCGCAACTCGGGGTCGCGCACCGATAGCCGCAGGTTCCACCGGCACTCGGCCTGGGCCAGCCGGCGCTGCCACCCGGGGCGGATCGGCGCCCGGCCGAGCAGGTGCCGGAAGAGCCAGCCCCAGAACAGGTACGGCAGCGAGTTCAGCACCGGCCACCGCGACAGCGCCGCGCGGGTCAAGCCCGAGTAACGCGGGTTGGGCATCGGGTAGACCCACTGCGCGGTGCGCTGGAATATCTTCAGCCCACGCACCTTGCCACCGAGCTCCGCGGTGATCTGCACGCCGGTCGAGCCGGTGCCGATCAAACCGATCCGCTTGTCGGACAACGAAACCGAGTGATCCCAGCGCGACGAATGGAAGGCGGGTCCGGAGAAGGTGTCGCGCCCGGGGATGTCCGGGTAACGGGGAACCCGGAGCACTCCGGTCGCGGTGACCAGGACGTCGAACGTCTCCTCGCCGTCGGGGGTGGTGAGCCGCCACGTGCCGTCGTCGTACCGGGCCGCGGTCACGTCGGTGCCGAACCGGATGTGCGGGCGGATGCCGCGCTCGTCGGCCACCTGCCGGAAGTACGCCTGGATCTCCCCGCCGGGCGGAAGCCAGTGCGACCAGTTCGGGTTGGGCCGAAACGAATACGAGTAGTACCGCGAGGGCACGTCGCACGTGAGCCCGGGATAGGTGTTGTCGCGCCAGGTTCCGCCGACGTCGTCCGCCTTCTCGAAGATGGTGAACGAGTCGATGCCGGCGTCCTGCAGCTTGGCCGCCATGCACAGGCCCGACATCCCCGCGCCGATGATGGCGATTCGCAAACAGCGCTTCTGGGTCATGGGTCACCCGCCTCTCGCGGGCCTGACGCTACGCCGATCGGCTCGGCGTAGCGACAGGTTTGGCCCCAGCGATCATCCGGCCGCCACGCGCTTCGACCCGAAGACGCGTTCCTGCACGGCGGTGTCCCCGTACGAATGCGCCTCGACGATCTTGCCGTTGGCGAAGGTGTACACGTCGGCCTCCTGGGACGTCTCGTCCCCCACCGTCACCTCGCCCAGGACCATCACGACGTCACCGTCGGCCAGGAACCGCTTTGCCTGCACCTTGGCGGACTTCTCCGCCATCCGCATGAGCAGTTCGGTGATCTCGGCCTTGCCGCGGTAGGTGCCGCCGATCGTGCTCTCGCCGTTGACCGTCCATACGGCGCCGTCGTCGAAGACGCTGAGCGCGGTTGCGAGGTCGCCAGCGTCGAAGGACTCGTAGCCCTTACGGGCCTGCTCGATGTTGTTGTTGGACATGGGTTTTTCCTTCCATTCGTGTTTATCTGCCGGGACACCGCCGGGCCGGGGGAGATTGGCGCGGAGAACGCGAAACAGCATGGCCGGCCGCAGCAACCGGGTCGGTGGGTCGACCATCGCGATGACCCGCATGAATTGGCCGGCGACCACCGGATCGGATTCGGTGGCGCTCATCACCGGCTCGAGGAACGCATTGCTGATGCGAATCGACAGGGGGCGTCGACCCGTGACTTCGGGAAGGGCGAGGTCGGAGCCGACGGCGGTCTGCCAGGCCACCCGCACCTCCCGGGCGCAGGCCCGGAAGAAGCGCCGGTTCAGGTTGTGGTCCCCGCGGTGCAGGCAGTCGCGCAGCACCGTCGCCTCGATCGCCGCGACGGTCATGCCCTGCCCGTAGATCGGATTGAAGCTGCACACGGCGTCCCCGACCACCAGCAGACCCTCGGGCGTTCGGCGCATCTTGTCGTACCGCCGCCAGCGGTTCGATGGGACACGATGCTGAACCACCTCGCCCAGGGGTTCGGCCGTGCGGACCGCCTCGAGCACGTGCGCAGGGGCGAGACCGGCCGCGAAGTCGAGCATCTCGGCGAGGTGACGGGGCGGCTCGACCCCCGCCATGCCGCCGACGGCGAACATGGCGGTGCCGTTCTCGTACCGGATGAATCCGAACATCTCGGGGTGGCCCGGTTCCGGGAACAGGGCGATCATGTGCTCGTTCACCACGCCTGGCGCGATGCGCAGCAGCTGGCACGCGTAGGCCAGCCGCACCGTCAGCTCGTCTTCGGGGGGGCGGCCGTAGCCGAGTTCGTCGAGGAAGACCGGGGTCCGGGAGCCGCGGCCCGTCGCGTCCACGACGAGGTCGGCGGAAAGCGTGAGCGGACGGTCCAGTGCGCGGTCCACGAGGCGCACCCCGGTGACGCGCCGGCGGTCCGGCGTCGCGGTCAGGCCGATGACGTCGTGGGCTTCGAGCAGCCGGACGTTGGCGATGCCACGCACCCGCCGGCGCACGTTCCATTCGAGGACGGGCCGGCTCGGGAAGAACACCACCGCAGGGTTGGGCGCAGTGCCGGAACGCACCATCTGGTGTCCGGCGAAGGCGAGACGCAACTTCGACAGGTCACCGCGCCAGCTCTCGACCCCCTGGGCGGTGAGGTCGTCGGCGAATCCCGGAAACAGCTCATCGAGGATCTGGGTGCCCCGGGCCTGGATGGCGTGGATGAGCCTGCCCTGCGGCACGCCCCTTCGGTTGACCGGGTCCGTGGGCAACAGGTCACGTTCGACGACCGTCACCCGGTCGTAGCGGTCGGCCAACACCCGGGCCGCCAGCAGGCCCGCCATGCTCGCGCCGAGTACTACCGCATGATCACCGCTCTTTGACATCGGGCATCCCCTTCGACGAGACGAACTGCCCGAAGTGTCCGGCGGCCGGTGGCGGCGCCCTAGAGTAGTCGGCTACTCAATTCTGGGCGGTCGGGACGAGCCGTACCGTGGGCTCATGCCGAGGAGCCGTGACACCGACGCCTGCCCGGGCGCGCTGCAGGTGCATCAGGCCGCCGACGGCGAGCTGGCGAGGGTGCGTCTGCCCGGCGGCATGATCACCGCCGCCCAGCTGGCGACGCTGGCCCGCGTTTCGGCCGAGTCGGGTTCCGGGACGCTCGAACTGACCGCGCGCGGCAACGTGCAGGTGCGCGGCCTCACCGACGTGACGGCGGCCGGCGAGGCGATGGCCGGCGCGGGCCTGCTGCCCTCCGTGACGCACGAAAAGGTGCGCAACGTCGTCGCGTCGCCGCTGTCCGGCCGGGCCGGCGGCACCCGCGACGTGCGGGGGTGGGTCGAAGAGTTGGACGCGGCGATCTGCGCCGAGCCCACGCTCGCCGGGCTGGGCGGCCGGTTCTGGTTCAGCCTGGACGACGGGCGCGCCGACGTGTCCGGACTGCGCGCCGACGTGGGTGTCCACGTGCTCGACGACGCCTGTGCGCTGCTGCTGGCCGGGCGCGACACCGGCATACGGTTGGCGTTCGACGAGGCGGTCGAGGCGCTGGTCGCCTTGGCGCGACGTTTCGTCGAAATCCGCGGAAAAGCCTGGCGCGTCGGCGAATTGGGCGACCTGCGGGTGATGCTGCCCGGTGCCGAGCCGGCCGGGCCGTTATTCCCCGTTGTTACCAAGGGGCCGGTCGGGTGGGTCGGCCAGGACGACGGCCGCGTCACTCTGGCCGCCGGGGTGCCGCTGGGGATGCTGTCCGCCCGGGTCGCCGAGTTTCTGGCGGCGATCGAGGCGCCCATCGTGGTGACGCCGTGGCGCTCGGTGCTGGTGTGCGACCTCGAGGAAGCCGTCGCTGACACCGCTTTGCGTGTGCTGGCACCGCTCGGTCTGATCTTCGACGAGAACTCGCCCTGGCTGGGTGTCAGCGCCTGCACGGGCAGCCCTGGCTGCGCGCACTCGGCGGCCGACGTGCGCGCCGATGCCGCGCGATCGCTGGACGCGGACTACCCGGTGCACCGGCATTTCGTCGGCTGCGACCGCGCGTGCGGCAGCCCGCATGCCGGCGAGGTCCTGCTGGCAACGGGCGACGGATACCGCCCGCTATCCCGCGGCGAAGCCGGGCGAAGCGGATCGTCGCCGTCGTCCTAGGGTTATCGAGTGCTCGACTACCTCCGCGACGCCGCCGAGATCTACCGGCAGTCGTTCGCGGCGATCCGCGCCGAAGCGGACCTCGACCGGTTCCCCGGGGACGTCGCCCGGGTGGTGGTCCGGTTGATCCACACGTGCGGGCAGGTCGACGTCGCCGAGCACGTCGCCTACACCGACGACGTGGTCGCGCGCGCGGGCGAAGCCCTGCGCGCCGGCGCGCCGGTGCTGTGCGACTCGTCGATGGTCGCCGCCGGGATCACCGCCGCGCGGCTGCCGGCCCGCAACGAGGTGGTGTCGCTGGTCGCCGACCCGCGCGCTGCCGAGCACGCCGAAAAGGGGCAAACCACCCGCTCGGCGGCGGGCGTGGAACTGTGGGCCGACCGGCTGCCCGGCGCCGTGCTGGCCATCGGCAACGCGCCCACCGCCCTGTTCCGCCTGCTCGAGCTGGTCGACGAGGGGTTGTCCCCGCCGGCCGCCGTGCTGGGCGGCCCCGTCGGCTTCGTCGGTTCCGCCCAGTCCAAGGACGAGCTCATCGCCCGTCCGCGCGGGATGGCCTACCTCGTGGTGCGTGGCCGCCGCGGCGGCAGCGCCATGGCCGCCGCCGCCGTCAACGCGATCGCCAGCGAGCGCGAATGACCGGCCGCGGCACGTTGTACGGGGTCGGACTCGGCCCGGGCGACCCGGAGCTGGTGACCGTCAAGGCCGCCCGGGTGATCGGCGAGGCCGACGTCGTCGCCTATCACAGCGCCCGGCACGGCCGCAGCATCGCCCGCGGCATCGCGGCGCCGTATCTGCGGCCCGGGCAGATCGAAGAGCACCTGGTCTATCCCGTGACCACCGAGACGACCGATCATCCGGGCGGCTACGCGGGCGCGCTCGAGGACTTCTATGCCGAGGCCACGCGGCGCATCGCCGCGCACCTCGACGCCGGCCGCGACGTCGCGTTGCTCGCCGAGGGTGACCCGCTCTTCTACAGCTCCTACATGCACCTGCACACCCGGCTCACCGAGCGGTTCAACGCGGAGATCATCCCGGGCGTGACGTCGGTGAGCGCCGCCTCCGCGGCCATCGCCACACCCTTGGTGGCCGGCGACGAGGTGCTCTCGGTGCTGCCGGGGACCCTGCCCGTCGCCGAGCTGACCCGCCGGCTCGCCGATGCGGACGCGGCCGTGGTGCTCAAGCTTGGTCGTTCCTACGGCGCTGTGCGCGAGGCGCTTTCGGCGTCCGGACAACTTGACGGGGCGTTCTACGTCGAGCGGGCCAGCACGGCCGGGCAACGGGTCATGCCGGCCGCGGACGTCGACGAGAGCAGCGTGCCCTACTTCTCGCTCGCGATGCTGCCGGGGGGCAGGCGGCGTGCCGGGAATGCGCCGGCCGGAACCGTGACGGTGGTGGGCCTGGGCCCCGGCGACCTGGATTGGATGACGCCGCAGAGCCGGCGCGAGCTCGCGGCCGCGACCGATCTCATCGGCTACCACGGCTACCTCGACCGGGTGCCGGCCCGCGACGGCCAACGCCGCCATCCCAGCGACAACGCCGACGAGCCGGCGCGGGCACGGCTGGCCTGCGCGCTCGCCGAGCAGGGCTGCGCCGTCGCGGTGGTGTCCTCGGGAGATCCTGGCGTGTTCGCGATGGCGACCGCGGTGCTCGAGGAGGCCAAGCAGTGGCCGGGCGTGCGGGTGCGCGTGATCCCCGCGATGACGGCCGCGCAGGCCGTCGCCAGCCGGGTCGGGGCGCCGCTGGGCCACGACTACGCGGTGATTTCGTTGTCCGACCGGCTCAAGCCCTGGGAGGTGATCTCGGCGCGGCTCGGCGCGGCGGCCGCCGCCGACCTCGTCCTGGCCATCTACAACCCGGCGTCGAAGACGCGCACCTGGCAGGTGGGCGCGATGCGCGACATCCTGCTTGACCACCGCGAGCCGGGGACGCCGGTGGTGATCGGTCGCGACGTGTCGGGACCCGGTGAGGACGTCCGCGTCGTGCGCCTGGCCGACCTCGACCCCGCCGACGTCGACATGCGCTGCCTGCTCATCGTCGGGTCTTCTCAAACCCAGTGGTACGCGGACGATTCCGGCGACCGGGTGTTCACTCCGCGCCGCTACCCGGGGTGACGGCTCACTCGTAGGGCGGATACGGATGCTCGCGCAGCGCGCCCGCCAGGTGCACCGCGTTGCGGGCCGCCGACTCGGTGGTGGTGGCGATGACTTCGGGCACCTCGTCGAGGTCGGTGAAGTCGCCGCCCTGCATTGCCTCGCCGTTCCAGTACGTGCAGCCCTGGGCGGGAATCGAGAAGCCGATGTCGTTGAGCCCCTGGAAGAGGTCGGCGACGATCTTATGGGCGCCGTCCTCGTTGCCAACCACGGCGGCCAGCGCCACCTTGCCGAGCATCTTGGGCCGTCCTGCCTCGTCCTTGTCGGAGATTTCGGCGTCGAGCCGCTCCAGTACGCGCTGAGCGACGCTGGACATGTGCCCGACCCACGTGGGGGTCGAAATCACGACGATGTCCGAGGCCACGATCTTCTCGAGGAGTTGCGGCCACTCGTCCCCCGGCCCCATGTCGGCGTCCGTGCCGGGCAGCAGGTTCATGCCGACGCAGCGGACCTTCTCGCCGTCGGCGCCGTACTTGCGCAACTGTTCGAGCACCTGATCGGCCATCAGCTCGCTGCTCGAGGTGGCGGGGCTCTTCTTCAAGGTGCAGATCAACGCGATGGCGCGCAGTGGTGTGGCCGAGGACATGGTGGGCGCATACCCGCGTACGGACACCGCAAACGAGGGGCCGCCGTCACTGCGACGGGTGACCGACAGGCTCCGGCCGCGCGACGACCGCACCGTTGTGTTCAGGTGCGGGATTGGCCTTGTCACCCAGCATGAGGGCGCGGACCAGGGGACGCGGCCCGAACGGCCGCAGCATGTAACTTGCCGGGCGCGGACGGACTTTCAGCGGCCACCAGAACCAGCGGCCGAGCAGAGCGGCGATCGACGGTGTCATGAACGAGCGCACGATCAGGGTGTCGAACAGCAGGCCGAGCCCGATCGTGGTGCCGGCCTGACCGATCGAGCGCAGGTCGCTGGCGGCCATCGACATCATGGTGAAGGCGAACACCAATCCCGCCGAGGTGACGACGCCGCCGGTCTCGCCCATCGAGCGGATGATGCCGGTCCGCAAGCCCGCGCCGAGCTCCTCCTGGAACCGCGACACCAGCAGCAGGTTGTAGTCCGAGCCCACGGCGAGAAGGATGATCAGCCCGAACACCGGCGCGATCCAGTTCAAATCCAGACCCAGAATGTGTTGCCAGACAAGCACAGACAGCCCGAATGCCGCGCCCAGCGAGAGCAACACCGTGCCGACGATCACCAGCGAGGCGACCAGCGCGCGGGTGATGATGACCATCACCGCGAAGATGAGTGTCAGCGCCGCGATCCCGACGATCAACAGGTCGTAGCGCGAACCCGCCTGGATGTCGCGGTAGATGGCCGCCGTCCCCGCGAGGTAGAACGTCGCATCGGTGAGCGTGGTTCCCTTCACCGCCTGATGCGCGGCGGCCAGTTCGGGCTCGACCGCCGCGATGCCCTTCGGGGTCGCCGGGTCCGCGTCATGGGTGATGATGAAGCGCGCGGCCTTGCCGTCCGGTGACAGGAAGAGCCGCAGACCGCGCTGAAAGTCCGGATTCTGGAAGGCTTCCGGGGGCAGGTAGAAGTAATCGCCACTCTTGGAGGCGTCGAAGGCCTGGCCCATCGCGCTGGCCGTGTCGGTCATCTGGGTCATCTGTGTGACGAGGCCCGAGAAGCTGCTGTGCATCGTGAGCAGGGTGCCCTGCATGGATTTCGCGACGGCGATGATCGGCGGGAACTCGGCGACCATCTGCGGCATGATCGCGTCGACGTCGTTCATGTCCTTGATCAGCGTGGTCATGTTCTCGCTGAATTTGTCCACGCCGTCCATCGCCTCGAACACCGACCGCGTCGCCTGGCAGACCGGGATGTTGAAACAGTGTTGCTCCCAGTACAAGTAACTGCGCAACGGCCGGGCGAAATCGTCGAAGTCGGCCAGGTGGTCCCGCATCTCGTCCAGGGTGGCCTGCATGTCGTGCATGGCGCCGACCATGTGGTGGGTCCGGTCGCTCAGCTGCCCCACCAGGGCCTGCATCCGCTCCATCGAGGCGATCATGGCGCCGAGGTCGTCGCTCATCTTCAGCATGTCGTCCGTCCGGTCCCGCATGAACCGAAGGTTCTGCTGGATCGGGATCGATTGGGCGCTGATCTGAAACGGAATCGATGTGTGCTCGATCGGACCACCCAGCGGCCGCGTAATGCTCTGCACCATCGCGATTCCCGGTGACCGGAAGACGTCTTTGGCCACCCTGTCCAGAATGATCATGTCGCCGGTGTTCCGCATGTCGTGATCGCTCTCGACCATGAGGATGTCCGGATTCATTGTCGCGGCGCTGAAATGGCGCTCGGCGGCCTCGTATCCGACGTTCGAGGGCAGATCGGCGGGTATGTAGAAGCGGTCGTTGAAGCTGAGCTTCATGCTCGGCATGATGGCGATCCCGACGAGGGCGATCAGCAGCGAGGCCACGAAGATCGGTCCGGGCCAACGGACGGTGGCGGTCCCCATCCGTCGCCAACCCCGTGTCTTGATCTTCCGTTTCGGGTCGAGCAGACCGAAGCGGCTCGCGACAGCGACCACGGCGGGGGCCGCGGTGAGCGCACCGGCGACGACGACGATCAGGCCCAACGCGGACGGGATACCCAGCGCCTTGAAGTACGAGAGCCGCGCCAAGTGCAGGCACAAGGTGGCGCCCGCGATGGTCAGCCCCGAACCCAGAATGATGTGAAACGTCCCGCGAAACATGCTGTAGTAGGCCGCTTCTCGATCCAGGCCGGCCTGACGGGCCTCCTGGTAGCGACCGATGAGGAAGATCGCGTAGTCGGTTCCCGCGGCGATGGCCAGCGACGACAACATGGCGACCACGAACGTCGAGAATCCCAGCAGATCCTTGCTGCCCAGGAGGGCGACCAACCCTCTGGCCGTGCCCATCTCGAACCCCACCATGACCAGGACGAGCAGCACCGTGCTGACCGAGCGATAGGCGAGGAAGAGCATGATCATGATGACCAGGCCGGTCACGCCCATCATCACGAACATGCTTTTGTCGGCGGCCTCGTTCATGTCGGTGGTCAGCGGCCCCGGTCCGGTGACGTACACCTTGAGCCCCTTAGGCGGCGCCGACCGGTCGACGATTTCGCGCACCGCTTTGACGGACTCGTTTCCCAACGTGCTGCCCTGGTTGCCGGCCAGGTTCAATTCGACGTAGGCGGCCTTGCCGTCTCGGCTCTGGACGCCCGCCGCGGTGAGTGGATCCCCCCAGACGTTTTGAACGTGCTGCACGTGCTTGGGGTCGGCCCCGAGTTTCTGCACGAGGGCGTCGTAGTAGCGGTGCGCCTCACCCCCGAGGTCACCGAGGTCTTTGTCGCTCTCGAGCACGATCATCGCGATGCTGTCGGAGTCCGACTCGTGGTACTTCGCACCGATGCGCTTGGCCGCGATCATCGCCGGCGCGTCTTGCGGCGACATCGTCACCGCGTGGCTCCGCGCCACCGATTCGATGGGCGGCACCAGCACGTTGAGCGCGACGGTCAGCAGCAGCCAGGCGATGATGATCGGCCATGCGAAGCGGTGCACGAACCGCATGAATGCTGGACGAGCATCGCTGCCGGCGCTCATGCGGCCTTCACCAAACAGAACGTCTGGGCGTCGCGTCCGGCCGAGGAGTGCTCGGCCTTGACCTCTCCGTTGACGGTGATGCGACATCCGATGGTGTCGCTGTTGCCCTGCGCCACCAGGTTGGCCATGACGGCCGGCACCGTCGTCTCGATGGTGTAGCTCCACGGGAGGTTGGTGAAGTCGGCCTGCTGGGGCTGGGCGTTCTTGTCCAGGTAGCTCACGCTGCCTGACGTCTCGCCGGGTCCGTAGACCTCGTAGGTCACCTGCTTGACATGTGACGGTTCGAGCGGCCTGGCGCTGCTGCCGGTGGCGGTGAAGATGGCGTCCGAGCCGAACACTCCGCGAAGCCGGTCGACGGCGACCCCACCGACGGTGACTGCCACGACGACCACGAGCGGGACCCACGCGCGCTTGACCAGGGTCAACATCGTTGCCTCCTCTCCGTCACGGCCGGATCCCTCGCTGCGTAGTGTCGGCCCGCCGCCGAGGCGACCAATAGGGCCGATAGGCCCTGCACCGAGGGCCACGGGGAACGAAAACCCGATTGGTCACCGGCCCGGCATGGCATCACGCTCGAGGCGACACACTCAGATATACCATACCCCCTAGGGTATAGCAACGGGCGCAGAAGACCGTCCGCCGTTACCCGGGTAGTTCGCTTCGCCGCCCCGCCAGAGGCGCCTCGCTCACGCTCGCGGAGGACCCTCCGCCCAACCGCTCGGCAGCATCGGCAGGACGGGCCCGCCGCCACCCAGCGTCCTGAGGCCGACCGCCGGTGCGCCACCGGATTCGCCCGTCACACCGGCGAATCCGATGCGTCCGGCCCCGCGTTCGTTGCGCGGCACCTTTGGTTCCCGCGCGACTTCTTTGCGCCCGGACCGGCGATGCGCAACGATGCAGGGATGCGGTGTGACGTTGCGCGCGAGGCGCTTTCTGCGCGGTTGGACGGCGAGCGCCCGCAGGTGCTCGCGCAGCAGGTCGACGCCCACCTCGAAACCTGCCGCGGTTGTCGATCCTGGCTGATCGGCGCGGCAGTGCAGACCCGTCGACTGGCCTCCGCCGGGCCCGGCCAGGCGCCGGACCTGGTGAACACGATCCTGGCGCGCGTCGGGGTTGCGTCGCCCGGCGGGGATGGTCGCTGGATGCGCGCGGTGCGATCACGTTACCGGCGCTTCGGACTGGTCGCGGTCGGGCTGTTCCAGGTGGCCATCGCGGCCGCCCAGATCGGCGGCATCGACTTCGGCATGATCTCGTCCCACATGCATGGGGCGATGTCCGGTGAGCACCTGATGCACGAGTCCACCGCGTGGCTGCTGGCGCTCGGGATGGCCATGATCGCGGCCGGCATCTGGCCCGTCACCGCGATCGGCGTCGCGGCGATCACCGGGGTGTACTCCGTGGCGCTCCTGGGTTACGTGATCGTCGACGCCTTCGACGGCGAGGTGACCGCGGCGCGCATCGCCAGCCACATGCCCCTGCTCCTCGGCCTGGCGTTCGCGGTGCTGGTCGCCCGGGAACGCGTCGGCGCGCACGGCGACCGCCCCGCCGACGCCTCCCCCGTCGACCGCAACCCGCCACGCGCCGCATCGCCCGCCGGGCGCCGGCGCGCCCACCTGTGGCCCATCAACCGGGCCGTCGCTACGACGACCCGTCGTAGGCTGGTCCGCCCGGCGACACTAAGGTTGTTCGGCATGACCGCGTCCAGCGACGACGAGGCCGTCACCGCGCTGGCCCTCGCGGCCGCCGGCGGGGATGCCGGGGCGCTCGAGGCGTTCATCAGGGCCACCCAGCAGGACGTGTGGCGGTTCGTCGCCTACCTGTCGGACGCGGGCAACGCCGATGACCTGACCCAGGAGACCTTCCTGCGCGCGATCGGTGCCATCGAACGCTTCTCGGCACGTTCCAGCGCGCGGACGTGGCTGCTGTCCATCGCCCGTCGGGTCGTCGCCGATCACATCCGCTACGCGCAGTCGCGGCCGCGCGCGGCGGTCGGCGCCGATCCCGAGCATTTCCCGCGCGGGGACGGCCACGCGCGCGGGTTCGAGGACCTCGTCGAGGTGACCGCGATGATCGCCAACCTCAGCACCGAACAGCGCGAGGCATTGCTGCTCACCCAGCTGCTCGGCCTGCCCTATGCCGACGCCGCGGCGGTGTGCGGCTGTCCCGTGGGCACGATCCGGTCCCGCGTCGCGCGCGCCCGCGACGCCCTGCTGGCCGACGCCGAACGCGAAGACCTCACCGGCTAGCCCAACCCCGCGACCCAGTCGGCCGCGTCCTGCACGGCGCCGACGGTCCGCACCCCCGGCGGCAGCGGCGGGCGCGCCACCATCACCACCGGAATATTAAGCGCCGCAGCCGCATCCAGCTTGGCCCGGGTCATGTCACCGCCGCTGTTCTTGGTCACCAGGGCCTTGATGTCGTGCTCGCGCAGCAGCCCCAGTTCGTCGTCGTAGCGGTACGGGCCGCGCGAGAGCACCAGCCGGGTACGTCGCGGCAGTACGGCGGCGTCGGGCTCCGTGACCGCCCGGATCAGGAACCATGCGTCGCTGCCGGCGAAGGCCTCGACGCCCGAGCGGCCCGTGGTCAGGAACACCCGCGGGTACCCTTGCAACGCAACGACCTTGGCGGCCTCGACGTCCGAGGCGACGACGATCGCGCCACCGGGGTCCCATGCGGGACGGGCGAGCACCAGTAGCGGTATCCGCATCTCGTCGCACGCGAGCGCGGCGTGGGCGGTCATGGTCGCCGCGAACGGGTGGGTGGCGTCGACGACGGCGTCGATGTGGTTGTCCGCCAGGTATTGCCGCAGCCCGGGCACACCGCCGAAACCGCCGATCCGCACCGGACCGACCGGCAACGCGGGATCGGGCACCCGGCCGGCCAGCGAACTGACGATGTCGACCTGCGGGTGCAGCGCCTTCGCCAGCGCGCGGGCCTCGGCGGTGCCCCCGAGCAGCAGCACGCGCATCAGTGCCGGCTCCCCCGGGTTCGCCCGGTGGAGTACAGGTAGCTGTCGGTGAATCCCTCGGCGGCCAGCGCGTCGCCCACGACGATGACGGCGGTCTTGGTGATGCCGGCGTCGTGCACCTGAGCGGCGATGCAGGCGAGCGTGCCGCGCAGAACGGTCTCTTGCGGCCAACTCACGAAAGCAACGACGGCCGTGGGTGTTTCGGGTCGGTACCCGCCTTCGAGGAGTTCGGGGACGATGGCGTCGATCTGGGCGGCGGCCAGGTGCAGGACCAGGGTGCCGCCGGACGCGGCAAGGGTGCGCAGTTCTTCCCCGGGCGGCATGGGTGTCGACAGGGTGGCCACCCGGGTCAGCGTCACGGTCTGGGCCACGCCGGGCACGGTGAGCTCGCGCTTCAGGGCGGCGGCCGCCGCCGCGAATGCCGGCACGCCCGGCACGATCTCGTAGTCGATGCCCCGCTCGTCCAGACGCCGGCACTGCTCGGCCAGCGCGCTGTACAGCGACGGGTCACCGGAGTGCAGCCGCGCGACATCGTCACCGGCGGCGTGGGCGTGTGCGAGTTCGTCGACGATCTGATCGAGCGTCAGCGGGCCGGTGTCAACGATTTTCGCGCCGGGGGGGCACAGCGCCAGCAGGTCGTCGGGCATGATCGACCCCGCGTAGAGGCAGGTGGTGCATCGTTGCAGCAGGCGCTGGCCGCGGACGGTGATGAGGTCGGCCGCGCCGGGGCCCGCACCGATGAAGTACACCGTCATCGCGTCAGCACCCATTGGGTGACCGGATACTGCGGGCGCCAACCGGTGAAGCCGCCCAGCGGCTCGCCCTGATAGTGCTGGAACCGGTGCAGCTGGCCGCCGTGCTTCGAATGATACTGTGCCAGAACCGCTTCCGATTCGGCGGTGACGACGTTGGCGACCAGCCTCGAGCCTTTCGGCAGGTGTTCCAGACACGCGTCGAGCAGGCCCAGCTGGGTCAGACCGCCGCCGATGAAGATGGCCGACGGTGCGTCCGCCCCGTCGAACGCGTCGGGCGCGGCGCCGCGCACGTCGATGCCGACTCCGAAGGCCGCCGCGTTGGTGGTGATGTTGGCGCGGCGCCGCTCGTCGCGCTCGAACGCCACCGCGGTGCATCCGGGCCAGCGCAGGCACCATTCCACGCTGATGCTGCCGGAGCCCGCGCCGACGTCCCACAACCGCTCCCCCGGCCGCGGTGCCAGGGCCGCCAGGGTGGCCGCGCGGATTGCGAGTTTGGTGATCTGGCCGTCGCTGGCGAACGCGGCGTCGGGAAGTGGCGAGACGCGCTCGTCGGGCAGGTAGCGCACGGCGGTGACGTTGAGGTCGTCGACGTCGGGTGGGTCGGCTGCCCACTGACGGGCCGTCCCATCGCGGCGCCGCTCGGTTGGGCCGCCGAGGTGTTCGAGCACGGTGAACTCGGAGTCGCCGCGTCCGTGAGCGGCGAGCAACGACGCCAATTCCGTTGGGGTGGAGCGGTCGCGGGCCAGCACGACCGCCTGCCCACCCCGGCGCACCGCCGTGTGGGGCGGCGCGGTGACCAGGCTGATCACCTCGGTCTCCTGGACGGTCCAGCCCATCCGCGCGCACGCCAGCGTCACCGAGGACACGTGCGGCAGCACGGTGACCCTCTCCGCGCCGTGCAGCCGGATCAAAGTGCCGCCGACGCCGTGCAGCAGTGGGTCGCCGCTGGCCACCACGTGGACGTCCTCCGTGTGGCGATCGGGCAGGCTTCGCAGGGCGGGCAGCATCGGCGACGGCCATTCGTGGCGCGGGGCGGACACGGTGTCGTCGAGCAGGTCGAGCTGCCGCTTCGACCCGTAAATGACTGTGGCTCTGCGTAATTGGTGGCGTGAGCTTTCGGCCAGGCCCGCCATGCCGTCGGCGCCGATTCCCACGACGATGATCATTGCGCGCCGCTCCTCCCCATCGCTTCGCTCTGCATCGTCGCCGGCGCGGATCATCGCGGCATCCTGCGCCACACGGCCTGCGGCAGCAGCCGCATGACGAAGAAGGTCGGCTGCAGCGCCCACGGGATCCACACGGTGCGGCGGCCTTTCGCGAGAGCGCGCGCGGTCGCCGCGGCGACCTGCTCTGGCGTGCTGGACAGCGGAGCGGGCGTCATGCCCTGCGTCATGCGGCCGATGACGAATCCGGGGCGGGCGATCAGGAGCTTGACGCCCGTGCCGTGCAGCGCGTCGGCGAGCCCGCAGGCGAAGCCGTCCAGGCCGGCCTTCGCCGAGCCGTACACATAGTTGGCGCGGCGGACCCGGACGCCGGCCACCGAGGAGAACACTACGAGGGTGCCGCGCCCCGCCGCCCGCATCGCGCTCGCCAGGTGCGTGAGCATGCTGACCTGGGCGACGTAGTCGGTGTGGACGATGGCCACGGCGTGGGCGGCGTCGGTCTCGGCGCGGGCCTGGTCGCCGAGGATTCCGAAGGCCAACACGGCGGTGCCCAAGGGTCCGTGCTCGGCGACGATCGAGTCGACCAGCGGGCCGTGTGAGACCAGGTCGTCGGCATCGAACTCTCGGGTGTGCACGTCGGCCGCCCCCGCGGCCTTCAGCGCGGCGACCTCGTCGCCGAGCCGATCGGCATTGCGGGCCGCGAGGATCAGCGTCGCGCCGGGAGCCAGGCGCCGCGCGAGCTCGATGCCGATCTCGCTTCGGCCGCCCAGGATGAGAACCGGCGCACCCGTGTCGTCCACGGCTGCGATTATCGCCTGCGCTAGCGTGGGCGGTGATGGCGAATACCACTACACGGCTCACCGACGACGCGCTGGCATTCCTGTCCGAACGTCACCTGGCGATGCTGACCACGTTGCGCGCCGACGGTTCACCGCATGTGGTGGCTGTCGGCTTCACCTTTGACCCCAAGACCCACATCGCCCGCGTGATCACCACCGGCGGTTCGCAGAAGGCCGTCAATGCCGAGCGTGGTGGGGTGGCCGTGCTCAGCCAGGTCGACGGCGCGCGGTGGCTGTCACTGGAGGGTCGGTCGACGGTGAACACCGACGCCGACGCCGTGCGTGACGCCGAACTGCGCTACGCCCAGCGCTACCGCACGCCGCGGGTCAATCCGAAGAGGGTCGTCATCGAGGTGCAGATCGAGCGGGTGCTGGGGTCGTCGGATTTGTTGGACCGGGTTGGGAAGTAACTGGCGCCACCTTTATCGATGCCGCCGTCTAGTTCAGGCAGTCAACGTATTGCCAGCTAGGCCTAACGTTGCTTTCGTTCGTCGTATTCGGTGCCCGAGGTGTCATCCCAGAACTTGGGTGAGATCTCTTTCGGCCGATCCTCGTCGCGCACAGCATCTACTTTCTTCTGAAACTCGTCGAACATCTTGCGCGCACGCTCGATCTTCTCTTTGCTTGGCGGCGCGACCCCCGCCTCTTCGGGCGTCATAAATATCTTTCCGGCAATCTCCCTGCTCATCATTCCTCCCTTCAGCCCAACGCCGCTACTCTTCGACCATCTCAATTATTGTGCGGCGCGTTGCGGGATCTACTGTCTTACTTAGGACAAAGAATCTTGTATGGGCTGCAAACAATACCTCTTGCTCTTCGGGTAGGACGGAAAAAGCGGCCACCTCCCGTCCAGTAAAAGAGGTAATTCTGAACTCGACGTTACCCGCAAATGCATCAGATTGCGCCACACTCGGATCGGTAGTGGTGCTCAGGAAACCTTTTTCTATGACAAATTCACCCGGACGATATTGGGCAAGCACCTCAGGCGGCAAGTTCGTCCCGCGAACCACCGGACCCTCGTAAGGGGGAAGCTTATTAAGCGCCTGGCCCAGCGCCTCAGCCCGCGCATGCTGAGACGCGTCCAACTTGTTGCTCCTTAACGCGTCGTTTAGGTCTTCGTAGCCAGTGCCAGTGTAGTCGGCAAGCGCGGAAAGATCCTTCGCCGTCAGGTCCGGCGAGATTTCGGAGTGGCTGTTGCTCTCGTCAGGCGATCCGTCATGAGGATCGCCACTCTCGTGCTTACCGCCCGTTGAATTACCGTCGCCCGGTTCATGTGGCGCCCCATCATGCGGCGGGCTGCCATGTGGGGTCTCGGGGATTCCGCCCTCGTGGGAACTCAGCGACAGATGCTCTTGTGACGGTGGTGTTCCAGCGGGCGCACGTTTGAGCGCTGGGTCCGTAGGTGGAGGCGTGTGCGGGCCATCCGCCGACGCGGATCCCGGCTCGGTCGAAGCGCCCGCCGGTGCGGGTTCGTGGACGCGGGGTGCGGGGAGCGCGCTTCGCGGATTGTCCGTCGGGACGGGCCCGTATTCGTGAGGCCGGTCGCGCGGACCGCCCTGTCCCGGCGGCGGCGAGTCGTGAGTGGCGACAGCCGAATTCGGCCCTCCGGGCTCCCCAGGACCGCGGGGCCCGGGTTCCGGCGATCGCGGCGGCGTCGGCCCGACCGGTCCCTCCGGCGGCTTGCCCGGCCCGACCGGCCCCTCCGGCGGCTTGCCGGGCGGAAGACCCACCGCCTGACCACCTGGCGGCTCGATCTTCGGCAGCTTCCCGCTCAGGCCGTCGAGGTCTTCGGTCAGCCCCCTGGCCGACTTGGCGATGTCGGCCAGCGGCCCCCGAGCGGCCAGACCCGGCACCCCGCTGGCGGCCCTCCCACCGGCGCGTTCCGCGTCCGCCGCGGCCTCCGCGCCGCGCGCGGCAGCGGAGGCACCATCCGACGCCGCACCCGCTTCCTCTCCCCCGGGTATAAAGAACGACGCGATGTCGAAAGCATTCTCGCCGAGACCCAGACCCGGCCGCGCGGTGCTCCAATCATCAAGGTGCAGAAGGGATCTCCAGTTCTGCCGACCCGCTTCCAATCCCTCCTCGGGATGCAGGGCAATATCGACCAGGCTGCCCCGGAACATGCCCTTCCACGTCGCGGCGGCGCCCTCCGGATCGATCAGGAACCGGCGCGGGTCCATCTCAGCGATGCCTTGCAGGCTTCCGAGAGCGCCCTTGAGCATTCCCTCGTTGGCGTTGACCACGGTGTCGAAAACCGTCGCAACGGGATTGCCGACCTCGTCGCCCAGGAACTGGGTGAGTTCGCGGCGCGCGTGTTTCTCGAGGTCGACCACCAAGTTGTCGCCGAGTTGCGTCACGATTTTGATCGCCTGCTCGTAGGCCTGCGCCTGCCGCCCCAGGTTGTGCTGCACGCCCGCGATGTCGGTGGCGATCCTCTTGATCTCCTCGATCGCTTTGCCCTCGATGACCAGCACCACGTCGTGCACCACGTCGGTCAGCGACCCCAGCTGGTTCAGCAGGTCCCGGATCGCGTCCTGCGCGTGCTCGACCTCGCGGGCGAAGCCGTCGAGACGCCTGGCGAGCTCGCCGGCACCCTCGCCGATCTTCCCCATCGACGCACCGATTTTTGTCAAGGCGGCGTCTATCAGACCGCCCTCGGGAAGGTGCTGAGTATCGAACAGCGACTTCGACGCATTGAGCGCGCCCTGCATCCCGCCGGCCGCCGCGCCGAAGCCGCGCCAACGCCCCGCCGCCGCGTGCAGCGCCGCCACGTCGCCGTCGGGCCAGACGTCGTCGAGGAACGACTGCACCAGCGCCCACAGTGGCGGCGGCGGTTGGCCGGGGCCCAGGGTGCCGGGCGGCCCGGGGGGCGTGATCTTCGCCGGCTCGGCCGGCGGTTGCAGCCCACCGCTTCCACCGCCGAGCGTCGAAGCCGCTTCGGCGTTTGAATAATTAACTGCCCCTTGCTGAATCGCCACCCCGGACGACCGGCAGGCGTTGACTGCGGCGGCCGCCGCTTTCAGCAACGACGCGGCCGCCTCCTGATATCCCAGCCCGAACACCATGCCGGCCACGTCCAAGCCGGTGTGGGCGGACATCCCGGCGGCGAGGATGGTCAGGTTTGCCGCCAGCCCCCCGCCGGCCGCATCGACGGAGCCGCCCGCGGCGAACAACGCCTCCGGATCGACCACCAGGGGAACCACGCGCGAAATTCTGACTCGGAGCGCGTCGCGCCGCTATTCACCCTCTGGTCGCGCCGACAACCTAACGGCAGGCCGTCAACACCACGATTCGGACGTAAACAAGCGCCTCACGCCGTCAGCGTGATCTGGTGCCGTCCCGCGGGCACCGCGACCGGTGAGCCGGTCGGCTGGCCGTCGAGTTGGATCTTCGCCCCCGTCGGCAACGAGCCCAGCGACACCCGCGCGGGCCCATCCGTGGCGACGGCGATCGTCGCGGTTGGCAAGCCGGCGAGCCCGGCGCGGTCGACGTCGACGGTCAGGCTGGCGACACCGGTGAGCTCCAGCGTCAGGTATGGCAGCGGCGAGACGGGTGGCCCCACCTGCCAGTCGAGTTCGCTGTAGAACGCGGGGGTCGGCTCGAAGTTCCCGATGACTCCGCGATGGTGCCGGACCGTGTGCGTGGGGTCCGGGCGGGCATGCGACCGCGCGTCGACTCGGGCCATGGCCCCGCGGCGGGCCGTCACCGCGGGATCGGCGACAAGCTCCGACAGCCACCACACCTGGTGCGGCCCGATCCCGAGGTCGTCGCGGACTAGCTGCGGATGCCACGCGAACGTGATGTGTCCCGGATCGGCTTGGCGCAGGCCGGTTCCCATGTGCGAGATCGGATCCTCGAACCGGTCCTGGAGCACCCAGGCGAGATGATCCTCGAACGGATAGGCGGTGAACCGGTGGCGGTAGCCCAACCGGTCGAGTTCGAGCACCTGCTCGGCCACCGAGGCGAACGGCACCAGTTCGTCCTGCAGCCCGTGGGCGATGACGTAGGGCAGCCAGCGGGCATTCACCAGCAGCTTCCACGTATCCCCCTCCCGGGCACACGACGAATGGGGGTCGAGGTCGGCGGGGATGTCGACGTCGGGGATCAGCCGCACGCCGCAGGTGGGGGGACCCGCCAGCACGACCGCCTGCGCGAACACCTGTGGGTAGCTCAGGCCCAGCTTGTACGCGGCGTAACCACCCATCGAATAGCCGGAGATGACGGTGCGGTTCGGGTCGGTGCCCAGCTGCTCGGCCACCCGCGCCCACACTTCCCACACGTCGAGCTCGCCGGCGTCGAAGTACCACATCGACGGGCCGCGGGCGAGCGGCGTGATCACCACCGAGTCGCGCCCCTCGCACACCTCGTGCAGGAGCCGCGGGTCGATCGACGCGAATTGGCTCTGGCCGAGCGCCAGGGAATGCAGAAGCAGCGTCAACGGCAGCGCGCGGCCCGGGGCGTACGTCGAGGGCAGGCATATCGAGTACGGCTGTACGCGACCGAGGAACACCGGCTTGGTGCTCAGGATGTTGTCGGTGGCGATCCCCTGGCCCAACTCGACCGACGACACGTACCAGCGAGTCGTCGGGCCCGTGATCACCGGCTCGGGATCGGTTTCCCGGGCCGCCAACCGGCCCCACGGCACCGTCAGCGCGAACGGCGACACGTCGCCGCGGGTCAGCGCCGCGGCCTGGGCGGCGTCCGACCAGAAGTTCAGGTGCGGCGGCTCCTGGTCAGTGGTGCGGAACGCGACGTTGTAGACGTTCGGCTGACCGGGCAGCGCGCCGTGGTCGGCAGGGACGTCGGCGAACCCGTCGCCCGCCGCGTTGGCCAAACCCGCCGCCAGGCGGACGGTCCAGCTGCCCACGGGTTCCACCAACGATCGCGGCAGTTGCGCCAGGAAAGACCGCGACTGCATGTCCACGCTGTGCTCGACGGGCGTCCTGACACCGGTGATCAGGTCGATCAGCGCGGCGCCACTGCCCGACACGAGCAGGGCCAGGTCGATGCCGGCCGAGCGTATCCCCGCACCGGCCGGCCAGTGATCGGTACCGGTGCGGCCCGGGTCGGTGTCGAACGTGAACAGAGCGATCGGCACCGACGCCTCAACCAGCGTGTTCCAGTCGACGCGCCACCACGTGTGGGTGTCGGTCAATCCGATTGCGACGCGAAAGATGTCGGCGCCGTTGCGGGCCGCGGGGCCGTCGGGATAGATGTAGGTGCCGCGCGGCGGGGCCTGGATCTTGAGGTCGCCGACCGGGAGGCCCGTCGCGCCGTGGTCGTCGTAGAGGAAGTCGGTCCAGAAGATCGCGCCCCCGGCGATGCGTCCGGCGCCGCAGGTGCGGGGGAACTCCTCGCCGAACGGCCAGCCCGCCGGCACGGGCAGCGCCGGCTCGGGGCGTCGCGCCGCCGGAGGCACGCCCTCGGGCATGCCGTCCACCACCACGAGTTCGCCCGGCGGCGCCGGCGGCGGTGGGCTGGGGTGCAGCACCGCGTCGGCGATGTGCCGCGCGACGCGGATCGGAAGCAGCGGAAGGCTCAGGATCGACACGCCGCCCAACGTACGCGGCACCGGTGACATGCCTGCTAGGGCGCGGGAACCACGATCAGTTCGTGCGGCCGGTTGTTCACGGGCTGCGCGCCGTCCTCGGTGACGACGACGATGTCCTCGATCCGGGCGCCCCACCGGCCCGGAAAGTAGATGCCCGGTTCGACGGAGAAGGCCATTCCCGGGGCCAGGGGCAGGTCGTTGCCGGCGACGATGTAGGGCTCCTCGTGCACCGCCAGGCCGATGCCGTGCCCGGTGCGGTGCACGAAGAAGTCGTCGAGCCCTTCGCGGGCCAGCACGTCGCGGGCGGCGGCGTCGACCTGCTCTGCGGTCACGCCGGGGCGAACGGCCTCCAAGGCGGCACGCTGCGCGCGTTGCAGCACCGAATACTGTTGCGCGACGGCAGGTTCGGGCTCGCCGATGCTGTAGGTGCGGGTGGAATCGGAATGGTATCCGGGCTCGTACGCCCCGCCAATGTCCACGACGACGACGTCGCCGGCCCGCAATTCTCGATCCGAATACCCGTGGTGCGGGTCTGCGCTGTGCGGACCCGAACCGACGATGATGAACGCCACATCCGAATGCCCTTCGGCCACAATGGCTTCCGCGATGTCGGCGGCCACGTCGGCCTCCGTCCGGCCCGGCGCCAGGAATTCCGGCACCCGGGCGTGCACGCGGTCGATGGCGGCGCCGGCCTTGCGCAACGCGTCGATCTCGCACTCCTCCTTGACCATTCGCAGCTGGCGCATGATGCCGGTGGCCAGGATCGGCACCGCGCCGAGCACGCCGGCGAGCGGGAGCAGGTGCAGCGCCGGCATGGAGTCGGTGACCGCGGCCGCGGCCCCGTCCAATGCGGCGCGCACCAGCCGGTAGGGGTCATCGCCGTCGACCCAGTCGCGGACCGTCAGCCCGAGTTCCGCGATGGCCGACTCCTTGAGCGACGCCAGCTCCAGCCGGGGCACCACGACCGTCGGGTCACCGGAGGCCGGCAACACCAGGGCGGTCAACCGCTCGTGCGTCTGCGCGCGCGACCCCACCAGGTAGCGCAGGTCGTCGCCGGGCGTGATCACCAGTCCCGTGAGGCCCGCGGCGGCGGTCGCGGCGGCCGCCGCGCTGAGTCGGCGGGCATACACCGAGGCGTCGAAGCGGTGAGAGTCCATGGCTGCCAGGCTAATGGCGCCGGCCAGTGCGCGCCGAACGTCGACTTGTTGAGCGGATTTCAGCGAACGACCGACAACAAGTCGACGTTCGGGGCCGTGAGAACATGGCCGGGATGAAATCACCACTGTTGCTCCTCGACGGGCCCAGCATGTGGTTCCGCTCCTACTTCGGGGTGCCCTCGTCGATCACCGCGCCGGACGGCCGGCCGGTCAACGCGCTGCGCGGGTTCATCGACTCGCTTGCCGTGGTGATCACCCAACACCGACCCGGTCGGCTGGTGGTGTGCCTGGATTTGGACTGGCGGCCGCAGTTCCGGGTGGACCTGATTCCGTCGTACAAGGCGCATCGGGTGGCGGAGGCTGAGCCGGCGGGCGAACCCGATGTCGAGGAGGTGCCCGACGAGCTCACCCCGCAGGTCGACATGATCATGGACCTGCTGGACGCCTTCGGGATCGCGACGGCGGGCGCCGAGGGCTTCGAGGCCGACGACGTGCTGGGCACCCTGGCGGCGCGCGAACGCAGCGATCCGGTGGTGGTCGTCAGCGGCGATCGCGACCTGATGCAGGTGGTGTCCGACGACCCCGTCCGCGTCCGGCTGCTCTACCTCGGCCGCGGACTCGCGAAGGCGACGCTCTTCGGGCCCGCGGAAGTGGCCGAGCACTACGGCGTGCCGCCGCATCGGGCCGGCGAGGCGTACGCCGAGCTCGCCCTGTTGCGGGGTGACCCATCGGACGGTCTTCCCGGCGTGCCAGGCATCGGTGAGAAGACGGCGGCGGCGCTGCTGGCCCAGCATGGGTCGCTCGAGGGCATCCTGGCCGCTGCCAACGAGCCGAAGTCGAAGATGGCCAAGGGAATTCGCACGAAACTACTGGGGGCGACCGACTACATCGATGCGGCCGGCCGCGTGGTCCGGGTGGCCACCGACGCCCCGGTCACCCTCTCGACGGGGACCGACGCGCTACCGTTGGCGGCCGCCGACCCGCAGCGCACGGCCGAACTCGCGACCCAGCTGGGTGTGGGGTCCTCGATCGGGCGCCTGCAGAAGGCGCTCGACAGGCTGCCCGGGTGAGTCCTACCGGGTCCTACTGGGGCCGGCCGACCTCGTAGGTGCCCTTGTTGTCCTGGAAGGTCACGGTCACCTTCTTGGGCGCGCCGTCGATGCTGACGTCGCAGTCGAAGGTGGCGCCCTTCTTGACGACGGGGTCGTTGCCGCGATTGCACTTGACGTCCTTGACGTTCTTGGCGCCATAACCGTTGGTCTCGTCGGTGAGGACCTGCTGGACGCCGGCGTTGGCCTTATTGACGTCGAGCTTGGTGGTGACGAACCATCCCGGCCACAGGAAACCGAGCACCAGGATCGCGGCGATGACGACGACCCCGACGGCCGCGGCGATGCCGCCGATCAGGGCGCCGGAGCGCTTCTTGCCACCGGGTTGCTCATAGGGCGGGTACTGCTGGGGGTATTGGCCCGGCTGCCCGTATTGCCCGGGCTGGCCCGGCTGGCCGTATTGCCCGGGCTGGCCGTACTGACCGGGCTGGCCGTACTGCCCCGGCTGACCGTACTGGCCCGGCTGGGCGTACTGCCCGGGCTGGCCGTACTGGCCCGGCTGCCCGTAGCCCGGATATTGCTGGTACGGCTGCTCGGTGGGCTGCTGGTACTGGGGATACTCGGCCGGCTGCTGCGGGTATGCCGGCGCCTGCCAAGTGGCGTCCTGTTGCTGCTGCCACGGCTGGTTCTGCACCGACCCGACCTGAGTCGGCTCCGAGGATCGGTCACCGCCATGTCCGGGCGGTTGCCACTGCTGCTCGGATCCGTGCGGTCCGCTCATCGTTACTCCTCAGCCCCTTAGTCCTTGGCGTGTTTTCACGGTTCCCACCGTAGCTCCGGCTCAGCCTACCCGGCGTCAACTGCAACGACGCCGCGCCGGATGTCGTTGATGGCTTGCCTGGCGGTGGTCCGCAGCTCGGTCTCCGGCGCGGCGTTGCGCACCTGGTCGAGCAGGTCGAGCACCTGGCGGCACCAGCGGACGAAGTCGCCCGCCAGCAGTGGCGAGCCGGTGCCGCCCGGGTCGGCCGCGGCCAGCGCGGCGGCCAGATCGCCCGTGCGGGCCCAGCGGTAGATGACGTTGACGAATCCGTCGTCGGGCTCCCGGCTCGGGGCGATCCGATGCGCCTGCTCGTCCGCACGCAACTGGGCGGACAGGCGCGACGTCTGCTGCAGCGCCTGGCGGAGCCGCTGCGTCGGCACCTCCGCCGCGAGGGCGGAACCCTGCCCGTCACCTCGGGTCTCGTACAGGACGGCCGACACCACGGACGCCAGTTCCGCCGGCTTGAGGCCGGACCACGCGCCGGTGCGCAAGCATTCGGCGACCAGCAGGTCGCTCTCGCTGTAGATGCGGGCCAGGAGCCGGCCGTCGTCGGTGACGTGGGGGTCGTCGGCGGGCCCCTGGATGAAGCCGCGCTCGGTGAGCAGCCCGACGATGCGGTCGAAGGTGCGGGCCAGCGAGTTCGTGGCGGCGGCGACCTTCTTCTCCAGTTGCGCGTTGTCGCGTTCGATCCGCAGGAACCGCTCGGCCTGGCGGACCCGCTCCTCGAGTCCGGGCGTGTTGTGCTCCGGGTGCCGGCGCAGCTCCGCCCGCAACGACGTCAGCTCGGGGTCGTGGAAGCCGTCGTCGATGTCGCCGGTCCGCAACTTCCGGCCGCCGCGCTGTCCCGCCGCGAGGGGCAGCTCGGCCACCGCCGACCGCAGCGCCGAGGCCAGGTCGCGCCGCACGCGCGGCTGGCGGTGTTCGACCCGCTTGGGCAACGACATCGAACCGACCGGTTCCGACGCGCCGGAGTAGTCCGCCGAGGAAATCCGCCCCGCCCAACGGTTCTCGGTGAGCACCAACGGCCGCGGATCCGAGCCGTCGCGGGCCGACTCGAGCACCACGGCGAGTCCGCCGCGCCGCCCGTGGGTGATGTTGATGATGTCGCCGCGGCGCAGCGCGGCCAGCGCGTCGCTGGCCGCCTGCCGCCGCTGCAGTCGCGACGCGCGGGACTGCGCCCGCTCCATCTCCGAGATCTGCGCGCGAAGCCGGGCGTAGTCGAGCACCGGGGTGTCGCGGCCGCCCAGCTCGGCGGCGATCTCGTCGGCCATTTTCTTGCCGCGGTCTATACCGCGCACCAGCCCGACGACGGAGCGGTCGGCCTGGTACTGGGCGAACGACTGCTCGAGGAGGAGCCGGGCCTGATCGGGCCCCATGCGGTGCACCAGGTTGATGGTCATGTTGTACGACGGGGCGAACGAGCTGCGCAGCGGGAAGGTGCGCGTCGAGGCCAGACCGGCCACCGCGGCGGGGTCGGTGGTGTCCTCGCCCGGGTTCCACAGCACGACGGCGTGGCCCTCGACGTCGATGCCGCGCCGGCCGGCCCGGCCGGTGAGCTGCGTGTACTCCCCCGGCGTCAGCGGCACGTGCTGCTCGCCGTTGAACTTCACCAGGCGTTCGAGCACCACCGTGCGCGCCGGCATGTTGATGCCCAGCGCCAGTGTCTCGGTGGCGAACACGGCCTTGACCAGGCCGGCGGTGAACAGCTCCTCGACCGTGTGCCGGAATGCCGGCAGCATCCCGGCGTGGTGGGCGGCGAGGCCGCGCAGCAAGCCTTCGCGCCATTCGTAGTAGCCGAGGACGGCGAGGTCGGAGTCGGCGAGGTCGCCGCAGCGGTGGTCGATCACCTCGGCGATCTGCGCGCGTTCCTCCTGGCTGGTGAGCCGCAGCGGCGAGCGCAGGCACTGCGCGACGGCCGCGTCGCACCCGGCCCGGGAGAAGACGAACGTGATCGCCGGCAGCAGCCCGTGGGAATCCAATGTGGCGATGACGTCCGGCCGGGCGGGCGGGCGGTAGAACCGGGGGCGCGACGGCCCGCCGCGCCCGCCGCGCCCGCGGCGTGGCTGCCAATCGGCCAGGCGGTCGGCCTCGCGGCGATGCGCGATGGAGCGCAGCAATTCCGGGTCCACGCGCGGCTTTTCGCCGGCGTCTTGAGCGTGGGCCCGAGCGCTGCCGTAGTCGAACAGGTCGTAGAGCCGCCTGCCCACCATGACGTGCTGCCACAGCGGCACCGGCCGGTGCTCGTCGACGACCACGGTGGTGTCGCCCCGCACGGTCTGGATCCAGCCGCCGAACTCCTCGGCGTTGCTCACGGTCGCGGACAGGCTGACCAGCCGCACCTCGTCGGGCAGGTGCAGGATCACCTCCTCCCACACCGGGCCGCGCATCCGGTCGGCGAGGAAGTGCACCTCGTCCATCACGACGTACGAAAGCCCTTGCAGCGCAGGCGAATCGGCGTACAACATGTTCCGCAACACCTCGGTGGTCATGACGACCACGGGCGCGTCGGCGTTCACCGACAGGTCACCGGTCAACAGGCCGATCTTCTCGCGGCCGTAGCGCACCGTCAGGTCGGTGTGCTTCTGGTTGCTGAGCGCCTTGAGCGGCGTGGTGTAGAAGCATTTGCCGCCCGCCGCGAGCGCGAGGTGCACCGCGAACTCGCCGACCACCGTCTTCCCGGCCCCGGTGGGCGCGCACACCAGCACGCCGTGGCCCCGTTCCAGCGCCGCGCAGGCCCGCTGCTGGAAATCGTCGAGCGCGAAGGGCAGTTCGGCGGTGAACCGGGGCAGCTCGACGAGCTCACTCACGCAGACCCCTCTGTGCGCGAGTGTGCGCATATGTACGCGAGACGCGGCGTGTCGCCGTGCAAACACGCGCGCTCGCGCATCCGGGCGGGGCTAGGTGACATCGTCGTGCTGGCCGGCGGTATACGACGGCTCGGGAATCGGGGCGGGCGCCTCGATCACCGACGCCTCGTCGTCGGGAATCTCGGCCTGGGCCTCGCGCTTGGCCTTGCGCCGGTCGTGCAGGCGGGCGATCTGGATGGCGAACTCGAGGAGCACCGACAGCGCCACACCGAGGGCCAGCATCGAGAACGGGTCGGATCCGGGGGTGAAGATCGCCGCGAAGACGAACATCCCGAAGATCAGGCCGCGCCGCCACGCCTTGAGCCGTTCGTAGGGCAGCACGCCGACCACGTTGAGCATCACGATGAGCAGCGGGAACTCGAAACTGACCCCGAACACCACAAGCAGGTTGATCAGGAAGCCGAAATACCGGTCGCCCGACAACGCCGTCACCTGCACATCGCTACCCACAGTCAGCAGGAAGCCCAGCGCCTTCGAGAGCACGAAATACGCCATGACCGCGCCGGCGACGAAGAGCATCGCGGCCGGGACGACGAACGCCACCGCGAAGCGGCGCTCCTTCTGGTACAGGCCCGGCGTGATGAACGCCCACAGCTGGTAGAACCAGACCGGGCAGGCCAGCACGATGCCTGCCGACATCCCGACCTTGAGTCGCAGCATGAACTGGTCGAAGGGCGCGGTGGCCAGCAGCCGGCACTGCCCGTTGGGGCTGATGTCGGCCCGCGCCGACTGGGGCAGGGAACAGTAGGGCTGCCGCAGCCAGTCTCCGAGGCTTTCGAGGCCGAAGATCGAGTGCGAGTACCAGAAGAAGCCCAGGATCGTGGTGAGCAGGATCGCGCCGAGGGCGATGAGCAGCCGGGTGCGCAGCTCGGTGAGGTGATCGACGAGCGACATCGTCGCATCGGGATTGGTGCGGCTGCGCCGCTGGCGGGGATTGAGCCGTTTGAACAGGCCCGCCGTGCGCGCGGAAAGGCTGGGGTTCTTCACGACGCTGGATCAGTGGCGCCCGGCCACCGCGACGAAGGTCGCCGCGCTATGCCGGGCGTGCTTCGGTGTGACCCTGCTCGCTGGCAGCCGGGGGGTCGACCCGCTGCGACTGCACGGGCGCGGGGTGTTCCAGGGCGGACGGTTCGGCTTTGCCCTCGCTCTGCATCTCGCGCATCTCGGACTTGAAGATGCGCATCGACTTACCCAGCGAGCGCGCCGCATCGGGGAGCTTCTTGGCACCGAAGAGAAGGATGACCACGACCGCGAGGATCGCCCAGTGCCACGGACTAAGACTGCCCACTTTGTTTACCTCCAGACGTCCACCCGATGCTACCGCAGCGGGGCGAAGTGCCGGTGTCCCCGCGCCGCGCCGTCACCCGGGGCCGGCGGCCCCGTAGGCCGCCAGTGCGGCCTGCGCCGCACCGCGTACACGATGCGCCAGGCCGTCGGGTTCAAGCACCTGCACGGCCGGGCCGAAGCCGAGGACGAGGCGCGTCATCCAGTCGTCGGAGGCGTAGGTCATCACCGCCTCGCACGACCCGTCCGGCAGCTCGCGGACGTCACGCATCGGGTAGTACTCGAGCATCCACAGCGCCGGCGGCGCCACCCGCAGCCTGGCCGACGGCAGGGCGGGGTCGCCGTCGAACAGCGACGTGTCCGGCGGTGACTGCACCGCCGGCTGGGGCGGCGCGGCCGGCTCGCCCAGCTCCGTGGCGTCGACGATCCGGTCGAAGCGGAACAGCCGCACCCCCTCGGATTCCCGCGACCAGGCCTCCAGGTAACTGTGGCCGCCGATGAGCAGGACGCGGATGGGGTCGACGACCCTGCTGGTCAGGGTGTCCCGCGACGCCGAGTAGTAGTCGATGGCCAGGGCGTGGCCGGACTGCACCGCCGCCCGCACCGCGCCCGCGACCCGATCCTCGACGGGCGCCGGCTCGTCGGAAGCCGACACCGACGCTGTCGCATCCTGGCCGACCGCGCCCGCGGCCGCCTCGATCTTGGCGATCGCGCTGCGCGCGGCCTCGGGATCGACCACACCGGGGATGTCGGCCAGCGCCCGCAGCGCCACGAGCAGTCCCGTGGCCTCCGGCGACGTGAGCTTGAGCGGTCGGTCGATGCCCGCCGAGAACGTCACCTGGATGGTGTCGCCGGAGAATTCGAAGTCGATGAGGTCGCCCGGGTAATAGCCGGGGAGACCGCACATCCACAGCTGGTTGAGGTCCGCCTCGAGCTGCTTGGCGGACACCCCGAGCTCGGCGGCGGCCTCCGCGCGGGTGATCCGCGGATTGGCCTGGAAGTACGGGACCATGTTGAGCAGCCGGACGAGCCGGGTCGAGACCGGAGTCATTGGCGCCGCTCCCCCGCGTGGCCGCGCAGCCGCGCGACGACGTCGTCGCGCAGGCTTTGCGGCTCGAGGACGACGGCGTCGGCCCCGTAACCGGCGATGTCGCGCGCCAGCTGGTCGGCCGAGCCGACGTCGAGTTCGATCACCTGCCCGTCACGGTCGCCCAGCCGTTGCGCCGCGACCGGGCGTCCGGCGCGGCGCAGCGCGGTGGCACGCCCGTCGGCGATCCACACCCGGGCCTGTCCGCTGGTTGGAAAGGCGGTGAGCTCGGTGACCTTCTGCGCGACGATCGCGCTCAGGTCGGCGTCGTGAGGAACGGTGACCGCGCCGGGTGGGCCGATCGGTGTCACCCCGACGCCGATCCGCGAGAGCCGGAACACGCGGGTGTCGTCGCGGTCGCGGTCGTGGCCGACCAGGTACCAGCGACCCCGCTGGGTCACGACACCCCACGGCTCGACGGTCCGGGTGCTGTACGGCTCGGCACGTGACGGCCGGTGTGGGAACTGGACGGCCTGCCGGGAATCGATGGCGGACAAGAGGATTCCCAGCACCTCTTCCGAACCCCGCAGGCCGGGCACGCCGGGAGGCGACGCGATCGCCACCGGGGCCCCGGTCTCGAGCGGGTCGACGTCGACGCCGGCGGCCCGCAGCTTGAGCAACGCGCCCTGGGTGGCGGTGATGAGCTCCGGTGACTCCCAGAGCTGGGTCGCGACGGCCACCGCGGCGGCCTCGTCGGGCGTCAGCTCGACGGGCGGCAGCGAGTAGGCGTCGCGGTTGATCCGGTAGCCCTCGGTGGGGTCGAGGGCCGACACCCTGCCGACCTCCAGCGGGATGCCGAGGTCGCGCAGTTCGTTCTTGTCGCGCTCGAATATCCGTGAAAACGCCTCGGCGCTGGGGCTGTCCGAGTAACCGGCCACGGTGGACCTGATCTTGTCGGCCGTGATGTAGCCGCGGGTGGACAGCAGGGCGATGACGAGATTCACCAGCCGCTCGACTTTCGAGGTCGCCATTCGCACCAGGCTATTCGATGCGTGTCCTCCGCCGCCTTCACCGGTGCGCCGCGTCGCAACATTCACAGCGGTCACACCAGTCGCAGTCTCAGGGAAGGAGGGTGACGCTGGAAAGCGCTAGCACGGGTGATATCGACTTCGAGACTCGACCATAGGTATCCAGACGGTGCCCGTGTGACGGATGTGACGCGCCGACGACCCCTACATGCTGGCGATGAGGCGCTTGACCCGTTCGTCGACCGCGCGGAACGGGTCCTTGCACAGCACCGTGCGCTGGGCCTGGTCGTTGAGCTTGAGGTGCACCCAGTCGACGGTGAAGTCGCGTCCCGCGGCCTGCGCCGCGCTGATGAACTCGCCGCGCAGCCGGGCCCGGGTGGTCTGCGGCGGCGTGTCGACCGCCTCCGCGATGTCCTCGTCGGTGGTCACCCTCGCCGCAAGGCCCTTGCGCTGCAACAGGTCGAACACGCCGCGGCCCCGCTTGATGTCGTGGTAGGCCAGGTCGAGCTGGGCGATCTTCGGATGCGACAACTCCATGTTGTAGCGGTCCTGGTAGCGCTGGAACAGCTTGCGCTTGATCACCCAGTCGATCTCGGTGTCGACCTTGGCGAAGTCCTGGCTCTCGACGGCGTCGAGCTGGCGGCCCCACAGGTCGACGACCTGCTCGATCTGGGCGTTGGGCTCGCGGGTCTGCAGGTGCTCGACGGCGCGGCTGTAGTACTCGCGCTGGATGTCCAGGGCGCTGGCCTGCCGCCCGCCCGCCAGCCGCACCGGCCGCCGGCCGGTGACGTCGTGGCTGACCTCCCTGATGGCGCGGATCGGGTTGTCCAGCGAGAAGTCGCGGAACGGGACACCGGCCTCGATCATCTCCAGCACCAGCGCCGCCGTGCCGACCTTGAGCATCGTGGTCGTCTCGCACATGTTGGAGTCGCCGACGATGACGTGCAGCCGCCGGTACTTCTCGGCGTCGGCGTGCGGCTCGTCGCGGGTGTTGATGATCGGGCGGCTGCGGGTGGTCGCCGACGACACACCTTCCCAGATGTGCTCGGCGCGCTGCGAGAGACAGAACGTCGCGGCCTTGGGCGTCTGCAGCACCTTGCCCGCGCCGCAGATCAGCTGGCGCGTCACGAGGAACGGCAGCAGCACGTCGGAGATCCGGGAGAACTCGCCGGCCCGCACGATCAGGTAGTTCTCGTGGCAGCCATACGAGTTGCCCGCCGAGTCGGTGTTGTTCTTGAACAGGTAGATGTCCCCGCCGATGCCCTCGTCGGCGAGCCGCTGCTCGGCGTCGATCAGGAGGTCTTCGAGCACCCATTCGCCGGCGCGGTCGTGCGTGACCAACTGGACGAGGTTGTCGCACTCGGCGGTCGCGTACTCGGGGTGGCTGCCCACGTCGAGGTAGAGGCGCGCGCCGTTACGCAGGAAAACGTTGGAACTGCGCCCCCACGACACCACCCGGCGAAACAGGTAGCGGGCGACTTCATCAGGACTGAGTCGACGATGGCCGTGAAAGGTGCAGGTGACACCGAACTCGGTCTCGATGCCCATTATTCGTCGCTGCACGTAATCGAGGGTACTGGTTGTCCAAGCGGGACGGAGCGGAAGCCGCGCCCACGAATCCGAATCGCCTTTCGGCCGCCCTGCGGTAAAGCTCCTACTCTGACGCCTGACCGTCGGCTTCCGGCTCGGTGGCGCCGTCGGATTCCAGCAGCGATTCGAGGGTGCCGCGATTGATCCGCCGGAACGCGCGCCGCGGCCGATTGGCGTCGAGGATCGCCACCTCGAGCACGTCGAGGGCGGGCTGGTCGCCGTTGGAGGTGTCCGAGCTGCCGGCGCGCAGGGCAGCCACCGCGATCCGGAGCGCGTCCCGAAGGTCGGCGTTCTCGGCGTAGGACTCCTTGAGAGCCGTCGTGATCGGTTCGGTGGTGCCGCCCATCACGACGAAGTGTGGCTCGTCGGCGATCGAGCCGTCGTAGGTGATGCGGTACAACTCAGGCGGTTTGGTCTCGCCGTAGTGCGCGACCTCGGCGACGCACAACTCCACCTCGTAGGGCTTGGCCTGCTCGGTGAAGATGGTGCCCAGGGTCTGCGCGTAGACGTTGGCCAGCTGCCTGCCGGTGACGTCGCGGCGGTCGTAGGCGTAGCCGCGTGTGTCGGCGAACTGGATGCCGCCGCGGCGCAGGTTGTCGAACTCGTTGAACTTGCCCGCGGCCGCGAATCCCACCCGGTCGTACAGCTCGCTGATCTTCTGCAGTGACCGCGACGGGTTCTCGGCGACGAACAGCACGCCGCCCGCGTACGCCAGCGCCACCACGCTGCGTCCCCGCGCGATGCCCTTGCGCGCGAGTTCGCTGCGCTCGCGCATCGCCTGCTCGGGCGAGATGAAATACGGAAAGCTCACCTATCCCCCCGCGGCTCGCCGTCGGGACCGAATGTGTCTGCACGCGAACGGCTTTCGATGACCTCACGTGCGAGCTCGGCGATGCGCGATTCCGGGACCTCGGTCGCGCCCTCTGCGCCGATGGTGACCGCCGTGGGGTAGATGCCGCGGACCAGATCCGGTCCGCCCGTGGCGGAGTCGTCGTCGGCGGCGTCGTAGAGGGCCTCCACGGCCACCCGCACCGCCGAGTCGGCGTCGGTCACCCGGGAGTACAGCTTCTTGATCGACGACTTGGCGAAGATCGATCCCGAGCCCACCGACTGGTAGCCCTCTTCCTCGAGGTTCCAGCCGCCGGCGGCGTCGAACGACACGATGCGGCCGGCGCTCTGCGGGTCGGCGGCGTGGATGTCGTATCCGGCGAGCAGCGGGAGCGCGACGAGCCCCTGCATCGCGGCAGCGAGGTTTCCGCGCACCATGATCGCCAGCCGGTTCACCTTGCCGGCGAACGTCAGCGGAACACCCTCGAGCTTCTCGTAGTGCTCGAGTTCGACCGCGTACAGCCGGGCGAACTCGACGGCGATCGCGGCGGTGCCGGCGATGCCCGTGGCCGTGTAGTCGTCGGTGATGTACACCTTCTTGACGTCCCGCCCGGCGATCATGTTGCCCTGCGTGGATCGCCGGTCGCCGGCGATGACGACGCCGCCGGGATATTTCAGCGCCACAATCGTCGTGCCATGGGGCAGCTGCGCGCCCACACCCTGCTGGGCTCCGCTCGTCAGGCTCGCGGGCAGCAGTTCGGGCGCCTCACGGCGCAGGTAGTCGGCGAACGACGACAGATTTACCGATGGGTTTCCCGGAAGTGCGAAATTGGTGGACAGGCGATCAGAGAACGACCAGGTCACTGTCCGCCCTTCTGGACGTACGCGCGGACGAAGTCCTCGGCGTTCTCCTCGAGGACGTCGTCAATCTCGTCAAGCAGATCGTCGGTCTCCTCGGCCAGCTTCTCGCGGCGCTCCTGACCCGCGGCCGTGCTGCCGGCGAGGTCTTCCTCGTCGCCGCCGCCACCGCCCCGCTTGGTCTGCTCTTGAGCCATCGCCGCCTCCTGCGTTTGTCATCGGCTCGTGTAAACCCACGTCACACGCCCGCTTGGTCTTTCTACCCTACCGGTCGACACTGACGTTTCCCTGGTTAACGAGGTTCAGCTGGTCAGTTGTTCCACCAGCTCCACCGCGCTGTCCACCGAGTCAAGCAGCGCCCCGACGTGCGCCTTGCTGCCGCGCAGCGGCTCCAGCGTCGGGATGCGGACCAGCGAGTCGCCACCGAGGTCGAAGATCACCGAGTCCCAGCTGGCCGCGGCGATGTCGGCGCCGAACCGGCGCAGGCATTCGCCGCGGAAGTAGGCCCGCGTGTCGGTCGGCGGATTGTCGACGGCCTCGAGCACCTGGTGCTCGGTCACCAGACGTTTCATCGAGCCGCGGGCGACGAGCCGGTTGTACAGGCCCTTGTCCAGCCGGACGTCCGAGTACTGGAGGTCGACCAGGTGCAGCCGGGGCGCCGACCAGTTCAGGTTCTCGCGTTGTCGGAAGCCTTCCAGCAACCGCAACTTGGCGGGCCAGTCCAGCAGCTCGGCGCATTCCAGCGGGTCGCGTTCGAGCAGGTCGAGCACGTGCGCCCAGGTCTCCACGATGTCGGCCGCGCGCGGATCGGGATCGCGACCGTCGACCAGCTTGGCCACCCGGTCGAGGTAGATCCTTTGCAGCGCAAGGGCGGTCATCTCCCGACCGTCCGCCAGCGCCACCGCGACCCGCAGCGACGGGTCGCGGCTGATCGCGTGCACCGCGTGCACCGGCCGGGCCAGCGTCAGGTCGCTGAGGTCGATGCCGTGGGCGGGGCCCTCCTCGATCAGGTCCAGGACCAGCGCCGTCGTCCCCAGCTTGAGGTAGGTCGACGTCTCGGCGAGGTTGGCGTCGCCGATGATGACGTGCAGCCGCCGGTAGCGGTCGGCGTCGGCGTGGGGCTCGTCGCGGGTGTTGATGATGCCGCGCTTGAGCGTGGTCTCCAGCCCGACCTCGACCTCGATGTAGTCGGAGCGCTGGGACAGCTGGAAGCCCGGCTCGTCACCGGAAGGGCCGATGCCGACCCGGCCGGAACCCGTGACGACCTGGCGCGACACCAGAAACGGGGTCAGGCCGGCGATGATGGCCGAGAACGGCGTCTGGCGCGACATCAGGTAGTTCTCGTGGGAGCCGTAGGAGGCGCCCTTGCCGTCGACGTTGTTCTTGTAGAGCTGCAGCTTCGCGGCGCCCGGGACGCTGGCGACGTGCCGGGCGGCGGCCTCCATCACCCGCTCGCCCGCCTTGTCCCAGATGACGGCGTCGAGGGGGTCGGTGCACTCGGGCGCGGAGTATTCGGGGTGCGCGTGGTCGACGTAGAGGCGCGCGCCGTTGGTCAGGATCATGTTCGCCGCGCCAACCTCGTCAGCGTCGACCACCGGCGGCGGCCCGGCCGAGCGGCTCAGGTCGAAGCCGCGGGCGTCGCGCAGCGGCGATTCCACCTCGTAGTCCCAGCGGGTGCGCTTGGCGCGCTGGATGCCGGCGGCCGCCGCGTATGCCAGCACCGCCTGCGTCGAGGTGAGGATCGGGTTGGCGGTCGGGTCCGACGGCGACGAGATGCCGTACTCGACCTCCGTCCCGATAATCCGTTGCATACCAGTAAGCCTAGGCGCGCCGACGAAGCGCCCCGCGATGGGGGAACCGCCCAGCCGCGAAGCGGCGAGGGGGACGGGGCAGGCAGGGCCTCCTTCGCGACGCGCGCGGACCAAGTGCGACAACCGCCGCCGCGGGTGTCCGCGCCGCCGTAGGGTGACGCGGCATGGACCTGTCGCTTCGCCGCACGCCGGGCGGCCGGGCTTCGCCAAGCGCCTCGAATGATGCCGCGGCCGAAAGCTGGTTCCTGGAACGCGGTTTGCCCGCGGTGCTGACCCGACGGTCACGGTGGCGGCGGCTGTGGCCGCGGTCTGCCCCGATGCTTGGGGCCTACGCGACGCTGCAGGCCAGCATCCTGCCGATTCACCTGATCACCGGCGGTCACGACGTCGAGATCACCGGCAAACCCACGACCTCGCAGGTGGTGGTGCTGACGATCATCGGCTCCGCTCTGCCGTTGATGGCCCTCGTCGGCTGGCTCGTGTCCCGGTCGCGAAGCGGGCGCACCCGAACCGCGATAGCCGCCGTCTCCGTGGGCGTCGTCGCCTGCGTCGAGACGATCGTCGCGGGACCCGGCCAACTGCTGCAGGAGGCGGTGGTCATCGCCGCCGTGTTGCTGTTGACCGGCTCGGGCGTCGGTTCGGTCGTCGGCTGGGCCTGGCGAATGATGCTGTCGCACTTCGCATCCATCGGCGCGCTGGCGGTTCGCGCTCTGCCCGTCGTCCTGCTCACCGCGTTGGTGTTCTTCAACACCTACGTATGGCTCATGGCGGCCACGATCAGCGGTGAACGCCTCACGCTCGCCGTGGCCTTTCTCGTCTCGATCGCCGCGGCATTCGTCGTCTCCGCCACCCACGAGCGCGTCCGGCCGATGCTGCGGTCGACAACAGCAATGCCCGGCGACCCGTCGCGGCTGACCGGGACCCCGTTCGCGACCATGCCGGATGCGCCCCGCGCCGCCCCGCTGAAACGGACGGAACGCCTCAACGTGGTGTTCGTGCTGGCCGCCTCGCAGTTTGCGCAGATCTTGGTGCTGGCCGTGGTCACCGCCCTGATCTACCTGATCTTCGGCATGATCCTGCTCGACCCCCCGCTGCTCAACGAGTGGACCCACAGCTACCGGAGCACCGCGACCGTCCTGGGATTCACGCTGCCGGTGCCGCATTCGCTCATCCACATGTGCCTGTTCCTCGGCGCGTTGACGTTCATGTACATCAGCGCGCGGGCGGCCGGGGACGCCGAATATCGCTCCACGTTCCTCGACCCGCTGATCGACGATCTGAGCACGGCCCTGGTCGCGCGCGACCGCTACCGGGGCTCCATCGGCCGCGCTCCGGCCGCCGCGCGCCGTGTTGACGCGACCCACCCGAGTGATTAACTTCACCCTGGTGTCCGCCCCCCAGCACGGCAAACACTCGGCCGATCTGTCCGGAAAGCGTTACGGCGAGGTGCTTCTGGTAACGCCCGGCGAGGCGGGCCCGCAGGCAACGGTCTACAACAGCTTCCCGCTCAACGACTGCCCCGACGAACTGTGGTCGAAGCTCGACGCCCAGGAAATCGCCAAGGAGCACGGCGCCGCCACGGTGCTGCTCAACGGTCCGCGCTACTGGTTGATGAACGCCATCGAGAAGCAGCAGCAGGGGCCGCAGATCATCAAGAACTTCGGGGGCATCGAGATGATCCAGCAGGCGACGGTCCTGCTGTCGTCGATGAACCCCGCGCCGTACGTCCCGAACAAGGTCAGCCGCCACACCGTCTTCGTCTTCAACGCCGGCGAGGAGGTCTATGAGCTCCAGGACCCCCACGGGCACCGCTGGGTCATGCAGACGCTGAGCCAGGTCGCGGACCCCAAACTGTCCAGGGCTGACCTGCGCAGGCTGGACGAGCGGCTCAAGCTGCCCGATGGGTGGTCCTACCAACCTAGGGTCCTGGACAGTGAGCTGCGCATCGACACGACGTCCCGCGCCGCCCAGGTGCTGCAGGACGACCTGACGAACAGCTATTCGCTGATAGAGGCTTAGCCCCGGTTCGCTATCCAGCTGCGGTGCCGCACGGCGGCCTTCCGCGCGGCTTTGGCCAGGGCGCGGTCCGGCATATGACGACCCAGGACATCGAGCACCTCGGCCGTCTCGCGTGCGGGATGCCGCCACATGCTCTCCAGCAGTTCCGACGGCTCGGACATGCTGGTGAAAAGCGCGCACAAGTCATCGGGATCGTCCACTTTCTCGGCAAGCATGTCGACAAGTACCCCGACGTCGACGAAGCTGCCCAGCGTCGACGCGTCGGCCCGCTCATGCGCGATCAACCACAGCGCCGCATGGCCGGCGACCGGGGTGTCCAGCAACTGGCGGACGAAGGGCTCGGCCGCGTCCAGGTCGAGATAGCCCAGGGCGACGAAGCCCATGATGCGACTCGCCGCGTCCGCGGTACCCGCTATCGCCTCGGTGAGGATCTGGGCTCGGTCTCCCGCTGGCAGCTCGCGCCGCCAAGCGGCAACCACGGCCTCGCGCTGGGTGTCCGGGACCGACAACAAAGCCTCGATCAACGCGGCGCCGTCGGCGTCGGCCACACCGTCGACGCGCCGCAGCTCGTAGCCGGCGTGGTCGACGTAATTTGGCAGGACGTGGCGCCCAAGCGCGGTCAGTGTCACCGAGCCACCGGTCAAATAGCGGCGCCCGAACTGTTGCGGCACTTCCTCGCGGCCGGCCCAACGCACGACACCGGCCGCCTCGAGGACCTCCACGATGCGGCCGATGCCCTCCTCGGCGACCTCGTCGAACGAGTCGATCTCGTCCGGCCAGTACCGCCTCCGCTGACCAGACGTCACCGCCTCGGCGATCGTCAGGAGCGACTCGAACGGCACTGCCGCGTTCTCCTGTGCCAGCAACGGGGCGAGCAAGTGCACGATCGCATCGTCGAGCAGCTGCAGCAGCCCGTCCGGATACAGCATGCCCGAACACAGTGATTCCGCCGGACCCAGTCGGGCGGTGGCAGCGAAAAGCGCCTCTGCGCGCTGGACGGGCGAGCGGAGGGCCCACGCCCGCACGGGCACCATGCGGCATTGCTGCACGACCACGGCACCGCTCTCGATGGCGACGTCCAGGATGAAATTCAGTTCGTGCAACGTCGCCGTCGACGTGGTTCGCCAGATCTCGTCGCCGACGTGCAGGTCCATCTCGTCGCCGGTGTCGAGCAGTTCGATCAGGGCGCGGCCGTCGTCCAATTCGACGTTGCCTTTGTCGGTCAACCGCTTGCCGTCGGGGCCGAGGTAGTCGCGCAGCACATCGATTTTCGTGAGCAACGACGCCCCGGCCGCGGCCTCGGCTACCTCGGCGAGGTCCGGCGGGATGTACACAAACGGCAGCTCGTAGGGCTCGGGCTCGGGCTCGTCGCCGTCGTCCTCGCGCGTTTCCGCGAGCACGGTCGGGGCCAGGTCGTCGGCCAGCCGCCTGAGTCGGACGGCGCGCTCGACCCCGCCGATCAGACGGCCCGTCGCCGCCATGAAGTCGACGTAGACGCCGACCGCAAAGCACAGTGACACCGCGGCGTCGGGCTGCCCGGTCAATCGCGGCGGAACCCACTCCAGGAGAAACTCGGCGACCTCGCCGGGCGTGAATTCGTCGAGAACGCCGGTGGATTCGTGATAGCGCCAGTCCAGGAACAAGCCGACGTCAGCGACCGTCTCGGCCCGTTCTTGGTCGGATCGCTCCAACCATCCGTGGAGCTCGCCGAGCAACGCCTCACGCGCCGCGCCGTAGGCGTCGTCGTCACCGGTGTCGAAGATCAGCCGCACCCGTGCGACGCTAGCCGCACGGGCCGACAATTTCTTACAGGTACTGACCCAGGTTCGACTCGGTGTCGATGGCCCGTGACGCGCTCGACGACTTGCCGGTGACCAGCGTGCGGATGTAGACGATCCGCTCGCCCTTCTTGCCCGAGATCCGCGCCCAGTCGTCGGGGTTGGTGGTGTTGGGCAGGTCCTCGTTCTCGGCGAACTCGTCGACGATCGAATCGAGCAGATGCTGTATCCGCAGACCGGGCTGACCCGTCTCGAGCACCGACTTGATCGCGTTCTTCTTCGCCCGGTCGACCACGTTCTGGATCATCGCCCCGGAGTTGAAGTCCTTGAAGTACATGACTTCCTTGTCACCGTTGGCGTAGGTGACCTCCAGGAACCGGTTGTCGTCGATCTCGGCGTACATCCGCTCGACGACCTTCTCGATCATCCCCTTGATGCAAGCCGACCGGTCGCCGTCGAACTCGGTGAGGTCGTCGGCGTGCAGCGGCAGCGACTCGGTGAGGTACTTCGAGAAGATGTCCTGCGCCGCTTCGGCATCGGGCCGCTCGATCTTGATCTTCACGTCGAGGCGGCCGGGCCGCAGGATCGCCGGGTCGATCATGTCCTCGCGGTTGGAGGCGCCGATCACGATGACGTTCTCCAGCCCCTCGACGCCGTCGATCTCGCTCAGCAGCTGGGGCACGACGGTGGTCTCGACGTCCGACGAGACGCCCGTGCCGCGGGTGCGGAAGATCGAGTCCATCTCGTCGAAGAAGACGATGACGGGCGTTCCCTCCGACGCCTTCTCGCGGGCGCGCTGGAAGATCAGCCGGATGTGGCGCTCGGTCTCGCCGACGAACTTGTTCAGCAGCTCGGGGCCCTTGATGTTGAGGAAGTAGGACTTCGCCTCGCGGGCGTCGTCGCCGCGGACCTCGGCCATCTTCTTGGCCAGCGAGTTGGCCACCGCCTTGGCGATCAGCGTCTTGCCACAGCCGGGCGGACCGTAGAGCAGCACGCCTTTCGGCGGGCGCAGCGCGTACTCGCGGTAGAGCTCCTTGTGCAGGAAGGGCAGCTCCACGGCGTCGCGGATCTGCTCGATCTGCCGCGTCAGCCCGCCGATGTCCTCGTAGCTGACGTCCGGCACCTCCTCGAGCACCAGGTCCTCGACCTCGGCCTTGGGGATGCGCTCGAAGGCGTAACCGGCCTTGGTGTCGACCAGCAGCGAGTCGCCGGGGCGCAGCTTGCGGGGCCGGGTGTCGTCGTTGGCGGCGTCCGGCACGGCCTCGGGCAGGTCGGCGGCGACCAGCGGCTCGGCCAGCCAGACGATGCGCTCCTCGTCGGCGTGCCCGACGACGAGTGCGCGGTGCCCGTCGGCGAGCAGCTCGCGCAGGGTGGAGATCTCGCCGACCGATTCATACGTGCCCGCCTCGACGACCGTCAGGGCCTCGTTGAGGCGGACGGTCTGCCCCTTGCGCAGCGACGAGACGTCGATGTTGGGCGAGCAGGTGAGCCGCATCTTGCGGCCCGAGGTGAAGACGTCGACGGTTTCGTCCTCGTGCGTGGACAGCAGCACCCCGTAGCCGCTGGGCGGCTGCCCGAGCCGGTCGACCTCCTCGCGCAGTGCCAGCAGCTGCTGGCGCGCCTCTTTGAGGGTCTCCATCAACTTCGAGTTGCGGGCCGCCAGCGAGTCGATGCGGGCTTCCAGTTGGTGAACATCGCGTGCGGAGCGAGCGGAGGCGGGCGTGGCGGCCGCGTGCTCGAGTTGCTCGCGCAGCATCGCCGCCTCACGGCGGAGCTCTTCCAATTCGGCAGCATCGCCGCTGGACATGCCAGATTCGCGGGGGGTACCGAATGCTTCAGAACGCTCTGAGCCACCCATGTTGCGCTCCTTTCCCACACCGAAATGGCGTGGCGATACTTCAAAGCTACCGGCGATTGCCGGTTGATGTGCGCAGTCAAATACCCACGAAAAGTTAAGACTTTCGTCACGCTGGTAAATTCCTCGACGAATCCGGCTGATCGAAAGGGCGTGCAACGAACACCGTGACCGCAAAACGCCTCGCCACGGGCTCGGCCGGCTCGGGGGTCGTTACGGGGGCCGTCGCGGCTGTGACTTCGGTTGCACCGGCGGGCCCGACCCGGGCGCCGGACGGCCCGTAACCCCCGACCGACCGGATGCCTCGACACCCGCGCGCAGCGCTCATCGCCGCCACCGCCATGGTGGCGATCGCGGTCGCGGGGTGTGGGGCGAAGCCGCCCAGGATCGCGTCGTCGCCCACCGCACCCGCGCCGCCGCCCACCTCGGTTCCCGTCGCCGCTCCTCCCCCGACCGCGCCGTTGCCCGGCCCCGAAGCCCTCAACGCGGTGCTGACCCGCCTCGCCGACCCCAACGTGCCCGGCGCCGACAAGGTGAACCTGGTCGAAGACGCGACCGCCGAAAGCGCCGGACAGCTCGACAAGTTCGTAAGCGCGCTGCGCGACAACGGCTACCTGCCCATGACGTTCGCCGCCAACAACATCGCCTGGTCGGACAAGAATCCGTCGCACGTGATGGCCACCGTCACCGTCAACACCGCGCAACCGGCCAACCCGAGCTTCACCTTCCCGATGGAGTTCACGCCGTTCCAAGGCGGCTGGCAGCTGTCCAGGCGGACGGCCGAAATGCTGCTCGCGCTGGGTAAGTCGCCGGCTCCGACGACGAGTCCGTCCCCCAGCCCCCCACCTAGCCC
>NZ_CACRUY010000018.1 GCF_902652685.1 Mycobacterium sp. Marseille-P9652
TGCCTCCACCGCCGCCGGTCCCGCCCGGGTTACCCCCGCCACCGCCGCCACCGCCGTGGCAGCCCGGGCACGGTGGTGGCGGGTCCCTCGGGGCGGAACTCGCGAGCCCCGGTTCGACCGTCATCGCGGACAAGCCGAGGCCCACCGCGAACGCCGCCGCGCTGACGACACGTTTCATAGACATTGCTGCGTCCCCTCCCGAATGTCGATCGCCTGCGCTACGGGCAGGTCACGTCCATCTCGAACGACTTGGTCACCTGCTGCGCCTGGTTCGGGTTGTTCATATCGACTCCCGTGGCGGTGCCCTTGATGGCGTAGGCCTTGCCGTTGACGGCGGCTCCGGCGTTGCTGCCCTGGTTCGGCGCGGCGTCGGAAAAGCCCAGCGTGACGCCGTTGACGCTGCCGAGGCCGACCGAATGGACGATGGGTGGATTGTCGGTGCTGACCACCGCGCCGAGCCCGGACGACGCGTCGCCGATACCAATGGTGGTGACACCATTGGCCGACGTGCACGTCACCGCGCCGCTGACGTTCTGGTTCTGGCCGTCGACTATAACCTGCGGCGCGGCCGCCGGCGGGGCCGAGCTCGACGCACCGGTGCTGGACTTGTTGCCCGAACAGCCGGCGCAGGCCGCGACCACGACGGCCACACCCCCTACCCCGGCGACGATCGCACGCTTCACTGCTGCTCTCCTTCGAGTCGCTGGACCCGGGTCTCTTTCGTTGGCTGAGCGCGGCGGAATGTGGGGATCGGTTGTCCGACACTCACAACGCCGGAGCTGCGGATACCCCCGAACGGAGCTCGCAAACCCGCGCTTTCAGCGCCTCGACGAGCCGATAGTCAGGGAAGAATGCGCAAGCCCCACTTGCCGAGCAACGGCTGGACGAGGGCGAAGTACGTCGTGTTGTCGTCCCCGTCGGGTGACGACATCAAGATACCGACGGCGCTCGCGCTGCCGTCCGGGTTCTTGACGAACCCGGGGCTGCCGCTGTCGCCGTTGAGGCTGTAGACACTCGCCTCGACGACGTCGCCTTCGATGTCCGTGATCGAGCCGCACGTCTCCCCGGTGACCGAGCCGACCTTACAGAACGGCATGCCCACCCGAATCTGGTTCAGGCCGAGCGTATCCCGAACCGGCCTCCCACCCACGGCGCCTATCGGGGCGCCGACGCCGGGGTCGAGGCGGATGATCGCCGCGTCCCTCTTGTCGCCTTCCTGCTCGCTGGCGCTGATCTTCCCGAGCGGGACGCCGTCTCCATAGCTCCATTCGGATCCGTCGTGCGCATCGCAGTGCCCGCTGGTCAGCAGGAAGTAGGCTCCGTCGTTGCCCTGGGCGGCGAAACCCGCTGTGCACTTGCCGTTTTCGTCGTCGACCTCAATGCCGGGCGACGGCGGTGGCGCCGCCGCGGCACTGCCCGCGAGGATCGTCGCGGCGATCGCCGTGGCAGCGGCCACGGTCACACCTCGCAGCCACGATATGGTCACGGCGCCTCCTTCGCTCGTTCCGCGAAGCATGATTACAACCGACTACCGTCGGAGTTGGCAAGGCGGCACGAACCCGGCGCCCTTCGAGGGCGCCGGAGACCGCTTGGCACCCATCATCTTCGACCACGGCACGGGTCACGTCACGGCATGAGCCGTGGCGAAGATGTTTGCGGCGCGGAACTCCTCGACGCCGACGGCGTTTCGCAGGCGCCCGGCTGCCGCGTCACTCGGGCGTGGCGGCGGGTTCGGGCTTCATCTTGAGGTAGTGACCGATCCGGAATCGCCCGAACTCGCGACGACGGCGGGGTGACAGCTGAGGACCGGCGGTCGCCGCGTCGATGATCTCCGGCTCGACGGCGGGGCAGGTTTGACCGTTGACGTGCAACGTGGCCCGCCCCGCGGCCATCACGTTGCGGAGCCAGTCCACCTCCGTGCCATAGGGAAGCGGAATCATGTAGCCGTCACCGACCCGATCGATCACGACCGGCGTGGTGTACGTCTTGCCCGAGCGCCGCCCGGTGTGCTCGACATATCCCGCGTACCAATACCGTTGGCCCGCCACGAGCATCATGACCGGGTTGAGCACGTGCTTGTTGAACACCCGGACGGTGTCAAGGACCATGCCGATCACCTCGATTCTCCGAATCTCGATGATCACGGTAGGGCCGCCCAAGGCGGCGCGGTAGGGCCTTTCGACCCCACCGCCATGACCGCGCCGTCACGGCCGAATACGGCAGCGGCGCAGGTGATTCCGCGGCAGCAACCGCAAGCGCGGTCAGTCGACGTGCCGGGCCAGGAAGTCCAAGACGGCCCGCGCGAAGATGTCATTGCGGTCGCCGGCGACCATGTGTCCGGCGCCGCGGACATCGGTGAACTCAACCTGCGGGAATCGTTCGAGGAACTCGTCCGCGCGGTCCTGGCTGACCAAATCGCTCACCTGGCCCCGCACCAGAAGCATTGGCACCCCGCTGTTCAGAATCGTCTCGACGGCCGTGTGCATGCGGTCGGGATCGGTGACCTCGAACGGGGGGAAAGCGGCTGTGCCGCTGATGAATTGCGGATCCCAATGCCAATACCAGCGGTCGCCGCGACGGCGAAGATTGGCCGTCAGCCCCTCGAGGTCCGACGGGCGTGGACGGTGCGGGTTGTATTCGGCGATCGCGTCGGCGACCTCGTCGAGCGAGCCGAAACCCGATTCGACCCGGTCGGACATGAACGCGTGGATCCGATTAGCCCCCGACTGGTTCATGTTGGGCACGATGTCCACCAGCACGACGGCGCTGGCGATGCCGGGCGAGATCTCCCCCGCCAGCAGCATCGAGGTGAACCCGCCGAGCGAGGCGCCCACCAGCACCGGCCGCGGCGGAAGCGTGCGCAGCACCTCCTGGACATCGGCCGCAAAGCTCACGACGCGGTAGTCGCCCTCGCTCGACCAGTCCGATTCGCCGTGCCCGCGCAGGTCGATCGTCACCGCTTGCCAGCCGCGCTCGGCCACGGCCGCGGCCGCCTTGCCCCACGAGCGACGCGTCTGACCGCCGCCGTGCAGGAACACCACGGCCCGTGCCGACGGATCGCCCAGGCGGTCGGCGACGATGCGAACCCCGCCGGGTCCCTCGATGGAGAACGGTTGCGCGGCCATGGGCATCTGGTGATAGTAAGACGCCCGGGCCCGCGGTGGCGGTGAGGTGGCTCAGCCGATCAGCTGTTGGGCTTGTCCTCCGGGGACGCGTGGTCGCCGCGCCACAGCGTGGCGAACCGCCGGGCGACGTCACCCAACCGGATTCGCGACCGCCGTGAGTCGTTGATGTTGTCGAGCGTCTGCTTTCCCTCGGCCGCGTAATCCTTGACGGATTCGTCGCCTTCCTCAGCGCGCATGCCTGTCCCCCTGCTTGGTCGAAATGGTTATGTATCCCACGCCCGCCGCGGGCAGCCGAACGCCGTGATCGGGCGGCTCAACGGTGCCTACCCGCGCCCGCCGTGTCCGAAACGGGCGCGAGCGCGAGTTCCCAGCGCTATCACGCTGCGGATTAACCGGTTTCAGGACACCCGCTGCTTGCTGGCCTTGATGGGCGTGGTGCTGGGCGGGGATGTGAGCAGATTTCCGCGCAGGCTTCCGCGGGCGGTCCGAACCGCCACCAGCACCCAGGTCAGGAGCAGACCGGCGTAGGCGACGACCGCGGCGATCCGGAAGGCCGGGAGGTGCGTGTGCGCCGCAAGCTGCGCCGTCCCGGTGACGAACGTCCCGACCGGAAAGGTCAGGCTCCACCACGTCAGGGCGAACGGCATGCCGCGCACCAGGGTGCGGGCGGTCAGGGCGGTGGCCAATGCGATCCACAACACCGCGAAGCCCCACACCGGAACTCCGTAGAGGATGGCGAAGGCGTTCATGTCCTCGGCGATCTCGCCGTCGACGGCCAGCGCGGCGTTGGTCCCCAAAAGCCCTGCCGCCGTGATGGATTGGCCGAGCGGACCAAGAACGATCCACAGCGTGGGCACCCGCGCGGTGCCCGACGTCCCGTAGAGAACGAGTCGGCTCCAGATCATCGCGATGATGTTCAGCGAGGCCACCAGCGACAGCCCGAACATCGCGTAGCAGCCGTACAGCAGGGTTTCCCGGCCCGTCCCGGCCGCCATGTGTGGCAACAACAGCGCCCCGGTCGCCGCCGACACCATCGGCGGAACCACCGGCATCAGCCAGCCCCCGAACGCCGCGTCCGGCTCGACGTCGTGCTGGGTGAACATCAGGTAGGGGATGCTGACGGCCGTGAACAGCCCGCCGAGTGTGCCCCCGGCCCACAGCACCCAGTCGAGGTCGACGGCCGCGCGCTCACCGATCAGGTCGCGTCCCACCAGCACCGCTCCGCCGCCCACCGTCATCAGCGCCATCGGCGCGGCGCCGTAGAAGTGCGCCATCTGTGGGTTGCGCGCGTGGCTTCGCGCCACCGTCGGGTGCCGCAGCCAGTGGCCACCGACGAGCGCGAGCAGGAACACCAGTAGGACCGCGGCGATCACCCAGACTCCTTGGGTGAATGCGCGCAGTCCCGCGACGTGGACGGGCAGCGTGGCTCCGGCAACGGCGACGATGCCGGTGCCCATCACGGAGGCGAACCAGTTGGGCCCGATGTTGCCCAGGACTTCGACCCGCGGCTGCGGCGACGGCGCCGGACCCGGGTTGGGGGTGGCCATAGCTGTGAAACCTACTTGGCCGAGGGCCGCGCGTGCCCCCTTATCCGAATCGGTGCGGGACGGATGCGCGGCCTGGTGCACGATCGTTTCCCTACTGTGACGGCGCTGACACAGCATCGGAATCTGCATGGCTAAAAGCGCTGGTAGACGGCCCGGCATGGACCGCCGGGCCAGGCCAAGAGGACGCTTGGGCGTTTGCTCGGGGGCACTTTGATTGGGGGCTGGCGAGCAAGCTCCCGCATACTTGACACCATGCTTGAAGCGACATTGCCGCAAACCGCCGACGCGGTCCGCGGTGATGCGCGTGATGCGCTGGGCCGAGGTCTGTGATGGGACGCTCCGGCGGTGCTCACCACCGCCATCGAGCCCCTCGCAAGCCCTCGCGGTTCCGTAGGGGGCTGGTGCGCGGCCTGATGGCGCTGGGGTCGGTGGGCGCCCTGCTGATGACGGCGGCGGGCTATTACGTGGCCCACGGCGCGCTGGGCGGCATCACCGTGTCGCAGGCGCTGCAGCCCGACGATCCGCGCTCCAGCGGCAACAACATGAACATCCTGCTGATCGGGCTGGATTCACGCAAAGACCAGGACGGCAACGACCTGCCCTGGTCGATCCTGAAGCACCTGCACGCCGGCGACTCGGACGACGGCGGCTACAACACCAACACGCTGATACTCGTGCACGTCAGCGCCGACAACAAAGTGGTCGCGTTCTCGATCCCGCGCGACGACTGGGTCGCGTTCAACGGGGTCCCTGGGTACAACCACATCAAGATCAAGGAGGCCTACGGGCTCACCAAGCAGCACGTCGCGAACAAGCTGGCCAATCAGGGCGGGATGGACCAGAAGGAGCTGGAGACCAAGGGCCGCGAGGCCGGCCGGGCCGCGACCCTACGCGCGGTGCGCAGCCTGACCGGTGTGCCGATCGACTACTTCGCCGAGGTCAACCTGGCCGGCTTCTTCGACATGGCGCAGACGCTGGGCGGTGTGGAGGTGTGCCTGAACCACCCGGTGTACGACGAGTACTCCGGCGCCGACTTCCCTGCCGGTCGGCAGAGGCTGGACGCCTCGCAGGCGCTGTCGTTCGTCCGGCAGCGCCACGGCCTCGAGAACGGGGATCTGGACCGCACCCACCGCCAGCAGGCGTTCCTCTCGTCGGTGATGCAGGAGCTTCAGGACTCGGGCACTTTCACCAACATCGACAAGCTCAAGGGGCTGATGGCCGTTGCCCGCAAGGACGTCGTGTTGTCGGCCGGCTGGGACGAAGACATGATCCAGCGGCTCGGGGCGCTCGCGGGCGGCAACATCGAGTTCCGGACCCTGCCGGTGGTGCGCTACGACAACATCGACGGCCAGGACGTCAACATCATCGACCCGGCCGCGATCAAGGCCGAGGTGGCCGCGGCGATCGGCACCCCCGTCCCGACGACCACGCCGGCCACCACCGCCGCGAAACCGAGCCCGTCCACGGTGGTCGACGTGGTCAACGCCGGAAGCATCAGTGGTATGGGGACCCAGGTCTCCAGCGCCCTGAAGAAGCAGGGCTATACCGCCGGTACGGTCCGCGACCGCAACTCCGGTGAGCCGACCACCACCACGGTGCAGTACGGCATCGGCGCGGAGACGGACGCGCAGAACGTGGCCAATGCCCTGGGCATCGACTCCCCCACGCAGCTCAGTCCCAGCCTGGAGCCCGGGCACATCCGGGTGATCGTGGACACCAACTTCTCGATGCCGGCCGCGGACGAAACCACCACGACCACGAGCACAACGACGTCGAGCAAGGCGAGCACGTACTACTACAACGGCACCACCACCACCTATCCGACGCCCAACGAGGGCAAGCCGATCGACGGCGGCGGGGTGCCCTGCGTCAATTAACGGCGACCCGCAGCGCCCGGCTACGCCGCCCTTGCGATCGCCACGCCAATTAATGGCGACCCGCAGCGCCCGGCTACGCCGCGCTTGCGATCACCACGCTAATCAATGGCGACCCGCAGCGCCCGGCTACGCCGCCCTTGCGATCGCCACGCCAATTAGTGGCGACCCGCTAGGCGTGCGTTCCGCCGTCGATGCGGATCTCGGTGCCGGTGATGAACGCGCCGTCGTCCGACACCAGCATGGCGATGACCCCCGCCACCACCGACGGGTCGGCCATGCCGGTTCCGCTGGATTCCACGGTGGTGGGCAGGACGGGCATCAGCCGGGTGAACAGCGACCAGTCCGCGTCCTGGGGAATGTAGCCGCCCGTGGCGTCGGTGATGCCCGACTTGATACTGCCCGGCGCCACGCACACCGCGCGCAGGCCGTCGCGCGCGTACTCGAGCGCCAGCGAGTGGGTGAAGGCCTGGATCCCGCCCTTGCTGGCCGCGTAGGCCGCCATGTAGGGGTGCGCGAACGAGGCCGACGTCGAGCTGAAGTTGACGATCGAGCTGCCCGACTTCGCCAGCAGCGCCGGCAAAGCTTCGCGAACCACCAGGAAGGTCCCGGTGAGGTTCACCCCGATGATCTGATTCCACAGGTCCAGGCTCGTCTCGTGGGTGTGGGCGGCGCGCAGCATGCCCGCCGCGTTCACCAGCGAGTCCAGCCCGTCGAGCGTCTGGACGGCCCAGCACACGCCGTCGATGACGGAGTCCTCGTTGCTGACATCCATCGGCATGGTGGTCAGGCGGTCGGCCGTCCCCCTCTCGTCGGCGCGGGAACGGGTGGCGCGGAGGCCTTCCTCGGCGACGTCGGAGGCCACGACGCGGGCGCCCTCGTCGAGCAGTCGCAACGCCGTGGCCTGCCCGATGCCCGACGCCGCCCCCGTCACCAGGATCCGTTTGCCCTCGAGTCGGTTCATCCACTGCTCCCGTCGCTCAACGTGCCCATCATCGTAAGGACCCCCGGACCGGGATAGGGCAGGCTGGACGCATGGAAATCGGATTCGTGGGCCTGGGGAACATGGGCCGGGGCATGGCAGCCAACCTGATCAAGGCCGGTCACCACGTGATCGTCTATAACCGCTCCCCCGACAAGGCGGAGGCCCTCGCTCAGCAGGGGGCGACGGCCGCGCGGACGGTCGCGGAGGCCTGCGCCGGCGAGGTCGTGTTCACGATGTTGTCCGACGATTCGGCCGTCGAGGATGTGACGTTCGGTGAGGGCGGCATCGTGGCGTCGCTGAAGCCCGGCGCCACCCACGTCTCGTCGAGCACGATCAGCGTCGCCCTCTCGCAGCGCCTGGCGACCGCCCACGCCGAAGCCGGCCAACACTATGCGTCGGCACCGGTATTCGGCAGGCCCGAGGCGGCCTCGGCGGCAAAGCTTTTCGTGATCGCCGCCGGCGACCCCGAGGTGCTGCGGCCGCTGTCCGAGCTCTTCGACGCGATCGGTCAGCGGACCTTCGTGGTGTCCGAGTTGCCCCATACCGCCAACCTGGTGAAGCTGAGCGGCAACTTCCTGATCGCCTCGGTGATCGAGAGCGTCGGCGAGGCGGTCGCGCTCGTCGGCAAGGGCGGGGTCGACAGGCAGCAGTACGTCGACATCCTCACCTCGACGCTGTTCGCCGCGCCGGCGTATCAGACGTACGGCGGGCTGATCGCCCGGCAAGAATTCGAGCCGGCCGGCTTCGCGGCCCGCCTGGGATACAAGGACATTCGGCTGGCGCTGGCCGCCGCCGAGCAGCTCGAGGTGCCGCTGCCGTTGGCCAGCCTCCTGCATGACCGCTTCCTGACGCTGGTGGCGACCGGAGGGGGGAACCTGGACTGGTCGGCGGTCTCCACGCTGGCCGACCGGGACGCCGGGGTTCACTCAGACCAGTCCGCGTAACCCCTCGGCCCCGAACGCCGGCTCGAGCATCGCGGAGAAGTCCGGCCCCCGTCGCAGGATGTGACCGCCGTCGACGTTGATGCACTGCCCGGTGATCCACGCGGCCGCGTCGCTCAGTAGGAACATCACCAGGTTGGCGACGTCCTCGACCTCACCGGGCCGCGGCAGGGGGGTGCAGGTCGCGTAGTCCGCGCTCAGTTCCGGCGAATCGAGCACGGGCGCAACGAGATCCGTGCGGATCAGGCCGGGACGGACGCTGTTGACGCGCACCCACGAGGGTCCGAGCTCGTCGGCGGCCAACTGCATCATGTGGTCGAGGGCCGACTTGGTGACGCCGTAGGCGCCGAACCAGCGGTGGGTGTTGCTCGCCGCGATCGAGGAGATCCCGACGAAGGAACCCCCGCCGCCGCGCACCAGCTCGCGCGCGGCGTGCTTGAGCACGTACATGGTGCCGTTGACGTTGAGGTCGACGGTGCGCCGCCACGCCTCGGAGTCGATCTGGGTGATCGGGCCGATCGTCTCCGACCCACCGGCGCAGTGCACCGCGCCGTGCAGCCGGCCCTGCCACGCCGTCGCGGCGTCCACCGCGCGGGCGGCCTCGTCCTCGTTGGTGATGTCGGCCGGCTCGTAACGGATCGCGCCGTCGCCCTCGCGCCGTTCGATGTCCTCGACGGCGGCGGCCAGCCGGTCGGGATTGCGGCCGACGATCATGACGTTCGCGCCGGCGGCGACGAGCCCGGCGGCGACACCCTTGCCGATCCCGCTGCCACCGCCCGTGACCAGGTACGTCCGGTTCTCGAAAGAAAGCTGCACGCGAGCTCCTCACGCCCAAACTGAAACAGGTTCTAGCATGCTGTCACACGCCAGACGGGCTCCGCCGAGCGAGGGCTAAGGGACGTCGCGGCGGGCGATCTGCGTCGGCTTGGCGTTGCGCCAGTCCTCGACGTCGGGCGGCAGGCCGACGGCGTACCGGTTCTCGTTGTGTGCGGCCCAGTGCGCGTGGCCCAGCTCGTGAATGTGGAACGCGTGACGCAGCGCCTCGGTGAAGCCCATCGCGTCCGAGGCGGCGTTGACCGAGTCCTTGACCAGCAGCGCCGCCATCGTCGGCCGATCGGCGATGCGCCGCGCGAACTCCAGTGTCTTCTCGGCCAACTCGTCGACCGGAAACACCTTGGACACCATGCCGAGCCGGTAAGCCTCGTCGGCGTCCAGCGAATCACCGGTCAGCAACAGCTCTTTCGCCTTCCGGGGGCCGAATTCCCAAGGGTGGGCGTAGTATTCGACGCCGGGCATCCCGAGTCGCACGGCTACCACGTCGCTGAACTTCGCGTTGTCGGCGGCCACGATGAGGTCGCATGCCCAGACGAGCATCAGGCCGGCCGAGATGGCGTTGCCCTGGACCTGGGCGATGGTGATCTTGCGCAGATCCCGCCAGCGGCAGGTGTTTTGGAAGAAGTAGTGCCACTCCTGCAGGTAGATCTTCTCGGCGATCGGTTCGCGGGTGCCGCCGTTGATGCGAAAGCTCGGCAGCTGGCCGCGCTCGGCGATGGCCAGCTCCGAGCCCAGGTCGTGTCCCGCGGAGAAGTTGCGGCCGCGCGCCGCGAGGATGACCACGCGCACCGTGTCGTCGGCCTCGGCGCGCAGGAAGGCCTCGTCGAGCTGGATCAGCAGGCCGCGGCTTTGCGCGTTGTGGGCCTCGGGCCGGTTCAGCCAGATGCGGGCGATGCGGCCCTCGTCGAGGGTCTCGTAGGTCACCAGCTCGTCGCCGTCGGCGGGGGACGCCTCGGACCCGGCCTGCTCGGAGAGCGTCATTTGCGCACCTTCTCTCGGATCGGACTTGTTTACACATTACGGCCAGGGTGTAAGCGAAACGCCCGCGGGGTGGAGGCCCTGGCGAGAGCCCTCGGAGGTCCGATTAAACCGCGGTGACCGGCCTCCGGGAGATCGGCGCGAGCCGGTGGTCGCGGGTGAACAACAGCCGGACCAGGCCGAGGGCGACGACGACGGTCGTGGCGGCGACCGAACCGAGGATGAGGAACATGACGACGGCCTGGACCAGCACCGCCTGCACCGGGGGGACGCCCGCGAGGATCAGGCCGGTCATGGCGCCCGGCAGGAACACCAGGCCGGTGGCCTTGGTGGTCTCGATCTGGGGCGAGATGGCCGACCGGAGCGCGGTCCGCAGGTAGGGGCCGGCGGCCTGCCGGGACGTCTGACCGAGCGCGAGCCTGGCCTCGACCTCGTCGCGTTTGTCGCGCAGCTCGTCGACGAGGCGCCGGGCCACCAGCACCATGGCCGTCATCGAGTTGCCGATCATCATCCCGGCGATCGGGACGAGGGTCCGCGCCTGCAGCGGGAACACGCGCATCCCGAAGATGACGCCCAAGGTGACGGCGGCCGCGGTGGCGAACGCCGCCATCGCCAGCGGCGCCAGCCTGGGCACCTCCGGGGCCCGTCGGCGCGCCACGTCCCCGGCGTACGCCACCATCGCGGCGACCCATGCCCACGACCACCACAGCGACCGGCCGGGCGCGAACAGCAGGGTGAGCGCACCGCCGACGAGCAGCAACTGGGCCAGGGCGCGGGCGGCCGCCCAGGCCAGCTGCCGCTCCAGGCCCAGGCGCTGCCAGACGGAGACGGCCGCGGCGACCGCGACCAGCGTCAGCGATGTCGCAAGGCCCACCCAGCCGACCTGACCGTTCATCGGGGCCCCGACCGGACCGGCTCCAGCCCCAGGCTGCGGCCGCGCTCGATGTGCACGACCCGGTCGGCGGCCCGCTCGACCTGTGCCGCGTCGTGGGTGACCCACAGGGCGGGCGTCCCGTCGGCGGCCAGGTCCCGCACCGCGCGCTCGATCGCGGCGGCCGCTTCCGCGTCGACGGCCGACGTGGGCTCGTCCAGGAGCAACACGTCCGGTCGCGCCATCAGGGTGCGCGCGAGGCACACCCGCTGCGCCTCGCCGCCCGACAGCGCGGTCGCGTCGCGGTCCAGCCACGACCCCGTCAGCGCCACCCGCTCCAGCAACTCGCGCATCCGAGCGTCCGACGCGTCGGGGTCGGCGGGCCGCAGGTTGTCGGCCACGGTCCCGGGAAACGGCGTCGGACGCTGGAAGCACATGCCTACCCGCCGCCGCAACCCCAACGGGTCGACGTCCGCGATGTCGTCGCCGCGGAACAGCACCCGCCCGCTCGTCGGCACCTCCAGCCGGTTGCACAACCGCAGCATCGTCGACTTCCCGGAGCCCGACGGCCCGAACACGGCCGTCACGCCCTGCCCGGGAATCGTGACCGTCAGTCCGTCGAGGGCACGCGTCCCGTCGCGCTCCACCACCACGTCGACGAAGTCGAACACCAAGTCCTCACCCCCGCCCGCCATCCTGCCCGAGATCCGGCGGGCCGCCCACCCCGCCAAGACCCCTGCGGCCGGGCAAAACGGTCGCCTACAGTTGTGTCATGCCTACGAAATCTGACCCGGCCGAGATCGGCGACGTGGAGCCGGTGGCCGACAGCACCGCAAGCCAGGCGCGGCGAGTCGTGGCGGCCTACGCCACCGACGCCGACGAATGCCGCGTGTTCCTGTCCATGCTCGGTATCGGACCGGCGAAACTCGACACCTAAATGGCTCCCGCGCGAGGGAGACGGCCGGCAGGTTCCCGCTTCGGGAACTCCGACTTCGTCGTGGTCGCCAACCGATTGCCGGTGGACCAGGAACGGCTCCCCGACGGCACGACCGCCTGGAAACGCAGCCCCGGCGGACTGGTCACGGCCCTGGAACCGCTGCTGCGTCGCCGGCGCGGAGCCTGGGTCGGGTGGCCCGGTGTCGCGAGCGAGGAGACCGACGTCGACGACGAGCCGGTCGTCCAGGACGACATCGAGCTCCACCCGGTCCGCCTCTCCGCCGACGACATCGCGGAGTACTACGAGGGATTTTCCAACGCCACCCTCTGGCCGCTCTATCACGACGTCATCGTCAAGCCCCTCTACCACCGGGAATGGTGGGACCGCTACGTCGACGTCAACCGCCGCTTCGCCGAGGCCACATCGCGCGCGGCCGCCGAGGGCGCGACGGTGTGGGTGCAGGATTACCAGCTGCAACTGGTCCCGAAGATGCTGCGCGAACTGCGGCCCGACCTCACGATCGGCTTCTTCCTGCACATCCCGTTCCCGCCGGTCGAGCTCTTCATGCAGCTGCCCTGGCGCACCGAGATCACCGAAGGTCTGCTCGGCGCCGACCTCGTCGGGTTCCATCTCGCCGGCGGCGCCCAGAACTTCCTGATCCTGTCCCGGCGGTTGATCGGCGCCAACACGTCACGGGGGTCGGTCGGGGTGCGCTCCCGCTTCGGGGAGGTCGATCTGGGGTCGCGCACCGTGCGCGTCGGCGCCTTCCCCATCTCCATCGACTCCACCGCGCTCGACCACTCGGCCCGCCACCGCGATGTGCGCCGCCGCGCCCGCGAGATCCGTGCCGAACTCGGCAACCCGCGCAAGATCCTGCTCGGCGTCGACCGGCTCGACTACACCAAGGGCATCGACGTCCGGCTGAAGGCTTTCTCCGAGCTGCTCGCCGAGGGCCGCGCCAAGCGCGACGACACGGTCCTGATCCAGCTGGCGACTCCGAGCCGCGAACGCGTGGAGAGCTATCAGCTGCTGCGCAGCGAGATCGAGCGGGAGGTCGGCCACATCAACGGTGAGTACGCCGAGGTCGGACACCCGGTGGTGCACTACCTGCACCGCCCGGTGCCCCGCAACGAACTCATCGCGTTCTTCGTGGCCGCCGACGTCATGCTCGTCACCCCGCTGCGTGACGGGATGAACCTGGTCGCCAAGGAGTACGTCGCCTGCCGCAGCGACCTCGGCGGCGCGCTCGTGCTGAGCGAATTCACCGGTGCGGCAGCCGAACTCCGGGCCGCCTACCTGGTCAACCCGCACGACACCGAGGGCGTCAAGGACGCGATCGAGGCCGCGCTCGGCCAGACGGTGGAGGAGGGCCGGCGCCGGATGCGGTCGCTGCGGCGGCAGGTGCTCGCGCACGACGTGGACAGGTGGGCGCGTTCGTTCCTCGACGCGCTCGCGGAATCGCACCCGCACCGCGACTGACTGGCCTCAAGCCATGGTGTTGGCGCGCAAACGCTGTGATACTCGATGCAGCGTGAAGGGAGGGCACCATGGACATCCGTCGCACGCTGGCCGCGGGTGCCGGCGTCTGCTCGGTGTTGGCGATGGGGTTCGCGCTCGAGTCGGGCGATCCGGCGAAAGCGGTCGCCCCACCTGCCGACGGCACCTACACCCTCAATGAGGCGGGCGCGTCCGGGGTGAAGTGGACGATCGGCGTGCTGTGCGACCAGGTCAACGGAAGCCGTTACTACAAGGACTATTCCAATCCCGACATCATGGCCGACTTCTGCGCCTTGAACGTCGTCAGTTCCACGGATGAGCAGATCAGCCAGCAGGACAAGGTCCAGAACTTCAGCGGACGGGCCCGGCTGGTCAGCGGGCTGTGGACCTTCAAGGTCGACAAGGCGGACGGGGTGTCGTGCCCCGGCGGCGGCACCGGGTCGTCCAGTGAGACCTACGCGTTCGACAACGAGAGCCTCGCCGGCACGCACACCATCGTGCACGGGGCCGTCTGTGGCCTGCAGCCGGCGATGACCAAGCGGCCGTTCTCGTTGGTGCTCAGCGGACCGCCGCCGAGCCCGATAGAGCGCTACCCGTTGCGCTGCAACGACATTGCGATGTGCTTTTAGAGCCCTAGATCGGCGTGATGTAGGAGATCAGCCACTGCTTGCCGATCTTCTTGAAGTCCACCCGCAGGCGGCTGCCGTCGTACAGCGGCTGCCGTGACTTGTCGGTGACCGTGCGGTTCATGTAGACCATCACCGACGCCGAATCCCGCTTGGCGGTCATCACTCCCACGCCGACGACGTTGGCCTGGACGACCACTTCGCGCTTCTTGGCCTCCGGGATGATCTGCGTGTTGGCGCTCTTCTTGAACTCCTGGCGATAGTCCGGCGTCAGCAACGGATACGCGTCGGCCAGGCTGCGCTCGACGGTCTGGTAGTCGTAGGCGAACACCTCCGGTATCCGCTTGGCGGCCAGCCCGGGCAACACCGCCCGCGCGGCCTGCTCGTCCCGGGTCTGCACCCGGTCCCAGTAGAACCAGCCGGCCGCGGCCGACAGCCCGACGATGCCCGCCACCAGCAGGCATCCCGCCACGGCGACCAGCCACCTTCGCAACCGCGGCCAGCGCATCAGTTGCCCCCGTCGGGATACTTCAGGTCGTAGCCGGTCATCTGCCCGGTCTGCTCGTCTTCGTGCACGATGACGCGCAGCCGATAGGGCATCGACGGCTTGTTGACCCCGTCGATGTCGGCGACCGTCACCCGCACCGACACCAGCACCGAGGCGTTGTTGGTGACCGCGTCGATCCCCTCGAGGGCGGCGCCGTTGACGACGGCCTCCGAGGTCGCGTTGGTCGATCGGAACAGCCCCTTGAGGTTCTCGATGTTGTTGTTGGCGCCCAGCATGCCGCGCAGGGGCCCGCTGGTGCCGTTGTAGAACCGGTTGACGCTGTCGTCGATGTTGTCCTGCTTGTAGCTGAACATGTTCACGACCGTCTGGGTTGCGGTGTCGACGAAGCGCTGGTCGCGCGCCTGTTCGGCGTTGGCGTGCCGTTGCTGCCCGACGAGCGCGACCACGCACGCGGCCAGGGCCCCGACCGCCACCAGTGCGACGGCGAAGGCGATCGAGGCGACGAGGGTCCGGTGCGGCCGCCGTCGCGGCGGCGGCTTGACCGGCTTGAGTTGCTTGGCGCCCTTGCCAGTTTGCTTGGCCGCCGGCTTGGGGGCGACGTCGACCGCGACCGTCGCGGGCTCGGCGGGTTCGTTCCGGGCCGGGCCCGCCGCGCGGGACGCCCGGCGGCGGACGCGCCGCGCCGGCTCGGCCTCGTCCTTCGCGTCCCGCACCGTTTCGTCGGTGACTGCCTGGTCCGTCACTACATCGGCCTCGGATCAAGCATCAGGTCCACCCAGTTCTCCGCGCTCGACGCGCCAGTCGCGCCGGCCGCGAAAATACCAGTTCCGCCGGCCGGGTCCACGAACGCACCCGTCCGTTGGTCGTAGGTGGTGTAGGCCGTCCCGCTGGCCTGCGGCTGCGAGGCGCCTGGCGGTGGGCCCCACGGCTTCTCCGGTCCCGGGCCGGCCGGCGGAGGATTGATGCCCTCCGGCGGCGGCGGTGGGGGCAGCCACTTCGGGTACGGCAGCTGAGGCGGCACCGGCGGGTAGTTGGGCGGCATCCACGACGGGTTGCCGGGTGGCGGCGGCCTGTCGTTCGGCGGCGGCGGGTCATAGGCGGGCTGATGCGGCGCCGGCCCGGGCCCGGGCACGACACCGGGAGGCGGCGGTCCCACGATCGGCACACCCGGATCGGGGTCCGCACCCGGCGGGATGTACGGAAACTTGTTGGGCGGCAGGGTGTTCAGCCCGTTGGTGACCGGGGTGTCGTAGGGCACCGGCGGACCGCGCCACGGGTTGCGACCCACCGGCACATAGCCTTTCGGGTCACGGCAGAGCTGGATGGTCGGCGCGCGCTTGCCGGGGAACTCCTGGCACGGGTAGTTGCGTGCGCCGCGCACGGTGCTCGGGTCGTTCTGGGCGACCTTGCAGTACATGTCCCTCGGCAGCTCGCGCAGCGTCTCGTCGGCCGGCGTGCGCATCAACGGCGGGGGCAGGAATCCGACCGCGCACGGCGGCGGGTCGTTGAGGTCCAGCTTGAAGTCCAGCTTCGCGCCCTCGTCTTGGGGCACGCCGCCGGCGGCCGTCGTGATCGCGGCGAACAAGGCCGGGAACGTCACCAGCAACTGCTCGATCGACTTGTGGTAGATCACCCCGACCCGGCCCAGATTGGACAGGCTGGCCGCGAGCATCGGGAAGGACGGGCGGATGCCGGAGAACGCCGTGCTGGCCTCGTCGGCCGCGCCCGGGGCCGTGGCGAGCGTCTGGCGAAGCTGCGGATCGGCCTGCCGGACCTCGGAGGTGAACCGCGCCAGGCCGTCCGACAGCGACTTGATGTCGGCGCCGGCGCGAATCTGGGCCTGCAGGAACGGGCCGGCGTCGTCGATCAGCTGGGAGATCTGCGGGTAGTTGGCGTTGGCCTCGTCGACCAGCAGCCGGGCGGATTCGAACAGCCGGGCCAGCTCGGGGCCCGACCCGTTGGCCGCGAGGAACGTCTCGTGCAGCAGCTCGCGCAGCCGCGTGTCGCCCAGGCTGTTGACCAGCGCCTCCGCCCGCTTCAGCAGGTCGGCGACGTCCTGCCCGATCCGCGTGTTCTGCCGGTCGATGCGAAAGCCGTTGTGCAGCTTGCTGGTCGCCGGCTTGGCCGGTGGCACCAGGTCGATGTACTGCTCACCGACGGCCGACACGCTCTTGACGGTGGCGGTGACGTTCGACGGGATCGGCGTGCCGCTGTTGAGCCGCATGGTCGCGGTGACCCCGCTGGGGTTGAGCCCCACCGACTCCACCCGGCCGACCGCGACGCCGCGGTAGGTGACGTTGGCGTTCTTGTACAGGCCGCCGCCGGCGACGAAATCGGCCGTGCCCGCATAGGTTCCAATGCCGAACGTGGCCGGCAGCCGCAGGTAGAAGATGGCCATCAGGGTCAGCGTGATCGCGGTGATCACCGCGAAGATGCCGAGTTGGACTCGCGTGAGTTTGTCGATCATCCGCCGCTCCCTGTCGTCCCCGTCGAACCCGAAGCCGTGCCGGGCGGAATCGTGAACGGGTCGGCCGCCTGTCCGGAGAGGTTGGCCAGTTCACCGGTCAGGAAGTCCGGTGGGTTGACGATCTCGCTCATGTGCATCATGTTCGGGTCGAGCGCATACGACGTCGTGAAGAACGTCTCGCCGATCCGGCGCAGGGTGAGGTCGAACGTGGTGAACACGTTGAGGTAGTCGCCGCGCACGGCCTGCTTGATCCCGAAGTTCGGGAACGGGAACGTCAGCAGCAGCTGCAGCGAGGTGACGAAGTTTCGGCGGTTGTCATTGAGCTCCTTGACGACCGAGTAGAGGCCCTTGAGGTCTTCGGCGAAGTCGACCTTGGTCTTGGCCAGGACGTTCGACGTCACCAGCGCCAGCCGCCTGAGCGAGGCGAAGGCGTCGACGATGTTGCCGCGGTTCTTGTTGAGCACGCGGATCGCTTCCGGCAGCGTGTCCAGCGCCCGGCCGAGGTTGTCCTTGTCGCGCGCCAGGGTGGCCGAGAAACGGTTCAAGCCGTCGACGGCGTCGATGATGTCGTTGACCTGCCGGTTGAGTCCGGCGGTCAGCTCCGCCAGCCGCGGCATCAGGCCCGAGAATTGGTCCTGCCGCCCGGCGACGGCCTGGTAGGTCTCGTCGGTGATCTCCTGCAGCGCACCGACATTGCCCTTGTTGACCACGACTCCGAGGGCGGACAGCACCTCTTCGGTGGTCGGGTACCGGCCCGTGTGCGACTCGGGAATCTTCGAGCCGTCGGTCAGCCTGCCGGTCGCGGGCTTGTCCTTCGGGCGGATCAGGTCGATGTGCATCGAACCCAGCAGCGACGTCTGCGCCACCGTGGCCGTCGTGTTGGCCGGCAGCTCCACGTTCTTGTTCAACGCCAATTTCACTGCGGCATAGAACGACCCGTCGGCCCTCTGCTCGGCCGAGATTCCGGCGACGCTGCCGACCGTGACGTCGTCGACCATCACCGGCGAGTTCTGCGGCAGCGTCGCCACGTCGGGCATCTCGACCGTGATCGAGTACGCGCCCAGGCCGTGGCCGGCGGTGCCCGGCATCGCCAGGGAGTTCAGCCCGTTGAACTGGCAACCGGCCAGCAGGGCACCACCCATCGCCAAAACGCCGCAGCGCAACCAGTTTCGGCTCATCCGCCGCCCTCCTGGTCGGGCGGGGCAGGGGCCGCGTTGGGCGGCGGCCCGGGCAAGGGGCCGAACGGGGAGTTCGGCGCCCCGGCCGGCCCCGGCGCACCCGCGCCGGCCGGCGGCGGTCCGGGAAGCGGTACCCCGCCCGCGCCGGCCGGCGGCGGACCGGGTAGCGGCGCCGACGGGACGAGCAGCGCCTGCAGGTCCGCGGGGTTCTGGGCGGCGGGCGGCGGTTGGGCGCCCTTGGCGGGTATCCAGGTCAGCTGCGGGATCGGGGTGGCCGCCTTGGCCTGGGTCTGCGGGGTGTCGTAGATGATCTGGCCCTTGTACGCCGTGATCGTGTTCAGCGGGTGGAACATGACCGGCGGGTAGTTCACCGCGAGCCGGCGCAGCACCGGGCCCAGCCGCTCGCGACAGATCTCGGCGCGCTTGTAGTAGTCGGGCGCCCTTGGCCCGCCGGCGGTTTCGAATGATCCGCCGCAGATGAACTGCACGGGGTTGGCGAACTCGGGGATGGACAGCAACCCGTTCAGGGTGCCCTGCGCGGGGTCGTAGATGTTGTAGAAGTTCGCGATGCCGGGCCCCGCAACGTGCAGCACCTGCTCGATGTTCTCGCTCTGGTCACTCAGCGTCTTGGCGAAATCGTTGAGCTGGTTCACCGTTTCGATGAGCGTCGAGTTGTTCTCGTGCAGGAATCCCCGGACGTCCGACAGCGCCTGATTCAGGGTGCCCAGTGTGTTGTCGAGGTGGCGCGAGCTGTCGGCGAGCACCTGGGACACCGAGGCGACGTTGCCGGCGAACTGCACGATCTGGTCGTTGCTCTTCGACAGCACATTGACCAACACCTGCAGGTTCTTGACGGTGCCGAAGATGTCGCTGCGCGAATCCCCGAGTCGCCCAGCGACCTGGGACAATTCGCGCAGCGCGTTGTGGAACGAGTCCCCGTTGCCGTCGAAGGTGTCGGCGGCCTGGTTGATGACGGCGCCCAACGGTCCCTGCATCGCTCCCGTGGTGGGGCCCAGCTGGACGGCGAGCTGGGTCAGCGCCTCCTTGACCTCGTCCCATTCGACCGGAACCGCGGTGCGGGACAGGTCGATGGTTCCGCCGTCGGGCAGCACGGGGCCACCGGTGTAGGCCGGGGTGAGCTGAATGAACCGCGCCGACACCAGGTTCGGCGAGATGATGACGGCCTTGGCGTCCTTCGGGATCTTGACGTCCCGGGAGACCGACATGGTGATCTTGACGTCGGAGGGCCGCGGTTCGATCGTGTCGATGGTACCGACGGGCACCCCGAGCACCCGCACCTCGTCACCGGGATAGAGCCCGACCGCGGACTGGAAGTAGCCCGCGAGGGTCCGGTTCTTGCCGTGCGAGTTCAGGACATACACGCCACCCACCAGCACCGCGATCAGCGCGATGACGGTGGCGTAACGCAGCCCCCTGCTGCCGGCAATCCGTCGGATCATGGTGACTTCGGCCTGATGATCCAACGCTCCTGGATGAGCCCGCGCAGGTAGTCGGCGAGGCTCGCGGGCAGCTTGCCCGGCTGGTAGAAGAAGTCGAACATCGTGGCCATCAGCGGCGCCGGGATCACCCCGTAGACGTTGACGTTGAAGCCCGGTCCCGAGCCGACCACCTCACCCAGTTCGGTTGCGTACGTGGGCAACCGCTTGAGCGCCTCGGTGATGTAGTCCCGGCGCTGATTGAGGTTGTCCAGCACCTGGTTGAGCTTGCTCAGGGCCGGACCGAACTCCTTGCGGTTGTCGGCCACGAACCCGGAGATCTGCGCCGAGACGTCGTCGATCCCCGAGATCAGTTGTCCCAGCGCCGCACGTCGCTCGTCGAGCGCGGCGAACAACTCGTTGCCGTCGTCGACCAGCTTGTTGACCTGCTCCGCGCGTTGCGCGAGCACCGACGTCACCGACTTGGCGTGCGCCAGCAGGCCCTGCAGCGCCTCGTCGCGGCGGTTCAGCGTGCGCGACAGCGACGTCACGCCGTCCAGCGCGCCGCGCAGTTCGGGGGTGGCGTCGTGCAGCGTGTCGGTGAGCACGTTCAGCGCCTGTTCGAATTGCGGCTTGTTCAGATTGTTGGCGTTGTTGCCCAGATCCTCCAGCGCCCCGGCCAACGTGTACGGCGTGGTGGTGCGCGACAGCGGAATCGTTGTCGTCTTGCCGGTTCCGGCGGGCGTCAGGGCGATGGAGCGCTCGCCGAGGATGGTGTCCGTCCGGATCGCGGCGAGCGACTGGTCACCGATCGTCACGTGCCGGTCGACGGAGAAGGTCACCTTTGCGCTGTCCCCGGCCAGCGCGACGGACTGCACCTTGCCGACCTTGAAGCCGGAGACGTAGACGGAGTTGCCACCCTTGATGCCGCCGGCGTCGGAGAAGTAGGCCTCGTACGTCTTGCCCTGCGGGAAGAACGGCAGGTTCGCGTATCCGAATGCGACGAGCACGACGCAGACCACGAGCACCACGCCGAAGATGCCGGTGCGGATCGGGTCGCGCTCGTGCTTACGGCTACTTGGCAAAAGCGCACCTCCCCTTGCTCGGATCGACTGAGCCACCGAGCGGCAACAGGATGTCACCGCCGGCCGGTCCGTTGATCTTGATCGTCACGGAGCAGAAGTAGATGTTGAAGAACGACCCGTAGGCGCCCAGCGCCGCGAGCCGCAGGTAGTCCTCGCCGAGCTGCTCCACGTCGTTGTTCACCTCGGCCTTGCGGTTGTCCAGCTCCGTCGCGAGCGGACGGGTGTTCTCAAGGATGCCCTGCAGGGGCCGGCGCGAATTCTTCAGCAGCTCGGTCAAATCCGTCGTCGTCGAAGCCAGCGGCGGGATCGCGCCCGCGATGTCGTCCTTGTTCTTGGCCAGTCCGGTGATCAGTTGCTGCAGCTGGTCGACGCTCGCCGAGAACTGCGCGCTCTTCTGGTCGACGGTCCCGAGCACCGAGTTGAGGTTGGTGATCACGTCCCCGATGAGCTGGTCGCGCTGGCCCAGCGCCGTGGAGAAGGCGCTGGTGTTGGCCAGCACGTCGGACAGCGCGCCGCCTTGTCCCTGGAGCAGTTGGATGACGGCGCTGCTGATCGTGTTCACCTTGTCGGCATCCAGGCCCTTGACCACCGGTCGCAGACCGCCCAACAGAGCGTCGAGATCCAGGGCGGGCTGGGTGTGCTGGGAGTTGATCGTGCCTCCGGCCGGCAGCTTGCGCAATTCCCCGGGGCCCGAGGTGATTTCGAGGAACCGGTCACCGACCAGGTTCTCGTACCGGATCACCGCCCGCGTCGACGAGTACAGCTGGTAGCGCCGGTCGACACCGAACTCGACGTCAATCGTGTTGTCCTGATTGAGTTTGATTCCCGACACCGCGCCCACCGGCACGCCGGCGATGCGGACCTTCTGCCCGGCCTTCAACCGCGACACATTGGTGAACGTTGCGTGGTACGTGTTTTCGGCGCCGAACCGGAAATCGCCGAAGATCACCACCAGGCCCGCGGCGACCACCAGCATCGCGGCCGCGAAGACGCCGACCTTGATCACCATCGAGCGGTGCGACGGCATTCCCGACGCGGCCATCAGAAGTCGTCCCTTTCCGCGAAGGCGCCGTGGAACAGGAACTGCAGCGTCGAGGGCGCGTCGAACTGCAACTCCGTGAACGGCTCGTACGGGATATTGGCGTTGTCGGTCACCAGGAACGGTGAGCGGAAAAACGATCCGCCGGTCTGCTTGGTCGGGATGTCCGGCAGCCCGCGGCAATTCGGGCCACCGGAGGCGTTGACGATCGGCAGCGATTCGGGATAGGTGTAGGACGGCGCGCCGAGCACGAAGCTCGAGGACGTGAACAGCCCCGCCTTGCGGACGCCGATCAGCGGCGCGAATTCCTTGATGCCGCGCTCGATACCGGCGAACAGACAACCGAACTCGGGCGAGTAGTCGTGGGCCACCTTGATCGGGGCCCGCAGCCGCTGGAGCGCGTCGATCAGGTCCTGTTCGGCCGGAGCCAGCGTCTCGTAGGCGTTGTTGGCCAGCCCGATCGTCGCCAGCAGCGTGTCGTTGAGGTTGTTCTGCTGGTCGACGACGGTGCGGTTGATCGTCGGCAGGTTGTCGAAGATGGTGTTGAGGTCGGGGGCGGCGTCGGCGTAGTTGTTCGCGACGACGGCGGTCTTGCGGAAGTCCTCCTGCAGCGCCGGCAGCTTCGGATTGGACTGGCGCGTCAGGGTGTTCAGTCCCGACAGGGTGTCACCGAGGTCGTTGCCGTGACCCCGCAGCCCCTCGGACAACGCGCTGAGCGTCCCGTTCAGCTCGACCGGGTCGACCTTGTGCAGCAGGTCCACGAGCGACTGGAACAGCGTGTTGACCTCCAGCTGAACCGCGGACGCCGCGACGTGCGCGTCCGGGCGCAGCGATGTCGGCGACGGCGCCTGCGGCGGAACGAATTCCACCGACTTGGCGCCGAAGATCGTGTTGCCCGCGATGTGCACTGTCGCGTTGGAGGGGATGAAGTGCATGTCGTCGCTGTTGATCGCCAGTGTCAGCCGGGCCTGGTCGGCGGCATAGTCGATGGCCTCCACCTTGCCGACCTGGATGCCGCGGTACTTGACTTTGGCTCCCTTGTCCATCACCAGCCCGGCCCGCGGCGCGCTGACGGTGACGGTGTCCACCGAGGCGAAAGCCGCTGTGTAGGAAAGGTAAGTCAGGACGGCGAACGCCACGATCAAGCTGGCCAGCAGCGCCGCTGCCAGCCGGACACTTGTGCGTCGCGATCCGCCGTCTGCCATGACTGTTGAGCGGTCCCCCTTATCCGGAGAGGTTGAAGTTACCGGACGCCCCGTAAACAGCGAGCGAGATGAACAAAGTAATGACGACGACGACGATCAGCGAGGTCCGCACCGCCTGGCCCACCGCGATGCCCACGCCGATCGGGCCGCCGCTGGCGTTGTAGCCGTAATAGGTGTGCACCAGCATCACCGCGATGGACATCACGATGGCCTGCAGGAACGACCACAGGAGGTCGGAGGGTATGAGGAAGGTATTGAAGTAATGGTCGTAGAGGCCCTTGGACTGCCCGTTGATGTACACCGTGGTGAACCGCGCCGCGAAGAACGCCGCGAGCACCGACAGCGAGTACAGCGGGATGATCGCGACGAGCCCGGCGATGAGCCGCGTGGAAACCAGATACGAGACCGAATGAACCGCCATGCATTCCACGGCGTCGATCTCCTCCGACACCCGCATGGCCCCCAGTTGTGCGGTCGCGCCGGCGCCGATCGTGGCGGCCAGCGCGATGCCCGCGATCACCGGAGCGACCACCCTGACGTTCAGGAACGCCGACAGGAATCCCGTCAGCGCCTCGATGCCGATGTTGCCCAGCGACGAGTAGCCCTGCACGGCAATGACTCCGCCGGAGGCGAGGGTGAGGAAGGCCGCGACCCCGACCGTGCCGCCGATCATGACGAGCGCCCCCGCGCCGAGCGTCATCTCGGCGATGTTGCGGATCGTCTCCTTGCGATACCGGGTCAGCGCGTTGGGGACGTACCGGATCGTCTCGCCGAAGAACAGCGCCTGCTCACCGAAGTCGTCGACGGGGCCCTGCAGCCGGGAGAAGACGTTGCGGAGCCGGTAGGTGAGGTCGTAGCTCATCGCGGGCCCCCTTCCGCCGTCACTTGGCCGTGACCCGCACGCCGATGGCCGTCATCACCACGTTGATGACGAAGAGGCAGATGAACGCGTAGACGACGGTCTCGTTGACGGCGTTCCCCACCCCCTTGGGCCCACCCTTGACGGTCAGGCCGCGATAACACCCGACCAGCCCGGCCATCACGCCGAACAGCAGCGCCTTGACCTCGGCGAGGACCAGCTCTTTCAACCCGGTCAGAACGGTGAGCCCGTTGATGAACGCGCCGGGGTTGACCCCTTGGAGGAAGACGGAGAAGACGTAGCCGCCCGAGAGGCCGATCGCGCAGACGAGGCCGTTGAGCAACAGCGCGACGACGGTGGACGCCAGCACGCGGGGCACGACGTGCCGTTGGATCGGGTCGATGCCGAGCACCCGCATCGCGTCTATCTCTTCGCGGATCGTGCGGGCACCCAGGTCGGCGCAGATGGCGGTGGCTCCGGCGCCGGCCACGACGAGCACCGTCACCACCGGGCCGAGCTGGGTGATCGTGCCGAACGCCGTTCCGGCGCCGGACAGGTCGGCGGCGCCGATCTCGCGCAACAGGATGTTCAGGGTGAATGCCACGAGGACGGTGAACGGGATGGACACCAGCAACGTCGGCACCAGGGACACCCGGGCGATCATCCACGTCTGTTCCAGGAACTCGCCGAACTGGAACGGCCGGCGGAATGCCGCACGGCCGGTGTCAATCATCATTTCGAAGAACCCGCCAACAGCGCGGGCGGGGACGGCAAGCTGTTGAATCAACCTCGCAGCCCCCTCTGCTGCTCACGGCGAAGCCTATGGGTCGCCTTTGCGTTGTCATCGGTCACACTCGGCTCGCTGTGAGCCGGATCATATTAACTCAGAAGAAGTTCATGGTGTCAACGAACTGCTTATCTCTGTCTTAAACGTTAATTTTGCTGGTCAGACCCATTCTTTCGTTATAAAACTGACACCCGTTCCACGTCACATATCCCCCCGGTTATGTTTCATAGAATTGCTATTGTTCCATCAGTCCGACGGCGGAGAAGTTTTTCTCCGGGTCGCGGCCAGCAAAGTATTTCTGCAATGTCGAGCTCAGTTGCGCCGCCTCCCAGGCCGCCCCGTCCGCGCTGAATCTCTGCTCGGCGGTGGGCGCCGCGACCAGCGTCACCTGAGGACCGTAGACGATGAACACCTGGCCGTTGACCTCGGCGGCAGCCGGGGAGCACAAAAACTGCACCAGCGTGACCACGTGGTCGGGCGACAACGGGTCGATCTCCCCCGCCGCCGCTTCCGGCTGCGCCCCGAAGACGTCGGCCGTCATCGCGGTGCGGGCCCGGGGGCAGATGGCGTTGGCGCAGACGCCGTAGCGGCCCAGAGCCCGGGCGGCCGAGAGCGTGAGGGCGATGATGCCCGCCTTGGCCGCGCCGTAGTTGGCCTGACCCACCGGGCCCACCAGCCCCGCCTCCGAGGAGGTGTTGACGATGCGCCCGAAGATCGATCCACCAGCGTCCTTGGCCTTGCCGCGCCAGTAGGTGGCCGCGTTGCGAGTCAACAGGAAGTGGCCGCGCAGATGCACGGCGATCACCTGGTCCCATTCCTCGTCGGACATGTTGAACAGCATCCGGTCGCGGGTGATCCCGGCGTTGTTGACCACGACGTCGAGCCCGCCCAGTCCGTCGGCGGTGGCGATGAGTTCGTCGGCCGTCGAGCGCTGACTGATGTCGCCGGCCACCGCGATCGCCTTGGAACCGGCCGCGTTGATCTCGTCGATGACGTCGGACGCGTTCAGCGCGGCCTCGATGTCGTTGACCACGACGGTCGCGCCGAGCCGGGCAAGGCCCAGGGCCTCGGCGCGCCCCAGTCCCGCGGCCGCGCCGGTCACCACCGCGACCTTTCCGGAAAGATCGGTCGCGTTCGTGCTGCTAGTCAATTTATGAATACCTCTAGTTGACGGTGACGGGTTCTAGTCCTGGCGCTGCAGCGCGGCCCGCGGGCATTCCGCGATCGCCTGCTCCGCCAGCTGCTCCTGGTCGGGGGGAACGGGGTCGAGCTTCACGACGGCGTAGTCCTCGTCGTCCAGGTCGAAGATGTCCGGCGCGATGCCTAGGCACACGGCGTTACCTTCACACCGATCACGATCCACGATCACCCGCACAGCACCCTCCTCGTAGCTGGCCGTCAATTCGAGCACCTGTCCCGTCAGCGCGTAGGTACACCATAGGGCCCCGATGCCTCCAGGGGAACGGTCGCTGGATTCCCAGACTAGAACGTGTTACAACCGGGGAAGCGAACGGGTCGCGCCGCTGCTCGCGGCAACGAATCGAAGGACGGCTGACATGCGCATCAGTTACACCCCCGAACAGGAGGAGCTGCGTCGCGAGCTGCGGTCGTACTTCAGCACCCTGATGACCCCGGAGCGCCGAGAGGCGCTGAGCTCGACCCAGGGCGAGATCGGCACCGGCAACGCGTATCGCGAGGTCGTTTCGCAGATGGGCAAGGACGGGTGGCTCACCCTCAACTGGCCCGAGGAGTACGGCGGGCAGGACCGCTCGCCGATGGACTCGCTGATCTTCACCGACGAGGCGGCCGTCGCGGGCGTGCCCGTGCCGTTCCTGACGATCAACAGCGTGGCGCCGACGATCATGGCGTACGGCAGCGACGAGCAGAAGAAGTTCTTCCTGCCGCGCATTGCTGCGGGGGATCTCCACTTCTCCATCGGCTACTCCGAGCCCGGCGCCGGGACCGACCTGGCCAACTTGCGCACGAGCGCGGTGCGCGACGGCGACGACTACGTCGTCAACGGCCAGAAGATGTGGACCAGCCTGATCCAGTACGCCGACTACGTCTGGTTGGCGGTGCGCACCAACCCCGAGGCGAAGAAGCACCGCGGCATCTCGGTGCTGATCGTGCCGACCACCGCGGAGGGCTTCTCGTGGACGCCGGTGCACACCATGGCCGGTCCCGACACCAGCGCCACGTACTACACCGACGTGCGGGTGCCGGTGAGCAACAGGGTGGGCGAGGAGAACGGCGGCTGGAAGCTGGTGACCAACCAGCTCAACCACGAGCGCGTCGCGCTGGTGTCGTCGGCGCCGATCTTCGTGGCGCTGCGCGAGGTTCGCGAATGGGCGCAGAACACCAAGGACGCCGGTGGGTCCCGGCTGATCGACTCCGAATGGGTGCAGCTGAACCTGGCCCGGGTGCACGCGAAGGCCGAGGTGTTGAAGTTGATCAACTGGGAACTCGCGTCCTCTCAGGGTGATTCGCTCGGCCCGGCGGATGCGTCGGCGGCCAAGGTCTTCGGCACCGAGTTGGCCACCGAGGCCTACCGGCTGCTGATGGAGGTGCTGGGCACCTCGGCGACGGTGCGCCAGGATTCGCCGGGCGCGTTGCTGCGCGGCCGGGTCGAGCGCATGCACCGGGCCTGCCTGATCCTGACCTTCGGCGGCGGCACCAACGAAGTGCAGCGCGACATCATCGGGATGGTCGCGCTGGGACTCCCCCGAGCCAACCGCTGAGCCCCTTCTCTCTTCAAGGACATCGAACCCATGGATTTCACCACCACCGAAGCGGCAAACGACCTCGGGAGCCTGGTCGACACCATCGTCGACGCGGTGTGCACGCCGGAGCACCAGCGCGAACTCGACAAACTCGACCAACGGTTCGACCGTGAGTTGTGGCGCAAGCTGGTCGACGCCGACATCCTCACCAGCGCCTCGCCTTCGTCGCTGGGTGGCGACGGCTTCGGGGTCCTCGAGCAGGTGGCCGTGTTGGTGGCCCTCGGCCACCAACTGGCCGCGGTGCCCTACCTGGACTCTGTGGTCCTGGGCGCGGGCGCGTTGGCCCGGTTCGGTTCTGAGGAGTTGCAGCAGGGTTGGGGCGCGCCCGCGGTGGCCGGCGAGAAGATCCTCGCCGTCGCGCTGCTGGGCGAGATGGGTGAGGGACCGGTGCAGGCGGCCCGCGCCGGCGCCGGCTACCGCCTGACGGGCAGCCGCACCCAGATCGGCTACGGCCCCGTGGCGGACGCATTCCTTGTCCCGGCCGAGACGGATTCCGGGACAACGGTTTTCCTGGTCGCCGCCGATGACCCGGGGGTGTCGGTGACGGCGATGGAGACGACGGGCCTGGGCAGTGTGGGGCACCTCGTCCTCGAGGGCACGGAGGTCGACGGCGGCCGGGCGGTCGGCGGCGCCGAGGTCGTCCTATGGCTCGACACGCTTGCGGCGCTGGGCCGCAGCGCATTTCAGTTGGGCGTCCTGGAACGGGGCCTGCAACTGACGGCCGAGTACGCGCGCACCCGCGAGCAATTCGACCGCCCGATCGGCAGCTTCCAGGCCGTGGCGCAGCGGCTGGCCGACGGGTACATCGACGTCAAGGGGTTGCGGCTGACGCTCACCCAGGCGGCCTGGCGCGTCTCGGAAGACATCCCCGCCGAGATCGACGTCGCCAGTGCGGCGTTCTGGGCCGCCGACGCCGGCCACCGAGTGGCGCACACGATCGTGCACGTGCACGGCGGTGTCGGTGTCGACACCGACCACCCGGTGCACCGCTACTTCCTTGCCGCCAAGGATGCGGAGTTCGCTCTCGGCGGCGCCACCGGGCAGCTGCGCCGCATCGGCCGTGAACTGGCGGAAACGCCCGCCTGATCGCTCGAACGTGAAGCTAGCCGCACACTCGAGCCCGAACGTGAAGCCAGCCGCACATTCGCGACGACGGGGACGTGGATGCTCGACCCGACCGACCTGACCGTCACCCAGCTCCTGGTGCCGCTGGCCGAAATCGACGATCGCGGTGTCTATTTCGAGGACTCGTTCACCAGCTGGCGTGATCACCTGCGGCATGGCGCAGCGATAGCGGCGGCGCTGCGCGCCCGCCTCGACCCGTCCCGGCCCCCACACGTCGGCGTGCTGCTGGAGAACACCCCGTTCTTCTCGGCGATGCTGGCGGCGGCCGGGATGTCCGGCATCGTGCCCGTCGGCCTCAACCCGGTGCGGCGCGGCGCCGCGCTGGAACGCGACATCGCCCGCGCCGATTGCCAATTGGTGCTGGCCGACACCAATTCGGCCGCCCCGCTCGGCGACATCGACCACGTGAACGTCGATTCGCCGGACTGGGCGGCCGAGGTGGACGCGCATCGGGACGCCCAACCGTCATTCCAGTCCGCGTCGCCCGCCGACCTGTTCATGCTCATCTTCACGTCGGGCACCAGCGGCGACCCGAAGGCGGTGAAGTGCAGCCACGGCAAGGTGGCGGTCGCCGGCGTGACCATGACGCAGCGGTTCGGCCTCGGCCGCGACGATGTCTGCTACGTGTCGATGCCGCTGTTTCATTCCAACGCGGTGCTGGTCGGCTGGTCGGTGGCGGCGGCGTGCCGGGGCTCGATGGCGTTGCGGCGCAAGTTCTCCGCGTCGAACTTTCTGCCCGACATCCGCCGCTACGGCGCCACCTATGCGAACTACGTGGGCAAGCCCTTGTCGTACGTGCTGGCCACCCCGGAGCGCCCGGACGACGCGGACAACCCGTTACGGGCGGTCTACGGCAACGAGGGCGTGCCGAGCGACATCGACCGCTTCGCGCGCCGGTTCGGCTGCGTCGTGCAGGACGGCTTCGGGTCCACCGAAGGGGGCGTCGCGATCGCCCGCACGCCCGATACCCCGCCGGGCGCGCTGGGCCCGCTGCCCGAAGGCATCGAGATCATCGACCCCGACACCGGCGACCCGTGTCCCGCGGGCGTGGTGGGCGAGCTGGTGAATGTCGCCGGCCCGGGGCGCTTCGAGGGCTATTACAACGACGAGGCTGCCGAGGCGGAGCGGATGGCCGGCGGCGTATACCACAGCGGTGACCTCGCCTACCGCGATGACGCCGGCTACGCGTATTTTGCCGGACGGCTTGGTGATTGGATGCGCGTCGACGGGGAGAACCTGGGCTCGGCGCCAATCGAGCGAGTCCTGCTGCGCCACCCCGACGTGGCCGAGGTCGCGGTGTATCCCGTGCCCGACGCAAGAGTCGGCGACCAGGTGATGGCCGCGCTGGTGCTGAGGCCGGGCGCGGAGTTCGACGCCGACGCGTTCCGCGCCTTCCTGGCCGGGCAGCCCGATCTCGGGCCCAAGCAGTGGCCGGCGCACGTGCGGGTCAGTGCCCAGATGCCGCGCACGGCAACCTTCAAGGTGCTGAAGCGTCAGCTGTCGGCGGAGGGTGTGGATTGCGGCGACCCCGTCTGGCCGATTCGCCGATAGCGCCGCGATGGATGTCTCGCTGGAGGAGAGCTTCGGCCGGCTCCGCGCCGGGGTGCGGGCCACCATCGGCGTCGCGGTCGCCGGGCCGGGCGGCGTGCGGTCCTTCGGCGACTGGACCACCGGGGTCGCCTGGTCGACCATCAAGGTTCCCCTGGCGATCGCGGCGGTGCGCGCCGAACCCGCGCTTGCCGGACCGTTGTTGACCAGCGTCATCACCGAATCCGACAACGCGGCCTCCGAAGCGTTGTGGCGACTGCTGGGCCCACCGGTCGACGCCGCTCGCCACGTGCGGGCCGTCATCGAGGATGCGGGCGACTCGGAGACCGCGGTCGAATCACGGCGGCTGCGTGACGGATTCACGCCGTTCGGCCAGACGCAGTGGCCGCTGGTCAGGCAGGCGGCTTTCGCCGCGCGGTTGCCGTCCGTGCGCGGTGCCGGCACGGTGGTCGAGCTGATGCATCGCGTGGTCGCCGCGCAACGCTGGGGCCTGGCCGCGAGGAACTTCGCGGCCAAGGGCGGTTGGGGTCCCGGGTTGCGCGGCGACTACCTGGTCCGCCAATTCGGGGTCGTGCCCACCGGTTCCGGGGACGTGGGGGTGGCGCTCGCCGCGCAGGCCGAGTCGTTCGAGGCCGGGGTCGAGATCGTCGGCGCCATCGCCGACTGGACGGCGGACCACCTAGCCGAACAGTGACGGCACCACCGCGTCGATCAGGTGCGGCCCGGCCTCGGTCAGCCCCCAGCGCAGCGCGTCGGCGAATTCCTCGGCGGTGGTGACGCGGCGCGCGGGCACGCCCATGCCCTCCGAGATCTTCACGAAGTCCATCGACGGTCGCGACAGGTCAAGCAGGTCAAGGGCTTTGGGTCCCGGAGCCGCCCCAACCCCGACGCGCTGCAGCTCGACGCGCAGAATGTCGTACGCGTTGTTGTCGTAGAGCACCGTCGTCACGTTGAGGTTCTCGCGGGCCTGCGTCCACAACCCGGAGATGGTGTACATCGCGGACCCGTCCGATTCCAGGCAGAGCACCGGGCGGTCGGGGGCGGCCACGGCGGCGCCCACCGCGGCGGGAATGCCGTAGCCGATCGCCCCGCCGGTCAGCGTCAGCCAGTCATGCGCCGGCGACCCCGCGGTTGCCCCGGGAAGCAGCAGGCCCGACGTGTTCGACTCGTCGACCACGATCGCCCCTTCGGGCAGCAACGCCCCGATCGCCGCGGCCACGGACGCGGAAGTCAGTGCGCCCGTCGGGAGTTCGGGGCGCGACGCGGGCGCCAAGGGCGCTTCGGTCCCCGGCGCGACCTCGTCGGCCACCGTGAGGAGGGCGGCCTGCGCGCCGCTGTGCTCGGCCAGCACGTGCACCTCGCAGCCCGCCGGCACCAGGTCACTGGGCATGTCGGGGTAGGCGAAGAACGACACCGGCGACTTCGCGCCGGCCAGGATCAGGTGCTTGGCGCCGTCGAGTTGGGCCGTGGCGGCCTCGGCGAAGTACGCGAGCCGTTCGATGGCCGGCACGCCGGCGCCGCGCTCCAGTCGCGTCGGGAACGTCTCGCACAGCAGCCGGGCGCCCGTCGCCTGCGCGATCCGCGCGGCCGCCGCCAGACCCGGGCCGCGGGTTGCGTCCCCGCCCACCAGGATCACGGTGGGTTCCCCGGAGCGCAGCACCTCCACCACGTCGAGGGCGAGCGTCGGGTCGGCCTCCGGCGGCCGCCAGGGTGGCGTGTCGGCGGGTTGCGCCCCGTCGGTCCACGAGACGTCGGCGGGCAGGATCAGCGTCGAGACCTTCAGGCCGGCCCGGCTGGCCGCGATCGCCGCGGCAGCGTCGGAGCCGACTTCGGCCGTCTCGGTCGTCCTGTGCAGCCATCCTGAGACGCTGCCGGCGAGCGCGTCGATGTCGGATTCCAGTGGGGCGTCGTATTTCTTGTGATAGGTGGCGTGGTCGCCGACGACCACCACCATCGGCACCCGCGCGCGGCGTGCGTTGTGCAGGTTGGCCAGCCCGTTGCCCAGGCCCGGGCCCAGGTGCAGCAGGACCGCCGCCGGCCGGTCGGCGATGCGGGCGTAGCCGTCGGCCGCGCCGGTGGCGACGCCCTCGAATAGGGTGAGCACGCCGCGCATTCGGGGCACGGAGTCCAGCGCCGCGACGAAGTGCATCTCCGATGTGCCCGGGTTGGCGAAACACACGTCGACGCCGCCGTCGACCAGGGTGTCCAGCAGGGCCTGAGCACCGTTCACTTGGTTTCCTCCAGTCCGAAAACTCGCTCTGCGTTGCGGTACAGAAAGGCGTCGCGGGTCGCGTCGTCGAGCCCGAGCTCATCCAAGCCGGCGAGCGCGTGCGCGTGCGCGATCATCGGGTAGTTCGTGCCGAACAGCACCTTGCGTTGTCCCGTCGAGGTTTTCATGAACCGGACGAGCTCGTCCGGCAGCCTTCTGATCGTGTAGGCGGAGGTGTCGATGTAGACGTTCTCGTGCTTGCGCGCCACCGCGACCATCTCCTCGGTCCACGGGTAGCCGACGTGCCCGCACACGATCACCAACTCGGGGAAGTCGAGGGCCACCTGGTCGATGTAGGGGATCGGGCGGCCGGTCTCCGACGGCCGCAGCGGCCCGGTGTGACCGACCTGCGTGCAGAACGGCACCCGGGACTCCACGCATTGGGCGAACAGCGGGTAATAGCGACGGTCGGTGGGCGGCGCGCCCCACAGCCAGGGCACCACCCGCAGGCCCACGAAGCCCTCGGCGAGCCATCGCCGCAGTTCGCGGACGGCGTCCATCGGCCGGTCCAGATCGACGGCAGCCAGACCGGCAAATCGGTTCGGATGCAGGCGAACCCACTCGGCGACCTCGTCGTTGGACACCAGGTCCTGACCGTTCGGGCCGCGCCACGCGCTGAGCAGCCCGAAGCCGACGCCGCCGGCGTCCATGGCCGCGAGCGTGACCTCGATCGGGACGTCACCCTCGGGGATGGACCCGCCCGTCCACCGCCGCAGGGACGCCAGCATGTCGCTGCGCAGGAATCGCGCGGTCGGATGCTGCATCCACACGTCGATCGTCATCGCGATCGACTGTATGCCACCGTCGGATCAAGCGGCCAGCGCGGCGCGGGCGGCTGTGTGCGTCTGCCGCGCGTAACCGCCGCCGAACAGCACGACGTGCGCGAGCAGCGGGAAGAGCTGGTGCAGCCCGATGCGGTCGCGCCAGCCGGGCCTCAGCGGCCGTACCCGCTCGTATCCGGCCACGACCGCCTCGTAGTGCGGGCAGCCGAACAGCGCGAGCATGGCGAGGTCGGTCTCGCGGTGGCCGGCGTGCGCGGCGGGATCGATCAGCACCACCCCGTCGGGGGTCCACATCACGTTCCCGCTCCACAGGTCGCCGTGCAGCCGCGCCGGCGGGTTGTTGTCGTCGAAATCACCTGAGCGGCAACGCTTCATGACCGACTCGATAGCGGCCCGGGTCGGGGCGTCGAGCCTGGGCGACGCCAGCTCGGCCATCGGGGCCAGCCGCTCCTCGGCGTAGAACTCGCCCCAGCTCGGGTGGGCGTTCAGCGACATCGGCAGGGGCTGCGACAGCGGCCCGAAGAACCCGGGGCCGCCCCATCCGTCGGGACCCGCGCCGAATGCCGGCGCGCCCGCGTCGTGGGTCACCGCGAGGTGCGCGCCGAACGCGCGCGCCGCCTCGGCCGTCGGGCTTACCGAGCGCAATCGCCCGAGGGTCAGGCTCGTCGCGTCGACGGCGACGACCTCGGCGCAGCGCACGCCGCCCTCGACACCGGCGAGCCAGCGCAATCCCGCTGCCTCCCAGGCGAAGTAGCCGTCCGGGGCGCCCGGGTTCTGCTTGACGAAATCGGTCAAGCGCTCACATGGGCGGCATGCACGTCGTCCGCGGGCCTTGCCTCGGTCTGTTCCTTGGCCCAGCGGTAGTCGGGCTTGCCGGCCGGCGAGCGCTTCACCTCGTCGACGAGCCAAAGGCTGCGTGGCACTTTGTATCCCGCGATCTCCGAGCGCACGAAGCGGTCCAGTTCGGCGAGCAACGGCCGCGCGCCCGGCCGGGGCTGCACGACGGCGGCGACGTGCTGGCCGTAGCGGGGGTCGGGCACGCCGACCACCAGCGCGTCGAAGACGTCGGGATGGCCCTTCAGCGCGGCCTCGACCTCTTCGGGGTAGATCTTCTCGCCGCCGCTGTTGATCGACACCGAGCCGCGGCCCAGCATGGTGACCGTCCCGTCCTCCTCCACCAGGGCGTAATCGCCCGGGATCGCGTACCGCACCCCGTTGAAGGTCTTGAACGTCTCGGCGGTCTTCTTCTCGTCCTTGTAGTAGCCGACGGGAATGTTGCCCTTCTTGGCGATGAGGCCGCGCACGCCCGAGCCGGGCTTGACCTCGTTGCCCTCCTCGTCGAGCACGACGGTGCGGTGGTCGATCGTCACGCGCGGCCCGCCGCTGTGCGGCGCGTCCTTGGCGACGATGCTGGTGCCCCCGAAGCCCGTCTCCGAGGAACCGATCGAGTCGGTGATGACGCGGTTCGGCAGCAACTCGAGCAGCTTCTCCTTGATGCTCGGCGAGAACAGCGCCGCCGTGCTGGCCAACAGGAACAGCGACGAGAGGTCGTAGTCGTGGTCGCGGTCCAGTGCGTCGAGCAGCGGCCGCGCCATCGCGTCGCCGGTGAAGAACAGCAGGTTCACCTTGTGCTTGTGGATCGTGCGCCACACCTCTTCGGCGTTGAATTCCGGTGCGAGCACGGTGGTTTGGCCGGAGAAGATCGACATCCAGGTGGCCGACTGGGTGGCGCCATGGATCATGGGCGGAATCGGATAACGGATCATCGGCGGGTTGGCGGTCGCCCCCTTGGCCAGGTCGTACTCGTCCTTGACGAATTCGCCTGTGGCAAAGTCGGTTCCACCCAACAGCACCCGGTAGATGTCCTCGTGGCGCCACATGACGCCCTTCGGGAAGCCGGTGGTGCCGCCGGTGTAGAGCAGGTAGATGTCGTCGGCACTGCGCTCGCCGAAGTCGCGCTCTGGTGACCCCTGGGCGATCGCGTCGTAGAACGAGACGCCGCCGTAGCGCTGGAAGTCCTTGTCGCTGCCGTCCTCGATCACCAGGATCGTCTTGACGTTGGGGGTGTCCGGCAGGACGTTCGCCACCCGGTCGGCGTACTGGCGCTCGTGCACCAGCGCCACCATGTCGGAGTTGTCGAACAGGTAGCGAAGCTCGCCCTCGACGTAGCGGTAGTTGACGTTGACCAGGATGGCGCCCGCCTTGACGATCCCCAGCATCGCGATGACGATTTCGATGCGGTTGCGGCAGTAGATCCCGACCTTGTCGTCCTTCTTCACGCCCTGATCGATCAGGTAGTGCGCGAGGCGGTTGGCCTTCTCCTCCAATTCGGCGTAGGTCAACTTCTCGTCGCCGCAGATGAGGGCAACACGGTCAGGCACAGCGTCGATGGCGTGCTCGGCAAGGTCGGCAATGTTCAGGGCCACGAACCCCAAATTAGAACGTGTTACATTTCTTGACAAGTTCCAGGAGAAAGGCGGCGCCGTGAGCGAGTCCGAGAACCAGCCCTCAGAGGCGGATGCGCTCGTGGAGCAGCGCGGCCACACTCTGATCGTCACGCTGAACCGGCCGCACGCCCGCAACGCCCTGAGCACCGAAATGATGGAAATCATGGTGCAGGCCTGGGATCGCGTCGACAACGACGACGACATCCGCTGCTGCATCCTCACCGGGGCCGGCGGCTACTTCTGCGCCGGCATGGACCTCAAGGCGGCAACGAAACGGCCACCTGGTGAATCTTTTAAGGACGGCAGCTACGACCCGTCGCGAATCGACGCGCTGCTCAAGGGCCGCCGCCTGACCAAGCCGTTGATCGCGGCCGTCGAGGGCCCCGCGATCGCGGGCGGCACCGAGATTTTGCAGGGCACCGACATCCGGGTCGCCGGCGAGAGCGCCAAGTTCGGCATCTCGGAGGCCAAGTGGAGCCTGTACCCGATGGGCGGGTCGGCCGTGCGGCTGGTTCGGCAGATCCCGTACACGGTCGCATGCGACCTGCTGCTGACCGGGCGGCACATCACGGCGGCCGAGGCCAAGGAGATCGGGCTGATCGGGTATCTCGTGCCCGACGGTCAGGCCCTGACCAAGGCGCTCGAGATCGCCGAGCTGATCGAGAACAACGGACCGTTGGCCGTCCAGGCCATCCTGCGGGCGATCCGCGAGACCGAGGGTCTCAACGAGAACGACGCGTTCAAGATAGACACCCAGATCGGCATCAAGGTGTTCCTCTCCGACGACGCCAAGGAAGGGCCGCGGGCGTTCGCGGAGAAGCGCAAGCCGGAGTTCAAGAACAGGTAGTCGGTTCACCTTCTTGCGCCGAACGTGCATTCCTTGTGCATTCTCGGCCGATTTCTCGCGCTGAGTGCACGCTCGGCGAAGGTGTCGGTACCCCACGCCACACTCGGCTGCCATGGAACCGTTCATCGGGAGCGAGGCCGTCGCCTCCGGCATCGTCACGCCGTACGCCCTGCGCCGGCGTTTCGTCGCGATTCATCCCGACGTCTACATACCGGCCGGTGTGGATCTCACCGCTCGATCCCGCGCCAGCGCCGCCTGGTTGTGGTCGAGGCGGCGCGGCATCGTCGCAGGGCAGTCCGCGTCGGCGTTGCACGGCGCCAAGTGGGTCGACGATCGCACACCGGCGGTCCTGCTTTACGACTATCGCCGTCCGCCGGACAACATCATCACTTGGTCGGATCGCGTGACCGAGGACGAGGTGACCTCAATTGAAGGCATCCCCGTGACCACGCCGGCGCGAACCGCCTTCGACCTCGCTTGCCGAACGCCGACGTCGACCGCGGTTGCGGCCATCGACGCGCTGTTGCGCGCAACAAAATTTGACGTGGCCGAAGCTCTTTCGCTCACCCAGCGGCGCAAGGGACATCGCCACGTCAGGCGCGCGCGGCGCGCCCTGACCCTCGTCGACGCGGGCGCCCAATCGCCTCGAGAGACCTGGCTGCGGCTGCTGGTCATCGAGGCCGGTTATCCGCGACCACGGACACAGATCCCGGTCTACGGCGAATACGGGGAACTCGTTGCCGTCCTCGACATGGGCTGGGAGGACGTCAAAATTGCGCTCGAGTACGAGGGCGACCATCATCGGATTGATCGCCGGCAATTTCGGAGAGACATCGCCCGCTTCGAGGCGCTGCCAGACCTCGGCTGGATCACGATTCGGGTGAGCGCCGGCGACACGCAGGGCGGCATCCTGGCGCGCCTGGCCACAACTTGGGCGCGCCGAACGTGCACTCAGCGTCGAAAAACCGCGTGAATCTCGCGCTCAGTACACGCTCGACGACGCAGGGGCCTCTAGCCCACCGGGGCGGTGGGGGTGAACACCACCGGCATGGACTCCAGGCCGCTGACGAAGTTCGCCGGGCGCAGCGGCAGATCCGCGTCCGAGGCCAGGCGCATGTCCGGAAGCCGCTGCAGAAGTCGTGACTGCATGATCGACATCTCGAGCCGGGCGAGCTGATTGCCGAGGCAGAAGTGCGTCCCGAAGCCGAACGCGAGGTGGCTGTTGGGGTAGCGCTCGATGTCGAAGCTCTCCGGGTCCTCGAAAACCTTCTCGTCGAAGTTGGCCGACTCGAACAGCAGAATCATTTTCTCGCCCTGGTGCAGCGGGGTGCCGTGGAAATCGGTGTCCGCGGTGATCGTGCGGGCCATGTTCTTCACCGGGGACGTCCAGCGCAGCATCTCTTCGATGGCGTTGGGCAGCAGCTTCAGGTCTTTGACCAGGCGCCGGTGCTGGTCCGGGTGCAAGAGGAGTTGCCGTGTCCCGCCGGAGAGCGTGTGCCGGGTGGTCTCGTCGCCGCCGATCAGCAGCAGCAGCACCTCGGTGACGATCTGGTGATCCTCCAGGCGTGAGCCCTCGACCTCGGCGTGCACGAGGACGCTCACCAGATCGTCGGTCGGTTGCTCCTTGCGGGCGGCGATCATGCCCATCATGTATTCGCTGTATGCGGCGAAGGCGTCCATGGTCACCTGGACATCGGCTTCGGCCGCCGTGCTGCTCAACGCGCCGACCAGGTCATCGGACCACTTGAGGAACATCGTGCGTTCCTCCGGAAGTACGCCCAGCATATCGCCGATGACGGCCATCGGCAGCGGGGCGGCCAGGTCCCATACGAAATCGCACGCGCCGCGCTCGCACACCGCGTCGATCAGCGTGTCACACAGCGAAAGAATCTTGGACTCCTGGTCTTTCACGCGTTTGCGGGTGAAGCCGGAATTGACGAGCTTGCGGCGCAAGAGATGCTGCGGGTCGTCCATCTCGATCATCATCTCGACACCCGGTTGGTCCGGCCGGATGCCGCCCGCGTTCGAGAACAATTCGGGATTGCGCTCGGCGTCGATCACCGATTGATAGGTCGAGGCGGCCGCCAACCCGTTGCGGTCGCGGAACACCGGCTCGTTCTCGCGCATCCAGCGGTAGACGGCGTGGGAGTCACCGGCGTAGAAGGTGCCGTCGGTGAGGTCGACGTCCGGCCTGGTCATGGTCATGAGATCTCCTTGGCGTCGCCGAACGTCATCTGTACGTGGTCCGCGGAGCTGGACACCATCGCGCGCTTCGGAAGTCCCAAGGAGGCAAGCTCTTTGGCGTAGGGGTGGTCGCCCAGCCGGACGCGCACCCCCCCGAATCGGGTGCGCACACCGTCCAACGTGAACTCGAACGGGGTCTCGCGCGTGACGCCGTCGCGGTGCGAGTAGCTGCGCTGCTCCTGGTGGCGGGGCGCCAGCCGGAACGGCAGCCCGCGGGCGAAGTCCATGCCGATCACCAACTGCCCGTCCACGCGGCACTCGAACCCGAACTGCCGGTCCTCGCGAACGGTGAAGTCCGCCATGACTTTCGGGTAGCCCCAGATCTTGGTTCCCGCCTCCAGCGTGAACTCCTGGTCAACGGGCAAGTGGTGGATGAAGGCGCCCGCCGACTGCAGCGCGCGCGGTCCGCTCGCGCTCGATCCCGGGGGGTTGACCATCACGCTGGTGCCCCATTCGTAGTACTGGCCGAGGTCCCCGTCGATGTAGTGCATCAGCATGAGCACCACGACCGCGCGGCCCGGCAGGTAGCGGCAGACCCGCAGACCGCTGTAGTCGATCAGCTGCTGGGCCGCGTCGGCGTCGACCGAGAACATCGCCATGTGCTGAGTCGCCTGACGGATCCTCACCGGCATGGTGAGCACCGTGCCCGCGATGGTGTGCTGCGAGGCAGTCATTCGGTCTCCTGTCCTCGTGGCGACCCGTCCCCCAACGTGCGCGGGGGTGCCCCCGGCGCCCGGCTTCGCCGCGTTTGCGATCGCCAGACTAGAACGCGTTCTATTCCTCCGGCAACACCCTGGTTAGGTCAGCGAGGCGAGTTCACGGATATGTCCCGCGTCGCGGCCGTTGACGACCATCATGGTGACGCCCGCGGCCTCCCACACCTTCACCTGCCGGCGCACGTAGTCGAGGTCGCCGGCGATCGCGGCGTCGTCGACCAACTCGTCGGGAATGACCTCCGCGGCCTTGTCCTTCTGGTTGCTGCGGAACAGCTTGGTCACGTCGTCGACCACCTCGGCGTAACCCATCCTGCGGTAGACGTCGGCGTGGAAGTTGGTGTCCTCGGCCCCCATCCCGCCCATGTACAGGGCCAGATACGGCTTCATGGCCGCGAACGCGGCGGCGCGGTCGTCGGTGACGACGATCGTCGCGGTCGCGCAGATCTCGAAGTCCTCGCGGCTCCGGCGCGCGCCGGGCCGGGCGAACCCCTCGTCGAGCCACGCGTTGTAGGTGTCGGCCATCCGCGGGGTGTAGAAGATGGGCAGCCAGCCGTCGCAGATCTCGGCGGCCAGCGCGACGTTCTTGGGGCCCTCGGCGCCGAGCATGATCGGGATGTCCGCGCGCAGGGGGTGGGTGATGGGCTTCAGGGGCTTGCCCAGCCCCGTCGTGTTCGGGCCGGACAGCGGCAGCGGGTAGTGCGGGCCGGCACTGGTCACCGGCTTCTCCCGGGCCCACACCTGCCGCACGATGTCGATGTATTCGCGGGTGCGCGCGAGCGGCTTGGGAAACGACTGGCCGTACCAGCCCTCGACCACCTGCGGCCCGGACACCCCCAGGCCCAGGATGTGCCGGCCGCCGGAGAGGTGGTCCAGGGTGAGCGCCGCCATCGCGCAGGCCGTCGGCGTGCGGGCGGACAGTTGGACCACCGACGTGCCGAGCCGCACCCGCCGCGTCGACGAGCCCCACCACGCCAGCGGCGTGTAGGCGTCGGATCCCCATGCCTCGGCGGTGAACACGGCGTCGAAGCCGGCCTCCTCGGCCGCGGCGACGAGTTCCGCGTGGTTTGCGGGCGGCTGCGCCCCCCAATAGCCGAGCTGTAAACCGAGCTTCATGACGTTCGCCCTCCCGGAGGCTGACCCGATGTTGAATCCGTACTTAGAACCTGTTCTACTCGATGGCGTGACAGCCAGCTCAAGCAGCCCGACCTTGACCGATCACTCCGAGCCGCCGCTCTCCGCGCCGCTGACGTTGTCCTTTGACTACACCCGTTCGGTCGGCCCGACGCTCGGGAAGTTCTTCACCGCTCTGCGTGACCGCCACGTCCTCGGCGTGCGTGGCTCGGATGGCCGAGTTCATGTCCCGCCGGCCGAATACGACCCCGTCACCTACGAGCCCCTCGGCGAGATGGTGCCGGTCTCGGCCGTCGGCACCGTGGCATCGTGGAGCTGGCAGCCCGAGCCGCTCGAGGGTCAGCCGCTGGACCGCCCGTTCGCCTGGGCGCTGATCAAGCTCGACGGCGCCGACACCCTGCTGATGCACGCCGTCGACGCCGGCAGCCCCGATGCCATCCACATCGGCAGCCGGGTGCACGTGCACTGGGCCGACGAGCCGGTCGGGGCGATCACCGACATCGCCTACTTCGCGCTCGGCGACCAGGCCGAGCCGGTCGCGGAATCCTCTGGGACCGAACGGGATCCGGTGACCATGATCGTCACGCCGATCTCGATGACCATTCAGCACACCGCCTCCCACGAGGAGAGCGCCTACCTGCGGGCGATCGCCGAGGGCAAGCTGCTAGGGGCGCGCACCGGCGCGCAAGGGAAGGTGTACTTCCCGCCCCACGGCGCGGACCCGGCGACCGGCCAGCCGACCACCGAGTTCGTCGAACTGCCGGACAAGGGCACGGTGACGACGTTCGCCATCATCAACATCCCGTTCCAGGGCCAGCGCATCAAGCCGCCCTACGTGGCGGCCTACGTGCTGCTCGACGGAGCCGACATCCCGTTCCTGCACCTGGTCGCCGACGTCGACGCGCACGAGGTGCGGATGGGCATGCGCGTCGAGGCGGTGTGGAAGCCCCAGGACGAGTGGGGTTTTGGCATCGACAACATCGAGTACTTCCGGCCGACGGGCGAACCCGACGCCGACTACGACACCTACAAGCACCACCTGTAAAGGGCACATTCATCACATGAGCGCTCGCAACGTTGCGGTCGTGGGCTTCGCCCACGCCCCACACGTACGCCGCACCGACGGCACCACCAACGGCGTCGAGATGCTGATGCCGTGCTTCGCCGAACTCTACGAAGACCTCGGCATCACCAAGGCCGACATCGGTTTCTGGTGCTCCGGATCGTCGGACTACCTTGCCGGACGGGCCTTTTCGTTCATCTCGGCGATCGACTCGATCGGCGCGGTCCCCCCGATCAACGAGTCGCACGTCGAGATGGACGCGGCGTGGGCCCTGTACGAGGCCTACATCAAGATCCTGACCGGTGAGGTCGACACCGCGCTGGTGTACGGCTTCGGGAAGTCGTCGGCCGGCGTCCTGCGCCGCATCCTGTCGCGGCAGACCGACCCGTACACGGTCGCGCCGCTGTGGCCCGACTCGGTGTCGATGGCCGCGCTGCAGGCCCGCATCGGCCTGGAGAGCGACAAGTGGAGCTACGAGCAGATGGCGCGCGTGGCACTGGATTCCTTCGCCGCCGCCAGCCGCGTGGACTCGGTGGAGCCGGCGGTCAGCATCGACGACCTGCTCGAGCGTCCGTTCTTCGCCGACCCGCTGCGGCGCCACGACATCGCACCGATCACGGACGGTGCCGCCGCGATCGTGCTGGCGGCCGACGGGCGGGCGCGCGAGTTGCGCGAAAACCCCGCCTGGATCACCGGAATCGAGCACCGCATCGAGTCACCGTCGCTGGGCGTGCGCGACCTCACCGAGTCGCCGTCCACCACGGCGGCGACCAAGGCCGCCACCGGCGGCCATATCCGCGACCTCGACGTCGCGGAGATCTGCGCGCCTTTCACGCACCAGCACCTGATCCTCGCGGAGGCGATCCGGATACCGGGAGCCACCAAGATCAACCCGTCCGGCGGAGCGCTGTCGGCCAACCCGATGTTCGTCGCCGGTCTGGAACGCATCGGCTTTGCGGCGCAACATATCTGGAATGGGTCGGCCGGGCGGGTGCTCGCGCACGCCACCAGCGGTCCGGCGCTGCAACAGAATCTGATCGCGGTCATGGAAGGGAAGAACTGATGGCCGGTGCAGGGGCGCATCTCGCCGCCGTACTCGGTACGGGGCAGACCAAATACGTGGCCAAGCGCCAGGACGTTTCGATGAACGGACTGGTCCGCGAGGCGATCGACCGCGCGCTGGCCGACTCCGGTTCCACCTTCGACGACATCGACGCCGTCGTGGTCGGCAAGGCCCCGGACTTCTTCGAGGGCGTCATGATGCCCGAGCTGTTCATGGCCGACGCCGTGGGCGCGACGGGCAAGCCGCTGATCCGCGTCCACACGGCCGGCTCCGTCGGCGGATCCACCGGCGTGGTGGCGGCCAGCCTGGTGCAGTCGGGCAAGTACCGGCGCGTGCTGGCGATGGCCTGGGAGAAGCAGTCGGAGTCGAACGCCATGTGGGCGTTGTCGATTCCGATTCCCTTCATCAAGCCCGTCGGCGCGGGGGCGGGCGGCTATTTCGCCCCGCACGTCCGGTCGTACATCCGCCGGTCGGGTGCACCGTTGAACATCGGCGCCATGGTCGCCGTCAAGGATCGGCTCAACGGCGCCCGCAACCCGTTGGCGCACCTGCATCAGCCCGACATCACCCTGGAGAAGGTGATGCAGTCGCCGATGCTGTGGGACCCGATCCGCTACGACGAGACGTGCCCGTCGTCCGACGGTGCCGCCGCCGTCGTCATCGGCAACGAAGAGGCCGCGGAAGCCCGCCTGGCGCAGGGCAATCCGGTTGCCTGGATCCACGCCACCGCGTTGCGCACCGAGCCGCTGCAGTTCTCCGGCCGCGACCAGGTCAGCCCGCAGGCCGGCCGGGACGCGGCCGCGGCGTTGTGGAAGGCCGCCGGCATCAAGAGCCCCATCGACGAGATCGACGCCGCCGAAATCTACGTGCCGTTCTCGTGGTTCGAGCCGATGTGGCTGGAGAACCTGGGGTTCGCCGCCGAGGGCGAGGGCTGGAAGCTCACCGAAGCCGGCGAGACGAAGATCGGCGGTCGGTTGCCGGTCAACCCGTCCGGCGGGGTGCTGTCGTCGAACCCCATCGGCGCCTCCGGCCTGATCCGGTTCGCCGAGGCCGCCATCCAGGTGATGGGCAAGGGCGGCGACCACCAGGTGCCCGGCGCGCGAAAGGCGTTGGGACACGCCTACGGCGGCGGTTCGCAGTACTACTCCATGTGGGTGGTGGGGGCCGACAAACCCGAACCGGAGAAGGTGGGCGCATGACCGGGGCCGCCGCGACGACCAAGCATCCGGCCCACGAGGCCGGGGCCCGGTCACGCGCGGCGGTCGAGGCCCGCGACAAGGAAGCGTGGCTGGCGGTCTTCGCCGACGACGCGATCGTCGAGGACCCCATCGGCCCGTCGGCCTTCGATCCGGAGGGCAAGGGGCACCGGGGCCGCGACGCGATCTCCGCGTTCTGGGATCTGGCGATCGCGCCGACGGACAAGATCGAGTTCGTCTTCCGCGACACCTATCAATGCGGCAACGAGGAGGCCAACGTCGGCCACATCCTCATCACGACGGGCGGCTATCAGGTGACGGCGGAAGGCGTGTTCACCTACAAGGCCAACGACGACGGCCAATTGGTCGCGCTGCGCGCCTACTGGGAAATGGACCAGGCGGCCGCCAGCGTCACAAAGGTCTGACGGCCTCGGACCGGGACTTGCACCGCACGCCCGCTAGATCGGCTCCAGCCCGGCGATGTGGCGTTGTGCCAAGTCCCGGTAGGCCTGCGGGTTGACCTTGACCCACATCTCGGCGCCGGTCCCTGCGACCGGACCCTTCACCTGCGCCGGGGACCCGACCGCCAGCATCCCGGGCGGAATCTGCGTGCCGCCCAGCACGAGGGAACCGGCCGCAACCATGCAGCGCGCGCCGATGACCGCGCCGTCGAGGACGGTCGCGTGGTTGGCGATCAGCGCCTCCTGTCCCACATGGGCACCGTGGATGCAACACAGGTGCGCGACCGTGGCCCCCGGGCCGATGTCGACCGGGATGCCCGGCGGCGCGTGCAACACGGACCCGTCCTGCACATTGGCCCCCTCGCGCACCACGACCGGCCCGTAGTCGCCCCGCAGCACGGCGTTGAACCACACGGAGGCCCCGGCCTCGACGGTAACGTCGCCGATCAGCGTGGCGGTCGGGGCGATGAACGCGCTCGAATCGATCCGCGGTGCGCGGCCCTCGAAAGCAAACAGCGGCATCGCTTACATATACCCGTAGTGGGAATACCTCACAGTCCGACCCGCCATCATTGCGCATGCTGGCTGCAAAACTGTAACGTGTTCTAGTTAGAGGCCAGAAAACGGAGGTGAGAGGTGACTACCGACACAGCAGCGGTCGGGATCCGGGAGATCGATTCCGGCACCTTGCCGACCAGATTTGCCCGGGGCTGGCATTGCCTGGGCGTCGCGAGGGACTTCCTCGACGGGAAGCCGCACGGCGTCGAGGCGTTCGGCACCAAACTGGTCGTGTTCGCCGACTCCCAGGGTGAGCTGAAGATCCTGGACGGCTACTGCCGGCACATGGGCGGCGACCTGAGCCAGGGCACCATCAAGGGCGACGAGGTGGCGTGCCCGTTCCACGACTGGCGCTGGGGCGGTGACGGCCGCTGCAAACTGGTCCCTTACGCCAAGCGGACGCCCCGCATGGCGCGCACCCGGTCGTGGACGACGGACGTGCGCGGCGGGCTGCTGTTCGTCTGGCACGACCACGAGGGCAACCCGCCCGATCCCGCCGTCCGGATCCCCGACATCCCGGAAGCCGCGAGCGACGAGTGGACCGACTGGCGATGGAACCGCATCCTGATCGAGGGGTCGAACTGCCGGGACATCATCGACAACGTCACCGACATGGCGCACTTCTTCTACATCCACTTCGGGTTGCCGACGTACTTCAAGAACGTCTTCGAGGGCCACATCGCCTCGCAGTACCTGCACAACGTCGGCCGCCCCGACGTCGACGACCTGGGGACCGCGTACGGCGAGGCCCACCTGGACTCCGAGGCGTCGTACTTCGGCCCGTCGTTCATGATCAACTGGCTGCACAACAGCTACGGCGGCTACAAGTCCGAGTCGATTCTGATCAACTGCCACTACCCCGTGACGCAGAACTCGTTCGTCCTGCAGTGGGGCGTCCTCGTCGAAAAGCCCAAAGGCATGGACGAGAAGATGACCGACAAACTCGCCAAGGTGTTCACCGAGGGCGTCAGCAAGGGCTTCCTGCAGGACGTCGAGATCTGGAAGCACAAGACCAGGATCGAGAACCCGCTGCTGGTCGAGGAGGACGGCGCCGTCTATCAGATGCGCCGCTGGTACGACCAGTTCTACGTCGACGTGGCCGACATCAAGCCGGAAATGGTGGAGCGCTTCGAGATCGAGGTGGACACCACCAAGGCCAACGAGTACTGGAATGCCGAGGTTGCGGAGAACTTGAAGGCGAGGGAACTCGAGTCGGCTTCCGAGCAGCACTGACGTTCATGAGCGACGATCAGCCGGCGGTTCCCGACGTCGATCGCCTCGCACGCTCGATGCTGCTCCTGCACGGTGACCACGACGACCACAGGCACCCCGCCCAATCGGGTGAGGGGCCCCGATCCTGGTCTAAGTCAAGGAGTTTCGCCGACGACCCGCAACGGGCCGCCGCGGTCGCCGCGGCCACGCGCGCGGACCGGGAGCGCTACCTCACCTCCGGCCTGCTGCCGGTGGATTGCCGCTTCTGCCACGTCACGGTCACCGTGAAAAGGATGGGGCCGGGCCACACGGCGGTGCAGTGGAACACCGACGCGACGCGGCGCTGCGCCTATTTCGCCGAGATCCGCGATGCCGGAGGGGATCCGGCACGGGCGCGCGCCTGCCCGAAGATGACCGACAGCATCGAGCACGCGGTCGCCGAAGGCGTGCTGGAGCATGACGGTCCGCCCGTCGATTGAAGAACTAGGGCTCACAGCCCGGCGAAGCGCTCCTTCACCGCCTCGACGGTGAGCCCGTAGTCCGCCAGCGAGTAGGTGTGCTTGGGCGCGCGCGCACCGGTCTTGCTCTGGGCGTCGCTGTCGGCCATGGCCTTCCGGGCCTCCTCGGTCAGCGTCATGCCGAAGTGCCGGTAGATGTCGGCCACGGTGCCCATCGGGTCCGCGACCAGGTCGCGGTAGTGGACGTCGTAGAACTGGGCCGGGTTGTACTTGGCGCGTGCGGTGTTGAAGCGCTCCAATCCGCGCGACCACGTTTCCATTGCGTCGGAACCGATCTGGGCGCCGACGAACGTCGTCGACCAGCCTTCCGCGGTGTGCTGGGCCAGGGAACACATCGAGGCCATGATCGTCTCGACCGGCCGGTGCGTCTGGATCACCAGCGCGTCCGGATAGGTCGCCATCAGCGCGTCGAGCGCGAACAGGTGGCTGGGGTTTTTCAGCACCCACCGCTTGTCGGCGTCGTTGAGCCCGATCAGCTGAAGGTTTTTGCGGTGCCGGCGGTACGACGGCGTCCAGTCCTGCTGCGACAACCATTTCGCGTACGTCGGCAGATGCGCCAGCGTCTCGTACGACACCGAGTGCAGCGATTGCCTCAGCAGCTGCCAGCACTCCTCCAGCTCGTAGGCGGCCATGAAATGCAGACCGGTGTAGTCCGGGTTCTCCCGGTGCGCCCGCTCGAACTGCTCGTTGAGCCGGCTGTAAAACGGGTTGGACTCCCAGGTTTCGCGCGGCGGGCGCGGCTGCGGAAACTCGGCCAGCCACAGATGCAGGCCCTGGTGCGCCGGGTCGGCGCCCAGGAGCCGGTGCAGCGCGGTGGTGCCGGTGCGCACCAGCCCGGTGACGAAGATCGGCCGCTCGATCGCGACGTCGGCGTGCTGCGGGTACTGCTTCCAGGCGGACTCCGACAGTAGCCGGGCCACCAGCGCGCCGCGCAGGAAGAACCGGTTCATCTTGCTGCCCAACACCGTGAGGTTCGCCTCCCGCCGGTAGGAGTCGAGCAGCACCTCCAGCGCCTCGAGGTAGTTGTCGTCGTCGGTGCCGAAGTCGTCGAGCCCGACGAGCTTCGTGGCCGACGCTTTCAAATCGTCGACGGTGCCGACATCGGTTCTGTCGGTCATCAGACGTGGTACTCCCCGCAGTTGACGTCCAGCGTCTGCCCGGTGATGCCGCTCGACAGGTCGCTGGCCAGGAAGATGATGGCCGACGCCACCTCGTCCTCGGTGGGCAGGCGCTTCAGATCGGAGTTGGCCGCGGTGGCCTGGTAGATCTGCTCCGTCGTGGTGCCGTACTTGCCGGCCTGGTGCTCGAAGTACGCCTGCAGCGTGTCACCCCAGATATAGCCCGGAGCAACGGAATTGACGCGGATACCTTTCTCCCCCAGCTCGGTGGCCAGGGACTGCGACATCGCGAGCAGGGCTGACTTGGCCATCTTGTAGGCGCCGTACTTGGCTTGCGAGTGCCGCAGCACCATGGAGTTGACGTTGACGATCGAGCCGTGCGACTTCTCCAGCGCCGGGGTGAAGGCCTGAATCAGCCGCAGGGCACCGAGCGCGCTGAGTTCGATGGCGTCGCGGATGTGCTGAAAGCTGGTGCCGGCCAACGGCTTCATCGAGGGCACCCGGAACGCGTTGTTGATCAGGACGTCGACCTTGCCGTAGGTGGCCATGGTGGTCTCGACAAGGTAGGCGACCTCGTCGTCGTCGGTGATGTCGGCGCGCACCGCCAGGGCCCGGTGCCCGCCGTCGTTGACCTGCTTGGCGAGCTCCTCCAGCCGTTCGACGGTGCGGGCCGCCAGCACCAGGTCGGCCCCGTCGCGCGCGCAGCGGTGAGCCAGGGTCGTGCCGAGTCCCGGCCCGACACCGCTGATGACGACCACCTTCTCCTTCAACATGTCTGAGCTCACCCCAGCATCCTTGCCGCTATCTGCTGCTGGCGCAGCGCAATCCGCGCCCGCCACTGGTCGTCGGAAATCTTGTTGTGGTCGAAGTACGGCAGCTTGGTCGGAATGTCGTCGAAGTCCACCAGTTCCACGGTGGGCCCGTCGGCCTCGGTGAGCTGGCGCGACACCCGCTGCCAGCGGAACTGGAGGAAGCCGCGGCGATGCCCCAGCGTCTCGACCCAGTTGGTGACGCCCGGGTTCCGGTCGGCGACGACGATGCGGACCTTGTCGTCCGGATCCCGTTGCGCCTGAGTGTTGTTCAGCGAGGTCTGGTGGTTGATGTAGTCCAGCGAGATGTACCACATGCTGCCCAGCTGAAAGCCCAGGTATGGCGCGTCGGAGACCGGGATGGTGATGACCAGAGCCTGATCCGGCCGCAGGTCGAAATGCCCGGCCGATGAGTACTGGGTGGCCAGGCCGCCCGGTGTCAGCCGCGGCGCCACCATCGTGTTGACCGGGATGTTGAGGTAGAACCACTTCGGGAATTCCAACCACGTCTTGACCCGGTTGACGAGCTGCTTACCCGCTGTGGCGTAACGCTTTTCGATCACCTCGCGGGTCAGCGGCGGCGGCGCCGTACCGGCAGTGTCCAGCCGCGCGATCGTCAGCGTGCCGCGCCGCGCCGACCAGTCGCCGTACACCTCGCGGATCACCAACTGGCCGGGGCTCGTCGGACGCACCCGCCACTCGAAGCTGCCGTCGGGAGCGATGTCGAGTTCCCGGTCGTCGAACGCGGCCTGGCTGGCGGGCACGTTGTCGTCGGTGTATTCGCCGCCGAGCAGTTGGAAGCTCAGGTCGGTCGTGGTGCCCCGTACGCCGGTGACCACGTACTCGTGGTTCGCGTGCACGCGGGTGCCGAAGTAGAGCGTGTCCGGATTGTCCAGGCCCATCTTGGTGAACGGCCCGGTGCCCGACTGTAGGAACGGATGGTCGCGGTCGTAGTCGAAGGCCAGGTGCAGGCAGCCGGCGACGCAGCCCGCCAGGTATTGCAGCCCTTCGAGCAGGTCGGCTTCGGTCTCGATGTGCGGAGCCTCGGCCACCAATTTCTCGGCTTCGGCGATGGCAGAAGTGAGGGGATCAGAGAACACGCCTAGACGCTAGAACGTGTTCTCATTTTGAGTCAATGGCGAACATTCCCGCGTGTCGGCGGCGGCGTAGGAATACGACGCCCGCTCGCTACGGCACGCACTGCTGGGACAGGTCGATAAGGTGCTGGCGCACATCGGGGTGACGGTTCAGGTAGTCGAGGACGTTGGGTCCGCCGCCCTCCGCCTGAGACTGCGACTGGAGCCGCTGCTTCACGTCCGGATGCTTGGTCAGGTAGGAGTTGATGGACTGACCCACCGTCTGGTCCTGACTGCATTCCGGCTGGGCGTTGGCCACCGGCAACGCGAGGACGGCCGAGGCGGCGGCGCCGAGGAGACCGCCGGCGATCAAGCCGTACAGTCCGCGGCGGTACGAGGTTGCGGTGTTTGCGGTCATGCCCACGAGATTACCCGCGCCGGCCGGCCCTCGGGTCGTGCGCGCACACCGCTAAGCGAACGCTTAACTTCACTGGCTTGGGATCCGGTCGCCGGGCTACCCGGCCGCGGCCTCCGGCCTGTCGGGGGGTGTCGCCTCCACGGCGACCCGCTCGCGCGGACCCCGGTCTCCGGCCTCGGAGGCCTTCGCTGCCGGCGCCGCCGACGTCGCGGCTGCGGGCGCCGCCGACACCGAGGTTGCGCCCAAGGGGGTCGCGGCGGCGGGCGCGACGGCCTCCTCGACCTCCGTTGCAGGAGCCTCCACCGCCGCCGGCGCCTCCGTTTCGGCCGCCGGGGCGGGAGGTGCGGCGGCTTGCGTCGGAGGCGCTCCGGTTCCCTGTGTGGCCGATCCCGCGGCCGACGCCGCCATCATGGCGCCCATTCCGGCCACCCCCATGAAACCGGGGCTCGCGCCGACGGTGCCGCCGGCAACGACGCCGCCGGTACCGACGGCGCCGCTCGAGACGGGTGAGGGCCCTGCCGCGGCCACCTGACCGTCATTGCCGGCCGCGACGGCACCGCTGTCCGGGCTTGCGACGCCGCCGCCTCCGCCGCCGCCGGTCGCCGCGACTCCGGCGCCGCCGGCGGCCACCGCTGCGCCGGTCATGGCGCCACTGGGGCCGCTACCGCCGCCGGTGGCGGAGGAACTGTCCTGTGCGCCTGCGCCCCCGGCCGCGCCGCTGCCCGAACCCGAGGTGCCGATGCCACCGGCGGGCATGCCCGGGATGCTCGGCAGTGGCGGCAGGCTGGCCTGCCCCGACAGCAGCTGTCCGGCCGCCGCCGCCGCCCCGCCGTGGTAACCCACCATTGCGGTGACGTCCTGCGCCCACATCTCCAGGTAGTTGAATTCGGTTTCCGCGATCGCCGGCCAGTTCTGCCCGAACAGGTTCGACATCACCAACTGGTACAGGCCGTTGCGATTCGCATCGACCACCAACGGGTGCACGGTCGCCGCGAGGGCCGACTCGAACGCAGTCGCCACCGCCTGGGCCTGGGCGGCCGCGCCCGCGGCCTGGGAAGCGGCCGCGCTCAACCAGCCCGCATACGGGGCAGCCGCCGCGGCCATGGCCGACGCGGCCGCGCCCTGCCAGGCCTGACCCGTCAGCCCCGACGTCACCGACATGAACGACTCGGCCGCGGTCGACAACTCGGAGGCCAGGCCGTTCCACGCCGCAGCGGCCTCCAACATGGGGCCCGAACCCGCGCCGGAGTACATCAACAGTGAATTGATCTCCGGCGGCAGCGAAAAGAAACTCATCGAATCCCCTTAAGGCCCGTCCCCGCTTAACAACTTAGGCGAAGCCCGAGGCGAGACCCATCGTTTTCAGGAAACTCAAATAATCTACGCCGTGCGGGCCGGCGGCGGGTCCGCGGGGCTTAAGGCGCGGTGACGGCGCCGCTCTCGGCCCCCTTGGCGGCCGACGCCTCCTGCTCGCGCTTGATCTCCAGCGCGATGTCGATGAGCTGGTCTTCCTGCCCGCCGATCAGCTTGCGCTGACCCGCCCGGTGCAGCAGCTGGTGGGCCGGCACCCCGTAGCGCTCCGACTGGCGGATGGCGTGCTTGAGGAAGCTCGAGTACACCCCGGAATAGCCCATGATCAGGGCGTTGCGGTCCAGCAGGCACTCGGCGGGCATGGCCGGGGCGACGACCTCCTCGGCCGCGTCGGCGATGTCGAAGAAGTCGATGCCGGTCTTCACGCCGATCTTGTCGAACACGCCGATGAGAGCCTCGACGGGCGCGTTGCCGGCGCCGGCGCCGAACCGGCGGCAGGAGCCGTCGATCTGCTTGGCACCCGCCCGCACCGCCTCCACGGAGTTCGCCACCCCCAGGCCGAGGTTCTCGTGCCCGTGGAAGCCGACCTGCGCGTCGTCGCCCAACTCGGCGACCAGCGCGGCCACCCGGTCGCGCACGCCCTCCAGCACCAGCGCCCCGGCCGAGTCGACGACGTAGACGCACTGGCAACCGGCGTCGGCCATGATGCGGGCCTGCTGCGCCAACTTCTCCGGCGAGATCGTGTGGGACATCATCAGGAACCCGACGGTTTCGAGCCCCAGTTCGCGGGCCAGGCCGAAGTGCTGGATCGAGACGTCGGCCTCGGTGCAGTGCGTGGCGATCCGGCAGATCGACCCGCCATTGCCCTGCGCCTCCTTGATGTCCTCCTTGGTGCCCACCCCGGGCAGCATCAGGAAGGCGATCTTGGCCTCTTTGGCGGTTTCGGCGGCGAGCTTGATGAGCTCCTGCTCGGGCGTCTTGGAGAACCCGTAGTTGAAGCTCGAGCCGCCCAGGCCGTCGCCGTGGGTCACCTCGATCACCGGCACGCCGGCGGTGTCCAGGGCGGCGACGATCGCGCCGACCTCCTCCTTGGTGAACTGGTGGCGCTTGTGGTGCGAGCCGTCCCGCAGCGACGTGTCCGTCAGGCGGACGTCCCAGATCGGGTTGAAGAAGATGTCGTGGGTACTCATGCCTGCGCTCCCGGCGCCGTAGCGGATAGTGACTCTTTGGCGATTTCCTCGCCGACCTTGGTTGCCGCCGCGGTCATGATGTCGAGGTTGCCCGCGTAGGGCGGCAGGTAATCGCCGGCCCCCTCGACCTCGACGAACGTGGTGACGACGGCCTGGCCCCCGGAGTTGAGTGAGGGCTCGTCGAACTGCGGCTCGTTGAGCAGCCGGTACCCCGGCACGTACGTCTGCACCTCGGCCACCACATCATGGATGGACTTCGCGATCGCGTCGCGGTCGGCGTCCTCGGGGATGGCGCAGAAGATGGTGTCGCGCATGATCATCGGCGGGTCGGCCGGGTTGAGGATGATGATCGCCTTGCCGCGCTTGGCGCCGCCGATCGTTTCCACGCCCCTGCTCGTGGTCTTGGTGAACTCGTCGATGTTGGCCCGGGTGCCCGGCCCGGCCGAGACCGATGCCACCGACGCGACGATCTCGGCGTAGGGCACGTCGACGACGCGGCTGACGGCGTACACGATCGGGATGGTCGCCTGCCCGCCGCACGTGATCATGTTGACGTTCGGCGCGTCCAGGTGCTCGCGGAGGTTGGCCGGGGGGATCACCGCCGGCCCGACGGCCGCCGGTGTCAGGTCGATGGCCCGGATGCCGGCGGCCTCGTACTTGGGCGCCGCGTCGCGGTGCACGTAGGCGCTGGTGGCCTCGAACACCAGATCGGGTTTCTCCGACTGGGCCAGCAGCCAGTCGACCCCCTCGTGGGTGGTCTCCAGGCCCAGCTTGCGGGCCCGCGCCAGGCCCTCGCTCTCCGGATCGATGCCCACCATCCAGCGCGGTTCGAGCCAGTCCGATCTCAGCAGCTTGTACAGCAGGTCGGTGCTGATGTTTCCCGACCCGACAATCGCCACACTCGCCTTCGACGGCATGTCAACGCTCCTTATTCGAACGACAACCGAACGGCGCCGAGCCCGGCGAAGTCGGCAATGAATTCGTCACCGGCGCGGGCGTCGATCGCCCGGGTGCACGATCCGGGAAGTACGACGTCGCCCTTTTTCAGCCGCACCCCAAAACTCTCCACCTTGCGGGCGAGCCACGCCACCGCGGTGACGGGATTGCCCAGCACCGCGTCGCTGCGACCCTCGGCGACGACCTCGCCGTTGCGGGTCAGCACCGCGTCTATGGCCTTCACGTCGAGGTCGCCCGGCGACACCCGCGCCGCGCCCAGCACGAATCCCGCCGACGACGCGTTGTCGGCGATGGTGTCGCACAGCGCGATCTTCCAGTCCGTGATCCGGGTGTCGATCAGCTCGATCGACGGCACCAGCGCCTCGGTGGCCGCCAGTACGTCGTCCTCGGTGCAGCCGGCCCCCGGCAGATCCTCGGCCAGGACGAAGCCGACCTCCACCTCGACGCGCGGATAGAGGTAGCGGCTCGCCTTGACCGGGGTGTCCTCGAACACCTGCATCTCGTCCAGCAGATGCCCGTAGTCCGGCTCGTCGACCCCCATCATCTGTTGCATCGCCTTCGACGACAGCCCCACCTTGTGCCCGACCACCCGGGCCCCCTCGGCGACGCGCTGGCGGATGTTGATGAGCTGGATCTCGTAGGCGTCGACGACGTCGATGTCGGGGTGAGCGGCGGTCAGCGGAGCGATCGGCTCGCGGCTGCGTTCGGCCTGTGCCAGGTCGGCGGCCAGCTCGTCGCGGATGGCTTCACCGAGCATTTACCGAAGTCCCCTCGTTCGTGTGACCGGGCCGGTAGCGCCCAACCCGGGCAATTCTATAACGTGTTCTACATGACAGCGCAGGAGTACGACGTCGTCGTGGTCGGCAGCGGCGGAGCGGGCATGGTAGCCGCTCTCGCCGCGGCCCACCGGGGTCTGTCGACAGTAGTCATCGAGAAGGCCCCTCACTTCGGCGGCTCCACGGCCCGCTCCGGCGGCGGCGTCTGGATACCGAACAACGAAGTGCTCAAGCGCGACGGCGTGCGCGACACCCCCGAGGCGGCCCGCACCTACCTGCACGGCATCATCGGCGACATCGTCGAGCCCGAGCGGATCGACACCTATCTCGACCGCGGGCCGGAGATGCTCTCGTTCGTGCTCAAGCACACGCCGCTCAAGATGTGCTGGGTGCCGCGCTACTCCGACTACTATCCGGAGGCGCCGGGCGGCCGCGCGGGGGGCCGCTCGATCGAGCCGAAGCCGTTCGACGCCCGCAAGCTCGGCCCCGACGAGGCCGGCCTCGAGCCCGCGTACGGCAAGGTCCCCCTCAACGTCGTTGTCATGCAACAGGACTATGTGCGGCTCAACCAACTCAAGCGCCACCCCCGCGGCGTCGCCCGCAGCCTCAAGGTCGGTGCCCGCACGATGTGGGCGAAGGCGACGGGCAAGAACCTCGTCGGCATGGGGCGGGCGCTGATCGGACCGCTGCGTATCGGATTGCAGCGCGCCGGCGTTCCGGTGGTGCTCAACACGGCGCTCACGGACCTGTACGTCGAGGACGGCGTGGTGCGCGGCGTATACGTCCGCGACACAACGGGATCCGAATCCGCCGAACCGCGGTTGATCCGGGCCCGGCGGGGCGTCATCCTGGCCAGCGGCGGCTTCGAACACAACGAGCAGATGCGGGTGAAGTACCAGCGCGCGCCGATAACCACCGAATGGACCGTCGGCGCCAAGGCGAATACCGGCGACGGCATCGTCGCGGGCGAAAAGCTCGGCGCCGCTCTGGATTTGATGGAGGACGCCTGGTGGGGCCCGACGGTGCCGCTGGTGGGCGCGCCGTGGTTCGCGCTGTCGGAGCGCAACTCGCCGGGGTCGATCATCGTCAACATGTCCGGCAAGCGGTTCATGAACGAGTCGATGCCCTACGTCGAAGCCTGCCACCACATGTACGGCGGGGAATACGGCCAGGGACCCGGGCCGGGCGAGAACATCCCGGCGTGGCTGGTGTTCGACCAGCAGTACCGCGACCGCTACATCTTCGCCGGTCTGCAGCCGGGACAACGGATTCCGCGCAAGTGGCTGGAGTCGGGCGTCATCGTCCAGGCCGACACCCTCGAGGAACTGGCCGAGAAGGCCGGGCTTCCGGCCGACCAATTCGTTTCGACCGTCGGGCGGTTCAACGGCTTCGCGCGGTCGGGCGTCGACGAGGACTACCACCGCGGGGAGAGCGCCTACGACCGCTACTACGGCGATCCGACGAACAAGCCCAACCCCAATCTGGGCGAGATCAGCCACCCCCCTTTCTACGCCGCCAAGATGGTGCCGGGCGACCTGGGGACCAAGGGCGGGATTCGCACCGACGTGCACGGACGCGCGCTGCGCGACGACGGCAGCATCATCGAAGGCCTCTACGCCGCAGGCAATGTCAGCGCGCCGGTGATGGGCCACACCTACCCCGGGCCCGGCGGCACCATCGGGCCCGCCATGACTTTCGGGTATCTGGCAGCACTGCACATCGCGGGGGCGAACTGATGCCGATCGACGTCGACGTCGCGTTGAACGCGAAGCTCGATCCCATCGAATTCTCCTGGGCGAGCAGCGATGTTCAGCTCTACCACCTGGGCCTGGGCGCCGGCGCCGACCCTATGGATCCGCGCGAACTGCGGTACCTGATCGACGACACCCCGCAGGTGCTGCCGACGTTCGGCACCGTGGCCGCCACGTTCCACCTCACCAAGCCGCCGACCGTGCGGTTCCCCGGCATCGACATCGAGCTGAGCAAGGTGCTGCACGCCAGTGAGCGCGTGGAGGTGCCGGGGCCGCTGCCCCCGACGGGCTCGGCGCGGGCCGTCACCCGATTCACCGATATCTGGGACAAGGGCAAGGCCGCGGTGATCTGGAGCGAGACGACGGTGACGACGCCCGACGGCGCACACCTGTGGACGCAGAAGCGGTCCATCTTCGCACGCGGTGAAGGCGGGTTCGGGGGCGAGCGCGGGCCGTCGGGCGGCGACGCGACACCCGACCGGGCGCCCGATCTCGAGGTCGACATGCCGATCCTGCCGCAGCAGGCGCTGCTCTACCGGCTGTGCGGCGACCGCAACCCGTTGCACTCCGACCCCCAATTCGCCTCCGCCGCGGGGTTTCCCCAGCCGATCCTGCACGGGTTGTGCACCTTCGGGATGACCTGCAAGGCGATCACCGATGCGGCGCTGGACGGCGACGCCGGGGCCGTCGCCGCCTATGGCGCCCGCTTCGCGGGCGTCGCCTTCCCGGGCGAGACGCTCAAGGTCAACATCTGGAAGGACAAGGGCCGCTTCCTGGCCGGCGTTGTCGCGCCGTCGCGCGACAACGCCGTCGTGCTGAGCGGCGTGGAACTCGTCCCGGCCTAAGGCTCTACCGCCGAGCGTTTCCCGCCGAGCGTTCCCGCCGAGCGTTTCCCGCCGAGTGTCACGCCAGAGTGGCGTTGGACGCCGAGCGCTGCGCTAGCGTGACGCTCGAAGGGCGCGGGCCGCCGCCACCGCCCGAATGACGTCCATCGGCCGGTCCCCCGCCACCACTCGGACGTTTATCCAGCCAAGTCTTTCGATCTTCTCCTGGCGTCGGAGGTCCCACCTGTACTGTCGCTGATCGGTCCGATGCTGTTCGCCGTCGTATTCGGCGGCGACTTTCACGTCTTCCCACCCCATATCGAGATACGCGAAGACTTCACCGATCGCGTCGCAGACCGGAATCTGCGTCTGCGGCCGCGGAAAACCAGCTCGAATCAGCAGCAGTCGAAGCCAAGTCTCTCTGGGCGATTGCGAACCGCCGTCGACCAATTCGAACGCCTCTCGAGCTCTGCGGATACCGCGTCTACCGCGGCATCGCTCCGCCAACCGCTCGACCTCTGCGACTTTCAGGTCCGTGGCTCCCAACAACGCATCGATGGCCGCCACGGCCTCGTCGAGCGAGTACCAGCATGCCAAATCCAGCGCCGTCCGCGCCGGCGTCGTCACCGGTACGCCGTCAACGACGGTAACCTCGTCGTCGTCGATACGGCCACCGCGAACCACTATCCCGGGCAGAGGGTTTCGGTTGGTGTGCAAGATTTCGAGAGGCCTCGACGGTTCAATCCACCTAGCGCCGTACACAGCCGAAGCGGTAAGTCCCGCCACGATGCCACGGCGTCGTGACCATATCCACCCCGCTCGTGCCCGAACGATCGGACTCTGCTCGAGGCCGGGATTGGCATAGACGTCGCGGAACAGCCTGGTGTAGTGAGTGCGCAGCGCGCTCTTGAGAACCTCACCATTCGCGACAGCCTCGCTACCCACAAATGGCTCTGACATGGCGGCAGCGTTCCACCTGGCGCCACGGCCGTCACTTCACCACTCGCCAACGGTCCACAGCGTCACGCCAGTGTGACGCTCGGCGCCGGCGGCCACGCTGGCGTGACGCTCGGCGCCGAGAGAACCCTCAGCCCAGGATCAGGCCCGAGGTCGGCACACCTGTCCCCGCGGTGACGAGCACGTGCTCGACGTCGGGCACGGGATTCACCGACGTGCCGCGCAGTTGGCGCACGCCCTCGGCGATGCCATTCATCCCGTGGATGTACGCCTCGCCGAGCTGGCCGCCGTGGGTGTTGATGGGCAGCCGCCCGCCCACCTCGATCGCACCGTCGGCGATGAAGTCCTTCGCCTCGCCCTTACCGCAGAACCCCAACTCCTCCAACTGAATCAGGGTGAACGGCGTGAAGTGGTCGTAGAGGATGGCGGTCTGGATGTCGGACGGCGACAAGCCCGACTGCTGCCAAAGCTGCCGACCGACCACGCCCATTTCGGGCAGGCCCAGTTCGGGCCGGTAGTAGCTGACCATCGTGTACTGGTCGGGGCTCGATCCCTGCGACGCCGCCTCGATCACCGCGGGTCGCTGCTTGAGGTCCTTCGCACGCTCGACGGACGTCACGACGATCGCCACCGCCCCGTCCGTCTCCTGGCAGCAGTCCAGCAACCGCAGCGGCTCGGCGATCCAGCGCGAGTTCTGGTGATCCTCAATGGTTATCGGCTTCTCGTAGAAGTACGCCTTCGGGTTCTTGGCCGCGTGCTTGCGGTCGGCCACCGAGATCACGCCGAAGTCGCGGCTCGTCGCGCCGGACATGTGCATGTAGCGCTGGGCGATCATCGCGACCTGCGCCGCGGGCGTCGACAACCCGTGCGGATACGAGAAGGAGTTGTCGGCGGCCGTCGAATCGGCTTCCACCGCAGCGTCTCCCACCAATCGGGTCTGCACCTGGCCGAACCGCATGCCGGAGCGTTCGTTGAACGCCCGATACGCCACGACGACGTCGGCCACCCCGGTCGCGACGGCCATCGCCGCCTGCTGGATCGTGGCGCATGCGGCCCCGCCGCCGTAGTGGATCTTGGAGAAGAACTTCAGGTCTCCCATGCCCACCGCCCGCGCCACGGCGGTCTCGGTGTTGCTGTCCATGGTGAAGGTGGTCAGCCCGTCGACATCCGACGGCGAAAGGCCGGCGTCGTCGAGCGCGTCGAGCACGGCCTCGGCCGCCAGCCGCAGCTCGCTGCGGCCGGAGTTCTTGGAGAAGTCGGTGGCGCCGATGCCGACGATCGCGGCCTTGCCCGACAACATCTACGCGCCCCCCATCGTCAGCGTCACCGTCGCGATGACGTGATCGCCAAGGCTGTTGCGCCCGAACACCTTCACGGTGATCAGGCCGTCCTCGACGGCCGTCACCTCGCCGGAGAAGGTCACCGTGTCGTACGCGTACCACGGCACCCCGAGCCGCAGCCCGATCGACTTGATCAAAGCCGACGGCCCGGCCCAGTCGGTGACGTATCGCTGCACCAACCCGGTGTCGGTAAGGATGTTGACGAAGATGTCCTTCGACCCCTTGGCCTGCGCCTTATCCCGGTCGTGATGGACGTCCTGGAAGTCACGGGTGGCGATGGCCGTCGAGATGATGAACGTCGGGTCGCCATAGAGCTTGAGCTCGGGCAGCGTGGTGCCCACTTCAACGACGGGTGCGCTCATGCCTGCGGCTCCCACGCGTAAAGAGTCCAGTCCGGAAAGTCCAGATACGTTGCTTGCACGGGCATTCCGATCCGCACCTGTGCGGGGTCGACACCCCGCAACTCGCCCAGCATCCGGACACCCTCCTCGAGTTCCACCAGGGCGATGACGAACGGCAGCGTGCGCCCGGGCACCTTCGGCGCATGGTGCACGACGAAGCTGAACACCTCGCCGCGGCCGCTGGCCACCACGTAGTCGATCGGGTCGGCCTTGTCCTGCCACACCGCCGGCACAGGTGGGTGCTGCAGGCTGCCGTCCGGTCGGCGCTGGATCCGCAGCTCGTGCGCCTTGACGCCTTCCCAGAAGAAGGCGGTGTCCCGCGACGACGACGGCCGCATCAGCGCGTCCGGGTCGAGGTCCTCGGGGATCGGCGACGCGGCCGCGCCGGGCTTGAACTTGAGGATGCGCCAATTCATCTCGGCCACGTCTTCGTCGCCGACGCGCCAGATGATGTGCTGGTTGACGAAATAGCCCTCGCCGAGCGCGGTCTGCTTGGGCCCGATCACGTCCCCCATCTCGGACGTGATGCTCACCTGCTCGCCGGGCCGCAGGTAGCGGTGGTAGGTCTGTTCGCAGTTGGTCGCGACGACGCCGATGTACCCGGCGTCGTCGAACAGCTGCATGATGGGACCCAGCGGATCGTCCTTGGGCCGTTCCCCACCCAGCCCGAACATGGTCCAGACCTGAATCATGGCGGGAGGGGCCACGATCCCGGGATGGCCGGCGGCGCGGGCCGCGACGTCGTCGACGTAGATGGGGTTGCGGTCGCCGAGGGCCTCGACCCAGTTGTTGATGATCGGCTGGTTCACCGGATCCCGGGCGTCGCGCGGTTTGCTGCTGCCGGCCGCCTTGATCTGGGCAACCAACTCCTGGATGTCGCTCACCGGGGCACCCTCGGCACCTTGAGGCCCGAGGCCGCGATCATCTCGCGCATGACTTCGTTGACGCCTCCACCGAAGGTGATCACCAGGTTGCGCTTGGTCTGCGAGTCGAGCCAGTCGATCAGCTCGGCCGTGTCCGGGTCGGCGGGGTTGCCGTACTTGAAGACGATCTCCTCGGCGAGCCGGCCGATGTACTGGATGCGCTCCGTGCCAAACACTTTCGTGGATGCGGCGTCGGCCACGTTGATGTCCTCGCCGGAGGCGGCGACCTGCCAGTTGAGCAACTCGTTGATCCGCCACATCGCGTAGATCTCGCCCAGTGCCCGCTTGACGTCCTGATGATCGATCGGCGACACCCCGTCACCGCCCGGCTTCGACGCCCACGCGTGCACGCGGTCGTAGATACCGGCGACCCGTCCGGCCGGGCCCAGCATGACCCGCTCGTTGTTGAGCTGCGTGGTGATCAGCCGCCAACCGCCGTTCTCCTCGCCGACCAGCATGTCGGCGGGCACCCGCACGTCGTTGTAGTACGTGGCGTTGGTGTGATGGGCGCCGTCGGACAGAATGACCGGCGTCCAGGAGTAGCCCGGGTCCTTGGTGTCGACGATCAGGATCGAAATGCCCTTGTGCTTCACGGCATCCGGGTCGGTGCGGCAGGCCAGCCAGACGTAGTCGGCATCGTGGCCGCCGGTGGTCCACATCTTCTGCCCGTTGACGATGTACTCGTCACCCTGGCGGACGGCGCTGGTCCGCAGCGACGCCAGGTCGGTTCCCGCCTCGGGTTCGCTGTAGCCGATCGCGAAGTGGACCTCGCCGGCGAGGATGGCCGGCAGGAACTTCTTCTTCTGCATCTCGGTGCCGAACACCTGCAGGGTCGGCCCCACCGTCTGGAGCGTGACCGCGGGCAGTGGCACGTCGGCCCGATGCGCCTCGTTGACGAAGATCTGCTGCTCGATCGGCCCGAATCCCTGGCCCCCGAACTCCTTCGGCCACCCGACGCCGAGCATGTTGTCCTTACCCATGCGCCGGATCACCGCGCGGTACGCGGCGCCGTGGCGGTCCTTCTCCATCTCCTTCATCTCGTCGGACGAGATGAGGTTGGAGAAGTACTGCCGGATGTCGGCTTGCAGCTGTCGCTGTTCGGGGGTCAGGTCGATGAACATTGCGCTCCCACCAATTCCAGGCGATGAGATGGCCCGCCCAGCAGGCGGGTCAGGTCCTTGATCGTCGAGTAGTACCGGTGCATCGGATAGGTGATGTCCATGCCCATGCCGCCATGGAGATGGTGGCACGTCTGCATCGCCGGCGGCGCCTGGGAAGTGATCCAGTACCCGATCACGTCGAGATCGGCGTCCGCGTCGCGCCCCTCCGACAGCCGCCAGACGACCGACTTCGCGGCCAGATCGATGGTGCGCGAGGCGATGTAGACCTCGGACAGCTGGGCTGCGACGGTCTGGAACGTCGACAGCGGCTTGCCGAACTGCTTGCGGTTGGCCACGTAGTCGGCGGTCAGCCGGAGCGCCCCGGCCACCAGGCCGTCCGCGTACGCGCCGATCATCGCCACGGCGAGCTGGTTGACGCGGTGCACGCTGGCGCCCGCCAGGACGTCCGAGTCAGGCACCGCCACGCCGTCGAACGTGACGGTGTACTCGTCGGCACCGCTCGACGAAGGAGTCTGCACCAGCCGCACCCCTTCGGCCTTGGGCGATACGACGACGACACCACTGTCGGCGGTGACGACCAGCCAATCCGCCTGTGCCGCATACCCGACGGCGATCTTGGTGCCCGACAGCGTCCCGCCGGCGAGCGTGGTGGCCGGCCTGTCGGGCAGCGCCGCGCCCGGTTCGTTGAGGGCGGCGGTCAGCACCCCGCCCTTGGCGACGCCGGCCAGGAAGCGGTCCTGCTGTTCCTCGGATGCGAGGTCGAGCAGGGGCACCACACCTAAGCCGAGGGTCGCCAGCGCCGGCGTGATGGCGCCGCGGCGACCCGCTTCGGTGAGCACCGTTGCGATCTCGGGCAGGCCCACCCCGTCGCCGCCGAGGCGTTCCGGCACCGGCAGCGCCGTCACGCCGCCGCTCGCCAACGCCTCCCAGGACAGCTCCCGGTCGAGAACCGATGTCACCACGTCGGCGACGGCCTGCTGCGTTGCAGTGAGATCGAAGTCCATGGTCAGTGCGCCACCGGGCACTGACCGGTGTAATCGACCTGCCAGTGCTTGATGCCGTTGAGCCAGCCGGACCGCAGCCGCTCCGGCTTCGAGATCGGCTTCAGGTCCGGGATGTGGTCGGCCACCGCGTTGAAGATGAGGTCGATCGTCATCTTGGCCAAGTTGGAGCCGATGCAGTAGTGCGCGCCCGTACCACCGAATCCGACGTGCGGATTGGGGTTTCGCATGATGTTGAAGGTGAACGGGTCGTCGAACACCTCTTCGTCGAAGTTGGCCGACCGGTAGAACATCACCACCCGCTGGCCCTTCTTGATCTGGACGCCGGACAGCTCGTAGTCCTCGAGCGCCGTGCGCTGGAACGCGGTGACCGGGGTCGCCCAGCGGACGATCTCGTCGGCCGCGGTCTCGGGCCGCTCCTTCTTGAAAAGCTCCCACTGGTCGGGGTTTTCCGAGAAGGCGATCATGCCGTGGGTGATGGAGTTTCGGGTGGTCTCGTTGCCGGCGACGGCGAGCATCACCACGAACATCCCGAACTCGTCGTCCGAGAGCTTCTCGCCCTCGATGTCCGCCTCGATCAGCTTGGTGACGATGTCCTCGCCGGGGTTCTTGGCCCGGTCTTCGGCCATCTTCATCGCGTACATGATGAGCTCCGCCGACGACATCGCCGGGTCGATGTGCGCGTACTCGGGGTCCTCGTTGCCGGTCATCTCGTTGGACCAGCGGAACAGCTTGTCGCGGTCCTCCTGCGGGACCCCCAAGAGGCCGGCGATGGCCTGCAACGGCAGCTCGCACGAGACCTGTTCGACGAAGTCACCGGAGCCGGCCGACGCCGCCGTCTTGGCAATGTTCTGCGCGCGGGCGTCCAACTCGTCGCGCAGCCGGCCGATGGCGCGCGGCGTGAAACCGCGGGAGATGATCTTGCGCAACCGGGTGTGGTGCGGGGCGTCCATGTTGAGCATGACGTGGCGCTGCATGTCGATCTGGTCGCGCGTCATCGTCTGCGGCCAGACCGGGATGGCGCAATCCTGCTGGCTCGAGAAGACGTCGCTGCGCCGCGAGATCTCCTTGACGTCCTTGTGCTTGGTGATGACCCAATAGCCCCTGTCCCCGAAGCCGCCCGTGCCGCCGGGGACGTCGAGCCAGTAGATCGGCTGGGATTTGCGCACTTCGGCCAGCTCCGCGACCGGCAGTCCCTTGACGTTGACATCGGGATCGAGGAAGTCGAACCCGGGCGGAAGATGGGGGCTGGGCACGCTAATTTCTCCTTACTGCGGTACTCAAGTCCTCGGCGACTTGCGCTCTACAGACACTAGCTGTCCTAGTGATGCTCTTGTGCCAGTAAAACATGCCTTCACCGCAGACAAAAGGCGGTGAAGCATCGTCGCTTGTCATAGTAATGAAACGTGTTCTAGCCTGGCCCCATGGGTAACCCGGTAATCGTTGAAGCCACCCGCAGCCCCATCGGCAAGCGCAACGGATGGCTGTCAGGGCTGCACGCCACCGAGCTGCTCGGCGCGGTGCAAAAGGCCCTCGTCGAGAAGGCCGGCATCGACGCCGGAGACGTCGAGCAGGTTGTCGGCGGCTGCGTCACGCAGTTCGGCGAGCAGTCCAACAACATCACCCGGGTGAGTTGGCTGGTCGCCGGTCTGCCGGAGCACGTCGGAGCCATGACCGTCGACTGCCAGTGCGGCAGCGGTCAGCAGGCCAACGGCCTGGTCGCCGGGCTCATCGCCGCCGGCGCGATCGACATCGGCATCGCCTGCGGAATCGAGGCCATGAGCCGTGTCGGACTCGGCGCCAACGCCGGCCCGGATCGCAGCATCCTGCGACCCGCGTCCTGGGACATCGACCTGCCCGACCAGTTCACCGCCGCTGAGCGCATCGCCAAGCGGCGCGGCATCACCCGCGAAGACATCGACGAGTTCGGCTACCAGTCTCAGGCCAAGGCCAAGCAGGCCTGGGACGAAGGCCGCTTCGACCGCGAGATCTCGCCGATCGAGGCGCCCGCGCTGGACGAGAACAAGCAGCCGACCTCGGAGCGCGTCACGATCTCCCGCGACCAGGGCTTGCGCGACACCACGCTCTCGGGCCTGTCCGCGCTGAAGCCGGTCATCGAGGGCGGGATTCACACGGCGGGCACGTCGTCGCAGATCTCCGACGGCGCGGCGGCCGTGCTGTGGATGGACGAGGACAAGGCCAAGGCGCTGGGGCTGCGGCCGCGTGCCCGCATCATCAGTCAGGCACTGGTCGGGGCGGAGCCCTACTACCACCTGGACGGCCCGGTCCAGTCCACGGCCAAGGTGCTGGAGAAGGCCGGGATGAAGATGGGCGACATCGACATCACGGAGATCAACGAGGCGTTCGCGTCGGTGGTGCTGTCGTGGGCGCGCGTCCACGAGCCCGACATGGCCAAGGTCAACGTCAATGGCGGAGCGATCGCGCTGGGCCACCCGGTTGGGTCGACGGGCAGCCGCCTCATCACCACCGCGCTGCACGAACTCGAGCGCACCGACCAGACCACCGCCCTGATCACGATGTGCGCGGGCGGTGCGCTGTCCACCGGCACCATCATCGAGCGCATCTAGGTCAAGTGTGGAAAAACCGCGCAATCTGAACTCCCCTGTCGTCGGCTTCATCATCAAGTGGATGTCGCGCGGCAACGCGTGGATCTACAAGCGCAGCAACGGCAAGCTCGGCGGCGTGTTCCAGAAGAGTCCGGTCGCTCTGCTGACCACAACGGGCCGCAAGACGGGTCAACCGCGGGTCAGTCCGCTGCTGTACCTGCGCGACGGCGACCGCGTCATCCTGGTCGCCTCGCAGGGCGGCCGGGACAAACACCCGCTGTGGTACCTCAACCTCAAGGCCGACCCGAAGGTGTCGGTCCAGATCAAGGACGAGGTGCTGCAGCTGCGGGCACGGGACGCCACACCCGAAGAGCGCGAACACTATTGGCCCAAGCTCGTTGCCATGTACCCGAATTTCGACGACTACCAGTCCTGGACCGAACGGGTGATTCCTGTCGTCATCTGCGAGCCCTGAGGGGCCTCGCCGAGCGTGTAATCACTGCGTAAAATCGGCGAAAATCTCGCCGTGAGTGCACGTTCGGCGCGCTCGGCGCGCGCTACGTCCCGTAGACCGGCACCGGCGTTCGCGCCTTGGCCAGCAGGTCGGCGACAACGGGCCCGAGCTCGGCAGGATCCCACTTCGCGCCCTTGTCGATCTGCGGGCCGTGCGCCCACCCCTCGGCGACGGTGATCTTGCCCCCCTCGACCTCGAACACCTTCCCGGTGACGTCGCGGGACTCCGCGCTGCCCAGCCAAACCACAAGCGGCGCAATGTTCTCGGGTGCCATCGCGTCGAAATCCTGGTCCTGTGTGGCCATCATCTCGGCGAAGACGGTTTCGGTCATGCGGGTGCGGGCGGACGGCGCGATCGCGTTGACGGTGACACCGTAGCGGCCCATCTCGGCCGCGCCGACGAGGGTGAGGGCCGCGATGCCGGCCTTCGCCGCGCTGTAGTTCCCCTGCCCGACGCTGCCCTGCAGCCCCGCACCCGAGCTCGTGTTGATGATGCGCGCGTCAACGCCTTTGCCCGCTTTGGACAGGCCGCGCCAATAGGAGGCGGCGTGCCGCATCGTCGCGAAATGACCCTTGAGGTGGACGGCGATCACGGCGTCGAACTCGTCTTCGCTGGTGTTGGCGATCATCCGGTCCCGAACGATGCCGGCGTTGTTCACCAGGACGTCGAGGCCGCCGAAGGTGTCGACCGCCGCCTGGATGAGGGCGGCGGCCTGATCCCAGTCCGCGACGTTGGAGCCGTTGGCCACGGCTTCCCCTCCCGCCGAGGTGATCTCGTCGACCACGCTCTGGGCGGCGCTGCCGCCGCCGGCCGGCGATCCGTCGAGGCCCACACCGATGTCGTTGACCACCACCCGCGCACCCTCGGCCGCGAAGGCCAGCGCGTGCTCGCGGCCGATACCGCCCCCGGCTCCGGTGACGATGACGACGCGGCCGTCAACCACTCCCATAGTCGTTGTCTCCTTCTACTTGATCGCGCTCGCGTTGGTGGTCGCCAGATAGTGCGGCGGCTCCCCGCCGCCGTGCACCTCCAGTGCAGCTCCGCTGATGTAGGACGCCGCGTCGGAAGCCAAAAATGCTGCGGCCCAACCGACGTCGTCGGGCCGGGCCAGCCGGCCGAGCGGCACGTTCTTCGAGATCGCGGCGATCGACTCGGCGTCACCGTAGAACAGCTCGGACTGCTCGGTCTCGACCATCCCGACCACGCACGCGTTCACCCGCACCTTCGGCCCCCACTCGACGGCGAGCGTCTGGGTGAGGCTCTCCAGGCCCGCCTTGGCGGCGCCGTACGCGGCCGTCCCCGGCGAGGGCCGTCGACCGCTCAGGCTGCAGATGTTGACGATCGACCCGCCGCCCGGCTGGTCTTGCATCTTCTCGTTCGCGTATTGCGAAACCCACAGCCCGCCAATGAGGTTCAGCTCGATGATCTTGCGGTTGAACCGGGCGCTCGACTCGGCGGTCAGCACGTAGGGCGAACCCCCGGCGTTGTTGACGACCACGTCCAGTCGGCCGTGCCGGTCGACGATCTCCTGGATCATGCTCTCGACGGCCTCGTCGTCGCGGATGTCGCAGGAGTGAAACTCGTAGGGAAGTCCGTCGACGGCCCGTCGCGCGCAGGTGATCACCGTCGCGCCCTGCCGGTGGAACACCGAGCTGATGCCCGCCCCCACGCCACGCACACCGCCGGTGACCAGAACCACCCGTCCGGCCAGCCCGAGGTTGATGCCTTCCGAAAGGGGCGAGCCTGCTTCGGCGGGAGTCACTGTGCTAGCGTACCAAGCAAGTGCTTGCTTAGGTAGTTACAGCCCCCACGAGGAAGTGGCACCGTGCCCATCACCACCACCACCACCGAACCGGGCATCGTCGCGGTCACCGTCGACTACCCACCCGTCAACGCCATCCCGTCCCGCGGATGGTTCGAGCTGGCCGACGCGATCACCGCCGCCGGCGCCAATCCCGATACGCACGCGGTGATCCTGCGCGCCGAGGGGCGTGGCTTCAACGCCGGTGTGGACATCAAGGAGATGCAGCGCACCGAGGGATTCACCGCGCTGATCGACGCCAACCGCGGCTGCTTCGCCGCGTTCCGTGCGGTCTACGAGTGCGCGGTGCCGGTGATCGCGGCGGTGAACGGGTTCTGCGTTGGCGGGGGTATCGGCCTGGTCGGCAATGCGGACGTCATCGTGGCCTCGGACGACGCGACCTTCGGACTGCCGGAGGTGGAGCGCGGTGCTCTCGGCGCGGCAACCCACCTGTCCCGCCTGGTGCCGCAGCACATGATGCGGCGGCTGTTCTTCACCGCCGCCACCGTGGACGCAGCCACCCTGCACCACTTCGGTTCCGTGCACGAGGTCGTGCCGCGTGATCAGTTGGATGAGGCGGCGCTGCGGGTCGCCCGCGACATCGCCGCCAAGGACACCCGCGTCATCCGCGCCGCCAAGGAAGCGCTCAACCTCATCGACGTGCAACGCGTCAACTCGAGTTACCGCATGGAACAAGGCTTCACGTTCGAACTCAACCTCGCCGGCGTGGCCGACGAGCACCGCGACGCGTTCGCCGGTACGGCGAAGGGTAAGGGCGAGTGACCGACAAGCGGACGACGCTCGACGATGCCGTCGCCGAGGTGCGCAGCGGCATGACAATCGGCATCGGCGGCTGGGGCTCGCGACGCAAGCCCATGGCCTTCGTGCGCGCCCTGCTGCGCACGGACGTCACCGACCTGACGGTGATCACGTACGGCGGCCCCGACCTCGGGTTGCTGTGTTCCGCGGGCAAAGTCAAGCGCGCCTACTACGGATTCGTGTCCCTGGACTCCCCGCCCTTCTATGACCCATGGTTCGCGAAGGCGCGCACCGGCGGCACGATCGAGGCGCGTGAGATGGACGAGGGCATGCTGCGGTGCGGGCTGCAGGCCGCCGCGCAACGCCTGCCGTTCCTGCCCATCCGCGCCGGCCTCGGTAGCTCCGTGCCCGACTTCTGGGAGGGCGAACTGCAGACGGTCACGAGCCCGTACCAGGCGCCGGGCGGCGGGCACGAGACCCTGCTCGCCATGCCGGCGCTGCGCCTCGATGCCGCCTTCGTTCACCTCAATCTCGGTGACACTCAGGGGAACGCGGCGTACACCGGCATCGACCCCTACTTCGACGACCTCTTCCTGATGGCCGCCGAGAAGCGCTACCTGTCGGTGGAGCGGGTCGTGTCGACCCAGGAACTGGTCAAGGCGGTCCCCCCGCAGGCCCTGCTGGTCAACCGGATGATGGTCGACGGGGTGGTCGAGGCGCCGGGCGGCGCCCACTTCACCACCGCCGCGCCCGATTACGGCCGCGACGAAAAGTTCCAGCGGCACTACGCCGAGGCCGCGTCCACCGACGAGGGCTGGCAGAAGTTCGTCGACACCTATCTTTCGGGGGGCGAAGACGACTATCAGGCGGCCGTACGCGCGTTCGCACAGGAGGCGGCCAAATGAGCACCCGGGCCGAGGTCTGCGCGATCGCCTGCGCCGAGTTGTTCAGGGAGGCCGGCGAAATCATGGTCAGCCCGATGACCAACATGGCGTCGGTGGGCGCGCGACTGGCCCGCCTGACCTTCTCCCCCGACATCCTGCTGACCGACGGCGAGGCGCAATTGCTTGCGGAGACACCGGCACTGGGTGCGACGGGCGCGGTCGAGGGCTGGATGCCGTTTGGCCGGGTGTTCGAGACACTGGCCTGGGGACGGCGGCATGTGGTGATGGGCGCCAATCAGGTCGACCGCTTCGGCAACCAGAACATCTCCGCGTTCGGCCCGTTGCAGCGGCCGACCCGGCAGATGTTCGGTCTGCGTGGCGCACCCGGGAACGCCATCAACCACGCGACCAGCTACTGGGTCGGCAACCACTCGAAGCGCGTGTTCTGCGACGCCGTCGACGTCGTCTGCGGAATCGGCTGGGACAAGATCGATCCGAAGAACCCGGCCTTCCGGTTCGCCAACCCCTACCGGGTGGTGTCCAACCTGGGCGTCTTCGACTTCGGCGGCCCCGCCCACACCATGCGGGCGGTCTCGCTGCACCCCGGCGTGTCGCCGGGCGACGTCCGCGACAACACGTCGTTCGAGGTGCATGGCCTCGACGAGGCTGACGAAACCCGGCTGCCGACCGATGACGAGTTGCGCTTGATCCGCGAGGTCATTGACCCGAAGTCACTGCGCGACAGGGAAATCCGCTGATGAAACTACGCACGCCGCTGACCGAGTTGGTCGGTGTCGAGCACCCGGTGGTGCAGACCGGGATGGGCTGGGTGGCGGGAGCCCGGCTCGTGTCCGCCACGGCGAATGCCGGCGGCCTCGGCATCCTGGCCTCTGCCACGATGACGCTGGACGAACTGGCGACGGCGATCAAGAAGGTGAAGGCCGCCACCGACAAGCCGTTCGGCGTGAACATCCGCGCCGACGCCGCCGACGCCGGCGACCGCGTCGAGTTGATGATCGCCGAGGGCGTCAAGGTGGCGTCGTTCGCGCTGGCTCCCAAGCAGGAACTGATCGCGCGGCTGAAAGACGCCGGGGCGGTGGTGATTCCGTCGATCGGAGCGGCAAAGCACGCGCGCAAGGTCGCGAGCTGGGGCGCCGACGCGATGATCGTCCAGGGCGGCGAGGGCGGCGGCCACACCGGGCCCGTGGCCACGACGCTTCTTCTGCCGTCCGTCCTGGACGCCGTCAAGGGCACCGGGATTCCGGTGATCGCCGCGGGCGGGTTCTTCGACGGGCGCGGGCTCGCGGCGGCCCTGTCCTACGGCGCCGCCGGCGTCGCGATGGGCACGCGATTCCTCCTGACGTCGGATTCGACCGTTCCGGACGCGGTCAAGCGGCGGTACCTCGAAGCGGCGCTGGACGGCACGGTGGTCACCACCCGCGTCGATGGCATGCCGCACCGCGTGCTGCGCACCGGACTGGTCGAGAAACTCGAAAGCGGCTCGCCAGTAAGGGGTTTGGCCGCCGCTGTCCGTAATGCGGCGAAGTTCAAGCAGATGTCCCAAATGACCTGGCGGTCGATGATCACCGACGGCCTGGCGATGCGCCACGGCAAGGACCTCACCTGGTCGCAGGTGGTGATGGCGGCGAACACCCCGATGCTGCTGAAGGCCGGCCTGGTCGAGGGCAACACCGAGGCCGGGGTGCTGGCCTCGGGGCAGGTGGCCGGAATCCTCGACGACCTGCCTTCGTGCGCGGAACTGATTGAGTCGATCGTGCGCGACGCGATCGAGCATTTGCGCGCCGCGTCGGCGCTGGTGGAGTAGGCGCGACCCAAACGCCCCCATGGGGATCGCATGTGACTGATCCGTTCCCCGATCGTTAGTCAACATCGCCTCATCCGTGGCTGTACTTTTGCGGCCGCTTCCTATCGTTGAGGAGATGACAAACTTGGCGTCGATGGCACTGAGCGAGGTGACATGACTATCGCAACTCCCGCGCATCTCGAAGACGAACTGCCGTTACGACAGGAGGAGGCACGCCACGAGATTTCCGTGGCCGCAAGGGCCCTCGGGGCCCGGGCTCTACCGATCGAAGAACGCCCGCGCTGGCAGGTGGGCGAAGACGACATCGTGGTGGTCTCGAACTGGGTGATACTCGGAGCCCTGGTCGCCATCATCGTCGTGGCCGCTGCCGCCATCCTGACAATGGGCTAGGCGAAAAATTTAGCTGTAATCTAAACTAACCTGAAATTAAGCTATAGTCTTCATATGCAGAAAGTGAAGTCCACAGCTTCACTGCGCGCGGCCCTGCTCGGCGACGTGGTGGGATCGCGGCGCGCCCGCGACCGGTCGGCGCTGCACCGATCGGTCAAGCAAGCCCTGCAGGAAGTCGCAGACGGCGCGATCGACCGCCCCGCCTTCACCGTCGGCGACGAGTTCCAGGGCAGTTACCCCACCGTGGGCGCCGCGATCGACGCCGCCCTCGCGGTGCGCCTGGCCCTGTCCCCCGAGATCGACGTGCGTTTCGGCATCGGCTGGGGCGAGGCAACGGTTCTCGACGCTGACAGCGGGATACAGGACGGCCCCGCCTGGTGGGCGGCGCGAGACGCCATCACCCATACCGCCGACGTGCAGCGGCAGCCTGGCTTCGCCCTGGTAAGAACCACCTTTCGGGCACCCGAAGGCGCCGGCCGTGACGTCGCCGCGGTCAACGCGGCCCTGATTTGTCGGGACCATCTGCTTGGATCGCTCGATGAAAGATCATTGCGGATTTTGAGGGGCTTGATGAACGGGCAAACCAAGAAGGACCTCGCCGCGGCGGAGGGAATCACCGCCTCGGCGGTGTCCCAACGGGCAAGCCGCGACGGTTTGGATCTGATTGTCCTTGCTTCGCAATACCTTCGGGGCGTCACATGAGCGCCGTCGCCGTCCTGCTCATCGCCGCCGGTATCGCCGACGTCTGCCGGCGGCTTTTCAGATCCGTGTGGTTGCCATTGGCTGCCTGCCCCCTTGTGGTGGCGGGTTGTGCGGCTTTGTGCGGGCTGTGGCACGCGCGCGACATCGCCCCACTGGTGATCGCCGCCCTCGCGTCCGTCGCGTGGGAGGTGCTGTGCGTGCGCAGCGAGCGCACCGGCCGACACCAGCGGAGCCCCCTCGCCGTCATGATGGTCGCGCTCGTAGCGCTGATCATGCTGTCCGGGCTGGGTTCTCACGCGGGAGGGGCGGCCTGGCGCTGGGTGCACTGGGTGGCCCTGCCGTTGGGCGCCGTCACACCAACCCGACTGCTGATGGTCGTCGGCGTGGTGCTACTCCAACTGGCGACCGGCAACCAGTTGATTCGCCTGGTCCTCGGCGCCGTCGGGGCGGTGCGGCCCGCGGGTCAGCCGCAGCCTTCGGACAAACTGAAGGGCGGTCGGCTGCTGGGCCCGATGGAGCGCCTGCTGATCCTGAGCCTCGGTTTGGGTGGTCAGGTGGGGGCGGCTGGGGCGGTGGTCGCGGCCAAGGGGCTCATCCGGTTTCCGGAACTCAGCGCTCAGAAAGGGCGCAACGGCGAGGTCGGCATCGACGCGGTGACCGAATACTTCTTGGTGGGCAGCTTCGCCAGTTGGTTGCTGGCCCTTGGTGGCATCGCGCTGATCTTGGCCACTCGCTGAGACGCTCTCGCCCACTGTGCACTTCGCGACGCGACATGCCGTCGCGGAATGCACACTCGGCGGAGAGGCCGGGAGGAAGGTCTACAGCCGCTCGATGATCGTGACGTTGGCGGTGCCTCCGCCCTCGCACATCGTCTGCAGGCCGTAGCGCCCGCCGGTGCGTTCGAGCTCGTTGAGCATCGTGGCGAACAGTTTGGCGCCGGTGGCCCCGAGCGGGTGACCGAGCGCGATCGCCCCGCCGTTCGGGTTCACCTTCTCCGGGTCGGCCTTGATCTCCTTGAGCCAGGCCAGAACAACGGGAGCGAATGCCTCGTTGATCTCCACGGTGTCGATGTCGTCGATGGAAAGCCCGGCCTTGTCCAGCGCGTAGCGGGTGGCGGGGATCGGACCGGTCAGCATGAACACCGGGTCGGCGGCGCGCGCGCTGATGTGGTGGATGCGCGCGCGAGGCGTCAATCCGTGGTCCTTGACCGCCTGTTCGGACGCCAGCAGCACCGCGCTGGCGCCGTCGGAGATCTGGCTGGCCATCGCCGCGGTCAGCCGGCCGCCTTCGACCAGCGTCTTCAAGCCGGCCATCTTCTCCAGCGACGACTCGCGCGGGCCCTCGTCGACCCGGAACGGTCCGGATTCCGTTTCCACGGTGATGATTTCGTTGTCGAAGTGCCCGCCGCGGATCGCCGCGAACGCGCGCTCGTGGCTGGTCAGCGCGTAGCGCTCCATTTCTTCGCGCGACAGGTTCCACTTCTCGGCAATCAGCTCGGAGCCGCGGAACTGGGAGATTTCCTGATCGCCGTACCGGTGCATCCACTGCTTGGACTCGTTGGTCGGTGAGGTGAACCCGAACTGTTCACCGACGGTCATGGCCGACGAGATCGGGATCTGGCTCATGTTCTGCATACCGCCGGCGACGATGAGGTCGGCCGTGCCCGCCATAATCGCCTGGGCGCCAAAGGAGATGGCTTGCTGACTGGATCCGCACTGCCGGTCGACGGTGACGCCGGGAACCTCTTCGGGGTAACCGGCGGCCAGCCACGACAGGCGCGCGATGTTCCCCGCCTGTGCGCCGATCGCGTCGACGCATCCCGCGATCACATCGTCGACGGCGGCGGGGTCCACGTCGACCCGGTCCAGAAGTCCGCGCCACCCGAGCGCGCCCAGGTCGACGGGATGCACCCCGGCCAGTGCGCCATTGCGCTTGCCGACCGCGGTGCGCACGGCGTCGATGACGTAGGCGTCGGCCATGATTCAGACTCCTTCTTTGGTGATCCCGCCCAGGACGATGGCGAGATATTGCTGACCCACTTGCTCGGCGGTGAGCGGTCCGCCGGGTTGGTACCAGCGCACCGACACCCAGGTGGTGTCTCGAATGAAACGGTAGACGAGGTCGACATTGAGGTCGGGCCGGAAGAAGCCTTCGTCGATGCCCTGATTGATCACCTCTACCCACATCTTGCGTTGTTGACGGTTCATGTCCTCGATGTAGGAGAACCGCGGCTGGGTGGAGAGCCGCTGAGCCTCGTCTTGATAGATCACGACCTGCGAATGCCGGTGCTCGATTGCCTCGAACGACGCCATGAACAATCCCTTGAGGCGTTCCAGCGGATTGGCCTTCGTATCCATGATCTGGCCGTAGCGGGTGAACAGCCAGTCCAGGAAGCCGCGCAGCACCTCGTCCACCATCTCCTCCTTGGAGGCGAAATGGTGATAGAGGCTGCCGGAGAGGATGCCGGCGCTGTCGGCGATGTCCCGCACGGTGGTGGCGCGCAGTCCGCGTTCGGCGAACATCGCGGCGGCGAGTTCCAGTAGCTCGTCTCGCCGGCTGTTTGCCGGACCGGGCGCACGGTCCACCCGATCAGGGTAGCAACCAAGCGCTTGCTCGGCTAGCGGCGGCTGCTTGTTGACTCTCCGCTGGTGGCCACATTCCTGATCATTCGATCACCCCTTCCCGCGGGGCGACAGCGCGTGAAATCGACTCGGTCCAATTTGTTGAAAAACGCCCGTTTTCACTTACCTCGGCTTACCGTCCCTCCTTGTCCGATCCAATCAGGCCGAAAAGGACGGTTTCTGATGAGTTTCATGGCGCTACCCCCGGAGATCAATTCGCTGCTGATGTATTCCGGCGCGGGTTCGGCGCCGATGTTGGATGCGGCGGCGGCGTGGGAGGGCTTGGCCTCCGAACTGGGGTCGGCTGCTTCGTCGTTCAGCGCGGTCACCTCCGGGCTGGTCGGCCAGGCCTGGCAGGGCCCGGCCTCCCAAGCGATGGCCGCCGCGGCCACCCCCTACGCCGGCTGGCTCAACCAGGCCGCCGCCCAGGCGGCGGGCGCGGCCGGGCAAGCCCGCGCGGTGGCCAGTGCGTTCGAAGGCGCGCTGGCAGCCACCGTGCATCCCCTGTGGGTCGACCTCAACCGCAACTCGCTGGTGCAGGCGGTGATGTCGAACTGGTTCGGACTCAATGCCCCGGCCATCGCCGAGATCGAGGCCGACTACGAGGCCATGTGGGCCCAAGACGTCGCGGCGATGTCTGGCTACTACTCGGGCGCCTCGGCCGCGGCCGCCGGGTTGACCCCCGCCGCCGGCCTGCAAGACATCCTTGCGGGCCTGCCCAACCTGGGGATCGGCAACAAGGCAGGTACGACCGGCAATATCGGCAATGGCAACAACGGCAGTAGCAACATCGGCAACGGCAACACAGGCAACGGCAACTTCGGCGGCGGGAATGCCGGCAACGGCAACATCGGAAGCGGAAACAGGGGCGCCCGCAACTTCGGCTTCGGGAACGTCGGCAACGACAACATCGGTCTCGGCAACAGGGGCAATCCCTTGACGAGTACCAACCCGGGCGCAAACTTCGGGATAGGTAACTTCGGGAACGGCAACTTCGGCATCGGAAACACGGGCGTCGAAAACGTGGGGGCCGGTAACACCGGCAACGGCAACGTCGGCTTTGGTCTCACCGGAGACAAGTTGGTCGGTATCGGCGGGGCGTATTTCGACTCGAACACCCGTCAGTTCGTTTTCAACGGTCTGAACTCGGGCACCGGCAATATCGGCTTCGGGAACTCCGGTACTGGCAACATCGGCTTCTTCAACTCGGGCGACGGCAATGTCGGGATCTTCAGTTCAGGCGCCAACCTTTTTACTGCTGACCTGGGTAAGCTCCAAAGCTTTGGCATCGGCAACACCGGCTTCGGCAACATCGGCTTCGGAAACTCCGGGCTCGGCAACTTCGGATTCGGCAACGGGGGCTCGCTGAACACGGGCTTCGGGGACGCGGGCTCGGGGAACACCGGCTACGGCAACGCGGGCTCCTTCAACACCGGCAACGAGAACTCGGGCAACGTGAACACGTTCGACGGGAACTCGGGCAGCGTGAACACGGGCTTCTGGAATTCAGGGAACGACAACAACGGCTTTGGGATCAACACCAACAGCGGCGCTACGAGTTCCGGCTTCAATAACACCGGCATCAATATCTCGGGCTTCAACAACACGGCCACCGGTCCCGGGGCGACCAGAATCTCCGGGTTCTTCAATAGCGCCAGCGGCGGTTCACTTCTGAACGGCAACATCTCGGGCTTGCTCAACACTGGCATCACGGGTCCATTTCAAGGAAACCCGAGCGGTGTCCTGAGCGGCGACGACTCGGGCCTGTTAAACGCAGGCACCGGGTTGGCCGGCTTCTTCAGCATCGTCCAGCTGTTGAGGAACCTATAGCCTCACGGGTGCTGGTTGGAGACCGAAATCACCTCTCCGGTAAGGTAACTCGAGTAGTCGCTGGCCAAAAACGCGATGGTGGACGCGATTTCCCAGGGCTCGGCGGCGCGGCCGAATGCCTCGCGGGCCGACAGCTCGTCGAGCAGCTCCGACGACGTGGTCTTGTCCAGGAACTTGTGCCGGGCGATGCTCGGCGACACGGCGTTGATTCGGACGCCGTACTCCGCGGCCTCTATTGCGCTGCAACGGGTCAACGCCATGACGCCGGCCTTGGCCGCGGCGTAGTGCGCCTGCGAGTGCTGTGCGCGCCAGCCCAGCACGCTCGCGTTGTTGACGATGACGCCACCGTGCGATGCTTCGCGAAAGTAGCGCAGGGCCGCGCGGGTGGCGCGGAACACCGACGTAAGGGTGACGTCGAGGACGCGGTCCCACTCGTCGTCGGTCATGTCGGCCACCGGGGTCTGGCCTCCCAGGCCGGCGTTGTTGACCAGGACGTCGATGCGGCCCAAACGCGCTGTGGCGGAATCGATGAGGGCGTCGACCTGGGCGGTGGACGTCACGTCGCACAGCGCCTTTTCGACTCGGCCCAGCCCCAGCGCCGACAGCTGATCGGCCGTCTCGCCCAGCCGCCGCTCGTGGTGGTCGGAGATCAGCACGTCGGCGCCCTCGGCGAGGGCACGCCGGGCGGTGGCCGAACCGATGCCGGTGCCCGCGGCGGCGGTGACGATCACCACCTTGCCTTGCAGAAGGCCGTGTCCATCAACCTCTTTCGGCGCGACGGACAAACTCATGCTTTAACCTCTCGGGGCAGGCCGAGCACCCGCTCGGCGATGATGTTGCGCTGAATCTCGTTGGAGCCGCCGTAGATGGTGTCGGCGCGGGTGAACAGGAACAGCCGCTGCCAGTCGTCGAGTTCACCCTCGGACAGCGTCATCGAGGGCCTGCCGATCACGTCCATCGCCAACTCACCGAGATCGCGATGCCAGTTGGCCCACAACAACTTCGACACGCTGTCCTGGCCGGGCTGCTCGACGTCCATGGTCGCCAACGCATACGAACGCATCGCCCGCAGGCCAGTCCAGGCCCTGGTCAGCCGCTGCCGGATGATCGGGTCGTCGGCGGCCCCGGTGCGCCGCGCCAGCTCGGCCAGGTTGGAAAGCTCTCGCGCGTAGACGATCTGCTGTCCCAGCGTGGAGACGCCGCGCTCGAACGTCAGCGTTCCCATCGCGACGCGCCAACCGTCACCCGGCTGCCCGACGACCATGCCCGCCTCGGTGCGGGCGTCGTCGAAGAACACCTCGTTGAACTCCGACGTGCCGGTGATCTGGACGATGGGGCGAACCTGGACACCCGGCTGGTCGAGCGGCACCAGGAGATACGAGAGGCCGGCATGCCGCTTGGAGCCCTTCTCGGTGCGTGCCACCACAAAGCACCACTGCGACAAGTGGGCCAGCGACGTCCAAACCTTCTGGCCGTTGATCACCCATCCGTCTCCGACGAGCTCGGCGGTGGTCGACACGTTCGCCAGGTCGCTGCCGGCGCCGGGCTCCGAATACCCCTGGCACCACAACTCGGTGACGTCGAGGATGCGCGGCAGGAAGCGCTGTTGCTGCTCCGGGGTCCCGAACGCGATCAGGGTCGGTCCCACCAGTTCCTCGCCGAAATGGTTGACCTTCACCGGCGCGTCGGCGCGCGCGTACTCCTCGTAGAACGCCACCCGGTGCGCCGTCGGCAATCCGCGGCCGCCGTGCTCGACCGGCCAGCCCAGGCAGGTCAGCCCCGCCGCGGCGAGGTGCTGGTTCCACGCCCGCCGCTCCTCGAAGGCCTCGTGCTCGCGCCCGGGGCCGCCGAGCCCCCTGAGCTTGGCGAAGTCCCCGACGAGATTGTCGGCGAGCCACTCTCGGACCTCGGCCCGGAACTCCTCGACGTCCTGCATGCCTTGTAGGCTAACCTACCAAGCACTTGCTTTGTTAGGCCGCCGGCGCTGGCGCACGCGCCGCTTGAAGGAGCATCGATGACCGCCGATCCCCGCACCGTGCCCGCGGCGCTGGATCGGTTCGCGCGTCAACTGCCCGACCACCCCGCCCTGGTCACCGCGGAGCGGACGTTCACGGCCGCGTCCCTGCGCGACGAGGTTCACCGGGCGGCGGCGGCGCTGATCACGCTGGGCGTTCGGCCCCGGGACCGCGTCGCCATCTGGTCCCCGAACACCTGGCACTGGGTGGTGGCCTGCCTGGCGATCCACCACGCCGGCGCGGCGATGGTGCCGCTGAACACCCGCTACACCGCCGAGGAGGCCTTCGACATCCTGGCCCGCACCGGCGCGCCGGTGTTGTTCGCCGCGGGCCGGTTCCTGGGCGCCGACCGGGCGGCCGACCTCGACCGCGGCGCGCTCCCGGCGCTGCGGCACATCGTGCGCATCCCGATCGAGGCGGACGACGGCACGTGGGACGACTTCATGTCACAAGCCGCGGGTCTCGACGAGGTCCGCATCCGCGCCGCCGCGGTCACCCCCGACGACGTGAGCGACATCCTGTTCACCTCCGGCACCACCGGTCGCAGCAAAGGCGTGTTGTGCGCGCACCGCCAGTCGCTCTCGGCGTCGGCCTCGTGGGCCGCCAACGGCAAGATCACCAGCGACGACCGCTATCTTTGCATTAACCCGTTCTTCCACAACTTCGGGTACAAGGCGGGCATCCTGGCCTGCCTGCAGACGGGGGCGACGCTGATCCCGCACCTGACCTTCGACCCGGTAAGGGCGCTGGAAGCCATTGAGCAGCACCGCATCACGGTGCTGCCCGGACCGCCCACCATCTACCAGACGCTGCTCGACCACCCGGCCCGCGAGGATCACGACCTGAGCTCGCTGCGGTTCGCGGTGACCGGCGCCGCCACCGTCCCGGTCGTGCTGGTGGAACGCATGCAATCCGAACTCGACATCGACATCGTGCTGACCGCCTACGGGCTGACCGAGGCCAACGGCATGGGCACGATGTGCCGGCCGGAGGACGACGCGGTGACGGTCGCGACCACCTGCGGGCGCCCGTTCGCCGACTTCGAACTGCGGATCGCGGACACCGGCGAGGTCCTGCTGCGCGGCCCGAACGTCATGCTGGGCTACCTCGACGACCCGGAAGCGACGGCGGCCGCCATCGACCCCGAGGGCTGGCTGCACACCGGCGATATCGGCGCCGTCGACGACGCCGGCAACCTGCGCATCACCGACCGGCTCAAGGACATGTACATCTGCGGCGGATTCAACGTCTACCCCGCCGAGGTCGAACAGGTGCTGGCCAGGATGGAGGGAGTCGCCGACACCGCGGTGATCGGCGTGCCCGACGAGCGACTGGGTGAGGTGGGCCGCGCGTTCGTGGTGCGGCGCCCGGGCGCCGATCTCGACGAGCAATCGGTGATCGCTTACAGCCGTGAGCATTTGGCGAACTTCAAGGCGCCCCGGTCGGTGCGCTTCGTCGAGTCGCTGCCACGCAACCCCGGTGGCAAGGTGCTCAAGACAGAATTGCGGGAGCTTGCCTGATGGACCTCGACTTCGACGACGACACCCTCGCCTTCCGGGCCGAAGTGCGGGACTTCCTCGCGGCCAACGGCGAGGCGATCCCCACCAAGTCCTATGACAACGCGGAAGGCTTTGCCCAGCACCGTCATTGGGACCGTGTGCTGTTCGACGCCGGCCTCTCGGTGATCACCTGGCCCAAGCAGTACGGCGGCCGCGACGCCCCCCTGCTGCACTGGATCGTGTTCGAGGAGGAGTACTTCCGCGCCGGGGCACCCGGCCGCGCGAGCGCCAACGGCACGTCGATGCTCGCGCCGACGCTGTTCGCGCACGGCACCCAGGAACAATTGGATCGCATCCTGCCGAAAATGGCCAGCGGGGAGCAGATCTGGGCCCAGGCATGGTCCGAGCCCGAATCGGGGAGCGACCTGGCGTCGCTGAGGTCGACCGCCACCAAGACCGACGGCGGCTGGCTGCTGAACGGTCAAAAGATCTGGAGCTCGCGGGCACCGTTCGCCGACATGGGCTTTGGGCTGTTCCGCTCCGACCCCAGCGCCGAGCGCCATCACGGCCTGACCTATCTGATGTTCGACCTCAAGGCTCAGGGCGTCACGGTCCGCCCGATCGTCCAGCTCGGCGGCGACACCGGCTTCGGCGAGATCTTCCTCGACGACGTGTTCGTGCCGGACGCGGACGTGATCGGCAGCCCCAACGACGGCTGGCGGGCCGCCATGAGCACGTCGAGCAACGAACGCGGCATGTCGTTGCGCAGCCCGGCGCGGTTCCTGGCGACCGCCGAGCGGTTGGTAGAGCTCTGGCGGGACCGCGGCTCCCCCGCCGCCTTCGCCGACCGCGTCGCCGACGGCTGGATCAAGGCACAGGCCTACCGCCTGCAGACCTTCGGTACCGTCACCCGGTTGGCGGCCGGAGGCGAACTGGGCGCGGAGTCGTCGGTGACGAAGGTGTTCTGGTCGGACCTCGACGTGGAACTGCACCAGACCGCCCTCGACCTGCTCGCCGCCGACGGCGAGGTCGCCGGCGGATGGGCCGAGGGCCTGCTGTTCGCCCTCGGCGGCCCGATCTACGCCGGCACCAACGAGATTCAGCGCAACATCATTTCGGAACGGCTGCTGGGCCTGCCCCGAGAGAAGAAGTGACCAGTGGAATTCGAACTAGACGAGCAACAGCGCGACTTCGCGGCCAGCATTGACGCCGCGCTCGGCGCCGCCGACCTGCCCGGCACGGTGCGAGCCTGGTCGGCGGGCGACGTCGCGCCCGGCCTGAAGGTGTGGGAACAGCTGGCCAACCTCGGTGTCACCGCGCTGGCCGTGCCGGAGAAGTTCGAGGGCATCGAGGCACACCCGGTCGACCTCGTCGTCGCGTTGGAACGCCTGGGGCGCTGGTGCGTTCCCGGCCCGGTCGCCGAATCGATCGCCGTCGCGCCGATTCTGTTGGCGCACGACGAGCGCTGCGCGGGCCTGGCCTCGGGGGAGCTCCTCGCCACGGTCGCGCATCCTCCGCTTGTCCCGCGCGCCGTCGATGCCGACACCGCGGGACTCGTGTTGCTGGCCACCGATAACGGCGTCAGCGAAGCCGAGGCGGGCGAGCGGCACGACTCGGTCGACCCTAGCCGCCGCCTCTACGACGTGGCCGCGGCCGGCGAGCCCTGGCAGGCGGACGTCAACCGCGCCTTCCGATTTGGCGCGCTGGCCACCGCGGCACAGCTCGTCGGCGCCGCCGAGGCACTGCTGGGCGCCGCCGTGGACTACGCGAAGCAACGCTCCCAGTTCGGCCGGATCATCGGCTCGTACCAGGCCATCAAGCACAAGCTCGCCGACGTGCACATCGCGGTCGAGATGGCGCGGCCGCTGCTCTACGGCGCCGCGCTGTCGGTGGAGCAGCGGGACGTGAGCGCGGCCAAGGCGGCCGCCTCCGACGCCGCCCTCGCGGCGGCACGCGCGGCGCTGCAGACCCACGGCGCCATCGGGTTCACCCAGGAGCACGACCTGTCTCTGTGGCTGCTGCGGGTGCAGGCGTTGCGCTCGGCCTGGGGCACGCCCGAGGAACACCGGCGGCGAGTGCTGGAGGCGCTATGAGCATCATGAACGAAGAACGGGAGATGCTGCGTGACACCGTGGCTGCCCTGGTCACCAAGCACGCGACCTCGGGCGCGGTGCGCGTTGCCATGGAATCCGACCGCGGCTACGACGAGTCGCTGTGGCGGCTGCTGTGCGAGCAGGTGGGCGCCGCCGCGCTGGTGATACCCGAGGAGCTGGGCGGAGCGGGCGGCGAACTAGCCGATGCCGCAACGGTTCTGCAGGAGCTCGGCCGCGCCCTGGTGCCCTCCCCGCTGTTGGGCACCACGCTGGCGGAAGTGGCGTTGCTCTCGGCTCCCGAGCCGGACGCCGAGACGCTGGCGGGCCTGGCCGAGGGCGGCCTGATCGGCGCGCTGGTGCTCGATCCCGACCACGTGGTCAACGGCGACATCGCCGACGTCGTCGTCGCCGCGGACGCCGGGCGGCTCAGCCGGTGGACCCGATTCAGCGCCGAGCCCGTCGCCACCATGGACCCCACCCGCCGGCTGGCCCGAGTGCGCCCCGAGGAGACGCAAGACCTGGGCACCGACCCGGGACTCGGCGACATCGCCGCCGTGCTGCTCGCGGCCGAGCAGATCGGCGCCGCCGAGCGTTGCCTGGAACTCACCGTCGAATACACCAAGAGCCGGGTGCAATTCGGGCGTCCGATCGGCAGCTTCCAGGCGCTCAAGCACCGGATGGCCGACCTGTACGTCGCCGTGGCCGCCGCCAAGGCCGTCGTGGCCGACGCGTGCGGCGACCCGACGGCCACCAACGCCGCGACGGCGCGCCTCGCGGCCACCGAGGCGCTGCAGGTCGTCGCCGCCGAAGGCATCCAGCTGCACGGCGGCATCGCCATCACGTGGGAACACGACATGCACCTGTACTTCAAGCGCGCGCACGGCAGCGCGCACCTCCTGGCCGCGCCGAACGAACTGCTCCGCCAACTGGAAACCGAAGTGCTGCAAGCGTGAACGATCACGTCGCCCTGCGCGCCGGCATCCCGCCCTTCTATGTGATGGATGTCTGGCTGGCGGCCGCGGAACGCCAGCGCAGCCACGGCGACCTGGTCAACCTGTCGGCCGGCCAGCCCAGCGTCGGCGCGCCCGAACCGGTGCGGGCGGCCGCGGCCGCCGCCCTGCACCTCAACGAGTTGGGTTACACCGTCGCACTGGGCATTCCGGAACTGCGCGCGGCCATCGCCGCCGATTACGCACGCAAGCACGGCATCGACGTCGAGCCCGACGCCGTCGTGGTCACCACCGGCTCGTCGGGCGGTTTCCTGCTCGCATTTCTCGCCTGTTTCGACGTCGGCGATCGGGTGGCGCTGGCCAGCCCCGGCTATCCTTGCTACCGAAACATTCTGTCCGCGTTGGGATGTGAGGTGGTCGAGCTTCCCTGCGGACCAGAGACCCGCTTCCAGCCCACCGCGGGCATGCTCGCCGAGCTCGACCCGCCGGTGCGGGGCGTGATCGTCGCCAGCCCGGCGAACCCCACCGGCACGGTCATCCCGCCGGCCGAGCTGGCCGCGATCGCCTCCTGGTGCGAGGAGTCCGGCGTGCGGCTGATCAGCGACGAGGTGTACCACGGCCTGGTCTACCCGGGCGCGCCGCAAACCAGCTGCGCGTGGCAGACATCGCGAGACGCGCTGGTGGTCAACAGCTTTTCCAAGTACTACGCGATGACGGGCTGGCGGTTGGGCTGGCTGCTGGTGCCGCCGGCGCTGCGCCGGGCCGTGGACTGCCTGACCGGAAACTTCACCATCTGCCCGCCGGTGCTGTCTCAGATCGCCGCGGTCGCCGCGTTCACACCCGAGTCGACCGCCGAGGCCGATGGCAATCTGCGGCACTACGCGACCAACCGTGCGCTGCTGCTCGACGGGTTGCGCAGGATCGGGGTCGACCGGTTGGCGCCGACCGACGGCGCGTTCTACGTCTACGCCGACGTGTCGGCCTTCACGGCCGACTCGCTGGGGTTCTGCTCGAAGTTGTTGGCGGACACGGGTGTGGCCATCGCGCCGGGCATCGACTTCGACACCGCCCGGGGAAACACCTTCGTCCGGCTGTCATTCGCGGGCCCGACGAGCGACGTCGAGGAGGCGCTGCGGCGCATGGAACCCTGGCTCGCCGCCCGTTAGCCGCCGAGGACCTTCTCGATGCGGGCCTGCACCGCCGCCCGCCCACCGAGGTCGTCGACGTTGATCCCGAATCTCCCGGCGAGGGTGTCGACGACAGCGGCCGAACCGTCGAGGCGGACCTTCTCGCTCTCCTCGGCGCGGTGGACCACCAGGTCGCGCCCGGCCAGGTTGACCCGCGCGTTGTCGGTCACCAACGCAACCATCAGACCCGTCACGAAGTGCGACGACGGATGAGTGGACACAAACCAGCTACCCATCCGCAGGTCGATTGGTGGCACGCTTCGGGTGGCGAACTCGTAGAGCGGCTGCCATTCGCCGCGGATCATCGCCTGCAGGATAAGGCCGTCCCCGCGATCCATGAGCCGGTACGGCTCGTGCGTCGTCTGCTGCACGCTTCCGGTCTCGAGGCGGAGCGGGGAGGTGGGTGTCTGGCCGCCGAACCCGACGTCGACGAGGTAAGAGCCGTCGGATCCGGGGAACGTCACCGCCAGCACCGTGTGGGTCTGCGCCGGGATGGGCGCGTCGGGCGGACTCCCCCAGACCACCCGGCCGGCCAGCCGGCGCACCCTGAAGCCGAGGTCATCCAGGACGTAACCCATCAAACCGTTGTGCTCGTAGCAGTAGCCGCCGCGGCCGCGGCGCACCAGCTTGTCGGTGAGCGCATCCGGACCCAGGTCGTCGACCGGCACACCCATGACCGGATCGAGGTTCTCGAACGGGATCGATCGCGTGTGCGCGGTGACCAGGTCCTGGAGCACGGCCAGGTTCGGCTCGGCCGCGCCGCGGTAGCCGATGCGTCCGAAATAGCCGTTTAGATCGAGCGTCATGAACCCATTCTGGTGGGAACAACTCGCCGGGCATTGGCGGGCTTATACCCATGGGGGTATCCTGGCGGAGGCGTAACGAGAAAGGAAAGACCATGGCAACCGTCGACCTCTATCTCGACCCGGTGTGCCCGTTCTCCTGGGTCACCTCCCGCTGGCTCCTGGATGCCGCGGACGAGAGGCAGACCCCGGTCACCCTGCGCCAGATGAGCCTGGCCGTGCTCAACGAAGGCAAAGAGCTCGAAGGCAAGCAGAAACGCATGATGGAACGCTCACGGCGGCTGGGACGACTCTTCTCCGCGGTCGTCGACAAGCACGGCCAGGAGGCGTTCGCCCGGCTCTACGACGCGCTCGGTACCCAGATCCACGTGCGCGACGACGAGCTCACCACCGGCGAAGTGCGGGAACTCCTGTCGAAGTGCGGGCTGGAGGGATCACTCTGCGACGCGCTCGAGGACAGCCGTTTCGACGACGAGGTCAGGCGCACCCACGAGGCCGCGCAACAGGCGCTCGGAGGGCCGGCCGGCAGTCCGATCATCGTGATCGACGGACGGGCGTTCCACGGCCCGGTGCTCAACCGGATTCCGACCCATGCGGACGGCGTCCGGCTGCTCGATGCCATCCTCGTCGCCGCGCACACGCCCGAATTCCACACGCTGCAACGGCCCAACCAGGGGCCACCGGTGCTCGAAGAGGCGGCGCGCTGATGTGCCACCCCGTCAGATGCCGCATTTGCGGAAAGACCACGTGGGCCGGTTGCGGCGCCCACATCGAAGAAGTCCGCAAACTTGTCCCCGAATCGCAGTGGTGCCCGGGCCATCCAGCGCAGTCCCGCCGACGCTGGTGGTAGGAGCGGCCGGCGCTCTGTATTTCTCGCTCAGGGCCGCTGCCCCGGTGCCGGCAGTCCGGGCAACCACGCGGAGTGGCCCTGTTGCAGCCCGCGGTCGATCGCCTCGAGCGACGCCGCGCTGTTTGGCAAGGCGGTCTGCTGACAGTCGCAGCTGAGCGTCCCAAAGGGATGGGGCGCGTCGATCGACGGCTCGGACCCCTCCGCGGCGGCCGTTGACGCGGCCGCTACGGCATAGGCGAAAGTTCCTGCGGCGACGAGCATCCTGGCTCGCCACCGGCCCCGCGTCGGCCGTTTCGCAAGCGGGTAGGACATGACGATTCTCCTCTCTCGGCGGTGCAATATGCGAAGTAAACTACATGTATTTTGTTACATGTGTCTCGCTTCGCCGGATATGAATTCGATATGTGCCCGTCTTCCCGGTGCCGCCGAATAGTCGTGGCTTGGTAACGAAGTCCCCGAAAAAGACACCCGGAGGGGCCCGGGCGTTAATCTTGAGCTCTCCGATCACAAGGGAGTCTGAGCGCCACGAATGCCTGAAGAACCGGGGGACGCCGGAGAGCCGGCACCGAGCGGCATCGCCACCGAGCTGGCGGCCGCCGGTTTCGAGGAGGCGCGCCAGGTGGCCCGGGGCGGCGCCGGGGTGATCTATTGCTGCTACGAAACGGCGCTGGGGCGAAACGTCGCGGTCAAGGTGCTGCCGTCACACTTCGATGAGGACAGCCGCGAACGGTTCCTCCGCGAGGGTTACGCGATGGGTGGCCTCTCGGGACACCCCAACATCGTCAACATCCTGCGTGTCGGAGTCACCCCCAGCGGCAAGCCGTACATCGTCATGCCCTATCACTCCGCGGACTCCCTGGCGGTGCGGCTGCGGCGAGAGGGGCCGATCGCATGGCCAGAGGTGCTGCACATCGGCGTAAAGCTCTGCGGCGCTTTGGAAACCGCGCACCGCAGCGGGACTCTGCACCGCGACATCAAGCCCGCCAACATCCTCGTCAACGACTATGGCGAGCCGCAACTGAGCGACTTCGGGATCGCTCATATCGAAGGTGGGTACGAGACGGCGACGGGGTTCTTCTCCGGGACGATCGACTACACCGCGCCCGAGGTGATGACCGGCAACGCCGCGACCGTCGCCGCCGACATGTACTCCCTCGGCGCCACGCTGTACGCGCTCATCGCCGGCAATGCCGCGCACGAACGCAAGAAGGGCGAAGACCTGGTCGCCCAGTACCTGCGGATCAGTACGACGAAGATCCCCGACCTGCGCCCCGAGGGCATCCCGGACGCGGTCTGCTCGGCGATCGAGAAGGCGATGGCGATCGACCCCGCCGAGCGGCCCGCCTCGGCCGAGGAGTTCGGCCGGGAGTTGCAGGCCGCGCAGCGCCGCAACGGCCTCAAGCCGGACGCGATGGCGATCAGTGGGCGCCCCCTGGCCACGCCGACGGACGTGTTCCCGGCGGCCGGCGGCCCGAGCGAGCTGCTGCATTCGGTCACGGCGGAGACGTCGAGCGCCCCCTTGGCCGCGAAAGAGCCCGCCCGGCACGACGGTCCCACCGCCGCCGTCGGTGCGCCGGTCGATCACCCCGACTCGCTGCAAACCGATGCCCTCCTGCCGCCGGGTCCCGCCGAGCGGCAGAAGCTGTCGGAGGTGGGCCATAACGCGGCGACGCAGCCAAACTTCCGGCCCGGGGCGGATGCCGCCGGGTCGCCGTCGGGTTCGAATGGCGGCCCGAGCGTCCCGACGGGGA
>NZ_CACRUY010000019.1 GCF_902652685.1 Mycobacterium sp. Marseille-P9652
CGTCGGACGGCGTCTTTTTTTCCACGCAAGCGACCGGATCCGACGCTGCTCCGTCTCTCGTGGGCCCGGAGATGTAAAAAAGAGTCGCGCCCGTACCTCGCCGCGCGGGACCCGCGAGCCGTTGACGAAGATGCCGTCGGCCCCGCTGTCGATGGCGGCCCCCTGCCTGCCGGTGAACCTCAGCACCACGTCGGTGCGGGGTGCCGGCGGCGGCGGTGGACCGCCGTTGCCCAGGCGCTCGAGGCGGATGTCGCGGCCGGGGCCGTAGCCCACCAGCACGTCGCGGCCCGGCGCGAACGCGAACCGCGTCTGCCCGATCCACACCGTCAGGGGCGCGCCGGGGAAGGCGGACGCCTCGGGCCGCATGCCGCCACCTCTCGTCACTGGTCAAACCACCTTGGTCGCGCCTTCGGGCGCAAAGCGCCTCGAAGGTCTTGAGAAGCCTCGTTTTTCTTGAGATTAAGTGTCTACCCGCTGGGGTCGTTCATCCACGGGGCCTCGCGGTCGTCACAGGGTGTTGCGACGCCCCGCCGCCGAAGCGTTGTCGAGCACCCGGCGCAGCACCACCACCGCGTCCGTCAAAACTTGGCGCTCGGCCGGGTCGAGCTGCGCCAGCTGCGGCTCGATCGCGGCGGCGCGGTCGGCCCGGACGGCGTCCAGCGTGCGCACCCCCTTGTCCGTGATGCGGATCCGGACCGCCCGGGCATCGCCGGGGTCGACGGTGCGGGTGACCAGGCCCGCGTCCTCGAGCCGCCGCACCTGTGTGGTCATCGTCGGCTGGGAACAGTGATCGACGCCGGCCAGGTCGCCGATGCGGGCTTCGCCGTGGGCCTCGATCGTGGCGAGCAGCCTGGCCTGGGCCGCGGGCAGCGGCATCTGGATGCGCTGGGTGGCCAGCCGGTTCAGGCGCGCAACCACAGCGAGCAGGTCAGCACCGAGCCGCGGCTCGGGTTGTGTGCTCGCCGCGTCAACGACCTCGCTGTGGTTGGCGGCGGATACGTCCATGCTTCCATCGTTGCATAGCTTTGCTATGAGAGGCCTGTGACGGGCGTGACCGCGCAACGCAGCTCGCCCGGTGTGCTGCGGGGACAACGCCCTACGGCCTGGCAGAATCGGTGAAGTGATCGTGCCCGCCCCTGTACCGTCGCGCCGCCGCCGCGGAGCGTTGCGGCCGAGCGAGATGGCGCAGGCGTCTGTGATGGCGGCGTTGTGCGCGGTCACCGCGATCATCTCCATCGTCGTCCCCTTCGCCGCCGGCCTGGCGTTGCTGGGCACGGTGCCGATGGGACTGCTGGCCTACCGTTACCGCTTCCGCGTCCTCGTCGCCGCGACGGTAGCCGCCGGGATGATCTCCTTTCTCATCACCGGAATGGGTGGCCTTCTGGCGGTCGTCCACGCTGCTTACATCGGCGGACTCACCGGAATGGTCAAACGCAGGCGCCGCGGAATGCCCACAGTGATCGTCGCGAGCCTGATCGCCGGCGTCATCTTCGGTGCCGTCTCCGTGGGCGCGCTGGCGGTGCTGAGCCGACTGCGGCACCTCATCTTCAAGGCGATGACGGCGAACATGGAAGGCATCGCCAACGCCATGGACCACGCGCACCTGCGTGGCGCCGCCGGTTTGCGGCGGTGGTTCACCGCGGCGCTCGACCACTGGCCCTGGGTCTTCCTCGTCTACTTCGTCATCTCGGTCCTGATCGTGTCGCTGATCGGGTGGTGGGCGTTGTCGCGGGTGCTGGAGCGCATGCAGGGCGTTCCCGACGTCCACAAGCTTGACCCGCCGGTGACGGATGCAGGCCGGCCGGTCGGGCCCGTGCCGGTGCGGCTCGACCGGGTGCGCTTCCGCTACCCGGGCGCCGGGCAGGACGCCCTGCGCGAGCTCAGCCTGGATCTTCGGGTCGGCGAACACGTCGCGGTCACCGGCGCCAACGGTTCCGGCAAGACCACGCTGATGCTGATCCTGGCCGGGCGGGAGCCGACGTCGGGCACCGTCGAACGTCCCGGCGCGGTCGGCCTGGGCAAGCTGGGCGGCACGGCCATCGTGCTGCAGCACCCCGAAAGCCAGGTGCTGGGCACCCGGGTCGCCGACGACGTCGTGTGGGGACTGCCGCCGGGCACGAACGTCGATGTCTCCCAACTGCTTGCCGAGGTCGGCCTGGAGGACATGGCCGAACGCGACACCGGCAGCCTGTCCGGCGGTGAGTTGCAGCGTCTCGCGCTCGCCGCGGCGCTGGCCCGCGAACCTGCGCTGCTCATCGCCGACGAGGTGACCAGCATGGTCGACCAGGACGGGCGCGACGCCCTGCTGGCCGTGCTGTCGGGGCTCACCACGCGGCATCGCACCGCCCTGGTGCACATCACCCACTACAACAACGAGGCCAACTCCGCGGACCGCACCATCAACCTCAGCGATTCACCCGACAACACCGAGATGGTGGAGACGGTGAGCACGCCGTTGTCGTCGGTTGCGGTCGATCATCGTTCGCAGGCGCCGGTGCTGGAACTCGTCGACGTCGGCCACGAATACGGCGTCGGGACGCCGTGGGCCAAGACGGCGCTGCGCAACATCAGCTTCGCGGTCGAGCAGGGCGACGGCCTGCTGATCCACGGGGGCAACGGCTCGGGGAAGTCGACGCTGGCCTGGATCATGGCCGGCCTCACGGTGCCCACCACCGGGGCCTGCCTTCTGGACGGCCGGCCCACGCACGAACAGGTGGGCGCGGTCGCCCTGTCGTTTCAGGCGGCGCGGCTGCAGCTCATGCGCGGCCGCGTCGACCAGGAAGTCGCATCGGCGGCCGGCTTCTCGCCCCGCGAGGAAGATCGGGTGGCCGCCGCGCTCGCCGTCGTGGGGCTCGACCCCACCCTCGCCAAGCGGCGCATCGACCAGCTCAGCGGCGGTCAGATGCGCAGGGTCGTGCTGGCGGGCCTGCTGGCCTGCTCGCCGCGGGCGTTGATCCTCGACGAGCCGCTGGCGGGTCTGGACGCCGCCAGCCAGCGCGGGCTGCTGCGCCTGCTCAAGGATCTGCGCCGGGAGCGGGGCCTGACGCTCGTGGTGATCTCGCACGACTTCGCCGGCGTCGACGACCTGTGTCCGCGCATCCTGCATCTCAGCGACGGAACGCTGCAACCGGTTCCGGCGGCGGCGGGGGGCGTGGCGTGACGGCGACCTCCGCTCCACAGCGCGGCAAGGCCCGGCGGTCTCCGCGGCCGGTGGTGCTCCTGGTTCCCGTTCCGGTCGCCTCGCCGATTCACGACTTGTGGGCCGGCACCAAACTGTTGGTGGTGTTCGGAGTTTCGGTGCTGCTGACGTTCTACCCGGGCTGGGTGACGATCGGCTTGGTGGCGGCGCTGGTGTTGGCTGCGGCCCGCATCGCGCACATCCCGCGCGGCGCGCTGCCGTCGATCCCGCGGTGGCTCTGGGCGGTCCTCGCCGTGGGCGGCATCACCGCGGCGCTGGCCGGCGGCAGTCCCAAGGTCTCGATCGCCGGCCTGGAACTCCAACTCGGGGGGATGCTGAACTTCCTGCGGCTCACCGCCCTGTCGATCGTGCTGCTCGGGCTTGGCGCCATGGTGTCCTGGACCACCAACGTCGCCGAAATCGGGCCCGCCCTGGCCTCTTTGGGCCGCCCGCTGCGTCCGCTGCGGGTCCCGATCGACGAATGGGCGGTCGCGCTGGCGCTCGCGCTGCGCGCCTTCCCGATGCTCATCGACGAGTTCCAGGTCCTCTACGCCGCCCGGCGGCTGCGACCCAAGCGAATACCCCGGAGCCGCAAGGCCCGTCGGCGACGGCATGCGGTGGAACTCATCGACCTGCTGTCCGCCGCGATCACCGTGACGCTGCGCCGCGCCGACGAGATGGGCGACGCCATCACCGCGCGCGGCGGCACCGGTCAGCTGTCGGCCAACCCGACGCGACCGAAACTCGCCGACTGGGTGACGATGGCGATCGTGATCGCGACCAGCGGCCTCGCGGTGACGCTCGAGACGCTGCTGCACGCGACGCAGTAAACGCGGCAAAGAAGTACGCGGGCCGCCCGCCTCTCGCGTAGCTTGAGCAGGTGGCCGACATCCAGTGCTCGCGTACCGTCGCGGCTCGCCCGCAGGAGGTCTGGGATCTGCTTGCCGACTTCGGCTCGGTCAGCTCGTGGGCCGACAACGTCGACCACTCCTGCATCCTGTTCAGCGGTCCCGGCGGCGGGCCCGTCGGCACCACGCGGCGGGTCCAGGTCAACCGCGACGCGCTGGTGGAGCGCATCGTCGAATTCGACCCGCCGCGCGCCCTCGCCTACGAGATCGAGGGCCTGCCCCGCCGTCTGCGCCGGGTCACCAACCGGTGGACGGTGGACCAGGCCGGCGCCGACGCGGCCGTGGTGACGCTGACGAGCACGGTCGAGATCGGGCCCCGAGCAGCCCAGCGGCTGGCCGAACGCGCGCTGTGCCGCCTGCTCGCCCGACAGTCCGCGGTGATGCTCGCCGGGCTCGCCGACCGATTGGAGAAAGCCCGTGTCTGACCGGCCCGACGTCGTCATCGTCATGACCGACGAGGAACGGGCGCTGCCCCCGTACGAGGCGCCCGACGTGCGCGCGTGGCGCGATCGAATCCTGGCCGGGCGCAAGTGGTTCGACGATCACGGCGTCAGCTTCGCCCGGCACTACACCGGGTCGCTGGCCTGCGTGCCCAGCCGCCCGACCATCTTCACCGGGCAGTACCCCGACCTGCACGGCGTCACCCAGACCGACGGCCTCGGCAAGACGGCCGACGACTCCCGCATGCGCTGGCTGCGCCGGGGCGAGGTGCCCACCCTGGGTAACTGGTTCCGCGCCGCGGGCTACGACACGCACTACGACGGCAAGTGGCACATCTCGCACGCCGACCTCGTCGACCCCACCACGGGCCGTCCGCTGGCGACCAACGACGACGACGGGGTGGTCGACCACGCCGCGGTGCGCCGCTACCTCGACGCGAACCCGCTTGAGCCGTATGGGTTTTCGGGGTGGGTGGGGCCGGAGCCGCACGGGGCACTGCTGGCCGACGCCGGGGTTCGGCGCGACCCCCTGATCGCCGACCGTGTCGTCGCCTGGCTCACCGACCGCTACGCCCGTCGCCGCGCCGGCGATCCCGACGCGCTGCGCCCGTTCCTCCTGGTGGCCAGCTTCGTCAATCCCCATGACATCGTGCTGTTCCCGACGTGGGTGCGGCGCGGCCCGCTCAAGCCGTCGCCGCTCGACCCGCCGCACGTGCCGCCGGCGCCCACGGCTGACGAGGACCTGTCGACCAAGCCCGCCGCGCAGATCGCGTTCCGCGAGTCCTACTACTCGGGTTACGGCCCGGCGCCGGCGATCCAGCGGACCTACGAACGCAACGCGCAGCGCTACCGCGACCTGTACTACCGCCTGCACGCCGAGGCCGACGGCCCGATCGACCGGGTTCGGCGCGCGGTCACCGAGAGCGGTTCGCAGAACGCGGTTCTGGTGCGCACCGCCGACCACGGCGACCTGCTGGGCGCCCACGGCGGTCTGCACCAGAAGTGGTTCAACCTGTACGACGAGGCCACCCGGGTCCCGTTCGTCATCGCCCGCATCGGCGACGGGGCGACCCAGGCGCGCGTCGTGACCGCGCCGACGTCCCACGTCGACCTCGTTCCGACGCTGCTGGGCGCCGCCGGCGTGGACGTCACCGCCGTCGCCGCCACGTTGGCCGAATCGTTCTCGGAGGTCCACCCGCTGCCGGGCCGCAACCTCATGCCCGTCGTCGACGGGGCGCCCGCCGACGAGGAGCGTGCCGTGTACCTGATGACGCGCGACAACGTGCTCGAGGGCGACACCGGCGCGTCGGGCCTGGCGCGCCGGCTCAAGCGGACGGTCAATCCGCCGGCGCCGCTGCGCATCCGCGTCCCCGCCCACACCGCGTCGAACTTCGAGGGGCTGGTGCTCCGCGTCGATCACGTCCCCGGCGGTGACGGCCATCTATGGAAACTGGTGCGGACTTTCGACGACCCGAGCACCTGGACCGAGCCCGGGGTGCGGCATCTGGCGGCCAACGGCTTGGGTGGAGAGTCGTATCGGACCTCCCCCCTTGACGACCAGTGGGAGCTCTACGACCTCACCGCCGACCCCGTCGAGGCCGTGAACCGCTGGACGGATCCCGACCTGCTCGAGCTGCGCCAGCACCTGCGCATGCAGCTGAAGCAGGCGAGGGCCGCCTCGGTGCCCGAACGAAACCGGCCGTGGTCCTACGCATCCCGCCGGCCGCCGCAACCGACGCCGTCCCGGCTCGGTCGCTGGTGGCGCGCGGTGCGCGGGTAAAGCGCATGGCAGCAATGTCCACCGGCCTCGCCGAGCAGATGCTGCGGCGCCGCCCGGTCGAGCGCATCGACGGGAAAGCCTCGGGTGAGGGCGATCTCAAGCGCAGCATCGGCACGTTCCAGCTGACCATGTTCGGGGTCGGCTCGACCATCGGGACCGGCATCTTCTTCGTCATGTCCCAGGCCGTGCCGGAAGCCGGCCCCGGCGTGATCGTCTCGTTCCTGATCGCGGGCATCGCGGCCGGGTTGGCGGCCATCTGCTACGCCGAATTGGCCTCGGCCGTGCCGGTTTCCGGCTCCTCCTACTCCTACGCGTACACGACGATGGGAGAGGTCGTCGCGGTCGACGTGGCGGCGTGCCTCCTGCTCGAGTACGGGGTGTCGTGCGCCGCGGTCTCGGTCACCTGGAGCGGGTATCTCAACAAGCTGCTGAGCAACCTGTTCGGATTCGCCCTGCCGCACGCGTTGTCAGCCGCGCCATGGGACGCGAACCCCGGCTACGTGAACCTGCCCGCGATCACGTTGATCTGGATGTGCGCCGTGCTGCTCATCCGCGGCGCCAGCGAGTCGGCGAAGGTCAACGCGATCATGGTGGTGATCAAGCTCGGCGTGCTGGTGATGTTCGTGGTCATCGCGTCGACGGCCTTCGACCCCCACCAGCTCAAGGATTTCGCGCCCTTCGGCGTCGCGGGCATCGGCTCGGCGGCCGGCACCATCTTCTTCTCCTACATCGGGCTGGACGCCGTGTCGACCGCGGGTGACGAGGTGAAGAGCCCGCAGAAGACCATGCCCCGCGCGATCATCGCCGCGCTGGTCATCGTCACGACCGTCTACGTCCTCGTCGCGGTCGCGGCCCTGGGCACCCAGCCGTGGCAGGCGTTCGCCGGGCAGGAGGAGGCCGGGCTGGCCACCATCCTCGAGAACGTCACGCACGGCAAGTGGGCCAGCACCATTCTGGCTGCCGGGGCGGTGATCTCGATCTTCAGCGTGACGCTGGTGACCATGTATGGGCAGACCCGCATCCTGTTCGCGATGGGGCGCGACGGCCTGCTGCCGCACCGGTTCGCGCGGGTGAATCCGCAGACGATGACGCCGGTGAACAACACGGTGATCGTCGGCGTCGTGGCCTCCGCGATGGCGGCGTTCATCCCGCTCGACAAGCTGACGGACATGGTGTCCATCGGAACGCTCACCGCGTTCACGGTGGTCTCACTCGGCGTGATCGTGCTGCGGGTGCGCCAGCCGGATCTGCCGCGGGGATTCCGGGTGCCGGGCTATCCGGTCACGCCGGTGCTTTCGGTGGCGGCGTGCGGATATATCCTCGCCAGCCTGCACTGGTACACCTGGATCGCGTTCGGCGGGTGGGTCTCGGTGGCCCTGGTCTTCTACTTCGTGTGGGGGCGCCACCACAGCGCGCTCAACCGGGCGTCTCCGGGACGGACGCCATGACCGTCGTCGTCGGCTACCGGGCCGGCAACGTCGGGTTGTCGGGCCTTTACCTGGCCGTCCGCGTCGCGCGGACGCTGCACACGTCGCTCACGGTGGCGACCATCGTGCCCAAACCCTGGCTGACGCCCGCGGTCGCGGGCGCCGACGCGGAATACGAGCAATGGGCGGAGGGCCTGGCGGCCGAGTCGGCGAAGGAGGCCGCGCGTCACCTGCAGGGCATCGGCGACGGTGTCGACGTCATCTACCTCGACCGTGCGCAGCGGTCCGTGTCGGGCGGGCTGATCGAGGTCATCGAGGACGTCGAGGCCGAAGTCCTCGTGCTTGGTTCGCTGCCCAGCGGGGGACCCGAGCAAGTGGTGATCGGGTCGACCGCCGACTGGCTGCTGCACGCCTCGCCCGTGCCGGTCGCGATCAGCCCCCGCGAATACCATTCGGCCACTGGGCCGTTGATGCGCCTGACGTGTGCCTACTCGGCCACCCCGGACACCGTCGACGTGGTGAAGCGCTGCGTCGAGTTCAGCCGGCGCTGCTCGCTGCCCATGCGGGTGATCACCTTCGCCGTGCGCGGCAAGACGATGTATCCGCCCGAGGTGGGACTCGACGCCGAGGACTCGATCGTGCAGGCGTGGGCGTCGCAGGCGCGGGAGATCCTGGAGAGTCTCAAGACTGACCGGGTCGTCGGCGAAGACATTGAGCTACAGGTGGTTACGGGCCGCAGCTGGAACCAGGCGCTCGCGAACGCCGACTGGCGCGATGGCGACATCTTGGCCCTGGGCACCCGCCCGCGCGGCGACATCCGCCGGGTGTTTCTGGGTTCGCGCAGCGGCAAGATCATCCGCGAGAGTCCGGTGCCCGTGTTGGTGCTGCCCGGCTGAGCCCGTGGTGCCGTGCCGAGCGTGAAGCCAGCTTCACGGTCGCGGCAGAACGTTAGCGTTGGGCCGCAGCGTTCGCCGCCGCCTGGGCCTTGCGCAGCGTGCTCGCGACATCGCCCCGGCCCAGGAACATCTCGTCGAAATACGGCTGCAGGGCCGTATTGCCGGCGGCGAAACCGGCGCCGCCCGGCGCGGGGATGCGAGGGCCGTTCAGCACGGCGAAGAACGGCTTCACGTCCACACCCCGCGCGGCCCAGTAGTCGAAGTAGACCGGCTGCGCGGCCAACACCGCGGGGATGGCCGCGCCGTTGCGGCCCAGGTATTCGTTGCCTTCGGTGCTGCCCATCCAGGCCAGCACCTGGCGGACGGCGTCGGGGTGCCGGGTGGCCGCATTGCCCACGGCCGCAATGCCATTGGTCACGCTCACGCGACCCGCCGGACCCGACGGCATCATCGCCACGCCCCACCGGAAGCGGGCGTCGCGGGCGACGGGCGCCAGGTTGTAGGTGCCGGACTGAAAGAGTGCCATCCGGCCGGCCAGGAATTGGTTGCGGGAGAAGTCGCCGTTGTCGTTGGTGTCCGAGGCGGGCGGCGCGACGTGGTCGTCGTTGATCAGCCCGACCAGATAGCGGAACGCCGTGACGGCCCCGGGATTGTCGAAGGCGAACTCGTCGCCGCGCTGGAACACCCCGCCCGCCGAGCCGATGTAGTTCAGGTAGATGCCCTGGGGGTCGTTGGCCGCGTTGTAGCCCCATTGCCGGACGCGCGTGGCATCGAAACGCGGTGTGCTTGCCGGGTTCCCGTCGACGTCGATGGTCAGCCTGGCGAGCGTGGCGCGCAGGGTGTCGTCGGCGCCGGGGCTCCACTTCAGGTCGTCAAGCGCGCCTGGGTCGACGCCGGCGGCCGCCAGCAGGTCGGCGTTGTAGTACAACGCGATTCCGGCGTCGGTCAGCTGCGGCACACCCCACAGCACGCTGCCGCGGGTGAACTGGTCGACCACGGCGGGCTCCCAGTCGCGGGCGCCGGCGATCTTCATCAGCCGGTCGCTGTCGGCGTACCCGGCGAGGTAGGCGTTGGACATCCAGAAGATGTCGTCGGCGCTGCCGCCGGCGACATCGGTGCGCAGGGTGTCGAAGTATGTGGAGTAGGCCACGAGGTTGACGTGCACGTCGATGTCCGGATGGGTGCGGGTGAACGCCTCGAACGACTGCCGGTACGCCGCGGCGATCTGGTCGGCCCAGATGCGAACCGTGACAACGGTCTTGCCGCGTGGCGTGCCGGAGTAGTCGAGCAGCATCGCCGTGGCGCCCAGCAGCGCGCCGACGAGCGCGACCGCCAGGGCCGCCAGGGTCGAGGAGCGTGGCCTAGTCATTGCGGGCGCCGCTCATTTGAGTCCCGAGACGACGATCGAGGCGACGATGTGGCGCTGGAAACCCACGAAGAGCGCGATCAGCGGCACGATCGCGACGGTCGTCGCCGCCATCACCAGTGTCCACTGCGAGTTGAACCGCGATTGCAGGTCCGCCGTCGCCACCGTCAGGACCCGCCACTTGTGCCCGCTGGTGATCACCAACGGCCACATGAAGTTGTTCCATTGCGACACCACCGTGATCAGCGTCAGGGCGGCCAGCACCGGCCTGCTCGACGGGATCACCACGTGCACGATCACGTCCAGCGTGTTCGCACCGTCGAGGCGGGCGGCGTTGATCAGATCGTTGGGGATGATGCGAAAGTGCTCGCGCAGCAGGAATATTGCGTACGGCGAGCCGAACACGAAGGGCAGCACCAATGCCCAGAACGTGTTGCGCAGGCCCAGCTGCGCCATCATCAGATACATGGGCACCACCGTCACCGTGCCCGGCACCATCAGGGTGGCGATGTAGACCCAGAACAGCGCGTCGCGGCCGGGAAACTCCAAGCGGGCGAACGCATATGCCGCCAGCACCGAGAACGTCAGCTGGCCCACCAGGATGACGGCGGTCATCAGCGCCGTCACCGCCGCCGCCCGGCCGAAGCCCGCCCCGGCCAGATCGGTGTAGTTGGCCAGCGTCGGCGGCCGCGGCAACTGCAGCGGCGTCCCCGTCGCGAACTGGTGGGAGGAGGTGAACGACGTCAGCAATCCCAGCAGGAAGGGCACCAACGTGACGAGCGCGCCGACCACCAGGCCGGCATAGATCCTAGCGTTCGCCAGGCGGCTAGACGAGGTCATAGCTGATCCGCCGCCGGAAGTACCACTGCTGAACGGCGGTGACGCCGATCAGGATGACGAACAGCACCACCGCCATCACCGACGCTCGCCCGATGGCCGCCGACCCAAACGCCTCGGCGTAGATGCGGTGCGCGACCAGATCGGTGCTGCCGGCCGGTCCGCCGCCGGTGAGCGCGTAGACCATGTCGAAAACCTGGGCCGCGCTGACGATCCCGGTCACCATGACGAAGAACGTCGTCGGTCGCAGCATGGGTAGCGTGATGCGCCGGAACCGCTGCCACGCCGTGGCCCCGTCGGTGCGGGCGGCTGCGTAGATGTCCTCGGGGATGGCCAGCAGGCCCGCCAGGAACGACAGCGAGGTGTAGCCGACGTTGGTCCAGACGACGACGGCCGACACCAGAGGCAGGGCGAAGCTCGGATCCGACAGCCAGCCGATGCTGTGTCCGAGCACCGTGCTGACGGCGCCGTCGGTGGGCGCCAGGATCCAGCGCCACAGCACCGCGATCGCCAGCGGGGCGCAGATCCACGGCAGCACGTAGAGGGTGCGGAACAGTCCGGTGGCCGGCAGGTTGCGGGCCAGCATCGACGCGGCCAGGAGGCCCAGCGCCGTCTGCGCCGGGACCACGATCGCCACGAAGGCGGCCGTGACGAGCAGCGAGTTGCCGAACCCGGCGTCGGTGAGCACCGATCGCCAGTTGGCCAGGCCGACGTAGTGCAGCGGACCGAGCAGGTCCCAGCGGTAGAGGCTGAGCCAGACCACCACCAGGATCGGCAGCAGCAGGAACGCGACCACGCCGAACAGGCTGGGCGCCAGCAAGGCGTAGCCCATCGCGGGGGAGCGGGGCTGTCGGGCGGCGCCGGCCATGGAGGTATTAAAGCGGGCCGCGGCGGGCTGTCGATACGGTGGAGCGGTGACAGCGAACCGGGGAATCGACGCCGACTTCGTCGACCTGCCCCGCCACGAGCTCGCCGACGCCGCGTTGTCGGCCGCCAGGGCGGCGGGGGCCAGCCACGCCGACCTGCGCATTCACCGCCTCGTCGCCGAGACGATCCAGCTGCGCGACGGCGAGTTGGAGACGTCGGTGGTGAGCCGGGAGGTCGGGCTGGCGGTGCGGGTGATCGTCGACGGAACCTGGGGATTCGCCTCCCATGCGGAGTTGGCGCCGGGCGTCGCGGCCGAGACGGCGCGCCGTGCGGTCCAGGTGGCGACGACGCTGGCGGGGTTGAACAACGAACGCGTCGAGCTCGCGGACGAGCCGGTGTACGCCGACGCGACGTGGGTCTCGAGCTACCGGATCGACCCGTTCGGCGTCCCCGCGGCCGACAAGATCGCCGTGCTCGAGGAGTACTCCGGGCGCCTGCTCGGCGCCGACGGCGTCGACCACGTGTCGGCGGGTCTGCACGCCGTCAAGGAGCAGACGTTCTACGCCGACACCTTCGGGTCGTCGATCACCCAGCAGCGGGTGCGGGTGCTGCCCTCGCTCGAGGCGGTGACCGTTGACGCCGCGGCGGGCACCTTTGACTCGATGCGCACGCTGGCCCCGCCCATGGGCAGGGGCTGGGAGGCGCTGGCGGGCGACGAGGTGTGGAACTGGAGCGACGAGCTCGCCCAGTTGCCGGTATTCCTGGCCGAAAAGGTCAAGGCGCCCAGCGTAACGGCGGGCCCCACGGACCTGGTGATCGACCCCTCGAACCTGTGGCTGACCATCCACGAATCGATCGGCCACGCAACGGAATACGACCGCGCCATCGGCTACGAGGCCGCCTACGCCGGGACGTCGTTCGCGACGCCCGACAAGCTCGGCACCATGCGCTACGGCTCGCCGGTGATGAACGTGACGGCCGACCGCACCGTCGAGCACGGCCTGGCCAGTGTCGGTTACGACGACGAGGGCGTGGCCGCGCAGAGCTGGGATCTGGTGCGCGACGGGATGTTCGTGGGCTATCAACTCGACCGCGTCTTCGCCCCGCGGCTGGGACAGTCCCGCTCCAACGGCTGCTCCTACGCCGACTCCGCGCATCATGTGCCGATCCAGCGGATGGCCAACGTGTCGTTGCAACCGGCGCCCGAGGACATCTCGACCGCCGACCTGATCGGCCGGGTCGCCGACGGCATCTACATCGTCGGCGACAAGTCCTGGTCGATCGACATGCAGCGGTACAACTTTCAGTTCACCGGCCAGCGGTTCTTCCGCATCCGCGACGGCCGCCTCGACGGCCAGTTGCGCGACGTCGCCTACCAGGCCACTACCACCGACTTCTGGAATTCGATGGAGGCGGTGGGTGGCCCGTCGACCTGGCGGCTGGGTGGGGCCTTCAACTGCGGCAAGGCGCAGCCCGGACAGGTCGCCCCGGTGAGCCATGGCTGTCCGTCGGCCCTGTTCCGCGGTGTCAACGTCCTGAACACCCGGACCGAGGGCGGCCGATGATCCGCCCACAGCACGTCGTCAACCTGGTGCTGGACGAGGCGGCGAAGCTGGGCGGAGCCGACGACACCATGGTGCTGGTCACCGACAAGGTCGAGGCGACCCTGCGCTGGGCGGGCAACTCGATGACCACCAACGGTGTCGCGGTCAACCGCAACATCACGGTGATTTCGGTTGTGGGTCAAGGGGAAAGCGCCCGCATCGGCACGGTGGTGTCCGCGGAGGTGGACCCGCGGGTGATTCCCGGTCTGGTGGCCGCGTCCCAGGAGGCGGCGCGATCGGCGCCGGAGGCCGGCGACGCGGCGCCGCTGTTGGCCGACAGCGGGACGCCCGCCGACTGGGACGCGCCCGTGCCCGGCACCGGTCCGCTGGTGTTCGGTGGCCTGACCGACTCGCTGGGCCGCGGGTTCGGCGGCGCCGACCGGCTGTACGGCTTTGCGCACCATAGCGTTTCGACGACGTTCCTAGCGTCGTCGACCGGCCTGCGGCGGCGCTACACGCAGCCGACCGGTGCCGTGGAGATCAACGCCAAGCGCGGGGAAGCTAGCGCATGGGCGGGCATCGGAACGCCGGATTTCGTTGATGTGCCCGTTGATTCGCTGCTCGACGAGCTGTCGATGCGGCTGGGCTGGGCCGACCGGCGCGTCGACCTGCCCGCGGGACGGTACGAGACGATCATGCCGCCCTCGACGGTGGCCGACATGATGATCTACATGGCGTGGTCCATGGCCGGCAGGGGCGCCCAGGAGGGCCGCACCGCGTTCTCGGCGCCCGGCGGCGGGACCCGGGTGGGGGAGCGGCTCACCGATCTGCCGCTGACCTTGTTCTCCGACCCGATGGCGCCGGGCCTGGCGTGCACCCCGTTCGTCGCGGTGAGCTCCTCCTCGGAGACTGTGTCGGTGTTCGACAACGGCATGGAGATCGGCCAGGTGGAGTGGATCCGGGACGGCGTGATCAACGCGCTGGCCTATCCGCGCTGCAGCGCCGCGAAATTCGACGCCCCGGTCGCCGTGGCCGCCGACAACCTCGTGATGACGGGCGGTGCGGCCGACCTCGCCGACATGATCGCGGGCACCGAGCGGGGCCTGCTCCTGACGACGCTGTGGTACATCCGCGAGGTCGATCCCACCACGCTGCTGCTCACGGGCCTCACCCGCGACGGTGTGTACCTCGTCGAGGACGGCGAGGTGACTGCGGCCGTCAACAACTTCCGGTTCAACGAAAGCCCGCTCGACCTGCTGCGACGCACGACCGAGGCCGGGGTCAGCGAGAAGACCCTGCCGCGCGAGTGGGGCGACTGGGCGACCCGCGCGGCGATGCCGTCACTGCGGATACCGGACTTTCACATGTCGTCGGTGAGCCAGGCGCAGTAGCCGATTGCCTTGCCGACCGGTGCGTCCTAGCGTGTGACGCATGCTGACGCGGTTGGTGGGGTTGTCGCCGGGGGACGGGCGCGCCTCGGCGCTGGTTCGGCGGGTGTGCGCCCAGACGCTGTCGCTGCCGCCGCTGCCCGCCCCCGTCGAGGTCGGCGAGCCGGAGTCCGAGGCCGAGGCCGCCATCGCCGAGTTCGCCGAGCAATTCAGCGCCGACGTCTCGGCCATCACCGGCAAGCACCGCTCCCGACTGTGGAAGGCGTTGGGCGACAGCATGTTCGGTGTAGTAGTGCTCATGTACATCGCCGACTTCGTTCCGCGGGTGCGCGCCGGGCTGGAGGCGCTCGGGGTGGGCTCCGAGCACCTGGACTGGGTGAACGGGCCAATCTCCTGGGATCACATGAGCGATCCCTCGGACCTGGTGTTCAACGACTTCCTGCCCGCCGTGGCCCGCATGCGTGATTTGGACCCGGTCACCTCGGAATTGGTGCGGTTGCGGGGGGCGGCGCAACACAACTGCCGGTTGTGCAAGTCGCTGCGCGAGGGCACGGCGCTGGACGCCGGGGGCTCGGAGGCGCTGTACGGCGACATCGAGCGTTTCGAGACGTCGGCGGCGCTCGACGGCCGCGCTAAAGCAGCGCTGCGCTACACCGATGGGTTAATTTGGACGCCTGCGCACCTCGTCGCCGATGATGTCGCCGAGGTGCGCTCGGGGTTCTCCGAGGCCCAGGCCGTGGAGCTCACCCTCGACGTCATGCGCAACGCCAGCAACAAGATCGCCGTGTCGCTCGGCGCCGACGCCCCGCGCGTGGAAAGCGGCACCGAGCGGTACCTGATTGGCGCCGACGGACAGGTGGTGTACAGCTGATGGCACAGAATCCGCCGTTGCGGCGATTCAGCAAGTACCGCGGACGGCAGATGGGCGTGATCGAGGCGCTGATCGAACGCCTGGCTATGAGCGGCCCCGGTCGTTTCTTCGGGCTGCACATGGCGCCGCAAGTCGACAAACTGCTGATACCCCGGACCAACGGTCGGCTGAGCGCGTTCGGGATCGACAGGGTCGGTCTCGTCACGACGACGGGGGCCAAGTCCGGGCAGCAACGCGTGCAGCCGCTCGTCCTGATCGAAGACGGTGACGGACTTCTCGCCATCGGCTCTAACTACGGACGCGAGAAACACCCCGGTTGGAGCGCCAATCTGCTGGCCCATCCGGACTGCACCGTCGAATTCAAAGGGCCGCCCAAGCCATATCGGGCGGAATTGCTCACCGGTGAAGCGCGCGCCGCCGCGTGGGAGACGGCCGTCGACGTGTACGCGGGGTACGAGAACTACCGGGAGCGTTGCGCGCCGCGGGAGATCCGGGTCTTCCGGCTGCGGCCCGTATGAGCGGTAGGCGCTAAGGTCGACGTCGAGTAATCGCTGGGGCGGTAGCTCAGTTGGTTAGAGCCGCGGACTCATAATCCGTTGGTCGCGGGTTCGAGCCCCGCCCGCCCCACAACCGAAAAATGAAGCACGCTAAGAACTTTCGGCGTTCTCGGGCAGCTCAAAACGTGTGACAGAAGTAAACTTCTGTGTTTGCGTCATCATTGCGTCATCAATCACTTGCTTTAAATCGCCGCCAGCTAACTTTCGACGCTGTAGCGGCTCAGGCCACCAGACCCACCGCGCTGGCTGTCCACCTAGGCGCACCATCTAGAAAAATCTCCAAGCCGCTAGGCCCCGCGTGTAGTTTCGCGCCATGAAGAGGTTTCAAAGCAGGCTCACATTGCTACTCGCTGTGTCGCTGACCGTTGTTGCGGTTCCTGCCTGCTCTACGACCTCAAAACCAGCGAAGGCCCCCACATCGATTACAACGGCGCGGCCAGCGTCACTGGCCGATTACAAACCAAAGCTCACGGCGCTTAACGCTTCGAAACCGTGCGCCTACCTGATGCAAGGCGGGCCAATACTAGTTGCGCCGACGCAACCAACGCCAAGATCGCGCTAGCGGCTCAGATTGATCCCTGCTGAAGAACATGCCGACTTCTTCCAACGTGACGAATGCGCTTGTCCAGACAAGTCAAATCGCCAACGCGAGCTATGAGTGGAACCAGAAGGGTTGCGACATTCCCTACCCGGACGTGTTGACTTGCTCTACCCCCGCGATGACAGTGGAGACTTATTTCTCCGGATTGACGCAGCTGGTGTACGCCATCACTGGCTGAGTGATGTTTCTTCTGCCCGAAGGCAACACATCACGAACGCTTTGCACGGCAGACCCACAAACCCGCCGATATCAGAGCCAGCGCCACAAGGGTCACAGACCAAGGCCGGGTGGATACAGCGCCGGTTTACCTCTCTTCGCAGAAGAGCGCAGAACGGTTGATTGCTGCTGTTTTCCCCAACCTGAGCATTACCCACCCTGGTAGCAGGCTTCTTAACCACCAGAGCGGGCGATTGCAACGTTGCATTTGAGTCCGCGTTAGGGCGGGAAAACTCTCGACGACTTGCAACCCGCGCAAAGGGTGAATAGTCCTCTTTTCCCAACCGCAACCCACCCGCCCTGGTTGCGGTCAGATTCAGGGACTTTTGGCACTAGGAGTGGCTAGGCGTCGCGTCCTAACTTGCCGTCCAAGCAAGCGAACGGCGCTTCCAACGGAAAAGGAGAGAGATGTCTGCGGTGATCGCGACGCCAGAGTTGATCGCGCAAGCGGCAACGGACGTGGCGAGTATTGGTTCAACAGTCAACGCGGCGCACATGGTGGCCGCTGCACCGACTGTTTCCGTGCTGCCTGCGGGTGCCGATGAAGTGTCGGCGGGTATTGCGCATCTGTTCTCCGGTTACGCCCAGGACTTTCAGGCGCTAGCCGGGAAAGCGGCGGCGTTTCAGGATCAGTTCGTGCAGCACCTGACTGCTAGTGCAGGCGCGTATGCCAGCGCCGAGGACGCCATCGCCTCGTTGCTGCAAGGGTTGAATGCGAACCCGTGGGTGGCTGCTTTCATTCATCCCGACAACTTCCCCCTGGACTCTCCATATTTACTGCCGGTCGCGCTGGTTCAGGCGTTAATTTTTATACCTCTTATAGTAGCTTTTATAGTAGCTTTCATCCTACTTTCAGTACCAGTTTTCCTTATTTCGCTACCTTTCACGCCAATTGTTTGGCTATTTATTTATTACCTTTTTACAACCGGACAATTACACTGGTGATCGGCTGACGTATCACCGCAAAAACCGCGCCGAAAACCGGTACGCCAAATCTTTGCCCCTGGCGCTCACCGGCTTGCCCTACACCTGAAGAGGAACAAAGCGCGGCCTTGCGGTATCGGTGGGCGTTGCCGGAACAGGATCAGCCACTACCGCAACACCAACCGAAACCCTATTCAATTGGATCGGTCGTCTGCGTCATCGCCGCGTCATCACGCGAGCGAAGATCGCCGCCGTAGCTGTTGACCTGCGGGTTAGCTAGAATTCGGCGTTTTCTAGCCTGTTCTAGACCGAACCATATTGCGACACAAGGCGTCTTAGAAGCGATCCTTTGGACCGCAAACCCAATAGAACGTTTGCAATCGGACCCGCCAGCAACGCTTGTACGGACTCATAATCCGTTGGTCGCGGGTTCGAGCCCCGCCCGTCCCACTTCAGCCTGTATGGCCTCACTGATGCTCGACATTTCAGCTTCGGGTGATGCCTGACAGTGTTTCGGCTGATGGTTGACAGTGACTTCGGTTGATCCTTGACACTCCCTGAATGAGGGAGTTGAGCGTGGCCGAGCAGAGGTATCAGGCCGTGTTGGCGGTGATCAGCGATGGGTTGTCGGTGTTGCAGGCCGCAGAAAGACCGGGGTGGCGCGGCAGACGCTGCACCGGTGGTTGGCCCGACGGCTCTGCCGCAACAGATAACAGAACACCTTGCGCCTAATTGAGCAGTCTGCGTCATCCTTGAAATATGCGCCAGATTTTCACCGTCGCGGCCGCCCCGGTCGCCTTGGCGGCGATGCTCGCGGTCGCCCCAGCTGCCAGCGTGGCGAATCTCCCGCTCGGCTTCGACGCCGCGATCCACACCGCTCCCCTTGATCCGTGTGACCTGGACCCGAACTGCAATAACCCCGGCTACCCAGGCGGCGGTAATTCCGGCAACATCCCGGGCGACGTTGACCCCGTCCCCGGCAACGATAATTCCGCTCCAGGGACGTTAACCGTAACCCCGCCTCCGTGACCCACCAAAGCGTATTTTGCCTTCTCGCGGTCAACCCAAAACCGACACCTTCAACCACCCGGAAGAAGCGTGAGCCGCATGTTCGGCGGATGGTTGGCGACGGCCGGCTCACCCGGTATGGGGAGGTGAGGGAGCTTGACGGTCTGCGGCAGCCGGAGCGCCGCGGGTGCGCGGTCGATTCTCAGGCCGCCGAGGTCGGTGCGGCCCGGTGCTGGCACTGGACGACACGACGCAGTGGGGCGCAGCGGGGGCTGTGAGCAAACCTGTTGCGGCCGAAGCTTATTCGGCGACGATGAGCGATTTTGACGTTTCTCAACGCTTGTGGTTCGTCCTAGCAGAACCGCGAAGCGTTGCCTGCCACAATTTTTTGATAATTAGTGCGAACGGATGAAAACCACCGCGTTCAAATCCGTTGGTCGCGGCGGAAGCGAGGCCACCGGACCAGCCAGGGGAGGCCACTCACTAAATACCGCTCGACAGTGCCTCGTTCAGGTGGACAGCTTCCGCATCGGCGGGGGTCCGGCGTACCCGCTCGGGTCCTATCGGCCGTCGGCAGTGAAAAGAAATCTGTCGGCGATCGCGTGTTCGTTGCGGATCGACATTTCCTGCGCGGTGTTCAACCATAGCCCGTCGAACCCGGCCGAGTGCATGCCGGCGTGGATGTCTGCGATGTTCCGCAAGTCCTGCGACGGCAACTCGCCCCAGCCGTCGTGATCCTGCCAACGCTCAAAGACCTGCCATTGCGTCTCCGGCACTTCGCCGGGCGCGAAGTGCTCCAGCGAGAACATCTCGAAGGTGCATCGGTTCGGGTCCTCGGCGTCGGGCAACATGCGGTAGCCGAGCAGGCACGATTTCTCAACCAGGATGACCATGGTGGGGAATACGTGCCAGTCGCCGTTTCCCGCGAAGTACTCCTCCATCGACATGCGCGGGAAGTCAACGCCTTCGGCACGGGCGAGTTCCTCGCACATCTGGTGGTACAGGAGAAACGGCGGAGTATCGCCGGGTTCCATCGCTGCCAGCTTCTGCGCGGCGCGGTAGTCCCGTTCGGTGACCAGCGACCCGACCTCCAGATACTGGTACTTCATCGAATTCGCGAACACCTCCGGTCGCGCCGCCTGCTCCTGGCGGCCCTTGTCGCGGCCGGCGTGCTCCGGACGCTGCGTATAGACGAACCGGGAGTGGTTCTTGTATGTGATGGTCGGGGTGTAGGGAGCGTAGGCGTACTCCTGCGGCGACGCCGGTTCCGCCGACGGCCGCGGGCCCTGCGCCGATCGCATCGTCTGCGGATGGGTGCCGGGCGTGTGATAGCCCTCGATGAAGGCATCGATGACGGTCTTCCAATTGGCTGGCAAGAAGGTGCGCTTGCGCCACCGGTACCGCATGTCCTGCAACCGAAACGGCGACAGCGCGGTCGGCAGCGGATCCAGCCAGTCGAGCAGATCCGGTGGGTCGTCGGCCATGCTGACGAACACCCAGCCGCCCCACGTCCCGACGGCGACGGGACGCAGGCCCCATTGCGGGCGCGGACGCGGCGCGAATTCGTCGCGACAGGGGACGAAGGAAGACCGCCCATCCAATTCGTAGCGCCAGCCGTGGAATTCGCAGCGCAACTGTTTCTCGGGCGAGCAACCGCTGCCGCGAACGACTTTCATCCCGCGGTGGGCGCACGTGTTATGAAATGCCTTGATGCTCCCGTCCTTTTGGCGTACCACGGCGATGGACTGCCTGCCAATCGTATATTCGTAGAAGCAGCCGGCGTTGGGGACTTCTTCTTCGCGACACGCAGGCTGCCAGACCCGGGTGAACAATCGCTTGAGCTCGAGGTCCAAGAATTCCGGGTCGATGTACCGGCTCTTGGGCACGAATGTCTCGCCGCAGGCGAACTTTTCGGGCACCCGCTCGGTGGCAAGTTCGGTCATTGTCGCACTCTTCGTCGGCTCAGCTGGACGGTGGCTTGTCGAAGATGTTGGGGTACAACACCGCTTCCTTGAACGACGTCTCGATCTCGGCGAATGCGGTCGGGATGTCCCACGTTCCCGATGCCGACACGATCTCCCGTTCGACGACGGGGTTGGACATCAGGCTGATCCGTCCGTTCCCGGCGAAGATGACGCGCCGATTGAGCCAGTCGGACTGCTCGCTGGCCAGATATACGACCGGGGGCACGCAATTCTTCGGCGACAGGCGAACGTTGGCGTCCGAGTAGTCCATGCTGCCGCCGCCCTTGATGCCCTGCGTCATCCGGGTGCCGGCGATCGGCGCAATGGCGTTCGAGCGCACCCCGTAATTGCGTAATGCGTTGGCGCACGAGAATGTCAGGCCGACGATACCCATCTTGGCCGCGGCATAGTTGGGCTGACTTGGCGCGCCCTGCAGCCCCGACATTGAGGTGAAGGTGATCAGCCGGTACTGCCCGCCGCGGTTTTCTCGCCACCAGGCGGCCGCGTGACGCGTGACGTTGAACGTGCCCTTGAGGTGGACCGAGACGACCGCGTCCCAGTCCTGCTCGCTCATCTTGAACACCATGGCGTCGCGTAGGATCCCTGCGGCGTTGACCACGACGTCGAGGCCCCCGAGCGTTTCGGCCGCGCGGTTGATGAGGTCTTCGCAAGCCGCGAAGTCGGTGATGTCGGTGGTGTCGGAGAAGGCCTTGCCGCCCTGGCTCGTGATCGTTGCGGCCACGCTTTCGGCAGGACCCGTGTCATGGCCTGTTCCGTCGACACTGACGCCGGCGTCTGACACCAGAACCGTCGCGCCCTCGGCTGCCAGGCCCTCGGCGACCGCCGCGCCGATACCTCGCCCGGCGCCGGTGACCAGCGCGGTACGTCCGTCAAGCACACCCATCGTCAGTCAGCTCCCATCCCGTCTGGCTAGCATACAGAACAACCTTACAAGATCTGTATAGCTGTTTATTAACGAAGCTTATTCGAACCCCCACTCCGCATAACGGCGCTCCAGCTCGGCCATCGCCTCCCGGCCGCCGCGAGCGCCTCGCTCCTTCATGAAGTTGAACTCGTCATCGCGCCACACGAGGTTGCTGAACACGGTGTGGCCCATCGGGACCCAGTCACCGAACTGCGCCATCCCTACGGCGTGCCAGAACGCGATCAGAGCGTGCTTTCCCACCATCAGGCCGTCGGCCGAGTGGTGAGCAATCGCGCGGGCGTAACGCAACGCTTCGTCGCGGAGCCGCTCGGCGGGCACCACCGACGCGGCCACCCCCCACTCGCGCAGTTCTTGTGCGGTCACCTTGCGGCCGGTGATCATCGCCTCGTAGCCGCGGTTGGGCCCCATCTTGAGCAGCGCGAGCGGCATGGCCGTGGAGAACCCGGCGAACCCGATACGGGCCTGCGGCCGGGCTAGGTACATGTCGTCGGAGACGACCATAATGTCGGCGGCCAGCGCCAGATTCATCCCGGCGCCCAGCGTGGCACCCTCGCAGCCGGCGATCACGGTCTTCGGAAACTCCAGCCAGTTGGTCAGGTGCCGGTGCAGGCGCCGGGCGTTGCCCAGGCGCGCGGTTTGCGGCAGTCGCTCGCCCTTGCGCAGTCCCGCTTCTTCCACCGGCAGCCTGCGCACGTCGTCGCCGCTACAGAAGTCCTTGCCCTCGGCAAGCAATATGACCACCTTGACGTGGTCGTCGTCTTCCGCGCGGTCCAGCCGCTCCTTGAAGAGTTGATGCATTCCGGGCGACAGGATGGCGTTGCGCCGCTCGGGACGGTTGATCGTGATCTGTGCGATGTGCGGTTCGACCACCTCATAGCGGACCCAGTCATCATCGACCTCGAATTCGCCCTGAGCGGCGGAGTCGGTGGCCATACGCCCTCCTTCGCGCGGTGGCAGTACATAAGTACACTAGTCGATCAACTGTCACATCTGGTGATACGGTCAGCGAATGCCAACATTCACGGTCACCAAGCGGCTCGCGGCGCCACCGGACGCGGTGTGGGCCGTCCTCGCGGACTTCGGCAACGTCGACTGGATCCCCGGACCCAGCGATGTCAGGGTCGAGGGCGAAGGGCCCGGCATGCGGCGGTTCATCGCCGCAAGCACCGAGAAGCCGGTCATCGAGACCCTCATCTGGATCAAGCCCGACGAGCGCGCGCTGTCGTACGAGATCGCCAACAATCCGATGCCGGTCAGCCGCTTCGTGGCGGTGAACACCGTAACCGCGGGCGAGGATCCCGCTCGGGAATCAATCCTGATCTGGGATATCGACTACGAACCCATCGGCGACGACGCCGCCGCACGCGATGCCATGGAGTCTGTCTACGGCTTGATGGCGGGCTGGGTGCAGGACTTCGCCCGAGCGCGAGAATCCGCATAGAACACTTAGACAGAAAGTGTCTATTAGTTTAGGATTATTCGAGTGATTGATCCTCTCGATCTGGTACTGATCAGCGTCGACGACCACACCGTGGAACCGCCCGACATGTTCGTCGGCCGGGTGCCCAGCCGCTTCGCCGAGGACGCCCCGCGCATCGTCGAGGACGCCGATGGCGTGTGTTTCTGGGTGTACGACGGCCTGCAGCTGCCGAACATCGGGCTCAACGCGGTTGCGGGCCGGCCGAACGACGAATGGGGATTCGAGCCGTCGCGATTCAGCGACATGCGCGCCGGGTGTTACGACGTCGACGCACGGGTGAACGACTTGGATGCCTCCGGTGTGCTTGCCTCCCTGTGCTTTCCGTCGTTCCCCACCATCTCCGGCGCGCTGTTCACCTACCGTGGAGACCGCGACGTGTCCGAGGCGATGGTGCGCGCCTACAACGACTGGCACATCGAGGACTGGTGCGGCCGGCATCCCGACCGGTTCATCCCGATGGGGATCCTGCCGTTGTGGGACCCGGCCCTGGCGGCGGCGGAAGTGCGGCGCCTGGCGGGGCGGGGCTGTCGCGCGGTGACGGCTCCGCAGCACATCGGCAGCTACGGGCAGCCTCCGTGGCAGGATCCGCACTGGGATCCGCTGTGGCAGGCGATCTGCGAAGAGAACACGGTGGTGAACATCCACATCGGCACGGGCGGCGGGTTACCCGTGCCGTCCGACCTGACCACCTATCTGGCCTACAACTCGATGCTGCCGATCGACACCCAGCGCTTCGTGGCCGACCTGTTGTTCTCACCGATCCTGAAGAAATTCCCGTCCATCAAATTCTCGCTGTCGGAGGGCGGCATCGGGTGGATTCCCTTCCTGCTGGAGCGATTCGAGGACATCTACTCGCGCCAGCGGGCCTGGACGGGGGACGACCTGGGTGATGGGCTGAGCCCCAGCGACGTGTATCGCCGCAACTTCATGTCGTGCTTCATCCGCGACCGGGTCGGGATCGAGATGCGGGAGCGCATCGGAGTGGAGACCATCTGCTGGGAGATGGACTACCCGCATTCGGACAGCAGCTGGCCGGACGCGCCCGAGCAGCTCGCCGCACAGTTGGAGGGCTGCACACCCGACGAGGTCGAGGCCATCTCCTGGCGTAATGCGGCTCGCGCCTTCGGCTACACCGGCGTCGAGCGGCGGGGCAGGGAGAACTGCACCGTGGCAGCCCTGCGGGGCAGAATTGCCGGCCTCGATCTGTCGGCGCCGAAGGTCGATGCCGGCCGTGCACCCCGGGCCGGCGCCACCGCGATCACATACGGCGACATGAAGCTACGGATGGCGTCGATCCTTCGTGGTGGGGCGTGACCGAACCGGATTACGGCGTCGTCCTCGGTGAGGCCGATCGGCAGTTCCGCGACGAGGTTCGCGCCTTTCTGGCGTCGGCACTGACGGCCGACGTCCGTGGCCCCGGGCGCGACGAGGCAGACCGGCTGCACCGAATGCGGCTATGGCAGAGTCGGCTTCACGACGCCAGCCTGGCCGCGATCTCCTGGCCCGTGCCATTCGGGGGTCGCGGCGCCACTCCCGTGCAGCAGCTCATCTTCAACGCCGAAATGGCCGCCGCGCGTGCGCCCGAGCCCATCAACCGCAGCGCGGTCAATCAGCTCGGCCCCACCATCATTCAATGGGGCACCGACGAGCAACGCCAACGGTATCTGCCGAAAATCCTCTCGGGCGAGGAAGTATGGTGCCAGGGCTTCAGCGAGCCCGACGCGGGCAGTGACCTCGCCGCCCTGAAGACCAGGGCCGAACTGTGCGACGACGAGTTGATCATCAACGGCCAGAAAATCTGGACCTCTAAGGCCCAGTACGCGGACTGGATCTACATCCTGGCGCGCACCGATCCGGCAGCGGACAAGCACCAAGGGATCAGTTACGTCCTGGTTCCGCTGAGCGCGAGCGGGATCGAGGTGCGCCCGATCCGCCAGGTCACCGGACAGGCCGAGTTCAACGAGGTGTTCTTCGATTCGGTGCGGGTGCCGCTCGCCAACGTGCTCGGCCCACTGCACGGCGGTTGGCAGGTGGCCAAATCCACGCTCGGCTACGAGCGCGTCGGACAGAGCCGCACCCACCGCATCGAACGGCGGTTGGGAATCCTGGTGCGGATGGCCCAGGAGCAGGGAGCGCTGGGGCAGGGGGCCCGCGGCGATGACGGCTACGTGGCTGACCGGATCGTCGGTTTCGCCGCACGAGTTGAGGCATTGCGTCAAATTGCGGCACAGGCAACGGCCGCCGGCGTCCGTGGTGAAAGTCCCGGACCCGAAGCGTCGGTCGCCAAGCTCTTGACCTCGGAGGTCGACCAGGCGATGGCCAACTTCGGGCTCGACCTCGCCGGACCGGGCGGAACCCTGGAACGCGGCTCGGTGGGGACGGCCAAGAACGGCAACGTCGCACAGAGCTACCTGCTGATGCGGGCCGCCACATTCGGCGCGGGAACGTCGGAGGTTCAGCGCAACGTCATCGCCGAGAAGATGCTGGGGTTGCCCCGTGACCCATGACGGCCCGTCATCGTTGAGCGACATCGCAGAAAGCGCAAAGGAACTCGCCCGACTGCGCGCGTCGGCTGACGACATCCTCCGGAGGGCATGGTCGCCGCAGGCGTTTCGCGCTCTGCTCGATGGCCCGGGTGCGGTGTTCGACCCGAAGCTGTGGCAGACCATCACCGAAGCCGGATGGGCCGACGTCCTGGTCAGCGCGACCGGCGGCGGGGGAGGGGGTGGCCTTCGCGAACTGTGTGTCCTCGCCGAGGCCGTCGGCGCCGCATCGGCACCCGTCCCGCTCGCTGCTGCTGCGGCGGCAGGGTGGTGTGAGGACGGGTGCGCCGACGGCGTCAGCCTCTTGTTGCTCGAGCGCGGTGAGCACACCGAGGCGGGGGTCTCGGGGGTATGGCCGCTCGTGCCGTACGGCGCGGTCGCGACCAGGCTGCTGGTCTGCGCGGGCACGGGTGAGGCCACGGTTCTGGGCGCGGTCGAACCCACCGCACCCGGCGTGCTCTGTGAACCGGTGACCCCGCTCGACCACAACCCTGCGGCGCGAATCACGTTCGACAACGCGCCCATTCGGGTGATCGAGACGGGTGAGTGCGCCGGACGTCGCCACCGTCAGGCGGGTCTGCGGAGTTGGCTTGCTCAGGTGGCCGAACTGGTCGGCATTGCGTCGGCCGCGAATGACGCCGCAACCGAGTATGCGAAGCTGCGCGTCGCCTTCGGTCGCCCCATCGGCGCCTTCCAGGCGATCAAACACCGCCTGGTCGACCAGCGGTGCGCTATCGAAGTGGGGCGCGCACTCGTCAACCGGGCCGCCGACGCCTGCCAGCAGCAGCATCCCGATGCCGCGGCGCTCGTCTCGCTCGCCGCCTTCTGGGGCATCGACGCGCTGCGCGCGGTACCTGAAGGCGCCACCCAGGTCTTCGGCGGAATCGCCTACACGTGGGAGCACGACGCGCACATCTACCTGCGCCGCGCGGCCAGCGCGGCGGCGAACCTGGGCACCCGCGCCTACCACCGCGAGGTGGCCACGCGGTGGCTGACCGCTCGTCACCCGGCGACCGAGACCCGGGGGGGCGTGACGTGAACGCAACGGGCCAAACGCCTTTCCTCTCGGGTGTGCGGGTGCTTCAACTTGGTGACGGCATCGCCGGTTCGGCCGCCACGGCGCTGCTGGCCAGCCTCGGTGCGGAAGCGACGAAGGTGGTTGATGCCGACGCACCTCATCGGGCGGGTCCCGTGATCGTCACCCCGGCCGGACCGGTCGCGGCCGTGGACCTCACTCTCGATCGCGGCAAGCGGATCGTCCACCCACCGACGGACCTCTCCGCATTGACCGACGAGTACGACCTCGTGATCGTCGACCACGGGCGTGCCGTCACGCCACCGGCCGCCGACAACGCAGTCGTCGTCACAGTCAGCCCGTTCGGCCTCGATGGGCCTCGGTCGTCGGAGCCCGGCGGCGAGCTCGTCGCCCAGGCGGCCGGCGGTCTGCTGGCCACCATCGAGGGGTCCGACGGTGCGCCCGTACCGGCGCCGGGCTACGTGGCCCTGAAGGCGGCGGGAGCCGTCACGGCGCTGGCGGCATTGCATGGCCTCGATCGGCGCAACGAGAGCCACGGGCCGGTGCTCGTCGACGTGTCGGTGCAGGAGGCGGTCGCGTTCACCGCGGCACTTCCGGAATGCGCCCACGTGCTCTATGGGTGCCCCGGAAGGGCCGGCAGCGGGCGTTATCTCGCGCCGTCGGGACTGTTTCCCTGCCGCGACGGCCTGGTCCGCATCACCGCAGTCGAGAACCACCAGTGGCGGGGTCTGCTTGCGGCGCTCGGCCATCCGGGCTGGGCCGACGGTCTCGACGAACGCCAGGCCCGCATCGACCACGCCGATCTGATCAACCAACACGTAACAGCCTGGGCGGCAACGCACGACAAGGAAGAGTGCGCGGCAACGCTACAAGCCAACGGCGTGCCGTCGACACCGGTGAATACCGCTAAAGAGATCTTGGCCTCACCGCAGTTCGCCTTCCGCGGCACTCTCTCGACGACGCCGCTCTGCGGCGTCGAAGTCCCCGTGCTCGAGTCGCCGTGGCTCACCCACGTTGGACAACGGTCGGATCACACTCGCACCGGCCGCCTGAGCGACGTACGGATAGCCGAACTGACCCACGTCTTAGCCGGGCCGATCGTCGGTGCGCTGCTCGGTGCGATGGGGGCCACGGTGCTGCGGCTCGAAGATCCTCAGCGGCTCGACATTTACCGGCGGACTGGTCCGTTCGCCCGGGGTAAGCCCGGTGTCAACCGCGGTGCGTATTTCGCGGTGGCCAACCACTCCAAGCAAAGCCTGTTGATCGATCCTGCGCGCACCGTGGACGACGTCGCCGCGGCGTTATCCGACGTTGACGTCCTCATCGAGAACGTCGGCAGTGCGCGCCTCGCCAAACTCAAGGTGGATCCGGCCGACATGGCCCGTTCGGGGAGGCTCGCACTGCGGGTCTCCGGCTTCGGCTCGGAGGGGCCCATGGCCGGGTACCGGGTGTACGCCAACAACGTTCAGGCTTATGGCGGGTTGGCCGGATTGACGGTCGGACCGGATGGAGCTCCGGCGCGGCTCGGCACCGTGATCGCCGACCCGTTGTCCTCGGTCGTGGGCGCAGCCGTGATCGCGGCGTGGGCCGTCGGGCCCGCGCGTGACACCGGCGCCATCATCGACCTCTCCATGGCCGAGGTCGTCGCGTCCACCGTGGCCGAGTTCGTCGCCGCAGCCGCGGGGAGCCCCGACACCGGAGATTCCCGGCATCGCGGCGTCTATCGCGCCGCCGACGGCCGCTGGGTCGCCGTTGAAGTCGTGGAGCCCGATGAGTGGAAATGCCTGGCAGAGTTCTCTGGAGTATCGAATGATTCGGGGCATCCAGCGATCGTCGAGAAGCTGACGGGCCTGGTTGCCGCCGCGTCGGCCGACGATGTCTCCGCGCGACTGAACGCGTTGGGTTTGCGCGCCGCGGCGGTGCAACGGGCCGAGGACCTCGTTGTCGATCCGCATCTGGCGGTTCGCGGATTCTTTCCGGAGATCGCTCATCCAGACCCGGACATCAGTCCCGCCCGTCTCGTTGGGTTGCCGTGGCGATTCCACGGTCAAGGACCCGTCCCGCTCATGCCGCCACCGGCCCTGGGCAACGCGACTGCGCACCAAGGAGGCATGACCAATGTCCGCTGATCGTCCCGCCACCGTGTGGGCGTCGACCTTCGTTCCCGGGAAGTCACCGATCCCCGGGTACGGCCAGGACGGCTACAGCGTCGCCTGGGTCGACACCCCCGACGGGCGGTTGCAAGTGCTGGTATCCGGGCGTCGTCCGGCGCCCGGCACCGTCGGCCGACTCGTCGACAAGACGTTGGAGGACAACATCATCGTTCTGTTCGAGGCGCAATCCGAATGACAGGGACGCACGTCGCCGGTATCGGCGTCACACCGTTTGGCAAATTCGCCGACACCGCGCTGGCGACGCTCGGCTTCCGGGCCGCCGAGGCGGCACTTGCCGACGCGGGTATCGGCTATGACGCTGTCGGCGAGGTGTTCACTTCGTCCTCGATGGCGCCGCCCCAGACCGGCCTCAAAGTCGCACTCCGCCTGGGCCGCACAGGGGTTCCGGTCACCGCCGTCGAGAGCGCCTCGGCGGGAGGCATGGTGGCCCTGCGACACGCCGTGTGGGCGGTGGCCTCCGGTCGTTGCGACACCGCGCTGGCGATCGGCTACGAGAAGACCACCGCGCTGGAACCCGGCGGCGTGGTGCCGGCGGCGGTCGACTTTTGGGACCGCTTCCCACCGCAGGTCCACTACGCGATCGAGGCGGATCGGTGGCTGCATGAGACCGGTTGCGGGCCGGAGGTTTTCGGAGCCGTCGCGGCCAAGTCGTACAACCAGGCGCGGCTGAATCCGCTCGCGGCGCGGCGCAACGACGACGAAGTAACGGTTGACCAGGTCATGGCTGCGCGGATGGTCGCCGAGCCGCTCACCAAGATGATGTGTCACGCGTCCGTCGATGGTGGTGCGGCGATCGTCGTGACCGCCGGGCAGCGTCCCCGGTCCGTGGCGGTCAACGCGATCGAGCAGACGAGCTGGCCGCGAGATCAGGCCTGGCCGCTCGCCGGTCCGTGTGTCGGGCCGCCGTCACAGATCACGCTGACCGCTCGGCGCGCGTTCGAGGCGGCGCGGGCAACGCCGCACGACGTCGGATTGGTCTCCCTGCATGACATGTGCGCCAGCGAGGAGGTCACCGCGCTGATCGCGCTCGGCCTCGTGGAGGGCCGGGAGGTGGCCGAGCTGGCCCAGACGGGCGGCCTGGGATCCAAAGGCAGGCTGCCGACCAACACCGACGGCGGCTGCCTTGCTCGCGGCCACGCGTTCGGTGCGACCGGACTGGCCCAGGTCGCCGAGGTGGTGGGTCAGCTTCGCGGAGAGGCGGATTCGCGGCAAGTCGCCGACCCTCGCGTCGGGCTGGCGCAGGCGATGGGCGGCGGCGGCTCCTGCGTCGTCGCCGTGCTGGGTCGGTGATCGATGGTGGCTCTCAGCAATCCCGCGCAGTTCTTCGGCGCCGACGCGCTTCCGGATCCGTATCCGCTGTATGACCGGATGCGCGCAGAGGCGCCGGTGCATCGCATCGGAAGCTCGGCGTTCTACGCCGTGTGCGGTTGGGATGCCGTGATGGAGGCCGTCGAACGCGTCGACGATTTTTCGTCGAACCTCACCGCGACGATGGTCTATCACGATGACGCGACGGTCACCCCATTCGAGATGGCTCCGCCCGGCGACCCTTCTCACGCCTTGGCCACCGCGGATGATCCGGTGCACGCCATGCACCGAAAGATCTTGCTACCGCACCTGTCCGCTAAGAGGGTCCGCATCATCGAGGAGTTCGCCGCCCATACCGCCGACCGGTTGTGGAACGAGCATCTGCGCGGCGACCGGATTGAATGGATGAGCGCGATGGCCAACCGACTCCCGATGATGGTGGTGGCCAGACTGCTGGGCCTTCCCGACGGCGACGTCGACAAACTCATTCGCCTCGGCTACGCCACCACGACGCTGCTCGACGGCATCGTCACGGAGACTCAGCTCGCAGCGGCCCGAGCCGCGGCGATAGAACTGTCCGGCTATGTCGTGGAACATTTCGAAAAGGCAAGTGTCGAAGCCGAACACGGCCTGATGGCTGACCTGGCCCAACGCTGCGCTACTGGCGAGTTGGAGCAGCACCCGGCGCTGACGATGATGCTGACTCTGTTCAGCGCCGCCGGCGAATCCACTGCATCACTTCTGGGCAGCGCGGCATGGATTCTCACCGACCGCCCCGAAATCCAAAGGCAGCTTCGTAACAATCCCGAACTGCTGGGCGCCTTCGTCGAAGAGGTACTGCGCTACGAGGCGCCGTTTCGTGGCCACTACCGCCACGTGATGCGCGATGCCACGCTCGGCGGAGTCGAGGTGCCCGCCAATTCCCATCTGCTGCTGATGTGGGGAGCGGCCAATCGCGATCCCGCGCACTTCGAGGCGCCAAACGAATTTCGCCTCGACCGCAGCAACTCCAAGGGACACGTGACCTTCGGTAAGGGAGCGCACTTCTGCCTGGGGGCCGCCCTGGCCCGCCTAGAGGCCCGAATCGTGTTGGGGATGCTGCTCGAGCGCACCAAATGGGTGGAAGCGATTGACGTCGGAGACTGGTTGCCCAGCATCCTGGTCCGGCGACGGGAGCGTCTCGAGTTGGCCGCCCGTTAGCGGTCGTCAGCCGATTCCGCCGAGTGCGGAGATCCGCTCCCAGTCGCGACCGAGTTCCACGATGAGCGCCACGGTGCGTTGTGCGAACGCAGTTCGACGGTCCAGGAGCCGGTGTGGTCGGTGCGGTGGAAGCCGATGAGCGGGTTGTGCGGGGTCAGCGGCCGAGCAACTGCGCCAGGGGTACTAGCGGCCGCACGCCCCCAGCGCGATTGAGAACTGGTTCCAGCAAACGCATCTGCCGCATGATGCGGCGGTGGAACAGCCGTATGAGTTCGGCGTCCATGTGCTCGGGCGCTCGCAGCACGAATGCCTCCAAGGCCTCATCGCCTGCACGCCAGTCGGTGTATCGGGAGCCGAGCAGGCGTTCGACGTCGTCGAGGTTTTCGGATTCGATCGCGGGACCGTGCCGGCACACGCCGGCAACGTAGCGCGCGGTTTGCGCCGTTTGATGTCGGCGAAAGCGCTCAATCTCGGTCTCGGCGGGTAATTCCTCGATGATGGGTGCCAACGCGTCGACAAGGCCGCTCTGGCGGACATCCGGCGCCTGCGGGAGTCGGTAATCGTCGAGGGCGACGCCCTCGACCGCGGCCATTGCTTCGACGGCGTTGAGCGAGCATTGCTGAAACCACTCCTCATACTGCAGCAGGTCACTCATCGGAAATGGGTTGTGCAAGATCATCACCAACGAGAGAGGCGTGGTGAGCGAGAACTGCGCGGTGTGGAACTCGACCACCGGCAGGTCCAGTTCTACGCCGGAAACCTCCTCATAGCGCCGGAACGCGCGCTCGAGGTCACCGAAGGGCTCGGAGATGTCCCGCAGGCGCAGTCCTGCGAGGTCATGTGCGGTGTCGCCGAGGTAGGCCAGTTCGACGTCGAGCAGTCCGGTCACACGACCATCGGCGAACATGAACTGTCCGGGATCGCCGAGGACGAAGCGCGGGTCGAACCGGTGCGCGGGAACGTGGCGGCGGATCCAGCCGATGCCGAATTCCAGAAACGGCTCCGGGTGTTTCTTGGTGGACCGATACCTCGCGACGGACTCTTCGAAGCTCGACAACGCGTGCTGCCGTGGGTCTTTAGGTAACTTGAGTCCGACAGCGGAGAATTCACGTGGATCCAGCCGATGGATCCGCGCAAGGATTTCCATGTATTCGTCGATGACCGAGATGCGCTCTGCTGCGCTCGGCGAGGTTGACAGATTGGTGGCGCCGGGCAGGCGATCCATCACGATGGCCGGTGGAGCGTCAATCCGACCGTGAATGTGTGGAACTGGAATCCCCTGCTTCTCAAGGGCTTCGATGACATTCGCTTCCCGATGAGTGGACAACGAGAACTCCATGCCCTCGCGGTCGCCACGCACATACAGCGGCATGATTGTGCCGTCGCGTTCGACGTCGGCGAACCAGGCCGGACGCCAACGTGGTTGGCGCTCGAAGGCCCGCACGGGCCCTAGGTGACTCTCGAGCCAGCTTCGTACCGCCTCATCGGGTGTCACGCGATGGTTCCGCCGTCCTTGAGGACGATGATGTCGTCCCAGTCCTTACCCAGTTCGAGTAACAGCGCTTCGGTATGTTCCGCGAACTCCGGCGACGGCCCGAGCCGCAGCGGGGTCTCGTCGAACAGCACGGGGCTGGCGACCAATTCGTACGACTCGGTGCCACCATCAACGGATACGATGCCGCCGTTGGCACGCACCTGAGGGTCGGTTGCCACCTCGGCGGTGTTGAGCACCGGCGCCCACTGGCCGTCGAAATCCGCGAGCGCCTTGCGCCAGTGGTCGAGCGGCTCCGCAGCGATCACCTCGCGCAGCACGGCGGTGGCTTCGCCGGCGTTCTTGGCGAGCAGCTCATGGCTGGCGAACCGATCGTCCGCCGCGAGTTCGGGAACCCCTACCCGCGCACAGAAGTCGGCGAAGTATCGAAACGCCTGCAGCATCGACAATCCGAGGAACCTGTCGTCGCGAGTGCGGTAGAAGCCGGTGAGCGGGTTGTGCGGTGTGACGTTGGCGCCGGCCGGGTTGGCGACCCACGGCTCGCCGCTGACCAGCGCGGCGTTGACCGCGACGCCCATCGCCCAGACACCCACGCCGAGCAGTGAGATGTCGACCGTCCGCGCCACCCCGGTGCGCTCACGTTCGAAGAGTGCGGCGGCGATCCCGCCGGCGATCGTCATGCCGCCGATCGAATCGCCGTAGGCCGGACCAGGCTGCGCGACAACCCCGTTCAGGTCGCTGGGGGTGGTGCTGGCCGCCCCGGCGGCCCGACTCCAGAACCCCGTCATGTCATAGCCGCCTTTCCGGCCGTCATCGCCGAGGGGGCCGTAGGCGCTGCCGCGCGCATAGATGATGTCGGGGTTGGCCGCGCGCAGGTCGTCGACCTCGATCTTGAGCTTCGCGCGCGCATCGGGCAGGAAGTTGGTCAGGAACACGTCACTGGTTCGGGCGATCTCCATCAACAGCTCGTGGCCGTCGGGGGTCGAGATATCCAGCGCGACGGACCGCTTCCCCCGGTTCGCGTGTTCCATCACGGGATTGCGCGGACCTTCGATCGTGATGTTGCCGAGTTGCCGCAGGCCGCGTTGCGAATCGCCGGTGCGGGGATGCTCGATTTTAACGACGTCGGCGCCCCAGTCGGCCAGCACGGCTCCCGCGGCGGGGACGAACGTCCATTGCGCGACCTCCAGGACGCGCACGCCGGCCATCGGTCCGCCCATCAGTGAGCCTTTCAGCGGTAGTCGAGCACAACAGGCAGGTGGTCGTGCGTGTGCACCAATGTCGACACGCGGGGCACTCGGTCGCCGACCACGTGAATACCCTTGGCGCGCCGCGCCACTTCCTCCAGGAGCAGACGAGCTTCGCGTCGAGCCAGGGCGGCGCCCATGCAGAAGTGCTCGCCGACTCCGAAGCCGAGGTGGTTGGCGGCGTCCTGGCGGTGGATGTCGAATTGTTCGGCCGTCGGGCCCCAGTGCTCCTGGTCACGGTTCCCGGAGGCATAGGCGAGCAGCACCCCGTCGCCTTCCTTGATCTCCGCGCCGCGCAGGCGAACGTCGCGGGCCGCCTGGCGGGCCATGCTCATCACCGGCGTCCAGTGACGCAGCACCTCCTCTACGGCGTTGCCGCTGAGGTCGGGGTCGGCGAACAACACCGCGGATTGGTCGGGATGCGTGTCGAGACAGTCCGCGATTCCGGCGATGAGGCTCTGCGTCGTCTCGCTGCCGGCGGCGAGCAAGGTGAGCGCGTAGATCATCACCTGCATCTCGTTGAAGGGCTCCCCGTCGATTGTCACCTCGGTGAGCAGCGTGAGGAGGTCGTCCTGCGGACGTTCCTTGCGTTCGGCGACGAGGCCCATCAGGTAGGGACCGATGTGTTCGAAGATGAACGCGTAGTCTTCGTCGCTCGCGGCGCCGCCACCGACGTTGGCAATCGTGGTGGCCCAGCCCGCGACTTTGGGCCAATCCTCTTCGGGGACTCCCAGCAGGTAGGCGAACACATAGACGGGGATGGGCTCGGCGACCCGTTGAATCCAGTCGAATTCGCCGTCCGGTAGGTCGTTGAGCACGTCGTTGACGACCTGGCGCACGCGGGCCTCCGTCTTGGCGACCGCGGCCGGTGTGAACCGCACGCCAACGGCTTTGCGGTGTATCCGGTGCACCGGCGGATCCATGAACATGATGCCGCGGTTCCCGTATCCTTGGGGGTCGCGGCCCTCCCGGTGCGCGATCAGGTCCATCATGATGCCGATGCGCTCCGACTTGAACTTCTCGGGCCGCGCCGAGATGCTCTTTATGTCTTCATATTTGGTGATGACCCAGAACTTGCCCTCGTCGTACCAGTGGACGGGATCGTGCTCGCGCAACTGAGCGAATGTGGCGTTCGGGTCGCCAAGATAGAACGCCGGCTCGTCGAACCGGGCCGCTGTGATCGTCACCATAAGACTGAACAATAGAACATTGACTGTCAATCTGCGAGCAGGCTTCCTCCGGCTGCGCACCGAGTGGCATGATTGGCAGAAGAACAGAATCTGTTTTATTGTTGCATGGTGAGCGCCGGTCTATCCCATCTCCGGGTGTGTGATCTGGGCGGTCAATTGGCCGGTGCCGGGGCGACGAAGATCCTGGCGGCCTTCGGCGCCGAGGTCATTCGAGTCGAAGACCCCGTCACGCGCGGTATGTGGGACGCGTTGCGCGGCGTGGGCCCGTTCGTCGACGAGCGCCGGGGTGTGAATCTGGGGGCCGGCTTCAACAACCACAACGTGGGCAAGCTCGGCGTGACCATCAATCTGCGTGTCGAGGCCGGCAAGGAGCTGCTGCGTGAGCTGATCGCCGTCTCCGACATCGTCTGCGAGAACTTCGCGGCCGGCGTGCTGGACAGGATGGGTTTCGGCTACGACGAGCTGCGCCGGATCAAGCCGGACATCATCTACGTCTCCAACTGCGGCTTCGGGCACAGCGGACCGTACCGCGACTTCAAGACCTGGGGCCCGATCGTCCAGGCGCTGAGCGGGCTGACCTTCACCGCCGGACTGCCCGACCACGAGCCCGCTGGATGGGGCTACTCGTACATGGACCACATCGCCGCCTACTACATGACGACCGCGATTCTGGCGGCCCTGCATCAGCGCGAACGCACCGGCGAGGGCCAGCACATCGACTTGGCCACGGTGCCGGCGGGAATCGCCATGCTGCCCACCGAGGTGCTGGACTGGACCGTCAACGAGCGGCCCGCGCGCCGGCCGGGGCTCCCGGACGGTAACCACGCCGACTTCGGTGAGATGGCCCCGCATGGGATTTACCCGTGCCTGGGCGAGGACCGCTGGCTCGCCATCGCCTGCCGCGACGACCGGGATGTCGCCCTGCTGTCCAAAGTCATCGACGAACCGCGACTGACGGACGACCGGTTCGCCACCCTGGAACAGCGGTTGCTCGGCGCCGACGCACTCGACGAACTCGTCAGCGCGTGCACCCGGACTCGCGAAGCGTCCACGCTGTCAAGCGAACTCTGCGCGGCCGGGGTTCCGGCGAGCGTCGTCAAGTCCCCCCGGGAGCGGATCGACGAGGACCCGGACCTTGCAGAGTGGGGACTCTTCCCTACCGTGGCGCACCCCGAAATCGGGTCGGTGCGCGTCGAAGGGATTCCCCTGCGGATGTCGGCCTCGCCGTGGGCCATTTCGCGGGCCGCGCCGTGTCTGGGCGAACACAACCGGACCGTGCTGGGCGGCCTGCTCGGGCGCAGCGATCAGGAGTTGGAGGAATTGAAAAGGCAGGGTGTGATCTGAACGCGCTGAGCGGGATTCGGGTCGTCGAGATCAGCGGCCAGTTCACCCCCGTCGGGGGAAGGCTGCTCGCCGAACTCGGCGCCGAGGTCGTCGTCGTCGAACCTCCCACCGGATCCTCACATCGGTCGCGGCCGCCGTTCGCCCACGACAACACTGGGCCGAATACCAGCCTGCGATGGTGGAGCGGCAACGTAGGCAAACGGTCGGTGACCGTCGATCTCGACACCGCGCAGGGCGTCAACGCACTGGGGCGCCTGATCGCCGGCGCCGACATCGTGATCTCCGCCGATGGCCCCGTCGGCGATGTCCGGCGCCCATCCCTGATCTGGGTGGCGGTCAGCCCCTTCGGGCTGGACAGCGTCCGCGCCGACCAACCGGTCACCGACCTCACGATGCTCGCCGGCGGGGGTCCGGTTTGGAACTGCGGATACGACGACCATTCTCTGCCGCCGATCCGCGGCGCCGGCGAGCAGTCGGCCAACATCGCCGGCCTGTACTGCGCGATCGGAGCGCTGGTCGCCCTGGCGCACCGCGACCAGACCGGCGAGGGTCAGCTCGTCGACGTCAGTGTCAACGCCGCCTGCAACGTCAGTTCGGAGCAGACCACCTACCACTGGCTGGTCAACAACGAGACGTGCGTCCGGCAGACCGGCCGGCACGCGTACTTCACGCCGAGTCAGCCGACCCAGGTCCGATGCGCGGACGGCGCCTACGCCACCACCGGCGTGCTGCCCCGAAAACCGGTGGAATTCGCGAAGCTGCTTGATTGGCTCGGGGACCTCGGCCTCACCGACGAGCTTCCCGAAGCGGTGTTCTTGGAGATGGCCGCCTCTCGCGACGAGCCGGTCGACATCGCGATGATCGGTGCCGACGACGAAACCACCGCGATACTGACCGCGGCCCGCGACGCGATCACCTTGATCGCCTCCCGCATGCCGGCCAACGAGTACTTCCTGGAGAGCCAGCGACGCGGGTTCCCCGCCGGAGCGGTGCTGTCACCCGACGAGGCCTTCGAGAACGAACACATCGCCGCCCGCGGATTTCAGGTGCCGGTCCACCACCGCGAACCGGGGGAGACCTTCCGCTATCCCGGCACGCCATACCTGTTCAGCGCCAGTCCTGCAGGCGGTCCGGCACGGCCACCCCTGCTCGGGGAACACAACGCGCTGCTCGACGAACTCGCCGACGACACCGCATGACCGACCGCCTCACCCACATCGGGCTGTGCGTCAGCGATCTCGGGAAAGCTGTCGAGTTCTATTGCTCAGCACTTGGATTCGAAGAGTGCGGTCGGATGCGGGTAGACGGGCCGGACACGGCACAGCTGCTGGGGGTGGTGGGGCTGGTGCTTGACCTTGTATATCTGCAGCGCGATGGATTTCGGCTCGAGTTGCTCAACTACGTGGCCCCGGGCGTTGACGGAAGTGACGGGCCTCGACAGATGAACGCGGTGGGCTTCACGCACCTGTCTTTCCGCGTCGACGACCCGGACGCGTTCGTCGCAGGTATCGAGCGCTTGGGTGGCCGCGCTCGACCGGAACGGACGGTGACGTTCGGGGGCGGCAATCGGGGACTGATGGCCACCGACCCCGATGGGAACTGGATCGAATTGATCGAACGAACGCCGCCCAAGCAACTGAGCAATTAGTCACTCAACGTCCGATTGTTCACCACGATGATAGAGTCATGGCCGTGCCAGCGACCAGCGAGTTGATGTATTCGCCGTTCTCCAAGGCGATCTTCGACGATCCGTACCCGGTGTACCGGAGACTGCGCGACGAGGCGCCCGTCTACCGGGATGCCGAGAACCGCTGGTGGGTCCTGTCCAGATTCGACGACGTATCGCAGGCTCTCCGCGATTGGGAGACCTTCTCGTCCAAGCGCGGTCCGGCGCCGGAGAACCCGGACAACGACGGACGCAAGTACTCGGTGATCTCGATGGACCCGCCCCGCCACGACCGCATTCGCGGGGTTCTGAAGAGTTTCTTCACGCCAAAAGCGGTCGCAGCCATGGAATCTGCCCTGCGGGAGGTGGTCAACACGCACCTCGACCGGCTACGGCCGGGTACCACCGTCGACGCGATGGAGGCCTTCGCGTTCTCGGTGCCCACGGACGTGATCGGTGACCTCCTCGGCGTGCCGCACACCGACCGTCAGCAGCTGCGCGTCTGGTGGGAGGCCTTCCTCACCCGGGAAGAAGGGCAGGTCGCGATGCCGGCCAAGGCCATCGAGGCCAACCGTCTGATCAGCCAGTACATCGGGGACCTGATCGAGCGGCGCCGCACCGACCCGGGCGACGACCTGATCAGCGTCGTGCTGCAAGCCACGTTCGACGACCCCGAAGCCGGCGGTCACCGCTCCCTGACCGCGCACGAAGTGCTGATGTTCTGCAATCTCCTGTCGGCCGCCGGCTCGGAAACCACGCAGAAGCTGATCTCCAACGGCCTCGTCGCGCTCGCCGAACACCCCCAGGAGTGGCATCGCATCGTGAAGGATCGCAGCCTCATTCCCGCCGCGGTGAACGAGGCGCTGCGCTACGACACCCCGAGCCACTGGGTGGCCCGCACCTTGACCCGGCCCATCCAGCGGCACGGCGTCACCATGGACGCCGGCGACTGGGTGCTGCTGCTCCTGGGCAGCGCCAACCGCGACGAACGGCGCTACCACGACCCCGACCGCTTCATCGTCGACAGGCCGCGCGGCACCGACGTGTATTTCGGGTGGGGGATTCACATCTGTCTGGGGCAATGGTTGGCGCGCCGGGAGGCGCAGCTGGTGTTCTCTTACATCGCCGACAAGTTCCCCGACTACGCCATCGGGGCGCGCGAACGCGTGCTGACCGCGACGGTGCGTGGATATACCAGCGTGGAGATGACCCTGCGCTGACCATGGAGATCGCGTTCACCGACGAGCAGCAACTGCTCCGCGACACCGCCGCGCAGCTGGGGGAGAGCGTCGCCGTCACCAGCGCGGACGCCATCCCGACCGGCGAAGCGCTCGACGCCCAGTGGCGCCGCCTGGTGGATCTCGGTGTGCCAACGCTGCGTTGCCCCACCCTGTGCGGACTCGAGGCGAGCGGCGTGGAAACCGTCATCGTGATCGAAGAACTCGCCAAAACCCTCAGCGCCGTTCCGGTTATGGGCCAGGCGGTGCTGGCCACCGAACTCCTCGAGGCGGCCCGGGCCGAGAAAGAACTGGAGCTCGTCGCGGAAGGCAGCCTTCGGCTCGCGCCGGTGCTGCGCCCCGACCTAACGGGATTCGGCTCAGCTCACCGACCCGGGGTGGCATTCGACGCCGCGGGCGCCACCCACGCACTACTGGCGACCCACACCGACGGACATCGTCGGCTTGTGTGCGCACCGCTGGGCGCCGCCGACCACCCTGCTCTGGACCTGACCCGGGAATTCCGTTGTTTACCAGTCGATTCGGCCGCCTCCGCGCAGGTGATCGGAGATCCCGTCGATGACGAACGGTGGCGGCGGGTGGAGTCGTTGGCGATGACCGCCGTCGCCGCCGACTTGGTCGGCATCATGCAGGGCGCCCTGGACGATGCGGTCTGTTACGCGGGTGAGCGGGCTCAGTTCGGTGTGAAGATCGGCTCGTTTCAGGCCGTGGGCCATCTGCTCGCCGATGCCCTGGTGCAGGTCGAGGGCGCCCGGAGTTGCCTCTGGCACGCCGCGTGGGCGACCGACCACCTGCCGGCCGACGAGGCACGCCTGTCGGCGATGACCGCGAAGGCATACGCCTCCGCCGCGGGCCGAGAGGTGGTGGAGGCGACGGTTCAGGTGTTCGGTGGCATCGCGATCACCTGGGAGCACGTTTCGCACCTGCGGTTGCGCCGGGCTCTCTTGGACCGGCGATTGTTCGGCGACGAGACGGTGCACTACGAGGCCATCGGCGCGCTGCGGCTGGCGAACCGGGAGCTCGCTTAGCGATGGACTTCAACGACAGCGCACCCGAAGCGCAGTTCCGCGCCGAGCTCAGGCGGTGGCTGTCCGACCACGCCGCCGACGCAGCCATCCCCGATGATCCGGCTGCTCGGGCTGACGCCCAAAATGCCTGGCATCAAACGCTTTACGAAGCCGGATACATCGGGTTGTCCTTCCCCGTCGAGTATGGAGGACATGGCAAGCCGCCGGTCTACGAGGCAATCCTCAACGACGAGCTCGGGCGGGCCGGGTCCGCGCCCATCGAGGGCGTGGGTCACCTCAGCAACGCGTTGCGCCTGTTCGGGACCGACGAGCAGCGCGACGCGTTGCTGCCCGGCCTGTTGTCCGGCCGCGTGCGCTGGTGTCAGGGCTTCTCTGAACCCGAGGCCGGATCCGACCTCGCCGGGCTCAAGACCCGGGCCGATCTCATCGACACCGACGGGCGTGAGATCTTTCGCGTCAACGGCCGCAAGATTTGGACGAGCTTCGGTGCGGTCGCCGACTGGTGCTTCCTGCTGTGCCGCACCGAGCCGGACGCGCCGAAGCACGCGGGCATCTCCGTGTTGCTGGTGCCGATGTCGACGCCCGGCATCGAGGTGCGCCCCATCATGAACGCCGCACGCAACCGTGAGTTCACCGAGATCACCTTCGACAACGTGGAGGTACCGGCGATAAACCTGCTCGGCAAACGCGGGGACGGCTGGTCGATCGCCAACCAGTTGCTTGCGTACGAACGCGGTCCCAGCGATATCAACTGGATCGGCCGGCTCAAAACCCAGTTACTGCGCCTGGAGGAGGACGTACGCGTCGGCTGGCTCGAAGACTCCCCGTCGGCTCGGGCCCGGCTGGGGCAGGCCTACGTCGAGTTGCGAGCGCTGCAGATCAAGGTCATGAGATCGCTCACGGAGCGCCAAAACGGCAAGCTTCCCGGGCCCGAGGGGTCGGTCGACAAACTGCTCATGACGCGTGCCGACCAGTTCTTCGCCCATGCCATGATGGACCTTTCGGCCAGTGGCCCGCTGCTCACCGAAGGCCTGGAATGGGACATCTACGTGTGGTCACGCGCCGCCGGCATCTACGGCGGAACCGCCCAAATCCAGCGCAACATCGTCGCCCAACGGGTGCTGGGTTTGCCGCGCGCCTGAGCGGGCCAGTCAGCCCTGCCGTTCCGCCGTGAGGTACTTGTAGGCCTCTTCGAGCCCTTTGAGTCGTCGGATCAGGGTCTCGTCCTTGCCGTCCAACGTGCCGAGTTTGGCTTTCACCTCGACTATTTCCGCGGCGAGGCGTTCGGCCGCCTCACCCTTGGTGAGCAGGTCCTGGTCGGCCCAGTCGTCGTGCGGGATGCGCGACGGTGGCGGTTCGGGCTGTGTCATGGTTCTCCTTGATGCGGCCTGGTCGTTTGAGCTCAGGCCACGTCCGGCGCTATAGTCAACTAGTCATAATCTGTTCACTTGTACCGTATCGCACGACTTCGAGAAACGACTCCCACCATGCCGCTGCAACCTTCTATGAAGCTCCTGTCCGTCGACGACCACCTGATCGAGCCACCGCAGGTCTGGGCGGACAGGCTGCCAAAGAAGTTCCTGGAGGACGGACCCCGCATCGTCGAGTTTCCGCGCGACGGGGCCCCGCCCGTGCAGCAATGGGTGTACGAGGGCAGGCCCTATCCCAACATCGGGCTGAATGCGGTCGCCGGCAAGTCGCCGGAGGAGTTCGGTGTCGATCCAATCCGCTACGCCGACATGATCCCCGGGTGCTACGACCCGAAGGCCCGGCTGGCGGACATGGACATCGACGGCGTGCACGCCATGCTGTGCTTTCCGTCCTTTCCGCGCTTCTGCGGCACCGTGTTCCTGGAAGGCGAGGACAAGGAACTCGCCCACCTGTCCGTCCAGGCGTGGAACGACTTCTCGCTCGACGAGTGGTGCGCCACCGACCCCGCCCGGTTCATCCCGATGGCGATCACCCCGCTGTGGGACCCGGCCCTGATCGTCGCCGAAATCGAGCGGGTGGCGGCCAAGGGGGCAAGAGCGATCGGGCTGCCGGACAACCCCACCAACCTGAAGCTGCCCAGCTACCACACCGCTTACTGGGAGCCGGTGTGGTCGGCGCTCCAAGAGACGAACCTGACTGCGGTGATGCACTTCGGCAGTGGCGGATTCCCGCCCCAGACGGCGCCCGAGGCGCCCTTCGCGGTGATGATCACGTTGATGGGTACCACGTCCATGGCCGCGGCGACCGAGCTGATCTTTTCGCCGGTGTTCCACAAACACCCGAACCTCAAAGTCGCATTCTCCGAGGGCGGCGTGGGCTGGATGCCGTACCTGGTCGAGCGGGCGGACTATGTCTGGCGCAAGCACAAGTTCTACCAGAACATCCACCCCACGGTCGCGCCGTCGGAACTGTTCCGCCGCAACATCTCCGGATGCTTCATCGAGGACGAGGTCGGCATGTCGATGCGCCACCAGATCGGCATCGACAACATCACCTGGGAATGCGACTACCCGCACTCGGACTCGTTCTGGCCAAAGAGTCGGGCGCGCGCGGAGGAGATGCTCGCGGACGTGCCCGACGAGGAGGCCGCCAAGATCGTCGAACTCAACACGCGGCGCTGGTATGCGTTCCCGGAGGACGGCTTCAAGTCCTGCACGGCGGATGCCGGATGGCGCCCGAATGGCGGCAACGCACCCGATTACGACTACGACGAGGTGATGGCCGGCCACGGCGGGATCGGCTTGGAGGCCTTCCTGAATAAGATGGAAGAGCAGAAGTCCCATAAGATCTGACCGGTCCGCGCGCACGCGGCTCAATCGAGCGGGACGGCGATGTCGGTCGAAGTGGTGCGGCCGCGTAGCACCTTGGAGTCGATGACCCGCCACCGCCGCGACTCCTCCTGATTGGCCATGACCACTGCCGCGGCCGACACGGCGACGCCGGCCGACAGCTTGGCGATTTCGGTGAGCCGCGCCGCCTCGTTGACCGGGTCGCCGATCACCGTGTATTCGTAGCGGCCCGGATGGCCGACGTTGCCGGCCACCGCCATGCCGGCCGACACTCCGATGCCGGCCCTGATCGGCGCGCCGGGTGGATTCAGTAGCGCGTTGAGTTCACGCGCTGTGGCCAACGCGTGGGCGGCGCTGTCGGCATCTTCGAAAGGAGCGCCAAAAATCGCCAGTGCGGCGTCCCCTTCAAACTTGTTGATCAGACCACTGTTTCGTTCCACGACATTCACCACCACTGCGAAAAATTTGTTGAGCGTCTCCAACAACTCGGGTGGTTCCACTGTGGCGGCCAGTCGTGTCGAGCCGACGAGGTCCACAAATAACACCGCCACCTCGCGGTTGACACCCCCCATCTCAATCTGGTCACCGGCGGCGAGTTGCTCGGCCAAACGGGCCACCTCGTGGCCGACGTGGCGGCCGAACAGGTCGCGCAACCGTTCGCGTTCGCGTAGACCAGTTGCCATGGTGTTGAAACCGGCCTGCAGTAGCCCGAGCTCCGAGGCGTCGAAAACGGGCACCGATACGTCGAAATCGCCACGCCGCACCGTTTGCATGCCGCGCGTCACTTCGTCGATGGGATCGGCTATGGCCGACCCGTTGAACGCCGCGACCACTAAGCCGCACGCCACCGTGCAACTGTCGAGCACCAGTACGGTGAGGGCGAGCCGGTGCGCCGGATAATCCACGGCCAAGGCGCTGGCGGCGACCAGGATACCCATCAGCAGCGGAGCACCGGTTCCGATCAACCAGGCGCTCATGGCACGCAGCCGGAGGCCTGGCCCTTGAGGCTGTGTCGGCGGGTGATCGGTGAGCAGCTTGGCCGTTGTCGGCCGTAGCGCGATCTTGCACATCCAATACGACAGTGCGGTTGTCACGATGGCGCCCAGGATCATCGACACGCCCAGCGTCGCCGCCAGCCACGGTGTGCCGAGGTTGATCAGGACGAAAACGACGCTGGCCGTGGACCACACCGCCCCGTGGACGACGGCCATCCTCCTCGGTATGGCCAAGACGACCCGCCGCGCGGTCGCGTCGCTCGCGCCCGCCGGCAGGCTCATCCACAAATAACCGCAGATCGACGCACAGGGAAGGCTGACGGCGCAATAGCAGAGCGCCACAACGATGTTGAACCGCAACACATGTTGTTGGGCGAGCGCCGTGCCCGTCGGCAGGCCCCACAGGGCCAGTGCGGCGATCAACGCCGAGCCGACAATCGTTGGGATGACCGCCCCGGAAATGAGCAGGGGTCTTCCGGCGGGAGCGAACGGCGAACGCAGCCCGCGCCGGACCCGCTTCACGTCGACGCCTGCGCAGCGCCCGAAACTTCCCGCCAGTGTTCGACCGCCACCAATCGTCCCGATGAGGCGAGCGTCATGAACAACGTCTCGCCATCGGTGCTGACTGCGACGTTGGTCGTCATTGGGTCGTCGGCGGGAATCGCGCCCAGCAGTTCTCCGGTCGGGGAGATGACGGTGACACCGCCGGTCCCGAGGGTCGCGACGATGATTCTGCCGGCCGCGTCCACACAGAGCCCGTCGGCACCTCCGACGTTCAGGGGACCACCGCTGGGCACCGTTGCCAGACCGCGCGCCCGGGACACCTCTCCGGGCCCGTCGAGAGTGAATTCCCAGACCCGTCGCGTGCGCGTCTCGGCCACGTAGAGCAACGCCCCGTCGGGGGACAGGGCCACGCCATTGGGCATCTCGAGTGGGTAGACGATCTCGCGAAGCCCACCGTCGACGGTGCCGTAGAGCAGCCCGGTCATGCCGCGGTTCCGGTTGTGCGTGGTTCCGCCGTCGGTGACATAGAAGCCGCCATCGCCGTCAACGCAGATGTCGCTGGGCCGCATCAGCGGCAGCGTGCTGCCTGAAAGCGTGATGAATTCGGTGTACAGGATGCTGACCTCACCGCCGGCTTCGATCAGCTGCAGCGCGGGCACTACGGGGTGGTCGGGCGCCCCCATTGGCCGGAAAAGCGTTGCGCAGCCGACGAAGTCGTAGGGCCAGGGGCCGAGCCCGAAGCTGGAACCGCCGTTCTGACAGACCACCAACCGACCGTCCGGAAGCCGGGCCACCCCGTTGGGGCCGCCGCCGGTCTCGGCGCCGGTCTCAGTGACGCCGTCGGGGCGGACGCGGGTGATCCTGCCGGCCGCCATCTCCGACACGACGACGGACCCATCGTCGAAGGGAACCGGGCTCTCGGGAAACAAAAGCCCTTCGGCCAGGCAACGGCCAGCGCTCACGGCCGTTCCTCGTCGCTCCGCGTCACCGCGTTGCTCTGCCACCACTCCGTGAAGACCGGGTCGGTCAGCGGCAGGTCACCAACCCCGGTCTGGTTTCGTGGCCAGAAGGCAGCCTCTTGTGCCAGGGGCGACGCCCGGCGGTTCACGCCGTAGAACAGGCGATGCCTTCGGTGCAGGAAAAGCCAACGGCTGCCATAACGTTCGTAACGGTCCTCGTACTTGATGAGCTGTTCGACGAACCCCTCGGCGTGGGTCTGCGCGAAGCACTGGGCCCAGACCTGCCCGCGGGCGCGGTCCTCGGTGTCCAGCTCCACGAGGTGGTTGGCGACAAGGATGACCGCGAACACGCTGGCGTCGAGGCTGGCCGACATCAGCCGGCGCAGCGCTTCGCGCCCCTCACCGTGGTCGCCGAACCGGGCATGCGGGACGAACAATTCGGCCATCGCATCGACGTCGCGCGCTTCGATCGCGGCGGCGTAACGGTAGGGCAGCTGACGAATCTCCTCCTTCGCCAACAGTTCCCGGACTTGCGCGTCATGCATTGTGGCTATGGGACCGGGGTCGGCGGGCCGAGGATGTAGCGTCCGGATTGCGGGTGGTGATACCAGCCGCCCGCCGCCGAGGTCCCACCGTCGACGTGCAGCGTCTGCCCGGTCACGTAGGCGCTGAGGTCGCTGGCGAGGAATATTGCCGCCCCGGCCATCTCGTCGACGTGGCCCGCGCGGCCCATCGGCACCATCAATTTGGCGTTCTCGACACCGTTCGGTGCCATCTTCTCCAGGCTCTCGGTGAGCGTGAAGTCGGGTGCGAGCCCATTGACGCGGATGTTGTGCGGCGCCAGTTCCAGGGCCGCGGTCTTGGTGAAGTTGACCACTCCCGCTTTGGCCGCGGCATAGGCGGCGAACCCGGGCGCGGCCCGTACCGCCTCGATGGTGCTGATGTTGATGACGCTGCCGCCCCGCCCCGCCTCGACCAGGGCCCGCGCGATGCGCTGCGTACAGAGCAGAACCTGAGTCAGGTTGATCCGGATCAGGGCGTCCCAGCCATTGGGAGAGGTGTCCAGCAACCCGGACCAGAAGACCCCGCCCGCATTGTTGACCAGGATGGTCGGAACGCCCAGTGCGTCGACGGTGGTGGCCAGCGCCGCGTCGACCTGTTCGGCGTCGCGTACATCGGTGACACACGCGAGGCCGCCGATGCGGGCGGCCACCTCCGTGGCGCTCGGCTGGTCCTTCTCCCAGATGGCCACCCGCGCGCCGAATTCGGTGAAGGCCGCGGCGATGGCGCTGCCAATCCCACCGCCCCCGCCCGTGACGACGGCGACCCGGCCGTCCAGCGATGCGGCGTTCCGGTGCAGCGTCATTCACTTCTCCTCACGCCCATCGGACCGCGTTGGGAAGGGATATCCACCATGTGACCGCGAGTGACAGATTAACACTCAGTGTTCTATTATCCAATGAAGTGGTGGCGGCCACGGTGTTGTGTGGCGTGCCGCCGAATCTGACGATGGAGGAGCAGATGCAGCGACTGAGCGGCAAGGTCGCCGTCATCACCGGCGCGGCGCGCGGCCAAGGCCGCAGCCACGCCATCCACCTGGCCGACGAGGGCGCCGACATCATTGCGCTCGACATCTGTGCTGACATCGACACCAACGGATACCCGCTGGCGACGCGCGCCGACCTCGACGAGACGGTCAACCTCGTCGAGAAGTCGGGCCGGCGCGCGGTGTCCGCAGTTGTCGATGTTCGCGACCGCGCTGCCCTGAAGAAGGCGATCGACGAGGCGGTCGCGGAGTTGGGCGGCCTGCACGTAGTGGTGGCCAACGCCGGAATTTGTCCGCTGGGCAACGACGTTCCGTCGCGCGGTTTCACCGACGCGTTCGACGTCGACTTCATCGGCGTGGTCAACGCCGTCCATGTGTGCTTGGAGCACCTCGGGGCCGGCGCCTCGATCATCGTCACGGGATCCATCGCCGGTCTGGTCGACCAGAAGGATCTGGCCAGCGGCGGCGGCCCGCAAGGCCCCGGCGGCGCGGGCTACGGGCTCGCCAAGAAGATGCTGCGTGAGTACACGAAGGGACTGGCCCTGTCGCTGGCTCCGGAACAGATCCGGATCAACACCGTGCATCCGACGAACGTCAACACCGATATGCTGCACAACCTTCCGATGTACCGAACGTTCCGTCCGGACTTGCCGGAGCCGACTCGCGCGGACGCCGAGATCGTCTTCCCGGTGCTGCAGGCGATGCCCGTGCCGTGGATCGAGCCGGAGGACGTGTCGTTTCTGGTGGTGTACCTCGCCTCCGACGAGTCGCGTTACGTCACCGGTCAGCAATTGTTCGTCGACGCGGGCGCGGGTCTCAAACTGGGGCTGTAACTGTCGGGCAAGTTCAGCGTCCACGAAAGTTCGGGTCGCGTCGCTCGCTGAAGGCCGCCATGCCCTCGGCGACGTCGTCGGTCGCGGCGACCTGCTCCACCAACAGCGCCTCGGTACGGAAGGCGGCATCGCGGTCGACGTCGAACGCCTGATTCAGCATCGCCTTGGCCGCCGCGAGCGCACGGGTGGGCCCCTCGGCGAGGCGATTGGCCCAGGCCGCTGTCTCGGCTTCCAGGTCGTCGGGGGCGACGACCTTGTTGACCAGGCCGAGGTGTTCGGCCTCCGCCGCGGACAGCTCCCCGCCGAAAAACAGCAGCTGCTTTGCGACGTTGAACGGGACCTTGCGCGCGAGCAGATAGGCGGCACCCCCGTCCGGCGCGAGCCCGCGCCGCGCGAAAAGCTCGATAATGCGGGCACTTTCGGCGGCCACGATGAGATCGCAGGCCAGCACCATGCTGGCGCCCACCCCGGCGGCGATCCCGTTGAGCGCGCACAGCACCGGTTTCTCGCAGTCGAGCAACGCGGACACCACCGCCTGAGACCCGGTGCGCAAGATGCGGGCGGCGTCGCCCGCAACGCGGTCCTTCTTGGGCTGCATCCCGGGATCCCGGAGATTCGGTCCCGTACAGAAGTGCTTGTCACCGCGGCCGGTGAGCACCACCGCCCGGACGCCTGGCTCGTCGGATGCCGACCGCAGGTGTTCGATGAGGGCTTGCTGCACCGCCCGCGTCACCGAGTTGCCGGCCTCGGGGCGGTCCAAGACCAACCAGAGCACCGCGCCCTCGGTGCGGACGGCAAGCCCGGGGGTCACAGCCGCATCGGCACGCTGGCCGGGCCGCGCACGGAATTGGTGTGCACGTACGTCACCGCGCCTTCGTCGACGTCCCAGGTGGGGAACCGCTTCAGCGTCTCCTCCAGAGCAATCCGGGTCTCCAGGCGGGCCAGCGCCGCGCCCAGGCAGAAGTGCGATCCGTGCCCGAAGCTGATGTGCCGGATCCCCGTGCGCTCGACGTCGAGGACGTCGGGGTTGACGTATTGGCGTTCGTCGCGGCCTGCCGACCCCGTCAGCAGGGCAACGCGCGATCCCGCCGGGATGAGCGTGCCGTTGTAGGTGGCATCGCGTTTCGTGTAGCGGCCCTGTACGGGCGACGGCGCGTCATAGCGCAGCAGTTCCTCCACGGCGTTGCCGATCAGGTCCGGCCGGTCGACCAGCTTGGCCCGCTGGTCGGGGTACCGCGCCAGCGTCAGCGCGGCCCATCCCAGCAGGCGCGCGACGGTCTCGTTGCCGGCGACGTTGATCATCGCGATGAACATCAACACTTCACCGTCGTCCAGGCGACGAGTCTTGCGGCCCGCCTGGACCAGGTCGGAGGCCATCAGGCTGCCGACGATGTCGTCGGTCGGTGTGGCCCGCCGTCGCTGAATCTGATCCGCGTAGTAGGCGAACAGCTTCGCGTTGGCCTGCTGGCCCTCCTCGCTGAGCTGGGTCGTGCCCTCGTCGCGGTGTAGCTGGGCATCCGACCACTCACGCAGGTTGTCGTGGTCTTCCTCGGGAAAGCCCAGCATGGAGCTGATCACCATCACCGGGAGCTTCATCGAGAACTCGCGCACGTAGTCAAAGCCGCCCGTCCCCACGAACGCATCCAGGTAGTCACAGCAGAGCGAGCGCACCCGGTCCTCGAGCTGAGCAATCTGGGTGCGAAAGAATGTGCGATTGACCATCTTTCGCAGTGCGGTGTGATCGGGTGGATCCATCATGATCATCGCCCGCGGCGACGGCCACGGCTCGTCGGTGATCGCATCGAGGGTGAGCCCATGCGACGAGGAGAACGTCTCGGTGTCCAACGACGCCTCCATCACGTCGCCGAACCGGCTCAACGCGTAGAAGTCGTAATGCGCGTTGTAGTACGTTGGCGCTTCGTCGCGCAGCCGTTTCCAGACCCCGTACGGATTCTGGTGCAGCGCGCGGTCGAACGGATCCCAACGTAACTCGATCGTCGTCATCGGCACCGTCCTCTCGTCAAAGAACACTATTACATTATCTGTATAGTTGCACCATCGGCGACGATGTGCTTGCCCGGTCTTGAGGAGGATTAGCGATGGAAACGCGAGAACTCGAGCACGTGATCTACCAGAAGGACGGCCCCATTGCGCGGATCATCCTCAACAACCCCAACGCCGCCAACGCACAGTCCTCCGAGATGGTCCACAGCGTCAACGAGGCGCTGGACGACGCGCAGTACGACTATGACATCAAGGTCGTGATCATCAAGGCCAACGGCAAGGGATTCTGCTCAGGCCACATCCCCACCGGCGCGTACCCCGAATTCATGGCCGAACTGCAGGCGTCGGGGAAGGTATGGCGTTCAGCGGCACAACTGTTCCTGTGGCCGGTGCTGAAATTGTGGGAATTCCCCAAGCCGGTGATCGCCCAGGTGCACGGGTATGCGATCGGCGGCGGCACGACATGGGCGCTGATCCCTGAGATCACGGTGTGTTCCGAGGACGCGTGGTTTCAGATGCCCTTGGTGCCGGGGTTCGGTCTGCCGGGCGCCGAGACCATGTTCGAGCCGTGGGTGTTCATGAACTACAAGCGGGCCGCCGAGTACCTCTACACCGCGCAGCGGTTGAGCGCGGCGGAAGCGCTCGAGTTCGGCCTCGTGAACCGGGTCGTCCCCGCCGACGAGCTCGAGGCCACCGTCGAGGACCTGGCCGCACAGATCGCGAAGGCGCCCCTGATCACGTTGCAGGCCGTCAAGTCCGGCGTCATCCGCGCGTGGGAGACGATGGGCTTTCGGACTCACCAGCAAGCGAGTAACGACCTGCAGGCGATGGTGACCGGCAGCAAGGAGTTCCAGGAATTCATCGCGGAGCTCATGAAGAAGGGCTCCAAACCGACTGAACGCATTTAGCCATGCCACTAAAGCCCATCATCAGATTCGGCGGTGACGAGAGCACCGAGACCCTGCGTGCCTCAATCCGCGGGTGGCTGGCTGACAACCTCCCCGACGAGTTCCGCCGCACCGCGGCCAATCCCGACTACCTGCCGCGCGACGCTCACGAACGTGCGGTCGCGTTCTGCAGGGCGTTGCACGAGCGGGGATGGTTCGTGCCGCATTGGCCGGCCGAGTACGAGGGCGGCGGACGCGGGATCGTCGAACAAGTGGTTATCCGTGAGGAGCTCGCATATGCGGGCGCCCCGCTGGTGAACACCAACGGCGTGAACATGTTGGCACCGGTGCTATTCAAATACGGGACACCCGAACAGAAGTCGGAGCACCTGCCCGCCATCGCGCGCTCGGAACGCATGTGGGCACAGGGCTATTCGGAACCGGAGGCCGGTTCGGACCTGGCGTCGCTGCGCATGACGGCCCGGCGAGACGGAGACGAGTACGTCCTGGATGGGCAAAAGACGTGGACGAGCAACGGCGTGCTCGCGGACTGGATCTTCGTCCTGGCCCGCACCTCGCCGGTGGCCGACAAGCACCAGGCCGGAATCTCGTTCTTCCTCGTCGACCTGCAAAGTCCGGGCATCACGCGCCGGCCGATCCGGTCGATGACCGGTTATCCGACCTTCGCCGAGGAGTTCTTCGACGGTGTGCGCGTGCCCGCCGCCAACCTCGTGGGGGGCGAGGGGGAGGGCTGGACGGTCGGGAAGGCGCTGCTGGCCGCCGAGCGGTCGAATATCACCAGGGCGGCCCAGGCTCAGCGCTACCTCGACGAGCTGATCGACTGGTGTCACGCGCAGAAGGGCTCAGCGCACGACCCGCTGTCCGATCCGGCCAACCGCATCGCGTTGGCCCGCGCCGTCGAACGCGTCGAGGTGGGCCGCGCCCTGTCCTACCGGGTAGCTCACCTGCAGGCGGCCGGCGCGCTGGACCCCGCGCTGCCGTCGTTGTCGAAGCTGTATCACTCCGAGCTGACCGCCGAACTGCGCGGACTCGGAGCCCAAATCCTCGGCCCGGCCGGCGAACTCATGCCGGATGACCCCGGCGCCGTGCTCGACGGGCACTTCTCCGAAGGCCTCTTGTTGTCGTTGCTCCACACGATCGGCGGCGGCACCAGCGAGATCCAGCGTGACCTGATCTCGACGGTCGGCCTGGGCATGCCGCGCTGACGTCAGGAGTAGGCGGCTCGTCCTGCGGCGGCCGCCGAACGTTGCTGCGCCACGGTCGCCATCGCCAGTTCGAGCGGATGAAACGCGGCGAGCTGAGCGGCCTCGGCGGAGCTGATGAGGCGCTTGGTCATTTCGACCGCCCCGGCGTCGGCTCGCGCCAGGTCCCCGGCGATGGCTTCGGCACACGCGATCGCCGAACCGGGCTCCACTACATCGGTGACCAGTCCCAGGCGCTCGCCCTCGGCCGCCGACAGGCGGGCTCCGCGCAGCAGCAGCGAAGCCGCGCGGTGCCTCCCCAGCTGCTGGGTCAGGCGCCAGGCCAGCCCGCCGTCGGGAACCACGGCGCGGGCCACGAACGGGGCGGCGAAGTAGGCGTCGGACGCGCACACCACCAGGTCGCACGCCAGCGCCAGGCTCCATCCGAGGCCGACAGCGGCGCCCTCGACCGCGGCGATGGTCGGCACCGGCACCGCCTTGAGTTGCTCCATCACCCGTTGGGCATGTTCGACGCGCCCGGCCGGGCCCAACGGGCCACTGCCGTGGGCCGGCCCCGTCTTCAGATCGCCACCCGCGCAGAAGAATCCGTCCGCCCCCGCCAGCACGACGCCGCGAACGTCATCCGCGACGACGCTGTGCAGGACGTCCGACAGTTCGGTCCACGACTCGTAGCGCAGGGCATTGCGCTGTCGCGGCCGGTTGAGCAGCACCACGGCGACGCCGTCGCGGTCTTCCCGACGGATCAGCGGATCGCTGACTGTCACTGTCGCCCGAGGAACTTGTCGATGGCGGCGCGATGCTCGGGTGTGGTGAAGCACTCTGTCTCGGCCGAGATGCCGTATTCGAGGATGCCGGTGATCGCGCGCTGGGCGTGCAGATTCAGCGTCCGCTTGGTGTCCTGTACCGCCCTTGGCGGCAGCGCGGCGAGTCGGTGGGCCACCTTGAGCCCCTCCTGCTTGATCTCCGCGTGCGGTACGACCCGGTTGGCCAAGCCCAACTCGACGGCCTTGTCGGCCTTGATGCGTTCGCCGAGCATCAAATACTCCTTGGCCTTCAGCAGGCTCATCAGCAGTGGCCACAAGACAGATCCACCGTCACCGGCGACCAGTCCGCTCGCGACGTGGGTGTCGGCGAAGAAGGCGCGGTCGGACATCAGGACGATGTCACACAACACCGCGATGCTGCACCCGAAGCCGACCGCGGGCCCGTTGACGGCCGCGACCACGGGCAGCGGAAAGTCGATCATGTCGCGGACGATGCGGCGGGCGTCGCGCATGCCGGCGCGCCGCGTCACCGGGTTGTTGACGTGGGTTTCCAACCACTCCACGAGGTTTCCGCCGGCGGAGAAGTAGTCGCCCGTGCCGGTGATGAGCACCGCGCGTGCTTCGGGATCCTCAGCAAGATCAGCCCATAGCCTCGTGAATGCCGTGTGCATTGTGTTGTTGACTGCGTTGGCGTCGTCAGGGTTGTTCAATGTCACGATCCGAACGGGACCGTCGGTGGCCACGAGGATCTCCTCGCACCCGGTCAACTCCGACGTGCCTTGCGGTAGCTCGGTCATGGGCGGTCAGCCATCCTCGCGCGGCGCCAGCCACGCGGATCGTCTGGTCTGAACGAACGCGTCGCGGTCATGGCTGACCGCCCAATCCGGCGATCGCTTCTGCAGGAATGCCGTAAAGGCCTCGATTTGTTCGGCGGTTCCGATCGACGACCAGTAGCCCGTCACGTCGACGGGCGGGAGCGCGCGCGCCATCTCGCGTTTGACGGCCGCGCGGGCGACGGGGCCAGTCTTTCGGACTCGCTCGAGCAACGCATCGACTTCCGACCGCAGGGAGTCGTGCGGGACAACTTTACCAACCAGACCGAGTCGCTCGGCTTCGGTCGCATCGACCCAATCATTGCCGTAGATAAGGTGATTGGCCCTCAGCGTGCCCAGCCGCTGCGGCAGGCGGGCGGCGACGAACGCCTCATACACGCCGCGGGTCAGGTCCGGGACCCGGAACCGGGCGCGGTCGGACGCGACGACGAGGTCGGCAAACAACGTCATCACCAAGCCGCCGCCCATGGCGATGCCGTTGACGGCGCAGACGACGAGTTTCGGTATCTTGCCCAGTGTTTCGAATGGCGTGCCGTCGTAGGACTCGGTGAACGCGTCCCAGCTGCGATCCGGATTCTCCACGGCGTTCATGTCGCCGCCCGCACAGAACACATCGCCCGTCCCGGTGATCACCAGGAAATTCAGGTCCGGTTCGTCGGCGACGATCATCGCGGCCCGCTTGATCCCGTGATAACCGTCGGCGGTGACGGCGTTCCGCTTCTCCGGTCGGTTGATGGTGACGGTCAGGGTGTCGCCGTCGATGCGCCCCTTGAGCTCGGCGGCGCAGAGGTCGACGTCGACGGAATCCGGTAGCGCGCTCACTGCGCCTCGATCACGGCGAGCAGTTCACCGACGTCATAGCTTGCCCCGGCGCTGATCTTCCAGGTGACGAGGCCACTGGCGGGCGCCTCGATGTCCATCTCGACCTTGTCGGTGGCGATCTGGTAAAGCGGATCCCCTTCGGAAACCTGGGCCCCGTCGGCCACGTAGATCTGAGTGACCTCCGCTTCGGTGATCGCGTCGCCCGGCTTCGGCATCCGCACCTCCGTCACACGATCCCCCTGATCGCTTCGACCAGTCGCGCGGCGTCCGGGCGGCAGGCGGCTTCCAATGTCGCCGCCCGCGGCACGGGCGTGTAGGTGCCGGCCACGCGCTGGATGGGGCTCGCCAGCACGCCGAAAAGATCCGTTCCGACGGCCGCGGCGATTTCGGCTCCCGGGCCGCAGAATCCGACGGATTCGTGGGTGACGACCAGCCGACGGGTTCTGCGGACGGATTCGAGGACGGTGGCCAGATCCAACGGCACCAGCGTGCGGAGATCGACCACCTCCACCGAAACGCTCTGCGCGGCAAGCTGGTCGGCGGCGTCGAGCGCGGCGTGCACCAGGCTGCCGTAGGTGCAGATGGTGACGTCGGTGCCGGCGCGTTTGACGTCGGCCTGCCCGAGCGGGATCACGTAGTCGGTCGTCGGGACGGGGCCCTTGCCGCCGCCGTAGTAAAGCTTCATCGACTCGATGAACAGGCAGGGATCGTCTTCTCCGAGGCAGGCGTTGAGCAGCCCGACCGCGTCGGCGGCGGTGCTGGGCCAGACGACCTTGATGCCGGGTGTGTGCATCGCCCACGCCTCGAACGCTTGCGAGTGCTGCGGGCCGGCCGCCGTCCCCACCATGGCGCGGATGACCATCGGTGCGCCCTGCCGGCCGCCGGACATGTACCGGATCTTCGCGGCGTGGTTGGCGATCTGATCCATGGCCACGCCGAGGAAGTCCACGAACATGAGCTCCGCCACCGGCCGGAGGCCGCCCAGCGCCGCACCCACGGCGGCCCCGATGATCGAGGATTCGGCGATCGGGGTGTCGCGCACCCGGTGGCTGCCGTACTTCGTCGACAACCCGGCGGTGATCTTGAACATGCCGCCCGACGGGTCGGCAATGTCCTCCCCGAGGAGCACGATCGAATCGTCGGCCGCCATCGCGCGGTCCAGGGTGCGGTGAATCGCCTGCACGAGGCCCAGGGTCTCCGTTTCGCCCTGGGGAATCGCGGCTCGCTCCGTTACCGGCGACGCGATCTCGATGCCGTCCGCGGCGAACACGTCGCGGGTCAGTTCATCGGCATCGGGGGGGTCGGCGTCGCGCGCGGCGGCGAAGGCCGCGTCGATCTCGGCGACCAGCTCCGCATCGATGCGGTCGAGGTCGGCCTCGTCGGCCAGGCCCTCCTCGACGAGCCGCCGCCGATACCGGGCGAAGGGCGGGTCGGCGCGCCTGGCGGCCAGTTCGTCCGGGTCGGCATACGGCATCTGGTCGCCGAAGTAGTGCCCCTGCAGGCGGTAGGCGACGGCTTCGACGAACGACGGGCCGGCCCCGGAGCGAGCCCGCTCGGCCGCCTCGGACACGGCTTGGTACACCGCGTGCGGGTCCGTGCCGTCGACCGTGACGCCGGGCATCGCGTAGCCCGCGGCCCGGTCGGACAGTCGAGCCGTTCGGGTGTACCCGGCCACCGGCGTGCACTCGGCCCAGGCGTTGTTCTGGCAGAAGAACACCACCGGAAGCGCCCACAGCGCCGCCATGTTCATCGCCTCGTGGACGTAGCCGATGCTGGTCGCCCCGTCGCCGAAGCTCACCAGCACCACGCGGTCGCTGCCCTTGATGGCCTCCGCCAGCGCGATCCCGTTCGCGATCAGGGGACCCGCACCCACGATGCCGGTGGTCCAGGCGATGCCATGCTCGGGGTCGTAGATGCCCATCGCGCCGGCCTTGCCCTTCGACAGGCCGGTGCCGCGGCCCAGGATCTCGGCGAAGTACCCGGGCAGGTCGATGCCCTTGGCCACGACGTCGCCGAGTCCGCGATAGGTGGTGACGAGTTGATCGGTGCTCGAGAGGGCGAGCGCGGCCCCCGCCGACATCGCCTCCTGACCGTCCACCGGCCAGTAGCTCATCGCGATTTCACCGGACGACAGCCCTTTTCGGACGCGCTGGTCGCAGTGGCGCACCTTGCTCATGAGGCGGTACAACTCGACGGCACGGTCGCTGCTCAGTGCCCGGGTTCCCGTGTCTACCTGCGTGGCCATCACCACTCCTTCGCGATGCGCTCCGCCGACGAGCATACAATACAATATGACGATATCTGTTCAGTCGTCCGATGGACGGCTCCCGGCAGGAAGAACTTCGACCTCGATGCCCGCACGCCCAGCCTTACAAGCCGGTGAAGGCCTGCCCACCAATGTGCACGGTGCCGCCGACCCCCGCTTTGCCTGCGCAGTGAAAACCTTCGCCAGACTCTTTCCCGGTCCCCGGTATGGCGGTGGCGCGCTGTCGGTCTACGTCGACGGCCAACCGGTCGTCGACGTGTGGACCGGCCGGTCGGATCGCGAGGGGCGGGTGCCCTGGTCCGCGGACACCGGCGCGATGGTCTTCTCCGCGGGTAAGGGCGTGGCGTCGACTGTCCTGCACCGGCTCGCCGACCGTGGATTGCTCTCCTACGACAACCCCATCGCGCAGTACTGGCCCGCGTTCGGCGCCAACGGGAAGTCCGACATCACCGTGCGCGACATGATGCGGCACACGACCGGCCTGTCCCGGCTCGGGACCGTCACGGCCGAGCAGTTGCTCGATCACCGATTCATGGAAGAGCGGCTGGCCGCGGCGCCGGTTGACCGTCTCGCCGGTCGAGCCGCGTACCACGCGTTCACCTTCGGATGGTTGGCATCCGGATTGGCCCGCGCGATCACCGGCAAGGGCATGCGGGAGCTCTTCCGCACGGAAGTCGCGCAACCACTGGACACCGACGGTATCCACCTCGGGCGTCCGCCGGCCGATGCGCCCACGAAGGCCGCGCAGACGATGTTCCCGCAACGGTTCTCGGGCGGGCCGGTGCTTGGCCGGCTGATTTCGCTCATGGCCAGGCTGCCGGTTCCGGGTCCGCTCGGCGCAACCTACGTACCCGGTATCACCTCGCTGGTACAGGGCGACATGGCGCTGCTGGACAGCGAGATCCCCGCGGTGAACGCGGTGGTGACCGCCCGCGGGCTGGCCAAGATGTATGGGGCGCTCACCAACGGCGGATCTATCGATGGGCAGCGATTCCTCTCGCAGGAATTGGTCGCGTCGCTCACGGGCAGGCGCAGCCTTCGGCCAGACCTCAACGTCTTCTTCCCGATGTCGTTTCACCTGGGGTACCACGGATCACCGGTACCGGGTCTCCTGCGGGGCTTCGGGCACGCCGGTCTGGGCGGCACCATCGGCTGGGCCGACCCGATCACCAAGAGCTCGTTCGGCTTCGTCCACAACCGACTGCTGACGCCGATGGTCGCCGACCAACTCCTCTTCGTACCGCTGCTGATACCGCTGCAGCGTGCCGTCAACGAGGCGCACGGCGGCGAGCTCGTCACAGTCCCACGGTTCGGCGCACGACCCTCCGACGAGGCGCGCACCGAAACCGCCGGCCGCTGACCCGACAACCTCAGGCGGTATCGTCTACGGGTCTCTATCCGGCCGGCACGGGAAGCAGATGGACATCTCGCGGGCAGTTCCCCATGCGGAACTCGAGGCGCTCTCCCGCAGGTATGCCGCGGCGGTCGATCGCCGAGATCGCGACGCCCTCCTGGCGGTGTTCGCACCCGACGCGTCCATGCTCGTCGAAAGGCCCGGGCGCGAACCCGGAACGCTGACCGGACACGGCGAAATCAAACGAGTTATCGACATCGTCGCGCGCTGGCCGCGCACGGCACACCTGGTCGCGCAGGGACTGTATGTCGTCGATGGGAAGTCGGCGGTCGGCGAAACCTACTGCACTGCCAATCACTTTCGTGGTGGCGAGCCGGACGGTCGCAACCACGTCATGCACATCCGCTACTTGGACCAATACTCGCTCGACGGCGAAGGACAGTGGCGGATCGCGCATCGCCGGGTCGTCGTCGATGCGACCGAAGATCGGCCTGCGTCGATCGGAGATCTCAGCTGATGGCATTGATCCAGCTTTCAATGGGGATTCCGTCGTACTCGGCGGAGGCGCCGTCCGACTGGAATCACCTGACCGAATGGGCACAGCTGCTGGAGCAGGCTGGATTCGACCGCCTGCTGGTATCGGAGCACGTCGCGTTCGGCATGAACATGGACGCGTACGCGGATCCGCGGACCGGCGGAACGGTAGGCGGTCGCCAACCGACCGGACCGGACGGGCACTGGCTGGAACCGCTCACGACGCTGACCTACCTGGCGGCGAGGACCGAGCGAATCCGGCTCGGCACGAACATTTTGCTCGCCGCGCTGCGTCCGGCCGCGGTCCTCGCGAAAACCCTTGCGACGATGGATGTTCTGTCCGGTGGCCGCATCGATGTCGGCGTGGGGGTCGGCTGGCAGCGCGAGGAATACGACACGGCCGGGGTGGACTTCGACCGGCGCGGGGCGATCCTGGACCAGACGCTCGAGGTATGCCAGCGGTTCTGGCGGGAGAACGAGGTGAGCTACCACTCGTCCGATCTGAGTTTCGAGCGGATACACCAGATGCCGAAACCGGTGCAGCCCGGCGGGATTCCGCTCTGGGTGAGCGGGACGGTGAACCGAGCGGTCGCTCGCCGGCTCGCGCGCTTTGGACGGGGCTGGATCCCGTGGGGTCCCGACGCGAGGGATGTCGCGGAGGGAATACGTCGAATGCGCGCCGCGGTCGAGCGCGCCGGCGGCGACCCTGACGGGTTCGGTATTGCCGGGACGCTGCGTGTCCAGACAAGTGCCGATGGCCGGCCCGACCTGTCGGCGGCCGCCGCGGAAGCGGCCTCGCTCGCGAACGCAGGCGTGACCGATCTGCGGATGACGCGCTGGCCCCTGCCCGACGCGAACCGGGACCGCGAGATGCCCGCCCTTGTCAGGGCGGTCCGTGACGCTGTCGGGGACTAGGGCGTGCGGATCGACTCGAGTTGCGCGGTGAGCAGCATCCGGTCGAAATAGCACCGTTCCAGGACGAGATCGCGCCCGCGGAAACCAAAGAGATTGACGCTCAACATGTCGAGCGGTGTGCCGGGCGCGGTCGTCCGCGTCTCCACGACCAGCCCGTCCTCGCCGTGGTAGAGCCCTTCGGCGGAGTATTGCAGGAGCGGGAGATCCGCCCACTGCTGCAACAACATTGCGCGGACCGCCTCGTCGCCATCGAAAACGGTTCCCGTAGGGATGATCTCGTAGCGGGGATGGGTGAAGGTGGCCATCGCCGCCTCGATGTCGCGCGCATTCTCGGCCGCGACGTGCCGGAGCACGAGCTCTTCGCGGGCGCGCCGCAGCGCGCTGTCAGGACTCACTTCGGTTCGAAGACAGCGAGGTTGCGGCCGTCCTCGAGCGGCACCCACGCCACGGTGACGCGGTCACCGACCGCGGGAGGGCGGCCGAACACGTTCGACATCATGCGGACACCTTCATCCAAATCGACGAGCACCACCGAATACGGCACCTTGTCGGCGAGTGCGGGGAGCGCGGCGCGGTGGTGCACGCTGACCGCGTAGACGACCCCGTCGCCGCTCAACTTCTCCCACGTCAGCGACGAACCGCCGCAGTGCGGGCAGACGAACCGCGGGTACCAGACCAGCCGCGCGCACGACTCGCATCGTTGGACAATCAGCTCGTGACGCCGGGTTGCGTCCCAGAAGGGTGCGGACGCCGGGCTGGGCTGGGGGACCGGCAGCGTATCGGTCACAGCGTGGCCACCGTTCCCAGAATCACGGTCGACGTCGCCGAGAGGACCCCGCCGGTGCCGTGTGCGACAGCCGTTTTCGCTTCCGGAACCTGGCGCTCGCCGCATTCACCCCGCAGCTGGCGTGTGGCCTCGACGAGCAGGAAGGCCCCGAACGCCCCGGGGTGGGTGTAGGCGAGGCCACCGCCGGACGTCTGACCCGGCAGCGCACCCCCGGGTCCCAATGTCCCGTCCGCGACGAACGGACCGCCTTCGCCTTTGCCGCAGAAGCCCAAGTCCTCGAGCGCTAGCAACACCGTGATGGTGAACGAGTCGTAGAGTTCGACCACGTCGATGTCGGCCGGGGTGAGGCCCGCGGCACGGAAGGCGGCCGGCCCCGAGAGCGCCCCCGGCGTGACGGTGAGGTCGGGCATTTGGGAGATCATCGCGTGCGAGGCCGCCGACGCCGCACCCAGGACGAAGGCCGCCGGCCTGGCCAGGTCGCGTGCGCGCTCGGCGCTCGTGACAACCAGCGCCGCGGCGCCGTCGGTGACCAGGCAGCACTCGAGCTTGTGCAGCGGTTCGGCGAGGAAGCCCGAGCCCAGGACGTCCTGGACGGTGATCGCCTCGCGCAGGTGAGCTCGTTCGTTCAGCGCGGCCCACCGCCGGGTGTCGACGGCGATCTGCGCCAGCTGTTCGGGTGTCGTCCCGTACGTCGCCATGTGGCGGTTGGCCGCCAGGGCGTAGGCGCTGATCGGGAGCATCACCCCGAACGGCGTCTCCCACTCCAGGCGCTCGGGAGTGGCGAAGACGCCGAGGCCCTTTTCACCACGCTTGCGGGCGGCGCGCGGCGTCGAGGCATAGACGATCACGACCGTCTCCGCCTCGCCGGCTGCGATCGCCGCGGCGGCGTGCTCGACGTACAACCCGTAGCTGGCGCCGCCGATCTGCGTGGCGTCGGTGAAGCGCGGCGCTATCCCCAGGTACTCGGCCAGCTCCACCGAATGCATGAGCGTGCCGCCGGTGCAGGTGCACAACCCGTCGACTTCGCGGAGCGACAAACCCGCGTCTGCCAGGGCGGCGGTGATCACGCGCGCCTCGAGCTCGCGCAGCGGAACGTCGATCACCCCGGTTGCCGAAACCTCCTCGGCCACGCCGACAATGGCGGCCACACCTCGGGTCGTCAATTTTCTGTCCCTTCGAAGAGCTCGCTCAGCCCTGGTTGGCTGACCTTGAGCGATGGTGTGCGGGGCAACTCCTCGACGATGACCAGCCGGGCCGGAACGTAGTAACGGCTCAATCGTTCACGCGCGTAGGCGAGCAAGTCTTCGGGCGTGGCGCGCGCGCCTTCGGTCAACTCGACCGCCGCGACAGGCACGCGGCCGAGCCGTTCATCGGGCAGGCCGGTCACGCCTACATCGCGGACCGCCGGATGGCTACGCAAGACATCGACGATCTCGGCCGGATTGACCTTGAAACCCCCGCGAATGATGACGTCGTCGGTGCGCCCGTCGATGAACACAAACCCGTCGGCGTCGACCCGGCCGAGGTCTGTGGTCCGCACCCATTCCCCGCCCATGGTGCGAACCTCGATGCGGCCCTGCTCGCCGGGTGGCATCTCGGAGTCGTCCTCGACAGACATGACGCGGATCTCCCGGCCGCGCTGCGGGCGCCCGACGCTTCCGCGTTTGAGGGTCGCCCACTGCCGATGCAAGGCGAGGTTCCAGCCGGCCACGCCGCCGGCGAATTCCGTTGCCCCGTAGGACGGCAGCACCGCGACGCCGTAGCGGCACTCGAACCTCGTCTGCAGCTCGACCGGGAGATGCGCGGTTCCCGAGGTCACCACCTCGACGCTCGAAAAGGCATCCGGGTCCACGCCCGCGTCGATCACCATCGCCATGGCCGACGGCACCAGGCTCACGGCCTTCGGTCGGTGCCGGAGTAGCAAGTCCACAAAGTCGGGAACGCGGAATCGCTCCAGGAGCGCGATCTTTCTCCCCTCGCAGATGTTGAGCAGCGTGCGGAACAGCCCGGACATGTGCACCAGGGGAGAGGAGACGATGGCGACACCCGAGCGGAGTTTGAGTTCCGAGTCACGCCCGCGCCCAACACTGTAATGCGCGCTGGCCGCTGCGACGGTCTGTTCAAACGATCTGTAGGTCAGTGGTATTCGCTTGGGCGGCCCCGTGGTTCCGCTCGTCAGCATCTCGACGGCGACGCCTTCGGCGGGCGGACGGAACGGGCCTGGTCCGGGATGTTCCAGCCCGTCCACAACGGCCGCACTGGCCGCGTCACTCAACGCCCGAATACCTAGCGCCCCAGCGGCAGCGTCGACGATTCCGGCGCGCTCCCAGTCGGCCTGCAACGCCACGACCGCAGGCAACCGCAGCTCGCGGATGTCGGCGCAGAGCCCGGCGTCACCCTGGGACGGGTTGATCGTGACCACGCAACCGCCGGTCAGCAGCACGCCGAGCAGGGCCCCCACCATAGCGGGATGATTGCGCAGCACGAGGCCGACGGGTGACCCCCGCCCCAAACCGACTGAGCCCAAGCAATGTTGGACGTCCGCGGCGACGTCCGACAGTTCCTGCCAGTCAATCCACTGGCCCTCGTACTCGATCGCGGGCGCCCGCGAGTCGAGGGCGAAAACCGCGCGGATGCGATCGGCGAGTTGCTGGCTCAAGCCGCGGCTGCCGCGAGCTCGGTCGCCGCGGGGATCACCTCTTGGGCGAACAACTTCATGGACTCGTACACCTTGGTGCGGTCCATGGCGCCACCGCGCGACATGCGCAGAATGATGTTGCGCCAGCCCATGTCGATGACGGTGCGCATCTTCTCGACGATGCGGTCCGGGTCACCCATCAGCGTGAGGTGCGAATTCAGCACCTGTTCGTAGCTCTGCTTGTCGTGCTTTTCGAACCAGTCCGAGTAGGCCTTGTAGTCGGCCGGAATCTCGCCGCCGCGCTCGAACGGGCTCGAATACTTGCGATGCGTCTGAATGGAGAGCTCGACGCTTTCGCGGGGGTAGCTGCGCGCGAACGCGTCGTCCTGGTGGCAGAAGGCGTTGAGCAGCGCCCACACGTGGCCGGTGGCGGCGTCCAGTCCTTTTTCCGATTGGACCTTCAGGTAAATGTCCAGCGCCCCCTGCAGATCGGGGTCGACCTGATAGGGGTTGCCGATGATCGCGCCGAACCCCTTCTCGGCGAGCCATTCGAAGCTGGACGGCGTCTTCATCACGGTGCCCCACACGGGGATCGGCTGCTGCGCCGGCCGCGGGTAGATCGTGACGTCCTCCAGATGGAAGTACTTGCCGTGGAAGCTGACGTTCTCTTCGGCCAGAAGGCGGCTGACGATCTCCACGCACTCCTGGTACCGGCCGGTGGCCTCCTCCATCGAGATGCCGAAGCCCTTGAACTCGTGCGCCTGATAGCCGCGCCCGAAGCCGGCGTCGAAGCGCCCGCCGGACAGGACGTCGACCAAGGCGATCCGTTCGGCCAACTGAATCGGCTCGTGGAAGGGCGCCACCATGCAGGCCGTACCGATGCGGATGCGCTCGGTCTGCGCGGCGATGGCGGTCGCCACTTGGGGCAGGTCCGGGAGCATGCCGTAGGGGGAGAAGTGGTGTTCGGCCAGCCAGATCTCGTCGTAGCCGAGCTCCTCCGCCCAGCGCGCCTCCTCGAGCACGTTGGCCAGCACCTCCCGCTCGCTGAGGTGGTTGGGCTTGTCGCCGAGGATGAACACGCCGAACTTCATGTCGGTCCCTCCCGCTCGCTTCGTTAAAAGTAGTTGCACTGACTGCCACAATAATGCACGATTGAACACATATCGTCAATCCGTTTAGTAGGGAGAGTCGTGGCTCTGTTCGACTCTGCGGTCGGAACCGTGTTGCCGCCGAGCACCTTCCGCTGGGGCGAGACCGACGTGATCCTGTACGCGTTGGGGGTGGGCGCCCGCCCGCCGTCCGAGCTGAGGCTCCTCAACGAGGCTTGCGGTCCCGATGTGCTGCCGACGTTCGCCCTGGTGGCCAACTGGTGGGCCGTCAAGGATCTGCGCAGTGCGCTCGACCTGGGGACGTATCCGATCGTGCACTCCGCGCAGTCGCTGGAGCTACACCGGCCGATCGGCGCCGACGGGGAAATGTCGGTGCAGGCCGAGGTGTCGGCGGTCTGGGACAAGGGCAAACACGCGGCCGTCGAGGTGACCAGCCGCGGCGCCGATCCGGACGGGACCGTGTTCGTCGCCAGGTCCCAGACCATGGTTCTCGGTGCGGGGGGATTCGGCGGCGACCGTGGACCCGCCGCGGAACCGGACCCGGACGGGCCGCCGGACGCGATATTCGACGACGTCGTCCGGCCCGAGCAGGCTGCCCTCTACCGCCTCTCGGGTGATCGCAACCAACTGCACATCGACCCGGAGGCGGCCCGGAAGTACGGCTTCGACGACGTCTTCCTGCACGGGCTGTGCACGCTCGGGTTCGCCGCGCGGGCGGTGATCGACCGGATCGGTGACGGGAACCCCCGGTCGCTGACATCCTTGAGCTGCCGGTTCTCCAAACAGGTAAAGCTCGATGCTCCGCTGCGGACGGAGATCTGGCGGACCGAAGGCTCGGTGCGTTTCCGGACGCTGCAGGGTGACGCCGTCGCCCTCAGCTCCGGAACCGCCACGCTGGCAGGGGTGTGAGCATGGACCAACGACGGGCCCGCGGGTTACGCAACCGACAGGCGCTCATCCATGCGGCGATCGAGCTGTTCACCACTCAGGGCTACGAGGGCACCACCGTCGACCAGATCTCCGCGGCGGCCGGGGTCGCGCCGCGCACGTTCTTCCATCACTTTTCCAGCAAGGAAGACATCCTGTTCGACGGTTACGCCGAGCGGCTGCAGGAGGCGATCCGCCGCTTCCGCGCCGCGCGGTCTGACTCCCTGTGCGACGCGCTCGCCGAGACGTCGATGGCCGTGGCCCGGGCCATCGTCGATCAGCCCGACATGTTCCTGGTCCGCGCGCGGATGTATCACAGCCTGCCGGCGCTGCGCGCGACGATGCTGCGGATCAACGAGGACTGGATCGATCAGCTCACGGCCGAGGTCGCGCGCTGGCTGGGCAGCGACACCCAACCGGACTTGCGGCCTCGGCTGGCCGCGACGCTGATCAACGCCGCCAACCGCGCAGCGATCGATTCGTGGGTCGCCGCCGGTGGTCGGGGCGAGTTGTCCCAACTGATGGCCGAATCCGTGGAGTTGGTGCGGCCCTCGATCGCCGCGATCGAGCGCACCGTCGCAACGTCCGGACCGGGACGAGGGGGTGGCAAGCGTGTCGGATGATTCCCGTCCGCTCGCGGTCGTCACCGGGGGAGCGAGGGGCATCGGTGAATCGATTGTGGCCGCGCTCATGTGTAGCGGGCACCGGGTAGCAGCGATCGACGTGAACGCGAAGGCCATTGCGCGCGCCGAGGATTCGGATGAGGCGAGATCGGGATTGCTCGTCCCGATGAACGTGTCGATCACAGACCGTGGCGCGGTCGAGGACGCGCTGAGCGGCTTGGTCGACCGGTACGGGCCCGTTCGGGCGTTGGTCAACAACGCGGGTATGACGCTGCCCGGCACGTTTCTCGATGAGACGGACGAGGACTGGGACCGCATTGTCGACGTCAATCTCAAGGGCACCTTCGTCATGGCGCAGGTCACCGCCCGGCAGATGGTCGCCCACGGCGGCGGGACCATCGTGAACGTCAGCTCGGTGTCAGCCCACGGGGTGCGCACCGGGCCGCCGGCCTACGCGGCCGCCAAGGCCGGTGTTGAAGGGCTGAGCCGGCTGATGGCCGTTCAGCTCGGGGTGCATGGGGTCCGGGTCAACACCGTCGTGGTCGGCACCACCGCGACGCCGTGGCTGTTGTCGCGCAAGACGTCCGACGAGCTGGCGCAGATGCGCAAGACGACGGTGACCGGAAACATCGGTGAGCCGGAGGACGTGGCGGGGGTGGTGGCCTTTCTGTGCTCGCCCGCCGCCAAACACGTCACCGGCCAACTCATTTCGGTTTCGGGCGGGCAGTGGATGCCATGACGTCGATGCGGAACGACGAGACAGATGCTGATGTAGTGTTTACTGCAACGAGACGATGCCAGGGGATGTCGTGGAACTGAAGAGAATCCTGTTCGACGTCTGCGAGCAGGTCGCCACCATCACGATCAATCGACCGGAACGGCTCAACGCCACCGACGACCTGACCCGCACCGAGCTCGGCATCGCGTGGGCGCGGGTGCGGGAGGACCCGAACATCCGGGTCGCCATCATCACTGGGGCCGGCGACCGCGCATTCTCCGCGGGTCAGGACATCCGGGCAACGGCCGAGGGCGGCATCCGCAACAAGGTCCCCGGCTCGCGGCTGCACCACAATGTGTGGAAGCCGGTCATCTGCGCCCTCAACGGAATCGTCGTCGGCGGCGGCCTGCATCAGGTCGCCGACGCCGATCTGATCATCGCGGCCGAGCACGCCGAGCTGATCGACACGCATCTGGCCGTGGGCAACGTGTTCGCGCTGGAGCCCGCCGTGCTGCTGCGCAGAATGCCGCTCTCGATGGTGATGCAACTCGGGCTGATGACCAAGCAGGGCCGGATCAGCGCGCAGCGGGGCTACGAGATCGGCCTGATCAACGAGGTCGTGCCCGCGGACCGGCTGCAGCAGCGGGCGCGCGAAATCGCCTTGGACATTGCGAAACTCTCGCCGGCGACGGTCCAGGCGTCGATCAAGGCGATGTGGGCCAGCCTCGATGTCGGGCTGCGCGCGGCCAACGACGTCGCGTATCGCTATGTGCTGCAACACCAGCTGACCCATCCCGACTACCGGGAAGGGATGCTCGCATTCGCGGAAAAGCGGGAACCGCGGTGGGTCGTCGAATGAGTCGTGGAATGAGCCGATGAGTTCCGGAATGACGCGCAATGGATGAATGCGCACGAACGTTCAGTTACGACCCGCTGCCGTACGCGCCCGTCGTCCCGTCGATGCTGGCCGGGCTGGTCGCCGCCTATGGGGACAACGACTTCGTCGTCTCGTCGGCGGGCGGTGGGACAATCGAACGGATCACCTACGGCCAGGCGGATACTCGGTCTGCAGAGATGGCGCGGCGGTTACTTGGAGGCGGAGTCACCAAAGGCGTTCGGGTCGGAATCCTCGCGCCCAACGGACCCGACTTTGTGGTCGCCTTCCTGGCTGCCACCCGGATTGGCGCGGTCGCGGTGCCCATCAACACCTTCTTTCAGCCGCCGGAATTGAGGTGGCTGCTCCGCGACGCCGACATCCACACCCTGCTATCGGTCGACTCGCTGCTCGGCAAGGACATGCTGGCGCGGGTCGCCGATGCTGCGGGTGAGTTTCCGGCCCCGGGTGCGCCCCTGAACCTCGAGCGACTGCCGCAGTTGCGCAATGTATTCGGGCTCGGCGCCACCGAGCGGCCCTGGCCGAGTGTGTGGCCGGAACCCGTGCCCGAAGCGTTTCTGCGAGCGTGCGAATCCACCGTCCGCCCGTCCGACGACCTGGTCGTCATCTACACATCGGGAAGCACCTCGGACCCGAAGGGCGTCATCCACACGCACGGCACCGCGATCGCACACTCTCGCTTCGTCGCCACGCAGCACGAGTGGAAACCCGACGACCGGGTGTACATCCCGATGGTGTTCTTCTGGGTCGCCGGGTTGGTCTTCGGTCTGCTCGGACCGATGCAGACCGGCGCCACCATCCTCACCGAGCACAAGTTCGACGCCGGCGACGTGCTACGCCTCCTCGAATCCGAACGCGCGACGTACGCAACGGGTTTCCCGCACGTGGGCCGGGCGCTGGCGAATCATCCCGACTACGCCTCCACCGATCTGTCGAGCCTGCGCGGGGGATACCACCAGGTCCTGCTGCCGCCGGAACTGCGAGCTGCCGATCCGACGCTGCTGATCACCCAACTGGGGATGACCGAAACATGCAGTTCGCACACCTGGTGGCCACCACACGAACCGGTGCCGGAAAGCAAACGCGGATCGCTCGGGGTTGCGGCACCCGGCTATCAGCACAAGATCGTCGATGAAACCGGCGTGCAGCTGCCCAATGGGACGGTAGGGGAAATCTGCGTGCGAGGCACGGCCATGATGCGCGGCATGGTCGGACGGCAGCGCAGCGACCTGTTCGACGACGACGGCTGGTATCACACGAAGGACGCCGGATATTTGGACGACGACGGCTTCCTGTTCTTCACCGGTCGCACCGACGACATGATCAAGACCTCCGGCGCCAACGTCGCACCGGTCGAGGTCGAGGCGGTGATCGGCAACGTCGACGGCGTCCGGATCGCCTATGTCGTCGGCGTTCCGGACACGGACAAGGGCGCGCTCGTCTGCGCCGTGGTCGTGCTCAACCAGGGGCGGTGCACGTCGCAGGATGAGCTCGCGGCCGCGTGCCGGAGGGAACTGGCCGCGTACAAGGTTCCCAAGCGGTGGGTGATCCTCCTCGACGCCGATCGGCTGCCGTACACCACCACGAACAAGATCGACAAGCCCCGGCTGGTGCAGTTACTGACGTCGGGCGAACTGGCATGACCGGGTTGGAGGCGCGGGTCGCCCGGCTGGAGGCCATCGAGGAAATCCGGCAGCTGGCGGCGCGCTACGCAGTGGCGTTGGACATGCGCGACTTCGACTCTCTGGCAAATCTTTTCGTCGACGACGTCGGTGTGCCGGGCAAGCGCGGCGGCCGCGACGCGATGCGCCGATGGTACGACGCAGAGATGCGCCCGACGCTGCTGGGCAGCGCGCACGGCGTCCTCGGCCACGTCATCGACGTCCACGACGCCGACACCGCGAGCGGACTTGTCTACTCGCGCAACGACTTGGAAACCGAGACCGCGTGGTTCATCGAGATGCTGGCCTATCTCGACCGCTACGAAAGACGGGACGGCCGTTGGTATTTCGCGCGTCGCACCCCGCTGTTCTGGTACCGCAGCGACATCACCGACCCGCCGATCGGTCCGCAGAAGGTGCGCTGGCCCGGCGGCCCGAGCGAGGACGGCTCGTTCCATGACGCGTTCCCGTCGTGGGAGGAGTTCTGGGCGGCCGACCCCGGACGCTTCGATGCGCCGGTACCGGCCCCCGCCGCCGTGGGCGAGTGGCTGCGTACCCTGCGCCGGGGCGCTGAAGCGCCGAGGGTGCGCCCGACCGGGCGCAGTGCCGTGGAGTCTTGAATGTCGAGCCATGCAATGGCGTTCGGATTCACCGACGAGCAGAACGAATTGCGCCGCGTCGTGCGCTCTTTCTTCGAGAGCAGGGCCGACGAGACGCAGGTGCGCCGCCACATGGAATCGCCCCTGGGCTACGACCCGTCGCTGTGGGCGCAGATGTCCGACGAGCTGGGCCTGGTAGGGCTCGCGATCCCAGAAGAATTCGGCGGACAGGGGTACACCTTCGTCGAACTCGGCGTCGTCGCCGAGGAGCTGGGGCGCGCCCTGGTTCCCTCCCCGTACTTCGCATCGGCGGTACTGGCGTCGAGCGCTCTGCTTGGCTCCGGCGACCGCGGCGCCCAAGAGCGGTACCTCCCGGGCATCGTGTCAGGGGCCACGATCGCCAGCCTGGCGGTCACCGAGGAGTCTGGCCGCTGGGAGGCAGGCGCTATCCGGGCTCGAGCGCGCGAAACGGCCGACGGCTGGATGGTCGATGGAGCCAAAGTCTTTGTCCTCGACGGCTGCAGCGCAGATGTGTTGTTCGTGGCGGCCCAGACCGATTCCGGATTGTCGCTATTCGCTGTGGACGGCTTCGAGAGCGTCGCCCGGCGCGCGCTGTCCACCCTGGACCCGACCAGGAAATACGCCCGGATCGAATTCACTGCGACGCCCGCGTCGCTCGTCGGTCGTGCAGGCGGCGCAGCGGCGGTGTTGCGGTCGACCCTCGCCCTCGGCTGTGCCGCGCTGGCCGCCGAACAGGTCGGCGGCGCGCAGCGTTGCCTCGAGATGGCCGTCGCCTACGCGAAGGCACGCAGGCAATTCGGCAAGCCCATCGGCTCATTCCAGGCCATCCGCCACAAGTGCGCCGATGTATTCCTCGACATCGAATGTGCCCGCGGGGCGGCCTATTACGCGGTGCGGGCCGCTGCCGAACGCTCGCCCGAATTGCCGGCGGTGGCGTCGTTGGCCAAGGCGTGCAGTTCGGAGGCGTACGCCCGGGCCGCCGCCGCCAACATTCAGATCCACGGTGGCATCGGATTCACCTGGGAACACCCCGCCCATCTGTACTTCAAGCGCGCTCAGTCGTCGGGGCACCTGCTGGGCGACGCCTCCTTTCACCGGCGACTGCTCGCCGACGAGATCGGGATCTGAGGGCCTCAGAAATCCGTGCCTCCGTCGATGTTGACGGCCGCGCCCGTCATGAAAGCGGCCCTGTCGCTCAGCAGGAACGCGATCAGCTCGCCCGCCTCCTCGGGACGGCCGCCGCGGCCGAGGGCGACGCGCATGTTCCAGTCCGGGTTGCTCGCCAGGTGCGTATAGATCGCGTCCTCCAGCGCAACTCCATATTGCGCTGCCCGCTTGGCGCGGATGAAGTCGTTCACCTCGGTGTCGAACAGCCCAGGGCACACGGTGTTCACCCGGATACCGTCCGGGCCATGCGTTTTGGCGAGGATCTTGGACAAGGTCAACACCGCGGCCTTCAGCGCGTTGTAAGGCGGAATGAGGACCTTGGGCGCCCGAACGGAATACGCGGCCGTCGTCACGATGGTCCCGCCCCCATTGCGTTGCAGGTGCGGGATGACCGCGCGGCACGAGCGCACGGTCCCCATCAGAATCAATTGGTAATACCAGTCCCACGACTCGTCGCCGTGTTCGAGGAAGGGTCCCTGCTGCTTCATCGGTCCCGCGGTGACGGCCAGGCCGCGCAATGGGCCCAGGCTTGTGGCCGCGCGGTCGACGGCGCGGTCCACCCCATCGCCGGCGGCGGCCGCGTCGACGCCGATCCCGACCGCACCCACCCCGTAGTCCGCGGTCAGTCGCTCTGCGCGTGCCCTGGCGCGGTCTCCGTCGCGAGCCAGCAACGCCACGTTGGCGCCATTCGCGGCGAGCTGCTCGGCGGCGGCGAACCCGATCCCGGTCGTCCCGCCGACGAGGACGAAGTTGCGTCCCGCCACGCCAAGCTCCACGCGCTGCCCTCGTTTCTGGCGTAATCGCCGACTGAGGCCATACTAAACAGCAGGACGCCATGTGTCGCAATGACTACTTTATGGCCGCCTGCGGCGTCTTCTCGGCCCACGGACGGAACACGGCGCGTCGTTTTGTCGCGTAGCATAGAGCGACATGTCGACGAAACCAGCCCCTGCCGAGCTCTTGTCGGACGGGGAATTCGATCGCCGGGACCAGATTCTCGAGGCGGCGAACGAATGCTTCACGCAGCTCGGCATCCAGCGCACCAGCGTCCAAGACGTTGCGCGCAAAGCCAACGTGTCGCGTGGCACGGTGTACCGGTACTTCGAAGACCGCAACGTGCTCATCGACGCCGCCATCGAATTCGGCGCGCAGCGGTTCTATCGCGAGGTCGCTTCGGCGATGGCCAAGAAGAACACGCTGGCGGAGCAGGTCGGCGCGATGGCGGAAACGCACGCCAGAATCCTTCTTGACCATCGGACAAGGAACCGCCTGATGGCCGACGACGCCGAGCTGATGCGGCACATGATCTCCGACGGTGACACCGCGGTCCGGCGAACCACCCAGTTCCTCGAACCCTATGTGCAAGCGGCGCGCGAGCGGGGCGAGGTCGGCACCGGCGTCGATGTCGCCGCGGCAAGCGAATGGCTGGCTCGCATCATCTGGTCATTCTCCACCGTCAACGAGGCCCAGACGTTCGACATGTCCAAGCCCGACACGGTCCGGCGCTACGTCGAAACCTTCGCCATCAATGGGCTCCGCTGACACCAGCCGGAAGCCGCTCAACTGAACAAACTATGTACTATTGTTCCCCATGTCGGACGGCTTTCAGACGACTTCGATCGGTGGTCAGCACATGGACGGACGGACGTTGGCCGGAAAGCGGGTCGCGGTGGTGGGCGCATCGGCCGGGATCGGGCGGGCATTCGCCGTGCGGGCCGGCAAGGAGGGCGCCGATCTTCTCATCGCGGCACGCCGACGAGACCGTCTGGAGGAGGTTGCCGCGGAAGCCGGATGCGGCACGGCGGTCAGTGTGGATGTGCGCGACGCTGACGATTGCGCGCGGCTCGCCGAGACGGCCCGCGAGACCCTCGGCGCCATCGATCTGCTGTTCGTCTCCGTGGGCTACGCCCCGTTGCGGATGTTCGCCGACACCTCCGCCGGGGACTGGCTCGATGTGATGCAGACCAACGTCGTCGGTGTGCATCAAGTCATCAAGTGCTGCCTGCCGGTGCTAGCGCCGGCGGCGATCGTCGGCGCCCTGTCCTCCGAGACCGTTGGACAGCCACGGGCCGGGTTGGGCGCGTATTCCTCCAGCAAGGCCGCGCTAGCGGAAAGCCTGAATGCCTGGCGCACAGAGCATCCCGGCTTCCGCTACTGCTGCGTCGCGGTGGGCGGCACCGTTCCGACAGAGTTCACCGCGGCGTTCGACCCCGAACTGCTCGGGACGGTCGTGCAGGATTGGGTCGCGCGCGGCCTCTTGCAGGAGACATTGATGTCGCCCCAGGATGTCGCCGACTTGCTGGCAGGGACATTCGCCAGTGCTTTGAACTTTCCCGCCGTGGGCCTCGAGCAGATCGTGATTCGTCCACCGTCATCGCCGCGACGTGCGGTATGAGGCTGGCGACGAAAGGACAGTGATGACAACGCAAGTCGAATCGGCGTGGCCCGATTATCCCGATTACCGCATCGAGGCGACCCGCTGTCCGCATAGAGGTGAGGTGTGGTTCGGTGACGTGCTCGTTGCCGAGAGCGATCGCTGCCTCGTGGTGACCGAGACCGATCACCGCGACCGGTTGTACTTCCCCGACGCCGACGTGCGGTGGGAGCTGTTGAGCCCGTCGGAGCACAGCACGGTGTGCCCCTTCAAGGGTCGGGCAAGCTATTGGAGCTTCAAGGGATCGAACGACGGTGTCCAGAACGTCGTTTGGGCGTATCGCACGCCGTTGCCGGAGGTTGAAGCGATCGCGGGACACGTTTCCTTCTATGACGACGTCCTGCGGGTGGTTGTCGTCGAAGACTGGCCGGACGGCTCAACGGTTCCGGTGCGGTTTCCCCTGTGGGGAGACGCCGCCGAGCTGTGCAGGATCATCGACGTCGAGCAGGTGACCGAAAACCTGTTCATCGGGCCCGCACATGGGCCGACTGAGCGCAATGTCGTCGAGGGTGGCCAGCTGCTCGGCGAGGCGATCGTGGCCGCGTCGAAAGCGCTGCCCGGGCAACGCGTCACATCGGCATCGATGATCTTCCTCAAAGCGGCCTCGTTCGACGCTCCCGTGGACCTTTCGGTCGACGTGCTGCGGCGGGGCAGGTCATTTTCGTCGGCCGAGATTCGGATCAGTCAGGGGGGCGTATTGCGCAGCGCCGGTCTGGTGCTCGCGGACTCGGGAGCCGGCGACGTCATGCGGGACACCGAGCCCATGCCGGACGTTCCAGGACCCGATTCGGCGGTGTCGTTTCAGGGCTTTGGGATGACGGGCCGCGAGATTCGGGTGGTCGATGGTGCCTACGACCCGGATCCCGATCGGGTGGGCCCGCCGATTGTCAACGCCTGGGTGCGTTTTCGCGATGCGCCGGCGACCCCGTACCTGAACGCCGCGTTGCTGGCCCAGTCGACGACGCATTGGACGATCGCTGCTGGCATGTTGCCGCATCCGGGGCTGGGCGAGGCGCGGGCGCATGCCACCTTGTCGACCGGGATCATGAAGGCGACCATTGCATTCCACGACGACGTCGACGTCGCGGACTGGCTGCTCTACACCAACCACGCCTTTTGGTCCGGACGCGGGCTGGTGCAGGGCGACGGCCGGGTCTTCGCCCGGGACGGACGGCTCGCCGCGTCGTACATGATCCAGGCGATGGTGCGTGAGTTCGCGACCGAGCCTGCAGCGATGGGCCGCGACAGCCGGACGGCGATGTAGGGAGCGTGCCGTCGACTGATGCGTCAGCGCAGGCCGTTGATCGCGAACTTCTCGACGTAGCGGCGGACGGTGGCCGGCTTGGTCATATCGAAAGTCAGACCCTGATTGACGGTCGAGAAGGAATAGATGATGCGGGCCAACCATTCGCTGCCGGCAGTGACGTCGACTTGGGCGCCGACTTCCCCGCGTTTCTGAGCATCGCGGACATAGGGTTCCAAGAATTTGGTGGTGCGGCGGACAGCGGCGTCGCCGTCGGCGACCATGTGGCGCATCAACTCCGCGTCATCGGCCATGAGCCGGTTGCGCGTTCGGTGGTCGAGCAGGATTTTGGCGTGGGTCTCTGCCATCGCGCCCAGTTGCTCTGCCAGCGTTGTCTTCTTGGCGATCGCCGCGGCGACTTCGCGGTAGAAGCTTTGTGCGCCATGCTCGATGGCCGCCTCGATGAGGACATCACGATCGACAAAGTAACGATAGATGGTGCCACGGGAGACCTTGGCCATGCGCGCCACGTCCTGCACGCTGGTGCGGTGGATGCCTAACTGGGCGAAGCATTCGTTCGCGGCATCGAGAATCTGGTCGCGGCGGTCGGCCTCGGCGCCGACCTCCGCTTCGTTGATGACCGGATCAGTCAACATCTCACTCCTACGAACCCAAGGGCACTGATCTCAGCTCTTCATGCTACGCGACGTGCGGCTTTGCGTCCGGAAGCCGCACCGCTCCCCGAGGACGGTCGTGTCGTGGCGTGTGCCACTAGGCAGGGGCAACGACCATCTGCAATTATTAGATAATAGAACGGATATTGTTCCATTGTTACATCGCGGCAAGGAGTGGTGTTGTCTCGTCTCGAGGACAGGTACGCGCTGGTTACCGGCGGAGCTCAGGGGTTGGGAGGGGCCGTCGCTGAGGAGTTGGCCGAACTGGGCGCCCACGTCACAATCGTCGATCTGAACGGGGAGAAGGGCCTTGAGCGGGTGGAGCGCATTCGCAGCAACTGCGGACGGGCCTCCTTCGTCAGGGCCAATGTGGCCCACCGCGACGCGATTGAAGCCGCCGTACACGAGACGGCGGAAACCGGCGGCGGCCGCATCGACATCTTGGTCAACGCGGCCCAATTCTTCGCGATGCCCAAGGCGCTCGAGCTGGTCACCGATAAGGATTGGGAGCTCTCGGAGGCCACCGGGCCCAAGGCGACCTTTCGGTTCATGCAGCTTTGTTTCCCGTTCCTCCGAGAGTCGGGGCGGGCATCGGTGATCAACTTCGTCTCGGGGTCCGCCCTCGCCGGCATCGCTTACACCGCTCCTTACTCGGCGGCCAAAGGCGCGGTGGCCGCGCTGACCAAAGTCGCCGCCAACGAGTGGGCTCGACACCGAATCCGCGTGAACGCGGTGTGCCCGTTCGCCCTCACGGAGGCCCAGGAAAAGCTGATCGGCACCGAGTGGGACAACTACACGCGGACCGCGGCGGCCTCGCCCATGAAGCGTGGCGCCAGCCCCGTGGAGATCGCGCCCGCGGTGGCTTTCCTCGCAGGAGACGGCGCGGCCTTCGTGACCGGCACGGTGCTCCATGTCGACGGAGGCATGACCGAGCTGTCGACGGTGGACTACTCGCAATCGCCCGGAGTGTTTGGCTAGCAGTCGGATTCGCCCATAACCCATGACTCACATCCCAGACCCCGACCGGCCGGTCCCCGCGCTGACGGCCCTGAATCGGCCTTTCTGGACCGCCGGCGCCGACGGAGTGTTGCGCATGCAACGCTGCACCAGCTGCGGACGGCTGTGTCACCCGCCCGCGCTGCTGTGCCCTGTTGACCACGCGGCCACCGAGTATGTCGACCTCAGCGGCCGCGGGTTCGTCGAATCCTGGACGGTGAACCGCCACCAATGGTTCCCGGGGTTCACGCCGCCGTACCTCATCGCGTTCGTCAACCCGGTCGAAGACGAACGGGCACGCCTGCTGACCAACCTGGTGAACGTCCGTCCCGACGAGGTCACGCCAAATATGTCCGTCCGGGTCACGTTCGATCGACGCACAGACGGCGACGACGAGGTCTTCGTCCCATTGTTCGAGCCGGAGCGCTGATGAGGAGCTTGGTGACCGACCGGGCCATCATCAGCGGCATCGGTCAGTCGGCGATCGGTCGCCGGTTGGGCCGCGACCCGCTGGAGCTCACCGCCGAAGCCTGTCTGGCCGCGGTCGACGACGCGGGCTTGTCCCTCGCCGATATCGACGGGCTGACAACCTATCCCGGTTCCTCGCAACCCGGCCTCGGGTTCTCCGGGGCGTCGCTGCGCGACATCCACGACGCGCTGGGAATCAGGCCGAACTGGGTCGCCGGGGGAGTGGAATCCCCCGGACAGCTCGGCGCTGTGGTGGATGCGATGCTGGCGGTCGCCGGAGGGCTTGCCAACCACGTCTTGTGTTGGCGCAGCATCTGGGAGGGCACCGCCCAGGGGGCCGGCCGGCGCAGGGGCTACGGCTCTGGTGGCGGCCGCCCCGCCGGAATGCTGGGTTGGCAGATGCCATTTGGCGTGACGGCGGCCAACCTGGCGGCGCTGCAGATCCGCGCGCGGATGGTGCGGTATGGCCTGACCCGGGAGCAGCTCGCGTCGATAGCGATCGCGCAGCGAGCCCACGCCGCGCGCAACCCCACGGCGATCTATCGCGAGCCACTCGACCTGGACGCGTACCTGAGCGTGCGGATGGTCTCCGACCCGCTCTGCATGTTCGACTGCGACATCGCCTGCGACGGGGCCACCGCGTTCGTCATCTCGCGTGCCGATCACGTCGCCGCGCTGGATCATCCCGGCGTGGCCGTCGAAGCCCTCGACTGCGCCCACCACGACCGGTTCACGTGGGAGGGCGGCGAAGACATCACCCGCATCAGTTCGCGCTGGTCCACGATTTGGGAGCGCACCGATTTCACGATCGACGATGTGGACGTGGCATCGTTGTATGACGGGTTCAGCGTCTTCGTGCTGTGCTGGCTGGAGGACTTCGGCTTCTGCCCGGTCGGCGAATCCGGCGCGTGGGTCGCGGAACCCGGGCGCATCTCGCTGGGCGGACAATTGCCCATCAACACTGCCGGGGGGCAGCTGTCCGGTGGACGCCTACACGGCTTCGGGCACCTGCACGAAGCATGCGTGCAGGTCCGTGGCGAGGCCGGTGCGCGACAGGTCGACGGCGCCACGCTGGCCGCGGTCGGCGTCGGAGCGGCCAACAGCGGAACTACCGCGATGCTGCTGCGGCGGGCTTGAGACTGCCGTGCACAATGATCATGCGACGTCGAGGAGGACACCCATGGCCGATGACCAAACGCCGAAATTGGGCTTCATTGGGCTGGGCAACCTTGGGGCGCCGATGGCCAAGCGATTGGTCGACTGGCCCGGGGGATTGATCGTCTTCGACGTACGGCCCGATGCCACAACGTCGTTCGCCGACGCCGGAGTGAAAGTCGCCGACGACGTCGCTGACGTCGCGGCCGCCGACATCATCAGCGTCATGGTGCTCAATGACGAGCAAGTTCGCGACGTGGTGGCGCGACTCGCCCCGCGGGCCAAGCGCGGAACCGTCATCGCGATCCACTCGACGATCGATCACAGAACCGCGGTCGAACTGGCCGCGGAGCTCGGGCCTAACGGCATCCACGTCATCGATGCACCGGTCAGCGGCGGTGTGGAAGCGGTCAAGACGGGTGATCTGGCGGTCATGGTGGGTGCCGAACGTGAGGTCTATGAGCGCGTTAAACCGGCGTTCAAGCAGTGGGCATCCATGGTGGTCCACGCTGGAGAACCGGGCGCGGGGACACGGATGAAACTGGCGCGGAACATGCTGACTTTCACGTCTTTTGCGGCCGCCTGCGAAGCGATGAAACTCGCCGAATTGGCGGGTCTTGATGTGCAAGCGTTCAGCCGGGTCGTGCGCCACACCGACGCACACAGCGGTGGCACCGGCGCCATGATGTTCCGCGACGACATGAGCAAGCCGCTCGCCCCGGACCACTTCCTCTACCAGCCCTTCGTGCACACCCGCGAATTGGGAGAGAAGGATCTCAGCCTGGCGCTGGCTCTGGGCATGGAGGTGGACGCCGAGCTACCCCTGGCGGAGATCGCCTTGCGGAACTTGGCGGAAGGACTCGGGGTTCCGCACTCGACCGCCGCGGATCCTGCCTGAGATTACGTCGCCTGCAGGTCTGTCGTCTACCGAGCGACTCAAGACGCCGGGTCAGCGCTTCGAGAGGCCACTCATCAATACGTCTACCAGGCCGTCGTAACGTCCCATCGTCTCACCGACCGTAGCCGTGACGCTGAGCATGCGATAAAGCGTGGCTCCGATCAGTGCGTCAGCGGCCGCTCCGATGTCGGCATCGGCGCGAATCTGACCCAGCGCAATTCCAGTTTGTAGCCGGCGCATCACCGCGCCGTGGAAGCGGCCAGTGAGTTGTTGGTACAAGGTGTCGCGGTCTTCAAGGTTTTCCGCCGCGGCAGCGGCAAGAGCCCGGACGGGTGCAATGTTTTCGGGTGCGGCACCGAGTGCGGCGGTTTAGTGCATCCAGGTCCTCAGATCTTCGATCGTGTCCCCAGTATCGGGAAGCGCGAAGTCCGTTTGCGCATAGGCGCTCATGACTGCTTCGGCCACCAAAGGGGCTTTCGACGGCCAGCGCCGGTATACGGTCTGCGTTCCCACCCGGCGTTAGCAGCGACCTTATCCATTGACACTCTGCCGTATCCGGCTTCGATCAACAGGGTGCGCGTCGCGTCCAGGATCGCCGTCGACAACTCCCCGGACTTGACTGGAGGTACGCGGCTGCTAGTCAGCGCCCGCTCGAAATCGGGGTTACCAAACCCGTTCGGGCGCAATGTGTCTGAGTGTGACAGGATGTCACAACTCGACCGAAACTGGCGGCGGCGGCCTTGTGGGTATACCTCGCTTGCCCTGCAGGGGTTTAGCCTTTTCCGTGCACGTTGAGAAACCGTCAGTACTGAGTCACTATGTCAAGGACCTTGCCGCCAAGCAGCCCGAGCAGTCCACCGGAGATGCCGATGTGACCGGTGCCCTCGTTGAACAAACCGATGTTGCTGTTGCCCACGTTGTAGAAGCCGGTGTTGTAGCTGCCTACGTTGTAAAAGCCGATGTTGTAGCTGCCCGTGTTGAAGAAGCCAATGTTGTTGTTGCCCGAATTGAAGGGGCCGAAGGCGCTGGAGACGCTGGTCCAAATCTGGTGGTCCAGTCCGACGACGAAATCCCCGACAGCGGCGGCATCGGTGCTGGCATAAGCAGCCGCACCCTGGCTGAGGTTCTGCACGAACCGGGTGTGAAACGTCGCCAGGCGGGAGCTCAGGGCTCGATATTCCTGGGCGTGGTTGCCCATTAGCGCCGTGATGGCCGCTGATACCTCATCGAGGGCTGGGGCAATTACGCCGTTCGTCGGGGCCGCGGCCGCCGCATTGGCCGCGGCCAGCGCCGAGCCAATGTTCTCCAATTGCCCAGCCACTTGACCGACAGCGTCCGGCGCCACATTCAGAAACGACACAACACGTCATCCCTTCGACTCGTCACGGCGATCTCTCCCCCCGCGACCGTCGAGGACCGCCAGCGTAGTGGAACACGCACTCTTTTGCGGGCGGAATCACAATTCGGGGTCTATCGAGGCGTTCGTGTCACGACGTGGTCATAAATCGTGCGCTAAGCCCGAATAACGACGACGGGCGCACTCGGACGCGGGCATGCAACCACGGGCCATATTCGCAGGTCAAGAACAAAGAACGTGTCGATTGACACCATCGCATATATGGGCATTCGCAAAGACCCCTGGCACCGATTGGCCCTTTCATAGTTCCGCTGGTGGGGTTTGACCCCCGCCCGACCCACAACAGCAGTACGGGTTCCGTTGATCTCGCCCTCGCTTGAATGCGCGAAAGTGTTTCGGCGATGGTTGACAGTTAGTCCCGCTGATCGGTGACAGACTGCAGCGGGAGTAGTCCGCCTGCGCGGCGAGTACCGTCAGCTCCCGTGGAAATCTCCTGCGCGTTCGCGACGTCGTCGAATACTCACATACACGTCGAACTCGCCGAAGCGCTCGGCTACAAACGCGCGTGGCTCTACGACTCGCCGGCGCTTTACCCCGACGTGTGGATGGTGCTGAGCCGGTGCGCAGAACGCACGACTCGCATCGGGCTGGGCCCCGGGGTACTTGTCCCCAGTCTGAGACACCCGATCGTCAATGCCGCCGCGATCGCCGAGCTCGCCGACCAGGCACCCGATCGGGTCGCCGTTGCAGTCGGCTCGGGGTTCACCGGACGCTTCACGCTGGGACAGCGACCGATGCCGTGGCGGCGAGTGGCCGAATACGTCCGCTGCCTCAAGGCGCTGCTGGCGGGCGAGTCGGCCGCGTGGGACGGCTCGACGATCCGGATGCTACAGCTTCCCGGCTTCGGCGCACGGCGGCCGCTCGATGTGCCGATTCTAATCGGCGCGGACGGCCCCAAGGGGTTAGCGGTCGCGGCCGAGTTGGGCGACGGCGTCTTCTCCGCCGCCGTGCCTCAGCCGGACGCCGTTAAGGCAGCCGACTGGCGCGCGTTGCTGGCGTTCGGCACCGTCCTCGACGACGGTGAGGATCTGACGTCGCCGCGGGTGATCGCCGCCGCCGGCCCGGCCGCCGTGGTGCTCTACCACGCGATGTACGAACGCGGCGGCGCGGCGGCGGTGGACCCGCTGCCCGGTGGACGCGGCTGGCGCGAAGCGATTGAGACTGTGCCACAACACGAACGGCATCTCGCCATCCACGCCGGCCATCTCGTCGAGGCGAACCCCCGAGACGCACCGCACGTCGCCGAGCTGATCCCAATGGCGAGCTCGATGGCTTTGACTGCAACGCGGGACGAGATACCGCGCAAGATCGCCGCTCTGGGCGCACTGGGCGTCACCGAAGTGGCGTATCAGCCGGCGGGTCCGGATATCGAGCGTGAATTACGCGCGTTCGCGTCGGCTGCCGGCCTGACCGGTGTCGGCGGCTAACGCGAGGCGTGTATGGACCGCACGTTGGTCAGGCCGCTCTCCATACGGAGTCGGATCGAACCCGCCTGGATTCGCGTTCGTAGAGCGTCTGCTTAGGCAAGTAACCTTGCGCCGATGGACGGTGTGGCAGAACTGGTGCCGGTGCTACCGGCGCACCGCTTTGATGAGGCCGCCCTCGCGCGGTACCTGCGCGGCCACCTGCCGGGCTTCGACGGTCAACTGAGGGTTCGCCAATTTCAAGGCGGGCAGAGCAACCCCACATTTCACCTGCAAACCTCCGCCGGTGAGTATGTGCTTCGCAAGAAGCCACCGGGCAAGTTGCTGCCCCGGGCGCATGACGTGGAGCGCGAACACCGCGTCATGTCGGCGTTGTGCGACACCGCCGTGCCGGTGCCACGCATGCGGCTCTTGTGCAACGACGAATCCGTCATTGCCACAGCATTTTTCGTCATGGCTTATGTCCCCGGACGCATCTTCCATGACCCGGCCCTGCCTGGCATCGATCCGGCGCATCGCGCGGCGATCTACGAGGACCTCGCGCGGGTGCTCGCGGCGCTGCACGGAGTGGACTGGCGTGCTGTGGGACTCGAGGGGTTCGGCAGGCCGGAAGGGTACCTGCAGCGTCAAGTCGCGTTGTGGACCAGGCAGTGGGAGGCCGCGCGTGTGGAGGACATGCCGGCGATGGACCTGCTGGCGCAGTGGCTGCCAGAGCACCTGCCCACCGACGACGAACCGGCGTGCATTGCGCACGGTGACTACCGCCTGGGCAACGTCCTGATCCATCCGACGGAGCCCCGCATTGTCGCGGTCCTCGACTGGGAGCTGGCAACCATCGGCCATCCGCTGGCCGACCTCGGCTATACCTGTCTGACCTATCATCTTTCGCCGGAATTCAGCGGCACCAGGGGTGTGGCGGGCGAGGACTTGACGGGCACCGGCATACCCGATGAGCAAGCATTCGTCGCGAGTTACTGTCGGCACGCGGACCGAGAGCCACCTCGCTCGCTCGACGCCTTCATCGTGTTCTCCATGTTCCGCCTTGCGTCGATCACCGCTGGCGTCTGGCGGCGCGGGCTCGACGGCAACGCGGCCGACTCCCGGGCCGGCTCAGCAGACGTGCGGGACCGCTATCGCGCCCTTGCGCAGATCGCGTGGGATCTCGCGCAACAACTTTCGGGCGGATAGTGTGCGCGCAAGGCGTCAACGCGCGTCAAAGGCGAAAAGGCGCAATCAGTGCCCGGCCACGGCCTGCACCAGCATGGTCGCCGAAGGGCTGGACAACACCCAGTTCCCGTTCTGGTTGACGAACATGAGGGACTTATGAACCGGGGCCGACAGCTTCGGGCCCGAGACAGCCACATCGGACATCACCGTCGTCGGACCGTTCTGTTGGATGTTCGAGACGACAAACGACAGCGGGAGTTGCCCGTTCCGGTAGGCCACTCGCAGCTCGTGATCCATCTCGTGGCCCTCGCCCGACCCGATGCCGCCTTCGACCAGGCCGTCTTTGGTTCTGTATGACACGCCCGGATTGGAAAGGTCGTTGAGGATGCCAGTGAGCTGTTCTGAGGTCGGCAGAATCATCGTCGATGCGGGTTGCGGCGGGTCCTGCGGCAGCGGCGCGCCGACGGAGGCCAGGTGAACCTGAGGCAGGCCGGCGGGAACAATGCCCGACACGCTGGATGCCAGCCCGGCGGCGCCACCGCCGACGACGGCCAATGCAGCCGCACTGACGGCAATGGACTTCATGGATTTCATGGCTCTCCCTGGTTGGTGCACGGACGTGCGGGACTATTTCCCGCATCTGTATGCCGGCATGCGTACTGGCACATCGTGCATCAATATGTGGGCCCAAAACTGCTCTGTATCAATCGGTATCAATCTGTGAGGAAACTGTAGTGGCGCTCGTTGGTTGTTGAAGAGCAGTCACGACTGACTCGTCGCGCCATCGGCGGGCAAGGACGGTGCCAGCCGGCGGGGTGCCAGTAGTGAGTCAGACGAAAATCTCCAAACTCGCGTGACCGGCACCGCTTCACCGTTACGTTCACGACCGGCCTTCGGGGAGGCCTCCAATGCACAGACGTTCTTTCGGAGTAACAATGCGCGTTCAGATTCGGGTGCTCGTCGTCGCTGGGGTGGTCGGAACGGCCGCCTTGGGCGCGGTCCCAGCGATCGTCACGAGCGGGCCGAGCACATCGTTGGCCAATTGCGGCACGGGCTATTACAAGAATTCGGATGGCCAATGCATACCCCATCCATCTCCTGGGCAGCCGTCGAATGGAACACCCGGCTTGCCGGCGAATGGCGTCCCGGGGCTGGTTGGTAGCGATGGTCCCGCGACCGGACCGAGTGGCCCTCCTCCGGGAGCTACTGCGCGATGCCGTGACGGCGACTATTCCTACAGCACCCACCACACCGGCACCTGCTCAGGGCACGGTGGGGTGAGTCAATGGCTGAATAACTGACGGCCGCTGGGGCGACGATTGATGTTCGCGACGGTCATTGGCACCCGCATGGCACTACTTCCGCCCTGCTAAGGCCGACGGAAACGGTTACGGCGGTGGCAGACTGGCAGCCGAAGGGCAGCGGCTACGGGAAGGCGACAAGATATGTCTTGTTCTTCAGGTCCGCGGCGAGCTCGTCGACGTCGAAAGGCCGGTCGAGCCGAGCGTTCAACTCCTTCGGGCCGATCAGGAGGCTGATTCCGCGGTTTGGCGGGCGAAAAGGCGACCGATGTAGGGGTAGACACGTCGCATGATCGCCCGCTCCGCGGACGAGCAGCGCGTTGCGCAGTAGCCGCCGTGGCCGATCTCGTCGGTGAGGATCTCGCTGTAGAGCAGCTCGATCCGGCCGGCGACTGCGGGTTCGTCTGCGAACAACTGCCTGCCGACGCGACGTAGTTGGTCGAATATGATGCGGCCGGCCATCTCCGCGGCTCCGACGAACGTGAAGTTCAGCCGGTCGGGCGTGCAGACGGCGGACTTGACGAACTGGCGCATCACGAAGGGCCGGGGTGCGTCAGTGTCTCCGGGCTCGTCGCACCGCCACCAGCTCAGGAGCCGCCGGATCGCCGGAAAATATAGGAAAAACCCTGATGCGCCGGGGCTGGCCTGGTCAATACTGTCGGACCCTGACGGTGTTCGTGATTGCGCGACACCGCCCGTGTAAAAGGTGTCTCGTCGACAGTCGCATCGGAGGATTCGGGACATGAGCCATCCATCGAGATTTCTGAAAGCCGCACCGGCACTGGCAATTTCGGGACCGCTTACCGCACTAGCGTTGGCCAGCCCCGCGTCGGCGAACACGTACACCAAACACCTCGCGGTGGATTGCCCGCAGCCGTACAGCCAGACGTGCACGCCCAGGGCGGGTATGCAAGTGGGCGGCAGCGGGACCCCCTACTTGATCACCTTCACGGCGGACCCCAGCGCGTGTGCGCCGGGGATGGTGCACATCTTCGTCGACGGGGTCGAGCAGGGCCATTCCGAGGCAGGCCCGGGAATGCCCGCGCACTTCTTCAGAGTTGCCCACGGTCCGGGCAACGACCACACGGTCGACGTCCAGCTGGATGGAGTGCTCGGGGGCTGCAACAAGGGCTCAATGAGTGGATGGTCCGGCACCCTCAAGGTTCAGACCGACGTCGAGGGCTTGTAGCGGCTCGATATCCGCGCCTCGGCAGACGCCAATCCCGAAGCGGCTGCGCTAAAGCCGAATCAGGCGCTCGAGCGTCAACGCTGGCCTCACGCAACTCTCACGGAGCGAGCCGCCGCTGAAGCTCGGTGGTGACGTCAAGCTGGCGTTGCACCGTCGCCACGTCGGCTTCGAGGGCACTGGTGTCGGGCATGGTCGCGGCGGCGGCGTAACGGCCGACCGCCGCCTCGATGGTCTCTACCGTCTTCGTGATCGCGGGAAGTAACTCTTCCCGCTGCGTCGGACCGAGTTGGGCGACGGCGACGAGGTGATCGTCGAGTTGAATTGCCGTCTGCTCCAGATCCGCGCGCAGCACAACCGTCGAGCCGGTGTCCAGAGCGTTGACCGCTCGCAGCGCGGCCATCGCGTCGCGCAGCCTGCGATGGAGCCGGGCTTCCGGGTCGTGCGATACCGCCCACGCCCGGGGTGCGGGCGTCGGACGGCCGGGAATCAACGCGTTGTCGCGCGAGATCGCCCGCTGTTGGTTGCGATGGACGACCCCCACAACCGCCGCCGTCACACCCACAATCAAAACAAGCAATAAAACCAGTGCCACAACGACTTCCATCGCTTACCTCTTATGGACGTGGTGGCTGGGCGCGGGGGGCGAGTGATGACCGTGCGAACGGAAGTAGACGTAAACGGCGATCGCCAGGATGACGATCAAGACCGCGATCGCGATGGCGATCGCCAGCTTCACCTTGCTCCACGGCCGGTCGCCGGCCACTTCTCCGGTGAGTCCGTTGATGGCTACCTGGAACGGCCTGCCGCTGTACATGACGGTCAGCAGCCAGATCGGCAGGAGGAGGTGCTTGAACCCGAGGTAGTTCCACGAGGAGCGGAGCTGGTGGATCCGCTGGCGGTCCCCGCCGATGTCGGAACGCACCGTTTTCTCGACGCCCTGCTCCATCTCCTGTTGCGCCTCGGGGAGGGCCTGCTCGGCGTCTTTGTCATACGTGCGGCACAGATGGCCGGCGACGAATTCTCCGGAGTACGCCCGGGCCTGTTCGACGGACCACGGCTCGAGCTCCTTGATGCGCTTCCGGTTCAGGGTTTCGCTGTCGTTGGCCAGGACCGGAAGGTCCGCAAAGCTGTTGTGCACCTGCCCCGCGACGCGGTACCAGTTCGTCCGCGTCTCGTATATCGGGTCGCCGTCGGAGTCGGTGCCCACCCGCACTTCATAGTCCTCGCCGCGTTCGCCGTCGTACTGCGTGTCGATCTCGGCGTCGTAGGTGAAGTAGGCGGTGTACAGGCTCGACAAGGCTCCGATCTCTCGGTACTTCTTGAAGTTGGTCGGTGCGAACCAGCGCTTGGTCACCCACTTTTCGATGTTCTGGCGGGCCTGTTTCTCGTCGATGCGAAACGGCACCACGCCGTCTACCGGCAGTCGCGCCGGCGCGTTGTGCACGTCGTCGCGTTGGATCGGCGTCGCGCAGTAGGGGCACTTGGTCGCCGTCAGGCTACCGGCGAACTCGGTTGTGCCCCCGCAGTTCTGGCACTTGACCTCCCGCATGCCGGTGACATTGGGTCCCGCTTGGCGTTGCTGCATCTCCCGGAGTTGTTGCATCGCGGCGCGCAATTCGCGGGACTTGACGGGAGTATCCGGCGCGCTGACGTCCGAATAGTTGCCGCAACTGGGACACCGCAGTTTCTGGCTGGCGATGTCGAAGTTGAGCTGGCCGCCGCACGACGGGCAGGGATAGGTGCGGGTGTGCTCGGTCTGGTGAAGCATCGCGTGACCGGCCAATCCGGCGTAGGAGCCGGGTGCCGGAGGAGGCGGAGGCGGAGCCACGGGAGGCGGGCCCGCCAGTGGCCGGGCGGCGGGCGGCGGCCCGGCCGGCGGTCGCGGCATCGGCGGGGGGCCGGCTTGTCGCGGAGGC